>NZ_JBVIFM010000002.1:0-535844 GCF_055571335.1 Kitasatospora sp. NPDC030952
CCGACGGCCGCATCGTCGACGAACTCCACCACCCCACCGCCGACACCGTCCTGGACCGCATGCGCCGCTTCGACGCCAAGGGCCGCACCAGCTGAGCCCGTTCACACGTCCGAGCCCACCGATCCCCGAGTACCCCCAGGACTGACGCTCCCCCATGTTCCGCACCGCACTGCGCAACGTACTGGCCCACAAGGGCCGACTGCTGATGACGATGCTCGCCGTCCTGCTCGGCACCGCCTTCGTGGCCGGCACCCTCGTCTTCTCCGACACCGTGGGCCAGGCCCTCCGGACCCAGAACTCCAAGAGCTACGCCGACATCGCCGTCACGGTCAGCGACGACTCGGCCGTCGGCCGCGGCTACGACCACGGCACCAGCCACAGCGCCGGCGCCCCGGCCCTCACCGAGGACGCCCGTCAGAAGATCGCCGCCCTGCCCGGCGTCGCCGACGCCCGCGGGGTCGTCAGCGGCTTCGCCGGCATCGCCGACAAGAAGGGCGCGCTGATCGGCAACGGCTTCTCCACCACCGGCACCAACTACGTGCCGGGCGCCGACGGCACCGACCCGCGCTACCCGCTGGTCCAGGGCCGCGGCCCCAAGGACGCCACCGAGATCGCGCTGGACACCAGGACCGCCGAGAAGGGCGGCTTCAAGGTCGGCGACACCGTCCGGGTCGCGGTCAACGGCCCGGTGATGGAGCTCAAGCTCACCGGCACCCTGCACACCAACGACCCGCGGGTGATGGCCGGGGGCTCGCTGGCCGCCTTCGACGGCGCCACGGCCCAGGACCTCTACCTCAGCCCCGGCCGCTACGCGTCGCTGGACGTCAAGGCCAAACCCGGCACCGACGACGCCGCGCTGCTCACCGCCGTCACGCAGGCCCTGCCCCAGGGCGACAACATCGAGGCCAGGACCGGCCGCGAGCTGGCCGCCGCGCAGGACCGGATGATCGCCCAGGGCAGCAAGATGCTGAACACCTTCCTGCTGAGCTTCGCCGCCATCGCCCTGTTCGTCGGCATCTTCATCATCGCCAACACCTTCTCCATGCTGGTCGCCCAGCGCACCAAGGAGCTGGCCCTGCTGCGCGCCGTCGGCGCCACCCGTCGGCAGATCACCCGCTCGGTGAAGATCGAGGCCGTGCTGGTCGGCCTGACCGCCTCGGTCGGCGGCCTGCTGACCGGCATCGGGATCGCCGTCGGACTCAGGGCGCTGCTCAACGGCCCGATGGACCTCAACCTGCCCGACGGCCCCCTGGTGATCGCCCCCAGCACCATCCTGATCGCGCTCGCGGTCGGCGTGCTGGTGACCCTGGTGGCCGCCTGGCTGCCCGCCCGCCGGGCCTCCCGGATTGCCCCGGTGGCGGCGATGAGCGCCGTCGAGCAGCCCGCCACCCAGAAGAGCCTGGTGGTCCGCAACACCGTCGGCCTGCTGTTCTCGGTCGCCGGACTGGGCGGACTGGCCGCCGGTATCAGCGGCAAGGAGGTCAAGCTGGTCGGCCTCGGCGCGGGCGCCCTGCTGCTCGGCGTGTTCGTACTGACCCCGCTGCTGTCCCGGCCGCTGATCGCACTGCTCGCCCCGCTGCTGCGCGCCGTGTACGGCACCCCGGGCAAGCTCGCCCAGGAGAACGCGGTGCGCAACCCGCGCCGCACCGCCGCCACCGCCTCGGCGCTGACCATCGGCGTCACCCTGATCACCTCGCTGACCGTGATCGGCGCCTCGGTGAACAAGGCCGTGGACGACTCCACCGACAGCGACCTCAAGGCCGACTACACCGTCGCCATGCAGAACGGCACGATGCTGTCCGATGAGGTCGCCACCCAGATCGCCAAGACGCCCGGGGTCAGCGCGATGAGCGTCGAACGCGGCCTCCGGGTCACCGTCGGCCAGGGCGAGGACGACGAGTACCTGACCGCGGTGGACGCGGCGACCATCGACCGGTTGGCCACCGTCAAGATCAAGGAAGGCTCGGCGGACGCGCTCAAGCAGGGCAAGCTGCTGGTCAGTTCCAGCCGCAGCGAGCACGCCGGCTACCGGCTCGGCGACACCCTCGCCGTCACCTACCCGGACGGCACCAAGGGTTCGCTCACCGTCGGCGGCGTCTTGGAGGCCAACACCGCGCTGGCCCCGGTGATCGCCCCGGATGCCGTGGTCGCCCCGCACGCCCAGCCCGGCTCCGGCCCGGACAAGGTCCTGGTCAAGGGCGAGCACGGCGCGACCGAGCAGCTCAAGCAGGCGCTGCGCGACGCCACCGGCGGCAACCCGCTGATCGCGGTCAAGGGCGACAAGGACATCAAGGCGGAGAGCCGCAAGGCCGTCACCGGCCTGCTGAACATGATGTACGGGCTGCTCGGCATGTCCGTGGTGATCGCGGTGCTCGGTGTGGTCAACACCATGGCGATGTCGGTGTTCGAGCGCCGCCGGGAGATCGGCATGCTGCGGGCGATCGGCCTGGACCGGCTCGGCATCCGCCGGATGGTCCGGCTGGAGTCGCTGCTGATCGCGCTGTTCGGCGGGCTGGTCGGGATCGGCCTGGGCATCCTGACCGCCTGGGCGGCGATCCGGACGCTGGCGGACGACCTCAAGGGCATCAGCACCGTGGTGCCGCCGGTGCAGATCGCCTGCTTCCTGCTCGCGGCCGCCGTGATCGGCCTGCTGGCCGCGCTCTGGCCGGCCCACAAGGCGGCGAAGCTGGACATCCTGGGCGCGATCAAGAGCGAGTAGCCCGCCCGCCCCGCGTCACCCCTGGAGCCCCGGACGGTCCGACCGTCCGGGGCTCCGTCGTTCCTCCCGTGCCGGGAACCGGTGCCGGTCCAGGGCGATCCCGGGCGATCCTGGGCGATCGGTGCCGATCGGTGGCGGCTTGTCGGTGGTGCGTGCAAGGATCGGTGCAAGCTGACACAACGTCACACCACGGGGGTGGGTCGTGATTTCGAGCTGGATCACCGGGACGGACTCGAGCGGGTACACGCACACGGCGAAGATCGTCACGCGCGGGAACGACGAACGCTATGTGGAGTGCGACAGCTGCGACTACCAGCGGCGGGTGTCCTGGAGTGCCCGCGACACCGCCGAGTCGCACCTGGGGAGCGCCCACGGCGCGTCCGGGTTCCACCAGCGGCTCGCGGCCGGCCCGTGGGTGGCGGCCGGGATCGCGCTGCTGATGGTGTTCTTCTTCCTGGCCAAGGCCCACGTGTTCTAGGGCGTCGGGAACGACACCGCCCCGCCCGGCGGGGTGGCCGGGCGGGGCGGTGCGGTGAGCTGTGTAGTGAACTACCGGGTCAGGCGGCCGGCTTGGCGGCGACGGGCTTCGCCCCGGCCTTGTTCCCGGAGTTCCCGAACAGGTTGAAGAACACGGCCAGCGTGGGCAGCAGGTAGGCCAGCCAGATCACCAGCTGCAGCACCGTCGGGTCCGGCTGGAAGTTGAACACGCCCTTCAGCAGGGTGCCGTACCAGCTGTCCTTGGGGATGGTGCTGGAGATGTCGAAGGCCACGCTGTGCAGGCCGGGCAGCCAGCCGGCCTCCTGGAGGTCGTGCACACCGTAGGCGAGCACGCCTGCCGCGACCACGACCAGCATCGCGCCGGTCCAGGAGAAGAACCTCGCCAGGTTGATCTTCAGCGCGCCGCGGTAGAACAGCCAGCCGAGCACCACCGAGGTGAGCAGGCCGAGGGCGGCGCCGATCAGCGGGTTCCAGCCGTCGTCGGTGGCCTGCACCGCCGACCAGATGAACAGCGCGGTCTCCAGGCCCTCGCGGCCGACCGCCAGGAAGGAGGTGACCACCAGGGCCGTGGTGCCCATCGCGATCGCCGCGTCCAGCTTGCCGTGCAGCTCGGTCTTCAGGTGCCGGGCGGTGCGGCGCATCCAGAACACCATCCAGGTCACCAGCCCGACCGAGATGATCGACAGCGAGCCGCCGAGCGCCTCCTGGGCCTCGAAGGTGAGCTGCGAGGAACCGAACTGCAGCACCGCGCCGAACACCATGGAGAGCACCACGGCCGCGCTGACGCCCAGCCACACCGGCGGCAGCTTGTCCCGGCGGTCGGTCTTGACCAGGTAGGCGATCAGGATGCAGACGACCAGGCTGGCTTCGAGGCCTTCGCGCAGGCCTATCAGGTAGTTGCCGAACACGGCACTCTCCTCGGGGTTCGAACGGGGCGGGGGATCAGCCGAAGAGCGATTGGCCCCACCACTCCCCCGGCTTGCGCACGCCCGCCGGACAGGCGAAGTGGGCGGAGCCGACGTGCTGGATGTACTCGTTGAGCTTGTCGGAGGCCGCGAGCCGCTGCTGCAGCGGCACGAAGGCCTTGCGGGTGTCGCGCTGGTAGGCGAGGAAGAACAGCCCGGCGTCCAGACGGCCGAGGCCGTCGGTGCCGTCGGTGAAGGAGAAGCCGCGGCGCAGGATCATCAGGCCGCTGTTGGCGTCCGGGTGGGCCAGGGCGACGTGCGAGGTCGCGGGCATCGCCTTGAGGTCGGGGGCGTCGTGCTCCTTGGCGCGGCCGTACGGGGCGCCCTCGCCCTTGGTGCGGCCGAAGGTGTCCTCCTGGTCCTTGAGCGAGGCGCGGTCCCAGGTCTCGATGTGCATCCGGATGCGGCGGGCGACCAGGTAGGAGCCGCCGGTCATCCACTCCGGGCCGTCGCCGGGGCCGGCCCAGACGTGCTGGGCCAGGTTGGTGGCGTCGGTGCCCGCGATGTTGTGGGTGCCGTCCTTGAAACCCATCAGGTTGCGCGGGGTCTGCTCGTCCGGGGTGGTCGAGGAGGTCTTGCCGAAGCCGAGCTGGGACCAGCGGATGTTGACGGTGCCCATGCCGATCCGGGCCAGGTTGCGGATCGCGTGCACGGCGACCTGCGGGTCGTCGGCGCAGGCCTGGACGCAGAGGTCGCCGCCGCTGCGCAGCGGGTCGAGCTTGTCGCCCTTGAAGGGGGGCAGTTCGACCAGGGCGTCCGGGCGCTGGGCCTTGATGCCGAAGCGGTCGATGCCGTCCTTCTCGAACAGGCTGGGCCCGAAGCCGATGGTGAGGGTGAGCCGGGAGGCGGGCAGGCCGAGCGCCTCGCCGGTGTCGTCCGGCGGGGCCTCCGCCGAGCCGGGAACGGCGCCGGTGCCGACCTCACGGCCGCCGGTCATCGCGGCGGCCGCCTTGGTCCACTCCTTGAGCAGCTTGACCAGGGACTCCCGGGTGGCCTTCTCGGAGACGTCGAAGGCCGCGAAGTGCAGCCGGTCCTGGACCGGGGTGGCGATCCCGGACTGGTGCTCCCCGTAGAAGGGCACCTCCCCGGCGGCCGTCGCGCTCGCCGCCGGGGCCGGGTCGTCGTCCTGCCGGACGGCCGCGGCCACCGAGCCGACCGCGGCGGCGCCGAGTGCGACGCCCGCACCGGCCCAGCCGATGACGGCGCGGCGGCTGACCGCGCCCGGGTTGGCGGTGGCGGGGGTGGCAGCGGCCGGGGTGCCGTTCTGCTGCTCGTTCTCGGCGTCCATCGGCGGGCGGGCCCTTCTCACTCTCACTGAACTACTGGAACTGCTGAAACTGCTGAACTGCCGGTGCCGAACGGCTACTTGACGACCACGGCGGCGGCCAGCCTCGACAGCGGCTCGCCCAGCGAGTTGACCGCGTCGGAGAAGGTCTTGCGCTCGGCCTCGGTGACCTTGTCGTACGGCGTGAAGGTGCCGTCGGCCTGCTTGTACTTGGCGAGCAGGGCGGTGATGGCGGTGAACTCGGAGTCCAGGGTCTTGGCCAGCTCCGGGTCCTTCTCGGCGGCGACCGGCTTCAGCAGCTCGTAGGCCTTCCGGGCGCCCTCGACGTTGGCCTGGAAGTCCGCCAGGTCGGTGTGGCTGTAGCGGTCCTCCTCGCCGGTGATCTTGTTGGTGGCGACCTCGTCCAGCAGCTCCTTGGCGCCGTTGGCCATGCTGGTCGCGGTGATCTCCGCCGCGGGGATCTTCTTCTGCCAGTCCTTGAGGTCGGCGACCAGCTGGTCGGCGAGGGTCTTCTCCTCGTCGCCGATCTTCGCGTCGGCCCAGAGCGCCTTCTCCAGGCGGTGCCAGCCGGTCCAGGCCTGGCCCTGCTCCAGCTTGTCCTCGCGGGTGTCGGTCTTGGGGTCGACGTCCCCGAAGCTCTCGGCGACCGGCTCGGTACGCTCCCAGCCGGTGCGCGAGGGCGCGTACAGCGACTTGGCCTTCTCGACGTCGCCGGCCTTGATCGCGGCGGCGAAGGCCTCGACGGCCGGGACGGCGAGGTCGGCCTGCTCCTGGGCGTACGTGCGGTAGGAGTCCACGGCGGCGGCCAGGCGCGGGTCGGCCGGGGCGGTGCTGCCGCCCTCGCCGGTGACCGTGATCTTCTGGCGGATGCCGTCGCCGACCATGCCGGGCTTGCAGGCGATCTCGTACGAGCCGGCCTTGATCTCGGCGTTGATGCCGGCCTTGGTGCCGGGGCCGATGTTCTCCCGCTCGGTGACGATCTTGTCGCCGGCGGCGTAGACGTAGACCTCGGTGGTCTTGGAGCCCTTGTTGCTGATGTCCAGCACCACGTGACCGGCCGGGAAGCTGGTCCTGGAGACCTCGCAGGCGGTGTCGGTGGCGTTGATCTTCACCGCGTCCGAGCCGCCCGCCTTGTCGTCCTTCTTCGACGCGCAGCCGGCCAGGGCGGCGGTCGCCACGGCGAGGCTGAGCAGCGCGGCTGCGGTGGAACGACGACGGGCGGGCATGGGGGCTCCAACGGAAAAGGGCATGGGGGTGCCAAGGCCGGGTAAAGCACCGGCCGGGCCGGTGCCTCCTGTTTAGCTAAGGCATACCTTACGTAAGAAGTCTTTACCGTCGATACCCGGCCCCCTGCCCCGCCCGAACCGTTACCTCCCCGGCCGCCGCTCCCCCGGCACCCGACGGGTCGCCGCGCGGGCCGTCCAGCGGCCCTCGTGGCGGCTGATCCGGATCGGGTGGCCGAAGGTGTCGCTGATCAGCTCGGTGGTCATCACCTCGTCCACCGGCCCGGCCGCCAGGCACTCGCCCTCGCGCAGCAGCAGGGCGTGGGTGGTGCTCTCCGGCAGCTCCTCCAGGTGGTGGGTGACCAGCACGCTCGCCAGCTCCGGGTGCTGGTGGCGCAGCAGGTCCAGGCTGTCCAGCAGCAGCTCACGGGCGGTGAGGTCGAGCCCGGTGGCGGGCTCGTCGAGCAGCAGCAGGCGGGGGCTGGGCATCAGCGCGCGGGCGATCAGCGCCCGGCCGCGCTCGCCCTGGGACAGGGTGGTCCACGGGGCGTCGGCCATCGCTGCCATGCCGAGCGTCTCGATCAGCTGCTCGGCCCGCTCCACCGCCTCGGGGGCGGGCTTGCGGTGCCACTCCGGCTCGATCGTGTTGGTGAACCCGGTGAGCACCACCTCGCGCACGCTCAGCGGCGAGCGCAGCGGGTGGCGCGGGTTGACGTGCCCGAGGTGGGCGCGCAGCTCCCGGATGTCGACCCGGCCCAGTCGGCGGCCGAGCACGTCCACGGTGCCCCGGGTCGGGTGGGAGACCGCGCCGAGCAGGGCGAGCAGGGTGGACTTGCCCGCGCCGTTGGGTCCGAGCAGCGCCCAGTGCTCGCCGGGCTGGATCTCCAGGGTGATCCCGCGCAGCAGGTGCCGGCCGTCGCGCACGACGTCCACGTCCTGGGTGCGCAGCAGCGGGCCGTCGAAGGACGGGTCGGACGTGGTCATGGGGCAGCTCTCCCATTCGCTACACCGGGCAGGGTACGGGCGGGGCGCCGCACCGGCCGGCCGGCGCCGATCGTCCGTGTGCACCGTACAACCGTCGACGGGAGCGGAGCCCGGCCGTCCGAGGGGTGGACCCGCCCCTCCTCTCCCCCAGGGCGTGTGCCGCGCGCCGGGCAGTTTCCAGAACCCTGTTGCGCGAGGGGAGTTGGGGAGGAACATGGTGCCTTTCGAGGGGGACTTCGCGGGGACTTCGAGGGGGACGAGGGGGAGGTGTGGATGGTCGCGGACGAGGAACGGCCCGACAGCCTGCACGGGCTGGTCGAGCGGCAGGCCCGCCGGGCGCCGCAGACGGTGGCGGTGCGCTGCGGCGAGGCCGAGCTGACGTACGGCGAACTGGACGCCCGGGCGGACCGGCTGGCCGCCGCACTGGCCGGGCACGGGCTGGCGCCCGGCGGCCGGGCGGCGGTCGCGCTGGGCCGGGGCACCGAGGTGTACGTGGCGCTGCTGGCGGTGCTCAAGGCGGGCGCCGCGTTCGTGCCGCTGGAGCCGACCGCGCCGGACGCACTGCTGCGGCACGTGCTGGCCGACGCCGCGCCCGACCTGGTGGTCACCGAGGAGCGCCACCGGGTGCGGCTGGCGGACGCGGGCCGGGCCCGGCTGCTCTGTCTCGATGAACTGCCCCTTCCGGAGGTGGAGTTCGAGCGGCCCGAGGCCGCCCCCGGCGACCTCGCCTGCGTCTTCTACACCTCCGGCTCCACCGGCCTGCCCGTCGGCGCGATGGTCGAGCACCGCAACCTGCTGGCCGCGTACGCGGGTTGGCGCGAGGTGTACGGGCTGACGCCCGAGGACCGGATCCTGCAGACGGCGAGCCTGGAGTTCGACGTCTTCACCGCCGACTGGGTGCGGGCGCTGGGCAGCGGCGCCACGCTGGTGGTCACCCCGTTCAACCTCACCCTGGACCGCACCGCCGACCTCGCCGCCCTGCCCGCGCTGGTCACGGAGGAGCGGATCACCGTCCTGGAGCTGAACGTCCGCACCGCGCGCCGCCTCACCGCCCTGCTGACCGCGAGCGGCGCCGCGATGCCGGGGGTGCGGCTGCTCACCGTCGGCGCCGAGAAGTGGTACCTGGACGAGCAGTTGGACCTGCAGCGGCTGCTCGGCGGGGACACCCGGGTGCTGAACGTCTACGGCCTGGCCGAGGCCACCGTGGACAGCACCTGGTTCGAGGTGCGCGGCGCGGCCGCCGCCGAGGGCGCGGAGCGGGTCTCGTTGGTCGGCCGACCTTTCCCCGGCACCCGGGTGTACGTGCTGGGCCCGAACGCCGCCCCGGTGGCCCCCGGGCGGGTCGGCGAGATCGCGATCGCGGGCTCCGGCCTGACCCGTGGCTACCTCAACCGGCCCGCGGACACCGCCCGCCGCTTCGTCCGGGCGAACTACGACCCGGACGGGCGGGTGCTGCTCACCGGCGACCTCGGGCTGCTGCGGGCCGACGGCGTACTGGAGTTCGTCGGCCGGGCCGCGACCGTGGTCGGCCCGCTCGGCTCGGACCGGGCCACCACGGTGACCAGCCGGGTCAAGGCGGCGGCCCGCGCCGAGGGCGCGCTGCGCGCCCACCCGGCCGTGCGGGAGGCCGCCGTGGTCGAGGTGCAGCCCGCACCGGGGCGGCGACTGCTGGTCGGCTACGCGGTTCCCGCGCAGGGGGCGCCGGAGGGAGCTTCAGAGGGGGCGCCGGAGGGAGCTTCGGAGGGGGTGGACGGCTGGTCGCTCACCCAGTACCTGCTGGCGGAGCTCAAGGGCTTCTCCGCGCCCGCCGCCGTGATCTGCGTCCCGGACCTGCCGCGCACCCGCGCCGGAAAGCTGGACCGCGCCGCGCTGCCGCTGCCGGCCCCGCCCGCGCACACCGCGCCGCGCTCGGCCAAGTCCGGCGGCAGCAGGAAGGGCGGCAGCCGGAAGGGCGGCGGCAAGGCCGGGGGCGGGGCGAACGGCAAGGAGGCGACGGGCTGCCTGGCGCTGTTCATCACGGTGGTCGCCACCGTCCTCAGCCGAGCCCTCACCGACGACTTCTTCCCCGGCTCCACGGACCTCTCGGGAGTGCCCGGCACGTACCACTTCTGGTTCGGGCTCCTCTACTTCTGCGAGTGCGCCGCGTTCGGGGGCGGGCTGGCCTTCCTGCTCCTCGGCCTCCCCTCGGTGCTGCGCCAGGGCCGCTCGCTCCGGCTGTCGCTGCTCACCCACCTTTCGGTGTTCTGGCTGCTCGCCAACTGGTGGCTGCAGGACAACCTCTATCGGCTGACCGCGGCCACCGACTGGCCGCGCGAGACGACGATGGTCTACGTGTTCAACGTTCCGCTGATGCTGGCCGCGGTGATCGTCGTGACCTTCCTGCTGAGCAAGCCGAAGACGAAGCGGTAGGGCTCAGTACCCGTGCCTGAACCTGGATCGTGCGTTTGTCCAGGTCGGGAATCGAACGGGCTGGATCGGGGGCCGTGGGTGCGTCGGGGAGCGTGATCAGTCACCGTCGCGGGCCGGCGACGGGTGGGTGGGGAGCCGTCGTGGTTCGGCGGCTCCCCTTTGGGGTGGGTCAGGCGAAGTTCAGATCGAAGACGCCGGGGGTCTTCGGCGTGAAGCGAGCCTCGCCGGTGATGCCCTCGAAGTTGCGGGTGCCGCCGGTGACCACACCGGTGAAACCGTTCTCGTCAGGTGCGCTGACGTTGGGTTTGGTCGGCAGGACTGCGCTGAACCCGATCTCGCCCTGGTTTTTGATCCGGACCTCGCCAGTGCAGAACGCCTGGTCGGAGGTGGTCGCGTCGGTGGAGCAGATGGTGTAGGCGGTACCGATGTTGTTACCGCTGGTGTCCATGACCTTCCCGGTGTTGCCGAACACGGCACTGTCCGTCTGAGGGTTGCCCGAGAAGTCCACGGTGAGTGCCTGGACGGGGGCCGTCCGCTTCGCCGGGGCGTTGTTCGCGAGGGCGGGCGCGCTGAGCGCGCCGACCGTACCGGCCACCAGGCCGGCCAATGTCAGGGCGACGGTGCGCTTGGCGGTGACGGCTCGTTGCATGGATCCTCCTGGGACGCGTCGGGCCGGGTGCCCGAACTCGGCGCCAGTTGATCACAATGGGTCATCAATCGATGACAGTCCGCGGTCCGGGCGGGTCGTGGGCCGGAGCGGACACCCGAACCCGTAGGTCAGGAGATGCTCGCGACCGGCCCGGCCGGCCTCGGCGAGCACGGGGAGCCCGGGGGCGATCGACGCGGACCCGGATGGGCGGCAGCTTCCGGGCCGGAGTGGTGTGATCACAACAACTATCCTGCGAATGAACTGAGTTGAACAATCCTGACCACTTTGGCGTTTGCTCAACGGTCACTCAGCTCGGCTCAGCCCAGCTCGGCTCAGCTCGGCTCGACTCAGCTCGGCTCGGCCCAGCTCGGCTCGGCTCGGCCCAGCTCGGCTCAGCCCCGCTCAGCACAGCGCCTCGAACATCCCGGTCAGCGCGTGGTTGGCCGCCTCGACCAGCGCCTGCGCGGCGTCCAGCGCCTCGGCGTCCGGCCCGGCCAGGGCCAGGCCGACGGCGGGCTCGGGGTCGTGGCCGGCGGTCGGGATCAGCGGCAGCAGGGTGACGCCGAGCCGGGCGCAGCGCGGGCGCAGCCGCTCCAGGTGGTCGTGCAGCGCCTCGGGGGCGAGCCGGGCGCCGAGCGGCATCGCGTCCATGGTGCGGACCAGGTGGCCCGGGCCGCGCACCTGGTCGAGGCGCTCGCGCAGCACGAAGGCGATGGCGGGGCCGGTGAGCCGCAGGTTGATCTCGGTGGGGGCGAGCCGGCGCTGCCGGTCGGTGACGAAGTCGACGTCGTACCAGCCGCGGTAGCCGTCGGCGGCCAGCCGCTCGCCCACCGCGAGGGCGAAGCCGCGGGCCGCCTCGGCGGCGGCCCGCGGCACCGTACCGGGTCCGACGGTGACGCCCTGGTAGCGGGTTCCGGCCACCTCCATCACGCCCGCCCCGACCGGGTGCACGGCGCCGTCCGGGCCGATGACGGCGTCGTAGGTGAGGTCGCGCAGCCGGGCGACCGGGCCCGGGTCCACGTACTCCTCCAACAGCAACTCGCCGTCCGGCGGCAGGATTTCGGAGCGCACCAGGTGGCGCAGCAGGGCGCCCCCGCCACCGGCGGCGAACAGTTCGGCGGGCTCGACCACGACGGTGCCGTAGCCACCGACGCCGTGCGGGCTCTTCAGCACGGTGGTCAGGCCGCGGGCGGCGCGGACGGTCAGCCTGCGGGCGGCCCGGCGGCGACCGCCCGGGCGTTCCTGCTCCGGCAGCACGATTCCGGGGTGTGCGGGCGCGAGCTCCGCGAACAGCCCGTGCGCGGCGGCCTTGGACTCGTAGCGGTGGACGGCGGCCAGCCCGGGCCCCTCGCCCTGGGCCGGCGTACGGCCCCAACTGACCACCGGACGACCGGAGTCGGCGATCGACGCGGCCAGCGCCGGTCGCGCGGCGAGCGCTTCGGCGAGCGTCCGGTCGGGCGCCACTCCGCTGTGCACCTCGACCGGTCCCCAGCTCAACTCCCGGGCCAGCCAGTCGGTCCACTCCCGGTCGACCTCGGCGGGCAGCACCAGCACCGCCGGCTCCGGGCTGTACCCGACGGCCAGGCAGCCGTAGTGGTGCGCCTGGCGCAGCCGCCGCAGGCGCTGCGCGGCGTCCATCCCGGGCGCGAAGAACTGCGCGTTGAAGTCCGCGACGTTCCCGACGTGCACCGCCGCCCGCCCGCCGGTCCAGGCCCCCACCCATCCGTCCACGGGGCGAGAGCTTAGGGCGTCGGAGCGCCGATAGGCACCGCGCGCGCGGTAGTCGGCGGTACTCGGCGGTACTCGGCGGTCACGACGGCGGTGTGGACGGCTTGTTAAGTTCCGATCATTTTTGACCTGACAAGGACACAACTTGGCAAAGTTATGACCTTTCCTCTAGCTCAATCTGACTGATCGCCGTCAATCTCGGTCGCAGCTCTTTGCAGCCCCTTTCCCTGCAGCTACCCCCCACTGGAGCCAGACTTGAGCCCCACCTCCCCCTCCCGTCGTGTCCGCACGGCCGGGGCGATAGCCGTCGTCGCCGCCCTCGCCGCCGTGGCCGTCCCCGCCACCACGGCCTCCGCCGCACCCGCCACCCGCGAGGCGGCGATAGCCGAGGCCCGCGCCAACGTCACCCACAACTCCGGGGTGTTCGGCTACGGCGCGGGCCAGGACCTCGTCCTCAAGGACGTCGTCCTCGACGCCGACGGCGCCTCCCACGTCCGCTTCGACCGCACCTACCAGGGCCTCCCGGTGGTCGGCGGCGACCTGGTCGTCCACCAGGACGCCCGCGGCAGGCTCAAGGACACCTCCCGGGCGGCCGCCCACGACGCCGCCGTGAAGTCCACCACCCCCAAGGTGCCCGCCCAGTCCGGCGCCGCGAACGCGCTCTCCGCCGCCCCCGGCGTGCGGGACGCCGTCAGCACCCCCGAACTGGTCGTCTGGGCCGCCGACGGCACCCCCCGCCTGGCCTGGCGCACCGTCGTCGAGGGCACCGGCGAGCACGGCCAGCCGGCCGGCAAGGTGGTCGTCACCGACGCCACCACCGGCGAGCAGATCGAGTCCTACGACGCCGAGCACCAGGCCGCCGGCACCGGGAACTCCGAGTACACCGGCCAGGTCACCGTCGACACCACCCCGGCCAACGGCGGCTACACTCTCACCGACCCGGTCCGCGGCCACGTCACCAAGGACGCCGGCAACCTCTCCGCGAGCTCGGTCAAGGCCACCTCCGGCACCCCGTTCACCAGCACCACCAACGTGTGGGGCGACGGCAGGAAGTTCTCCACCGACCGGGCCACCGCCGCCGTCGACGCCCACGCCAACACCGCCTGGACGTACGACTACTACAAGAACGTGCACGGCCGGAACGGCATCAAGAACGACGGCAAGGGCGCGACCGTCTTCGTCCACGTCGGCACCAACTGGGACAACGCCCAGTGGTCCGACAGCTGCTTCTGCATGATGACCGGCGACGGCAACGGCAGCACCGACCCCGAGCAGGTCGACCTCGACACCATGGGCCACGAGATGACCCACGGCGTCACCAGCGCCACCGCCAACCTCCGCTACAGCGGCGAGTCCGGCGGCCTCAACGAGTCCACCAGCGACATCTTCGGCACCATGGTGGAGTGGTACGCCAACAACAAGATCGACACCGGCGACTACCTGTTCAGCGACCAGTCCACCCCGCCGTGGCTGCGCCGCTTCGACAAGCCCTCCCTGGACGGCAGTTCGGCCGACTGCTGGAGCAGCTCGGTCGGCAGGCTCGACGTCCACAACTCCTCCGGCGTCGGCAACCACTGGTTCTACCTCGCCAGCGAGGGCAGCGGCAGCAAGACCGTCAACGGCGTCACCTACAACAGCCCCACCTGCAACAAGTCCACCGTCAGCGGCATCGGCAACCAGAAGGTCGCCAAGATCTGGTACCGCGCGCTGACCGTCTACATGACCTCCACCACCAACTACAAGGGCGCCCGCGCCGCCTCCCTCAACGCCGCCCGCGACCTCTACGGCGCCGGCAGCACCGAGTACAACGCGGTCGCCGCCGCGTGGAGCGCCGTCAGCGTCAACTAGGCCCTGTCCGGCCGGAGAGGACCTGGCCGTACCGGCCAGCGGATCAGCTGGAGAACCCGACGTGGACGTGGTCGTGGTGGGTGTCGTCGGTGAAGAACCGGTTGCCGATGCCCGCGATCGCCACCGGCCCGCCCACGTTGTACGAACCGGCCGCCGCCGCGTCCCGCATGAAGGACTCGATCAGCTGCCGGGGCGTGGCCGGGTCCACCACCGCCCGGCCGTCGATCCGCCACACGTCGAAGGCCCGGCCCAGCGGATGATCGCTGGGCCGGGTCGTCCCGAAGACGTCCAGGGGGTGGCCGCTGCGCACCACGCTCACCGACAGCGCGTACGGGCCGGCCAGCCGCAGCATCGCCGTCAGCACGGTGTCGTGGACGGTGCCGCTGCGCAGGTCGGCCGCCGCCTCGGGCGGCAGCTCGATCCTCGGCTCGGCCAGCACCCTGGCCACCGCCGGGGCGGGCGAGGCGGCGGCCGCGCCAGGGTCCCCCGGGTGCACCGCGGTGACGGCCCAGCGCGGCTCGGCCCGGCTCAGCCGGACGTCCACCGTGATGCCGCCCGAGGCCACCGAGCCGTCCGGCTGCCTGGTCCACTGGCGGCAGACCACCAGCACGCTCGCCGAGTCGGCGAGGATCCCGCCGTACTGGGCGTCGATCACCTCCAGGCTCGCCTCCGACGCCGCCGGGGCGAGCCGGCCCGCCTGGTCCGCCAGCCCGGGCGGCAGGCCCAGCGCCGCCACCCGGGCCCGGGCCGCCTCCGCGCCCTGCCCGCCGGGCGGCCAGGCGCCGAGCGCGGCGACCAGCTCGACGGCGCGGCGCTTGACGTCGGGCTGGATCTCGCCGGGGCCGGGCTGCCAGAGCGGCGGATTGGGCAGCGGCGTCGGTGTCGGGGTCGGCGTCGGCGTCGAGGTTGGCGTCGGGGCTTCGGTGGGCGTGGCGGTCGGCACCGGACTCCGGGAAGAACCCGAACCCGTCACGGCCGCACCGGGCTTGGCCCCGCTGGAACACCCGGCCACCCCCAGCAGCACCGCCGCCGCCCCCGCCCGCAGCACCCCGCGCCGGCCCGCGCCCCGGCCACCGTCGCCGGCCCCGGCCTGGTCTCCGGCTCCGTCTCCGCGCCCGTCTCCGCATCCGTCTCCGCGAGTCATGCGGTCAGTATGCGACCGGCGGCCCCGGCCGGGCGCGGGCGTCAGCCCAGACGGCGGATCGGCTCACCCGCCAGGAAGGCCACGATGTCCTCCACCGCCTCGCCGAAGTACCGCCGGTAGTTGTCCTGCGAGACGTAGCCCAGGTGCGGGGTGGCCAGCAGCCGGGGGGCGCTGCGCAGCGGGTGGCCGGCGGGTAGCGGCTCGGTGTCGAAGACGTCCACGGCGGCGCCCGCGATCCGGCCGCCGGTGAGCGCGGCGAGCAGCGCGTCCTGGTCGACGATCGCCGCCCGGGAGGTGTTGACCAGGTAGGCCTCGGGCTTCATCAGGGCGAGTTCGGCGGCGCCGATCAGCCCGCGGGTGCCCGCGTCGGACGCCAGGTGGATCGAGACGAAGTCGCTCTCCCCGAGCAGTTGCTCCTTCGTCCCGGCCCGGCGCACCCCCGCCTCGGCCGCCCGTTCGTCGGTCAGGCTGCGGCTCCAGGCGAGCACGTCCATGCCGAAGGCGAGCCCCACCCGGGCCACCGCGCCGCCGATCCGTCCGAGGCCGAGCAGCCCGAGCGTCCGTCCGTGCAGGTCGGCCCCGACGGTGCTCTGCCAGGGGCCGCCCTCGCGCAGCGCGGTGTTCTCCTGGACGATGCCGCGGGCCAGGCCGAGCAGCAGCGCCCAGGTCAGCTCGACCGGCGGGGTGCCGGAGCTGGCCGTGCCGCAGACCGTGACGCCGTGCGCCGCGGCGGCCTCGTGGTCGATCACCGAGTTGCGCATCCCGGAGGCGATCAGCAGCTTGAGCCGCGGCAGCCGGGCGAACAGCGTGGCGGGGAACGGCACCCGCTCGCGCAGGGTGACCACGATGTCGAACCCGGCGAGGGCGGCGGCCAGTTCCTCCTCCGAGCCGTGGTGCTCGCGGAAGGCCGTCACCTCCACCCGGTCGGCCACCGGGGACCAGTCGGCGGAGCTGGTGGCGACGCCCTGGAAGTCGTCCAGGACGGCGCAGCGAAGCATCGGAAACGTCATGCCCGCAGCTTCCCAGACGGGGGCGACCCGGGTGGGCCGGGCCCGTGGCGGTTGCCGGTCCGGACGAGGGTCCGGACGAGGGTCCGTGAGCGGGGCGGGGCCTTCAGCCGTCCGGGTTCAGCAGCGCCTCGGCGGTGGCCGTCCGGGCGTACAACACCCAGCGGCCGGCGCGGTGGGCGCTGACCAGCCGGGCGTCCCGCAGGGCCGTCAGGTACTGGGAGACGGCCGAGGGGGACAGTCCGGTGCGCCGAGCCAGTTCGCCGGTCGAGGCCGGGGCGGCGAGTTCGGCGAGCAGCAGGGCGCGGGAGCGGCCGAGCACCGCCGCGAGCGCCCGGGTGCCGGGTGAGGGGGCCGGCGCCGTCCAGAGGCCGCCGATCCCCCGGGCCGGGTAGGCGAGTTGCGGCGGGTCCGGCGGGGCGAGCCGGGTGTAGAGGGCGGGGCCGGTGAAGGCGGACGGGATCAGCAGCAGGCCCGGCCCGGCGGTGCCGTGCGGTAGCGGGCGGGAGCGACGGCTCAGCCGCAGGGCGCCGTCCGTCCAGCGCAGTTCGGCGTGCAGGTCGTTCAGCACCCGCTCGGCGCCGTGTTCGGCGGCCTGCCGGGCCCGGTGCAGCACGTCGGCGTCGAGCACCGCGCGGATCCGCGCCCAGTACGGCGCGAGGGCCAGCTCCCAGTACGCCTCGACGGCCTCGGCGAGCCGCGCCAGCCCGGCCCGGGGGTCGGCGTACAGGGCCCGCAGCCGGGGGCCGAGGGCGCCCTGGTCCGCGGCCAGCCGGTCCAGGTCGCGCCGGACCTGCCCGGCGGGGGTGGCCCGGATCGCGGCGAGTTCCCCGGCGAGGGTGGGGGCGGGGCCGGCCGGGGCCGGGTTGATGAAGTCGGGCACGTAGCCGCTCGGCGGCACCACTTCGGCGAGCAGCCCGGACACCGCCGGGCCGAGCGTCGCCAGCCGGGGCCACACCTGCTCCGCCCAGGGCCCGTGAACGGCGTGCGGCAGCCCGGAGCGCAGCAGGCGCAGGCTCGGCCCGACCTCCCACATCGGTGCGACCGCGAACCGCATCCGTGCCAGGTCGCCCGCCGTGACCAGCAGTTCCGCCAACGCCCACCCCCGTGGATTCACACATGTCCGAATCAGTGGCGATCAGGTTAGTGCAGTGGCGATCATGACCGGCATGACCACCGACACCACCCTGACCACCGACACCACCCCGACCGCCGCCGCCTCCGGCACCTGGCAGCTCGGCGACCGCGCCGTCCACCGGATCGGCTTCGGCACGATGCGCCTGCCCCAGACCGGCCCGGCGCTGGTGCCCCACGCCGTACCCCGCGACCGCGACCAGGCCCTGCGGGTGCTGCGCCGCGCGGTCGAGCTGGGCGTCAACCACATCGACACGGCCGCCTTCTACTTCTCCCCGCTGCGCTCCGCCAACGAGCTGGTCAACCGCGCCCTCGCGCCGTACGCCGACGACCTGGTGATCGCCACCAAGGTCGGCCCCGCCCGTGGCACCGACGGCCGGTGGAGCGACCACGCCCGCACCCCCGAGGCGCTGCGCGCCCAGGTCGAGGAGAACCTGCGCCAGCTCGGCCGCGACCACCTCGACCTGGTCAACCTGCGGATCCTCGGCACCGACTCGATCGCCGAACGCTTCGGCGCGCTCGCCGAGTTGGCGCAGGCCGGCCTGATCCGCCGGCTCGGTCTGTCCAACATCCACCCGCACCAGCTCGCCGAGGCCCAGGCCATCGCGCCGGTCAGCTGCGTGCAGAACCCGTACGGCATCGGCGCCCCGGCCGCCCAGGACGAACTGCTGCGGCTCTGCGGGGAGCAGGGCATCGCCTTCGTCCCCTTCTACGCGATCGCCGGCGCCGGTCGGGAGGGCGGCGCCGACGGGGCGGAGCCCGCCGAGGTCCGCACGGTGGCCGAGGCCCGCGGCATCAGCACCGCGCAGGTCCGGCTCGCCTGGACGCTGCACCGGGGCCCGCACGTCCTCGCCATCCCGGGCACCGGCGACGTGGCGCACCTGGAGGACAACATCGCGGCGGGCGCCGTGCGCCTGACGGCCGAGGAGCTCGCCCTGCTGGAGCGGGCCCACACCGGCTGACCCGGAACCACCGGCGGGCCCACCGGCGTCGCTCCGGGGAACCGTTCCCGACCCCGGAGCCCGCCCGTGCCCGCCACCACCACTGCCGCCGCCACCCGCTACCTCTACCTCGCCCGGCACGGCGAGGCCACCCAGGACGGCCCGGACGGCGGCGGCCTCACCCCCGCCGGCCGCCGCCAGGCCGCGCTGCTCGGCCGCCGGCTGGCCGCCCGCCCCATCACGGCCGTCCACCACGGGCCGCTGCCCCGGGCCGCCGAGACCGCGCGGCTGATCGGGGAGCGGCTCGACGGGGTGGCGGTGTCGGTCTGCGCGGAGGCCGGCGACTTCGTCCCGTACGTCCCGGCCGCCGACGAACTCCCCGCCGACAGCGCCGAGTTCCTGCTGCGCTTCCTGGCCGGCGCCTCCCCCGAGGAGCGTGCCGTCGGCCCGGAGCTGGCCCGCCGGGCCGTCGCCCGCTTCACCGGTCCGGTGCCGGGCGCCGAGGAGCGGCACGAACTGGTCGTCACCCACGCCTTCCTGATCGGCTGGCTGGTCCGCCACGCCCTGGACGCCCCGGCCTGGCGCTGGCTCGGCCTCAACGCCGCCAACGCGGCCCTCACCGTCCTGCGCTTCGCCCCGGGCCGCCCCTCGGCCGTCCTGGTCCTCAACGACCAGACCCACCTGCCCGAGGAGCTCCGCTGGACGGGCTTCCCGCCCGAACTGCGGCTCTGAGCGGCCGACCGGATGCCGGCGCCGGACGTCGGCCCGCCCGACTTCCGGCGCGACCGGCGGGCGGCAAACCGACTACCCGCTACCGGCTATCGGCTACCGGCTACCGCTGGGCGGCGGCCTGGTGCAGATGGCGGCTCACATCGCCGACCAGGGTGATCCTGACCCGCCGTTCGGCGAACCGCCAACGGCCGTCGACGCGTTCGAAGCGGTCCTGGTAGCGCCCGGCGGCGATGGGCTGCAGCGGCAGCTCGGGCAGGGCCTGCAGCACGGTGACGTACGAGCGCGCGGCCGCCGTCCCCGCCTGCTCGTCCACCTCGACGGCAAGGTTGCTGACCACGTGCTGGGTGCGCGGCGTGCCGTCGGCGTAGACGATCACCGTGTCCCGGAACATCCGCTCGATCGCCTCGCGCCCGCGCACCCGCCCGCCGCTGCCGGTGAAGACCGCGTCGGCGAGCAGCTCGCCCAGCCCCGCGAAGTCCCCGTCGTCCACCAGCTCGGCGTAGCGCGCGATCAGGTTCCCGACCGCCTGGTGTCCGGCCGCCGGCTCCCCGGGCGCACCGTTCGTCATCGACACAACTCCCCCTCCTGCTGTCATCCGAGCTCTCCCCGGTGGACGCCGACGACCGCCGACGACCGCCGACGGGCCCGCCGGGCTCATGATCCGGATCGTCCCTCTGCCGGGCGGTGCTGTCAAAAGCGGTCGGACAGGCCCTACCGCGCGCGTTCCAGGACCAGTTCGGTCCAGCTCACGTCCTGGCGTCCGTGCAGGTCGGGGCGTTCGCCGCGGTGGAGCAGCCGCAGGCCGTGGGTCTCGGCCAGGGTGACGGTGGGCTCGGCCGGGAGGTCGAACATCCGGCGGCCGGGCGGGACCGGCCCGTGCCGCAGCGTGAGGGCGAGTCGGCCGCCGGGGGCCAGCAGCCGGGCCACGGCGGCCATCGCGGGCGGGCGCTCGGCGGGGGCGAGGTGCATCCACACCGCGGTGATCAGGACGAGGTCGAAGCGTTCGCCCTCCGCGCTCAGGCCGGGCAGGGCGGGCAGCGCGTCGGCGACCCACCGTACGCCGGAGTCGGCATGCAACCCTTCGCCGAGGGCGCGCAGTTGGGGTGTCGGCTCGGCCGCCACCACCCGGTGGCCGAGCGCCGCGAGGGCGGCCGCGTCGCGCCCGGTGCCGGCGCCGATGTCCAGGACGGCGGCGGGTGGGGCCGGGTAGAGATGCAGCAGTGCGCGGTGGACCTCGGTGAAGTCCACGCTCTCGTACTGGACGGCGAGTTGTGCCGCCGCCTCGCCGTACCCGGCCGTGCCGGCCGGGGCGCTCACGCCGACTCCCGGACGACCACCGCGTCGCCGGCGGCGGCCGCGCCCGCGAAGAAGTCCCGCAGGTCTCGCAGGTCGTTGACGACCCGGCTGGCCCAGGACTCCGACCAGGGCGGCGCGGAGTCGAGTTGGGCGACCCGGCGGGCGAGCACCGTGTCCTGCTGGCGGACGAGTTCGCCGAGCGCGGAGTCCCGCAGGAAGGTGAAGGCGGCGGCGACCTGTTCGGGGCGCAGCACCAGCATCTCGTCTCCGTTCTCCCGGTGGGCGCCTGCGTAGACGGGCAGCCGGGCGGCCGGGTCGGGGTGCAGGCCGTTCTCGGTGAGCGCGAGTTCCATCAGGACGGCGGTCTGCCGCACGCCGAGGGCGAGTCCGGCCTCGACCAGGCGGTCGTAGCCGACGTCGCGGCTCCGGGGCACCAGTTCGCCGAGTTCCTCGGGCGAACAGGCGTCCACGGCCTGACCCGGCAGGCGACGCCAGAAGTGATCCACGCTCACCCGGAAAGCGTAGCGAACGGCGGGCCCGGCGATCAGTGACCGCGGGCCCGTCTCAGCATTCGGGCTGCGTCAGGATCCGAAAGGGCGGGGTTCAGGCCTCGCCGGGGTGCCAGGCCGGCCATTCCCAGGGGCGGTCGGCCCAGTGCACCTTGGCGGGGTCGTGCGGGTCGAGGCCGGGGAATAGCTGCTGGATGCGGGGTTCGAACTCCTCGGGGGCGAGCGGCTCCCAGCCGTGGCCCTCGAAGTGGACGAGGCGGTAGCGGCTGTCGGTCCGGAACTCGGCGATCTCGACCGGGTGTGCGGACGTGCTGGTGGTCTCCATGACCCCCAGCATGTGGCGCGGCGGCAATCAGCGCCCGCTCAGACCCCTCTTCCGGGTCATGTCCCGGCGTCGGCGCGCTCGTTGAGCACGGAAAGGTACGGCGGGGGGCGGCGCTGGAAGGACGATCACATGACTGGGCAGCCCACCGGAGAGCAGTGGCAATGGCCGTCGAACGCCTGGCAGCCCCCTCCGGTCCCCATCCCGGCGCAGGTCGGGCCGCCTCCGCTGGGGCCGCCGGCGGGGCCGGATCCGGGGCCGGGCCAGGGGCCGGACCAGGGCCCGCCGCGCCGTTCGCGGAAGGTCTGGGCGGTGACGGCGGGCGGGACGCTGGTGCTGCTGGCCGCGGTGCTGGTGATGTGCGGGCCGGGTTCGGGCGATGACCTCCGGGTGGTGGCGGTGCCGGAGGCCTCGCCGACGGCGTCCCCCTCGGACCTGCTGCCGGTCGTCCCGCCGGGCGGCACGCCCTCGCCCTCCCCGGGGCCGTCCCCCGCGCCGTGGGGCGCCCTGCCGGTCGGCGGCACTCCTGCCGCCGCGGTGGCCTCCGGAGCGGCGGCCTCCGGCGGGGCGGCCTCCGGCGGGGCGGAGCAGGCCGAAGCCCAACACGCCTCGCCCGGGGCGCACCCCAAGCCGGGTCGCGGCTCGCACCCGGGTGCGAGCGGCCGCCCGACCCCGAGCACGGGCCCGGGCGCGCCGGGGATCCCCTCGCTCGGCCCGGGCACGATCTGCGACCAGGCCGAGCGGGTCGGCCGCTGGCCGGCCGGTTCGGAGCAGGCCCGGATCTGCCGCGGCGTGTACGGCTGACCCGCGCCCGGGGCCGCCGCGCGCCGGAGCGGGCCCACAGCGGCCCCCGCACCGGCCTCACGACGTGCCCCGCACCGGCCCCGCACCGGCCTCACGACGTGCCCACCACCGGCCCCGCACCGGCCTCACGGCGTGCCCAGCAGCCCCTTGTCCAGCCGGGGCGCCAGCACCCGGGCCAAGGTGTCCGTGATGTGCCCGGTGTCCCGGTAGAGCACCACGCCCTCCAGGACGGCCGGGCAGTCCGGCCCGCTGCCCGGGCAGAGCACCGGCCCGAGGTCGAGGGTCCGGACGCCGTAACGGGCCGCGAGGCCGCCGTCGAGCAGCGGGTCCGACTCGAAGGCGGTCTCGCGGGGGAAGAAGCAGGCGTCGGAGCGGCCGTCGGAGGCGGCCAGGCAGGTGGGGATGTCCTTGCCCGGCATCGGGGTGTCGCCGAGGTAGGCGAGCGGGGCGCCGATCGCGGTCAGCCGGTCCAGGGTGCGGGTCCAGCCGGCGGTGCGCTCCTCCTGGCTGCCGTAGCGGTTGAGGCCGGCCATCAGGACCAGCCGGGGCTTGGGCCCGGAGGTGAGCCGGGTGAGGGTGTTCTCGCGCCAGCGGTCGCATTCGTCGTAGCTGCGGCCGAGGACGTCGTTGCGCACGGTCAGGGTGGCCAGCGGGCAGCCGGGCTTGACCAGCACCTCCAGCGCCCAGTGCCGCTGTTCGGCCAGTTCGAGCCCGGCGGAGATCCACTGTCCGGCGTGCGAGTCGCCGAGCAGCACGATCCGGTCGGGGCTGTCCTGGTTGCCGAACAGGCAGCGCGGGCTGGCGTCGGCGTTGAGCGGGATCTCGCAGCCCTTGCCGGGCGGGAAGTCCTCCCGGGCGCGGGCGAGCGAGGGGGTGAGGCCGAGCACCCGGGTGCCGGGGGCAAGCAGGGCGGGTCCGTCCACGGCTCCGGCGGGTGCGGCGGCCGGGGTGTCCGCGGTGCCGCCGAGCGCGCGGACGGTGCCGCCGCCGAGGGTGAGGGCGGCGATCAGCGGGATGACCAGGGCGCTGGCGCCGACGGCGAGGCCGCGCCGGGGCGCCGGGCTGCTGCCGTACCGCAGCGGCTGCTCGACCAGGCGCAGGGTGAGCCAGGCGGGCAGGGCGCTGGCGGCGGTCAGGGCGAGCAGCACGGTCCAGGGCAGCGGGCCGTACCGGGCCTGGGCGATGGTGAGCACCGGCCAGTGCCACAGGTACCAGGCGTACGAGAGGCGGCCGGCGGCGCGCAGCGGGCGGGTGGCGAGCAGTCCGCGGACCGCGCGGTCGGCGGGGGCGGCGAGCAGCAGGGCGGCGGTGCCGAGGACGGGGACCAGGGCGGCCGCGCCGGGGAAGGGGGTGTTGCGGTCGAACAGGAGGACCGCCGCGAGGACGGCCGCCAGGCCCGCCCAGCCGAGCAGGCGCAGCGCCCCGGTCAGGGCGCGCCCGGGGGTGCGGGCGGCGAGGGCGCTGCCGAGCAGGGCGGCGCAGGCGCCGGCCGCGAACTCCCAGAGCCGGCTGCCGGTGGAGAAGTAGGCGAGCGGCGCGGAGGTGGCCGTCCAGCGCAGGCAGAGCGCCAGGGAGGTGCCGCCGATGGCGAGGGTGGCGAGGGTGATCGCCAGGGTGCGGCGGCGCCCGTGCAGGTAGCGGGCGAGGCCGAGCAGCAGGACGCCCCAGAGCAGGTAGAACTGGTTCTCCACGCCGAGGGACCAGAAGTGCTGGAGCGGGCTGGGGTCGCGTTCGGCGGCCAGGTAGTCGGTCTGCTGGCCGACGAAGCGCCAGTTGGCGAACTGGCCGGCGGCGGCGATGAGGTCGCGGGCGAGGTCGGTGCCGCGCAGCGGGTCGAGCAGGGCGCCGCCGGCGGCCGCGGTGGCGACCAGCACGGTGGCTGCGGCGGGCAGGATGCGCCGGGCCCGGCGGGCGGCGAAGTCCCACAGGCCGATCGGGCGGCCGGTGAGCAGGCCGGTGATCAGGAAGCCGGAGATGACGAAGAAGACGTCGACGCCGACGAAGCCGCCGGCGGGTCCGGGGACGGCGGCGTGGAAGGCGAGGACGGAGAGCACGGCGATGCCGCGCAGCCCCTCGATGTCGGGGCGGAAGGCGGTGCGCCGGCGGGGTTCGCCGGTCGGCGCCACCTCGGCGGAGGCGGAGGTCGGGTCGGTTCCGGCGGCGACGGCCTGCCGGCCCAACCGGACGGCTCCGGGCAGCAGTTCGGCGGAAGGGGACGTGGACGACGTCGGTGGTACGGCCGTTGACACGGCGGTGCTCCTTGCTGGGCTGGCAGCGGTGGTCGGGCCGGCCGGGCCGATGGGGCGGCCGGGCGGCGGGGTCCGCGCCGGTGGGGCGACGCGCAAGGAAACGCAGCGTTGGACAGTGGGTCGGGTTCTGGAGTGCCGGCTCTTGGAGGGCCGGTTCCAGGGGCCCGTTCTGGAAGGTCGGGCGTCAGAAGATCAGCGGATCGGCCCAGCCGGAGGCGAGCACCCCGCACAGCAGCAGCACGGCGGTGAGGGCGACGGCCTCCGCCTGCCCGAAGCCCAGGTCGGAGCGGCGGCGCACCGGCGCGGCGATCTCGCCGCCCTTGCCGCCGGCCCCGCCGAGCAGCGGCCACAGCGCCCTGATCAGCGGGATCATGCTGTACGCGGTGAGCCCGAGCAGCGCGGTGAGCGCCCAGAAGGGCCGCCAGCCGTACTCCAGCGCGGCGCGCACCAGCCCCACCCCGCCGGCCAGGACGACGAAGCCGAGCCAGCCGACCCCGAGCCGGGCGACGCTGCGGGCCAGGGACGTCCCGCCGGAGACGGCGCCGGTGGGCACCCAGTCGGCGGAGCGGCGGCGCAGCGCGTGGGCGATGGCGATCACGTGGCAGAGCCCGCCCAGGAGTTGGACCCGGGTGACCTCGAAGCGCCAGCGGGTGCGGGACATCGCGGGCAGCAGGACCAGGGCGACCCAGATCGGCGGCAGGAAGGGCAGCACCTGCCAGGGCTGGATCTGCTCGGGGGCGAAGAACAGCATGATCAGCGCGGGCAGCGGCACGGCGAACACGTTCACCGCGCTGGTGAGGTAGCCGAGGATGCCGTTCCAGAAGCAGAGCCGGGCGGAGCGCGGCAACGGGCCCCGGCGGAAGTCCGGGTCGCGGACGAGGGCCAGGGAGCCGAGGCACCAGCGGTACTGCTGGCTGATGAAGGCGGGCAGGCCGGTGGGCGACATGCCCTTGGCGACCAGCGCGGGGACGTAGCGGGTGCTCCAGCCGGCGCGGGCGAGGGCGAGGCCGGTGTAGAGGTCCTCGCTGTGGTCGATCTCGGCGAAGCCGCCGATCCGTTGCAGGGCGGCGCGTCGGTAGAGCGCGTTGGTGCCGCAGCAGACGGTGCCGTCCTGGGCGTCCCGGGAGGGCTGGATCCAGCGGTAGAAGATCTCCTGGGTCGCTCCCGCGGCGCGTTCGAGCCAGGACATGTCGGCGTCGGTGTCGAAGCACTGCGGGCTCTGCACGATGCCGACCCCGGGGTTGTCGAGGTAGGGCACCAGGTGGTGCAGGAAGTCGGGGCGGGGGCAGAAGTCGGCGTCGAGCACGGCGACGATCTCGCCGTCGCCCTCGGCCAGGCCGTGGTTGAGGTTGCCGGCCTTCTTGAACCGGCCGCGGTCGGGGCGGGCGCGGTACTGGAAGCCGTAGGAGCGGGCGAGTTCGCGCACCTCGGGGCGGTCGGCGTCGTCGAGGACCAGGACGGTGAGCTCGCCGGGCCACTGGACGGCGGCGGTGTGCCGGTAGGCGTTGTCCAGGACGGCCAGTGGTTCGCCGGCGGTGGGCAGCAGCAGGTCCACGCTCGCGTGCCGGGCGGGGTTCCAGGCGCGCAGCAGCAGGTCGTGCGAGTCACGGGTGAAGCGGCGGGCGCGCTGGCCGTCGGTGAGCGAGAGCAGCCAGGTGACGGCGTTGAGCACGGTGAGCACCAGGAACGGCCACAGCAGCGGCTTGCTCAGCGCGAACAGGCCGAGGGTGGCGGTGGCTCCCGCGTAGGAGAGGGTGGCGCAGAGCAGCACCCAGCGGCGCTGCGGGCCGAAGTACCAGTAGAGCTCCTGGTCGTCGGGCGGGCTGGGGAGTCGGAGGTCGGGGTCCGCGGGTATCCGGCGCGGACCGGCGTCGGGTGCGGGCATGGCGGTGCCATGGAGTACGGGCATGCGGAGATGGCCCCCCTGGGCATCGGACGGAACTTTGCCGTTCGACCACAGCCTCTCACATTGGTCTGGACCAATCATGAACGAGGTATGACATCTCCGCATCGCCCCAGCTCAGCGACTTGAGGTTGCGTCAGACTGACGACGGACCGTCAAACGATCAGTTCACCGGCCCTCCAGGCGCCTCCCTCAGCCCGCCTTCAGGCGCCGCCCTCAGACCGCCTTCAGCTCCTTGATCAGCCGCTCGAAGCGGAGATCCGGCCGGCGCGGGATGCCGAACCGCTCGTCCCCGTACGGGAAGGGGCTGTACTCGCCGGTCCGGCGGAAACCGCGCCGCTCGTACCAGGCGATCAGCTCCGAGCGCTGCTCGATCACCGTCATCTCCATCACGCCAGCGCCCCACTCCTCGGCCGCCAGCCGCTCCGCCCGGGCCAGCACCGCCCGGCCGATCCCACCCCCTTGCCGGCCGGGCCGGACCGAGAACATCCCGAAGTAGGCGCGGTCGCCGCGCCGTTCCAGCTGGCAGCAGGCGAGCAGTTCGCCGTCCCGCTCGGCCAGCAGCACCAGGCCGTCGGCGTGCCCGACGGCCTCCGCCACGGCCTCGGCGTCGGTCCGCCGCCCGCCCAGCAGGTCCGCCTCGCTGGTCCAGCCGGCCTTGCTGGCCTCGCCCCGGTAGGCCGACTCGACCAGCGCGACCAGGGCCGGGACGTCGGCGAGGGTCGCGGTGCGGAAGTCGGGCTCCCCGCTGGGCTCGGCAGCGGGCCCGGTGGCGGGCCCGGCGGTGGTCTCGGACATGGTGGTTCCTCCTCGGCAGACCTCGGCGGACGTCGGAAGACGTCGACTTTCCGGGGCATGCTGCCACAGCACACGACGGGCCGATCGATCCGGCCCGGAGCGTGGCCGGTCGAAGCCGACCAGGTGGCCCTCGCCGATCAGCCGCGCCATTGCAGAGCCCGGCGTGAACCGCCGCCCGACAGGCCCGCTCACACCGCGCTGAACGGTACGGGCCAGCGGCGCATGTGCGTGGGCAGGGTCAGTAGCGAGTCGCCGAGGCCGTACATCAGGTCCTCCGCCGACAGCAGGTCGGCCGCCTCCCGCTGCGTCTCGGTGAGGAGGTCAAGCGGCAGCGGAGTGCGTCCGGCCAGGAACGTGGCGATCAAATCCGGGTGGTCGAGCATCAGATGGACGTCACGCTCCGCCCGGGCGTCCTTGACCGTGATGAATCCCGGCCCCCGCCTGAAGTAGCACAGCCCGTACCGGAACGCCTCCTCCCAGGCTCGCCGGCGGTCGGCCGTGAGCCCGGCGATCCGGCTCGGCGGCCAGAGGTGGCGCAGCGGTGCGGTGTCGAGTTCGCTGCCGCCGGTGGCCGTCCAACGGACCGCCACGCCCTCCTCCAGGCAGACCCGCAGGAACGCCAGGAACGCCAGGGTGGCAGCTGGGTCCCCGCCGAGGTCGACCTCGTCGTGCAGGAGGATGGCACCGCGCTCCACCGTGGCGCCGTGGCCGGGGTCGTGTCTCCGCAACAGCTCTGCCGCCCGGTCACCGAACACCGCCGTCACGCGGTTCCCTCCCATGACTCCGGGAAGACGCGCGCCGGGAGGTCCCGCACCGCCAGTGCCACGGCGTCCTCCCCGTCGCGATAGACGAGCCCGAGCCCCGTCAAGCGCACCAGCGCCGCAGCCACCTCCTCCTCCGACGCCCGCCATCCCCGCTCGGCAAGCGCCCGGCGCACGGACCGCGGGGTACGGACCCGCTCGGTGAGCCGGTACACGGCAGCGTCCAGACCGCGCAGGAGGTGGTCGCGCGCCGACCAGCCGTGCCTGCGGTCGGCGATCCGCACCTCGCCGTCGGCGTCGGCCACCACCACCAAGGACGACGCGGCGTGCGCGGCCTGCCATGCCTCGACCGCTTGGTGGAGCCGTGCCTCGACCTCGCCCCGGATCCCCTGCGGCGGTGTGTCGAACAGGTAGACCAGGTCCGCCAGTTCCTCCGGAGGCAGGTCGTAGATGTGGTCGTACACGCGGGACGGGGTCCGCTCGGCGAACCCCAGCTCCGGGCGTTCGAAGTTCGGGCTGAACCGTTCCAGCGCTATGCGTATCGTGCCGCCCGGCGGCTGGAGGTGCACCAGCGCGGGCATCTGGTCGATCACGGCCCGGTAGTCCGCGTCGCGTTCCCCGGGGAAGCCGTAGAGGTAGTTCCAACTCACCGTCAGGCCACGGTCGTGGCAGTCGCGTAGCAGGCGCACGTTCCGGGCACCGCCGACGCCCTTGTCCATGAGGTCGAGCACCCGGGCGTTCAGGCTCTCGATGCCCGGCTGGATGTGCACGACCCCGGCTGCCGCGAGCAGGTCGAGCTGGTCGGGGCGGAGGTTGGACTTGACCTCGTAGTGCACGCGCAGGTCCCAGCCGCTGGCGGCCATCCGCGGCAGCAGGTCACCGAAGTAGCCCATGTCCATGATGTTGTCCACCATCACCAGGTCCAGGATGCGGTGGCGCTCGACCAGGTCGGACACCTCCTGCCACACCGCGTCGGCGTCCTTGCTGCGGAAGGCGATGGCCGAGCCGTTGAGCCCGCAGAAGGTGCAGTGGTGCTTCTCTCCCCACCAGCAGCCGCGCGCTCCCTCGACCGCGAGCTTGGGCTCCACGAAGGTACGCGTCGGCGATGCCTCCAGGGCGCGCTGCCAGTCGGTGTAGTCGGGGGCGGGGATCAGGCCGGGCGGGACCTGTGCGGCGCTCTCGGGGTTCGCCACCGGCCGGTCACCGTCCCACCAGCACAACCCTGGAACGTCGAGTGGCCGGGTGGCCGCCGCGACGTGGCCCAGCAGCGCCGGGAAGGCCAGTTCGCCCTCGCCCCGGACGGCGAAGTCGACGAAGCGGTGGTTGCGGTGCAGTGCCGCGCCCATCGGTCCGTCGCAGTTCGCTCCGCCCATGACGGTCCGCACGCCGGGTCGCCGCTGCTTGAGCAGCCGGGCGACCGCGAGGCTCGGCACGTTCTGCATGAACGTCGTGGTGAACCCCACGACGTCCGGGTCCGCACTCAGGATCTCGTCGACGACCTGCTCGACGAAGGGACGCGCGAAGGGGCGCATCCTGCGCACCAGCTCGATGTCGACGCCACTGGCCTTGGCGTAGTGGTCGAGCTCGAACTCGCGCCAGTGGTCGTCGTCGTAGAGCACACCGGCGAACACCCAGTCCCCCAGCCCGTGGTGCAGGCCGGTCTCCGCGACGTGCGTGTAGTCGTGCGGGGTGAGGTCCCCACCGCTCTCGGCGAGCAGGAACGCGGCCCAGTCCATCGCCGCGTGCACCTCGGAGACCTCGGCTTCCGGCCGGGTCAGTGCCACGCGGCGGCGCAGGATGCCGATCGCCAGCGAGGGCAGCTCCAGCAGCTGCCACGGCATCGACACCAGGCTCAGCCTCAAACTCCGCTCCCGCGTCGGGTCGGGTCAGGTCAGGTCGGGTCGGGTCGGGACCCCGCAGTGGGTGGGGCCCCGACCGTCGAAAAGTCCGTCCTGGCTTCGGCTCAGTTCTCCCGGTCGGCGGACGAATCGACCCGGGACGGCGGAGCATCGATCCGGTAGGCCGGTGGAGCGTCGATCCGGTACGCCGGCGGCGCGTCGATCCGCGGAGTCGAGTTCGAAGCCCCGCTGCTCATCACGGTCTTGGTGATCTGCATCGTGGTCACCTCCTCTCCTACGGGCAGTGGCGCGCAACGACCCGGACGTTCACTCGCTTCCGGCCCGCACGCCAAGTCACTGTAATCGGCGAATGGTTACTGGTGAATAGCCGCGTAGGGGGACGACCAGTGCGCGTACAGCACAGTGCGGCTCCCCGTGGGCCGGGGAGCCGCTCAGGGCCGGTCGGTCAGCTCCGGCGCGAACACCGTGCCCAGCGGCTCCGGCCCCACGTACTGCTGGCAGTTGCACTGCCCGGGCTCGAAGCTCACCGGGCGGCGGTCGGCGTCCCAGGCGGTGGGCGTCTCGACCACCTCGTGGCAGCGGCCCTGCCGGTCGTGCTTGGCCAGGTGGTGGGTGCAACCGCAGACCGGCTCGGGCGGCCGGTGGGCCTCCTCCAGGGCGAGGCGCTGCTGGTGCTGGGCGTCGAGCAGTTCGAGCTTGCGCTCGTGCCGGTCCTTGATGTCCCGGCGCACCCGGTTGACGATGTTCCCGCCCCCGTACAGGACGGCGGGCGCCAGCCACCACAGGTTCCACAACGAGCTCATCGACGTCCCCCCAGCCTGCCGTTCTTCCGGACCAGATCATACGGCCGACCAGCGGGTACGGTGTCCTGAGCGGCGAGCGCCGCCGCCCCGGCTCAGCGGATGATCGGCAGCACCGGCGTCGAACTGCGGCCCGCCGCCGCTTCGATGAAGGTCACCGGGTCGGTGGCCTCGGCCAGCAGCGCACGGGTGAAGTGCAACGCTCCCTCGGCCGGGGCCGGCCCGCCGACCGCCGCGATCAGGTCGAGCAGGTGGACGGTCGCCTCCATCAGCGCCACCTCGCCGAGCGCCCCCACCGTCACGGGCCCGAGCAGCGGGTGCGTCACCACCGTGTCGGGCGCGAGGTCCGCGATCCCGGCCAGGGCGGCCGGCCCCTCGGTGCCGAACCGGGCGATCAGCGCGGCCGGTTCGGTCGCCTTGGCGGCCTCCTTGGCCAGCTCGGCGACTTGCCCGGCGGCGGTGTGGGCGAGCCCGCCCGGCTGGTTGAACGTCCGCAGGATGTCCGCCCCGCCGGTCAGCCCGGCCGGACCGTCGACCACGATGGCGCGCAACCCGGCGAACTGCTCCGGCACCGGCGCCACATGGGCGTAGAGGTCCCGTACCGTCCACTCGGTCAGCCGGGTGGGCCGGTCCCAGTCCGCCGCGCTCAGGGCCGCGCCGCGTTCCGCCCAGGACGACCAGGCCTCGGCCAACAGCTCGTTGACGCGGGTGTTCTGACTGCCCATCGTTTCCTCCTCGAACCACTGTTCACCGGAATGCCCCCACCGTACCTTCCGCCCCGGAAGAAACCCCTTGCACCCTTGCACCCCGGTCGCCACCAGCGGCCGACGACCGACCGGGGCGGGTCGGTCAGATCCTGGCGCCGAGCATCCGCAGCACCAACTCGCCGTAGCGCCGGCCGAGTTCCTCCGGGGTCTCGGAGGAACGCTCGGTGTACCAGCGGGAGACGTCGATGCCCAGCGAGGTGACCGCGCGGGCCGCCGTGCGCACCTCGGAGACCTGGAACTCCCCGGCCGCCGCGCCCGCCTCGATCAGGGTGCTGACCTCGCGCTCGATGTCCAGGCGCAGCGCGGCGACCAGCGCGTAGTCGTCCTCGGGCAGGGCGTGCAGTTCGTAGTTGACCACCCGGCCGACGGTCCGGGCCCGGGCGTGCCAGGCGGTGAACTGCTCGACCAGTCGCCGCATCCGCTCCGCCGGGCCGCCGTCCCCGGCCGCCGCCTCCCGCACCAGGGTGAGGGTGGCGGCGTGCCCGGCCCGGCTGATCTCGGCGAGCAGGGCGGCCTTGGACTGGTAGTGGATGTACAGCGCGGCGGGGCTCATCCCGGCCGCGGTGGCGATGTCCCGGGTGGTGGTGGCATGGAAGCCGCGCTCCGCGAACGACTCGACGGCCGCCTGGAGCAGCCGGTACGCCGCCTCGGGGCGGGTGTCGGCGCCGGGCAGGGTCGGCCAGAGGTCGGCGATGGGCGTGCTGGTCATGGCGTCATCCTCGCAGAGAACTCGTACAGGCTTTCCAGTCGGCCGTCCGGCGGCGGGGGCAGGGGCGGGGACGGGGGGCCGGTCGGACTGTTGACAGGCTCCCCCACCGACACCATGCTGAGCAAGCGCTTAGTCAGCAATCCCGGCTGGATCAGCGAACCCCAGACAGTCAGCAATCCCAGCCAGTCAGCAATCCCAGCCAGTCCAATCCCAGACAGTCAGCAATCCAGAGCAGGGCAGACCGGAAAGGCAGGACCCTCCGTGGTGCACTCCTTCAAGGGCCGGGTGGCCGTCGTGACCGGATCGAGCCGCGGCATCGGCCTCGGCATCGCCCGGGAACTGGTCGACCGAGGCGCCAAGGTCTGCCTCACCGCCCGCAACCCCGAGCCGCTCGCCGAGGCCGTCCGCGACCTCGGCGGCCCGGACAACGCGATCGCCGTCGCGGGCAAGGCCGACGACCCGGCCCACCAGGAGGAGGCGGTCACCCGCACCCTGGAGGCCTTCGGACGGCTCGACCACCTGGTCAACAACACCGGCATCAACCCGGTGTACGGCCCGGTCCTGGAGACCGACGAGGCCGCCGCCGCCAAGATCTTCGCCGTCAACGTGCTCGGCCCGCTGGCCTGGACCCGCCGTGCGCACGCCGCCTGGATGGGCGAGCACGGCGGCTCGATCGTCAACGTCGCCTCGATCGCCGGCATCCGCGCCTCGCTCGGGATCGGCATGTACGGCGTCAGCAAGGCCGCGCTGATCCGGCTCACCACCGAACTGGGCGCCGAGCTGGGCCCGCAGGGCATCCGGGTCAACGCCGTCGCCCCGGCCGTGGTGAAGACCAGGTTCGCCGAGGCGCTGTACGAGGGCCGGGAGGAGAAGGTCGCCAAGGCCTATCCGCTGGGCCGGCTCGGCGTCCCCGAGGACGTCGCGGGCGCGGTGGCCTTCCTGCTCTCCCCCGAGGCCGGCTGGATCACCGGCCAGACCCTGGTGGTGGACGGCGGGGTCACGCTCGGCGGTGGCATGTGACGGCCGACCTGAAGGGCCAGGGCGTGGTGGTCACCGGCGCCGGCCGGGGCATCGGCGCCGCGCTGGCCCGGGCCTTCGCCGCGGCCGGTGCCCGGGTGGTGGTCAACGACCTGGACGCCGAGGCCGCCCACGCGGTCGCCGCGGACTGCGCCGGCACCGCCCTGCCCGGCGACGCCGCCTCCGCCGCCGGCCTGGCCGCCCTGGTCGACCGGGCCCGCGCGGAACTCGGCGAGATCGACCTGTGGTGCGCCAACGCCGGCGTCGCCCCGATCGGCGGCGCGGACGCACCGGCCGCGGCCTGGGCGAGCGCCTGGGAGGTCAACGTGATGGCCCATGTCCGGGCCGCCGAGCTGCTGCTGCCCCGCTGGCTGGAGCGCGGCCAGGGCCGCTTCCTGGCCACCGTCTCCGCCGCCGGGCTGCTCACCATGCTCGGATCGGCGCCGTACGCGGTCAGCAAGCACGGCGCGCTGGCCTTCGCCGAGTGGCTCTCCGCCACCTACCGCCATCGCGGCGTACGGGTGCACGCGCTCTGCCCCCAGGGGGTGCGCACCGACATGCTGGCCTCGACCGGCGCCGTCGGCGAGGTGCTGCTCGCGCCGACCGCACTGGACCCGGAGGTCGTCGCCGAGGCGACGCTGGACGCGCTGCGCGAGGACCGCTTCCTGATCCTGCCGCACCCGGAGACCGCCGAGTTCTACCGCACCCGGGCCACCGAGCCGGACCGCTGGATCGCCGGGATGAACCGGATCCAGCAGGGCCTGGAGCAGGGTGGGGCGCTGTGAGGGCCTGGCAGGTGCACGAGCTGGGCGAGCCGGCCGCCGTGCTGCGGCTGGCCGAGGAGGTCGCCCGGCCGGTGCCGGGCCCGGGTCAGCTGCTGGTCCGGGTCCGGGCGGCGGCGGTGAACTTCCCGGACGCGCTGATGGTGCGCGGGCAGTACCAGGTCCGTCCGCCGCTGCCGTTCACCCCGGGCGTGGAGCTGTGCGGCGAGGTCGCCGAGGGCCCCCGGCGGGGCGAGCGGCTGATCGGCAATCCGGTGCTGCCGCACGGCGCCTTCGCCGAGTACGCGCTGCTGGACGCCGCGGCCGCGTTCCCGGCGCCCGAGGCGCTGGACGACGCGGAGGCGGCGGCGCTGCACATCGGCTACCAGACCGCCTGGTTCGCCCTGCACCGCCGGGCCCGGCTGCGGGCCGGGGAGACCCTGCTGGTGCACGCGGCGGCCGGCGGGGTCGGCAGCGCGGCCGTCCAGCTCGGCCGGGCCGCCGGGGCCCGGGTGGTCGCCGTGGTCGGCGGGCCCGCGAAGGCCGACGCGGCCCGGGCGCTCGGCGCCGACCTGGTGGTGGACCGCACGGCCGGGGACACGGCCGGGGACTTCGTCGCCGCCGTCAAGGAGTTCACCGGCGGGCGCGGCGCGGACGTGGTCTTCGACCCGGTCGGCGGCGACGCCTACACCGGCTCCACCAAGTGCGTGGCCTTCGAGGGCCGGATCGTGGTGGTGGGCTTCGCCGCCGGGAAGATCCCGGCACCGGCGCTCAACCACGCCCTGGTGAAGAACTACGCGATCCTCGGCCTGCACTGGGGCCTCTACAACACCCACGACCCGAAGGCGGTCCGCGCCGCCCACGACGAGCTGACCGCGCTCGCCGACCAAGGCGTGGTCCGTCCGCTGGTCAGCGCCCGGGTGCCGCTGGCCGAGGCCGCGGCGGCCGTCCAGCTGGTCGCCGACGGGCGCAGCACCGGGCGGATCGCCGTCCTGGGGCAGTAGTTCAGCCGCTGCACCGGACAGGTCGCCGTCCTGGCCGAACGGTTCAGCCGCTGCACCAGCCAGGTCGCCGTCCTGGCCGAACGGTTCAGCCGCTGCACCAGCCAGGTCGCCGTCCTGGCCGAGCAGTTCAGCCGCAGCACCCGGGCGGACCGCCGTCCGGGTGCTGCGGCTGAGCTCAGCCGCCCCGCCGGGCGGACTCGTTCTCCTGGGCCAGCCGCCGCAGCGCGAGCAGGGCCGGTTCCAGGAGGACGGTCCGCAGCAGGGCCCGTTCGGCCTGCTCCAGCGGGTCGGCCTCCGGGTCGAGCTGGTCGAGGTCCAGGACGGCGGTCCGCTCGGCCAGTTCGGCGTAGCCGCGCAGGGTGGCCGGGTCGAGTTCGGCACCGAGCGTGCGCAGGGTCTCCAGGGTCTCGCCGAGCACCGCCCGGGCGGGGGCGTACTCGGAGACCTCCCAGCCGAGTTCGCCGATCAGCGCGTCCACTTCCGCCGCTCCGGGCGCGGGGTCCGGCTCCGCCCCCTCCTCGACCGGGCCCGCCCCCTCCTCGACCGGCCGGGCTCCGAGGACCAGGCCGAGCACCTGGTGCCGCTCCCCCGCGTGTTCGGCCACCGCGCCGAGCACCTCCCGGGTGGCGCTCACGCTCAGCCCTCGCACCCCGATCAGCGCGCGCACCAGTCGGAGCCGGCGCAGGTGGCTCTCGTCGTACTCGGCCTGGGTGGCGGCGGTGGCCCGGCCGGGCGGCAGCAGGCCCTCGCGCAGGTAGTACTTGATGGTCGCGGTCGGCACCGCACTGCGGCGGCTGAGTTCGGAGATGCGCACTGCCGGCGTCTGCCTTTCCCCTGGCGTCTGGATATGGCGTCTGGATACCAGCACTGTCTAACATAGATAGTGCCACTACCCAGTGTGGCGCCCTCCGCCGACGAGGAGTGTCAGCCGTGCCCACCCTGCCCTGGATCACCCCCAACCCCGCCGCCCCCGGCACCCGGGCCGTCGTGATGGCCTCCCGTTTCGAGGTCCGCTCGCTCGCCGACGTCCCGCGGTTCTTCGTCCGCTCGCTCACCGTCTGGCGCCAACTGCGCAACGCGCCGGGCGCGTTGGGCGCCTCGCTGATCGCCCGGCCGCTACGGCGGACCTTCTGGACCCTCTCCGCCTGGGAGAGCCGCGAGGCCCTGAACGCCTTCGCCGCCGCCGAACCCCACCGCAGCACCATGACCGGACTGCGCGCCACCATGCGGGAGTCCACCTTCATCTTCTGGGACACCCCGGTCGAACAGCTCCCGATCCGCTGGCCCGACGCCCACGCCCGCATCGACGCCCGACGCGCCGCGGCTACCGCCCCGCGATGACCTCCAGGGCCGGGCGGGGCGGGCGGCCGAGCAGGTCCGCCAGGTCGCCCGGCCCGCCCGGCCCGGTCAGGAAGCCGTGCGCGATCGCCGAGTAGGTGCCCACCAGCATCGGCACCTGGAAGTCGAAGGCGTCCGAGGCCGCCAGTACCGTCCGGGCCTGCGCGAGCCGGCCCGGGCGGTACTCGGCACCGAGCGCCTCGGCCAGCTCCGCGCCGCCCACCGCCTCCTCCCCCACCAGCTCGTACGTCCGCCCCGCGTGCCCGGCCGGTGCCAGGGCCACGTTCACCGCCGCCTCGGCGAGGTCCGCCCGGGCCACCGCGGCCAAGCGGCCGGCCCCCAGCGGTGCGGTGATCACCCCGTCCGGGCCGGGCGCGGCGATCGCGGCCAGCAGTTCCGCGTAGAGGCCGTTGCGCAGCACCGTCCAGCGCAGCGTGCCGGACGCGCGCAGCCGCCGCTCCGTCCAGCGGTGCGCCAGCGCGTACGGCAGGTGGTCGCCGTCGCCGGACAGGCTGGTGTAGACGACGTGCTCGACGCCCGCCCGCTCGGCCGCCTCGATCGCGGCGCCGTGCCGGGCGATCACCACGTCGTCCTCGGCGGCGCCGGCCGAGATCAGCAGCAGGGTCCGCACCCCCGCGAAGGCCTCGGCCAGGGTCGCCGGCCGGTCGAAGTCCACCAGCCGGACGGGCACTTCGGCCGCCACCCGCTCCGGCGTCCGGCTCCCGGCGACGACGCCCTCCCGGGCGCCGAGCCGCTCCAGTACGAGGGTGCCGAGGCCTCCGTTGACACCGGTGACGAGCAGCATGGTTCTCCTTGGGACGTGCGATCGCTGGGGACTCGTCCATCCTCGGTAGCCTGGGCGTCCGGCGTAAGGAGGCACTTCCATGTCAGTAGGGCACACCGCGGTAACCACCGCCCCCCGCCCGGTCGTCTGGTGCGAGGACGACGTGGACTGCGGGATCCGCGACCTGCTGAACCGGCTCGGCGACAAGTGGTCCGTGCTGGCCGTGGTCGAACTCGCCCAGGGCGTACGGCGGTTCCGCGAACTGCAACGCGCCCTGCCGGGCATCTCGCAGCGGATGCTGACCCTGACGGTGCGCCGGCTGGAGCGCGACGGCCTGGTCTCCCGCACCGTCCACCCGACCGTCCCGCCCCAGGTGGAGTACGAGCTGACGCCCCTCGGGCACAGCCTCACCCACCTGGTGCGGGCGATGGTCGACTGGTCCTACTCCCACCACGACGCGATCGTGGCCTCCCGACAGCAGTGGGACGAGGCCAACCCGGGCTCCGAGATCCGCTGAGCCGACGCCCGCCCGGCGGCCGCCGAGGCACGACCGCGTGCCTCAGGCCGTCCGCCGCACCGCGATGACGTTGTCGGTGACGGTCGCGCTCCGCCCCTCGGGGCCGGTGGCGGTGCGCTGCGGCGCGTGGCAGCGCTCGGTGTGCCAGCCGGCGCCGAGCCGCAGCTCGGCGAGGGCCTCCTCGGGGGTCGGGAAGCGCACGTCCTGCCCGGCCTGCCAGGACCAGGGGGCCAGCGAGGCGTGGTTCACGATGATCAGCAGCCCGCCCGGCGCCACCGCCGCCGCGGCGCGGCGCAGTACGGCGGCCCGGGGGAGCTCGGCGGGCGTGTGGAGGTAGCTCGCGCCGACCAGGTCGAAGGCGCCCTCGGGAAAGCTCCGCGCCAGGTCGTGGCGGACGGGGTGGACCAGCGCGGCCACCCCCTCGGCCCGGGCGCGGTCGGCGACCCGGTCCAGCGCGGTGCGGGCGATGTCGACGGCGGTGACGTCCCAGCCGAGGCCGGCCAGCCAGAGCGCGTCGCCGCCGTGCCCGCAGCCGAGGTCCAGCGCCGTGCCGGGCTCGGGCGCGAGGGCGGTGACCAGCTCCGCCAGGACGGCGTTGGGCCGGGTGCCCCACTCGGCCTCCAGGCCGGCGTAGTGGTTCTCCCAGAAGGTCGCGGGGTCGCTCTCGGTGTGCATCGGGGGCCTTTCGTCAGGCGACGGGTTCGCGGCCGGCATCGCGCGCCGGCCCGGTTGCCACCGACGGTGCCGCGCGCCCTGCCGGGCTTGCAACGCCCCATGCCGTTTCGGCAACCTGAGCGGCATGGACCACGCGAAGAAGGACGTCCTGGCCGCCGTCGGCCCCCGGCTGCGCGAGCTGCGCCGCCGGCGCGGGATGACCCTGGCGGACCTCGCCGAACGGACCGGCATCAACGAGAGCACCCTCTCCCGGCTGGAGGGCGGCACCCGCAAGCCCACCCTGGAGCTGCTGCTGCCGCTCGCCGAGGTGCACGCCGTCCCCCTGGACGACCTGGTCGGCGCGCCCCGCACCGGGGACCCTCGCATCCACCTGCGCCCGGTGGTCCGGGACGGCATGACGTACGTGCCGCTCAGCCACCCCGGCGGCGTCCAGGCCCACAAGCTGCTGATCCCGCCCCGGCCGGGCACCGAGCCGGAGTTGAAGACCCATGAGGGCTTCGAGTGGGTCTATGTGCTCTCCGGCCGGCTGCGGCTGCTGCTGGGCGACCAGAGCCTGGTCCTCCGGGCGGGCGAGGCCGCCGAGTTCGACACCCATGTGCCGCACTGGCTCGGCCCGGACGGCGAGCGGACGGTCGAACTCCTCGTCCTCTTCGGCCACCAGGGCGAGCGGGCCCACCTCCGGGCCCGCACGCCCTGATCCCGCCGCTACCGCTCGTAGGTCATCTCCGGGAAGCGCGCCGAGGGCCCGTCCAGCAGGTGGTCGTCGTGGCCGCGCAGCCAGCGGTCGAGGAACGAGGCGACGTACGAGCGGGTGGCCGACACCGCGCGGTCCGGGCGGACGTCACCGACGTCGTCGGTCAGCTGCGTCCCGCTGATCGCGCCCTGCCGGGCGAGTTGGGGCAGCAGGGACTGCGCGTCGGTGTAGGAGCCGTGCCGGGAGCCGGTGAGGGTCACGTCGGCGTGCCAGCCGGTGCTGTGCTGCCACAGGGCGTCCCAGCCGGGCTGCTGGTGGTAGCTGCCGGAGTCGGGGTTCTGGGTGCCCATCAGCAGGAAGGGCCGGGTCAGGCCGTCCTCGGCGACGCTGGGCAGGAAGACGCCGGTCCGGCCGTCCGGGCCGGGGAAGTGCAGCTGGCCGTCGAGGTTGACGCCGACCTTGAGGCGCGGGTCGTCGTGCATGGTCTGGAGGGCCGCGGAGCCGCCCCCGGAGTGGCCGACCATGCCGATCCGGTCGAGGTCGAGGGAGGCGGCGAGGCCGGCCGGCAGCTGCCGGTCGCGGCGCAGCCCGGAGAGCTGGTCCAGGACGAAGCGGGTGTCGTCGACCCGGCTCTGCAGCATCTTGCGCAGCAGGGCGCCGATGTCCAGGTCGGGCTGGGTCATCAGCGCGGGGAAGACGGAGGTGGCGAGGTCCCCGTCGGGGAAGGCGACCTCGGAGGCCTCGTAGGTGTGGTCGACGGTGACGACGACGTAGCCGCGCGAGGCGAGGTCCTCCACCAGGCCGGTGCCCCAGGTGCGCGGGTCGCCGAGGCCCGCCTCGTACAGCACGACGGGCCGCTTGCCGCCCGGCAGGGCGGGCGCGTCGGCGCGGGCGTGGGTGCGGATGCCCGCCCAGTCGGTGCGGCCGGGTTCGAAGCCGTTGTTGCTCTGGCCGACGCTCCCGGCGCTGCCGAACTGGTCGGCGGCGGCGGGGAGCATGTACGGCGCGCGGTCGTCGCCGGTGGCGGGCCGGGTGGTCGGGTACCAGAGGCTGATCATCAGCTTGCGGTGCTGCCCGGGCTTCCAGGGGTCGTCCCTGCCGTCGTCCGTGAGCTGGAGGGATGTCGTGCCGATCGGGTACGGCCCGGTGGGCTGCGGCAGCCATGCCCTGGCCTGCCGCTGCCCGCCGCCGTCGGCCGGCGCCGCCACCGCCCCCGGTGCGCCGACCACGCCCAACATCGCCGTCCCCGCCAGCAGTGCCGCCGCCACGGCCCGTCCCCGCCTGCCCATCGCTGTCTCCTCGTCCTGATCGGTTACGGAGGAGACGCTACGGGCGGGGCGGGGGCTGGGCCGTCATACCCGGGAGCCAACTCCCCCTGAGTACCCGGGTATCACCCTTACGGTGCCGGGTCCTCGGGGAGCCGCCCCGGAGCCGGGGACGTTCGACCTGGTGCACGCCCGGTTCGTGCTGGTCCACACACGTGGCCGGTGGGGCCGACGTTCACGGTGAGCGCGGGGATCAGCGGTACTGCTTGAGCTCCCGCCGGGCCAGCGAGCGCTTGTGCACCTCGTCCGGCCCGTCGGCGAGCCGCAAGGTGCGGTTGCCGGCCCACAGTTGGGCGAGCGGGGTGTCCTGGCTGACCCCGGCCGCGCCGTGCGCCTGGACGGCCTTGTCGAGGATCCACTCCACCGTGCGCGGCGTGGCGATCTTGATGGCCTGGATCTCGGTGTGCGCACCCCGGTTGCCGACGGTGTCCATCAGCCAGGCCGTCTTGAGCACCAGCAGCCTCAACTGCTCGATGCGGACCCGGGATTCGGCGATCCAGTCCTGCACCACGCCCTGCTCGGCCAGCGGACGGCCGAAGGCCACCCGCTCGTTCGCCCGGCGGCACATCAGCTCCAGCGCCCGCTCGGCGAGGCCGATCGCCCGCATGCAGTGGTGGATCCGGCCGGGCCCCAGCCGGGCCTGGGCGATGGCGAAGCCGCCGCCCTCCTCGCCGATCAGGTTCTCGACCGGGACGCGGACGTCCTCGAACAGCACCTCGGCGTGGCCGCCGTGGTCGGCGTCGTCGTAGCCGAAGACCGTCATACCGCGCTTGACGGTGACGCCCGGGGTGTCGCGCGGCACGATCACCATGCTCTGCTGGCGGTGCGGGGCGGCGTCCGGATCGGTCTTGCCCATCACGATGAACAGCTTGCAGTCCGGGTTCATCGCCCCGGTGATGTACCACTTGCGGCCGTTGATCAGGTACTGGTCGCCGTCCCGCTCGATCCGGGTGGCGATGTTGGTCGCGTCCGAGGAGGCCACCTCCGGCTCGGTCATCGCGAACGCGGAGCGGATCTCGGCGTCGAGCAGGGGGCGCAGCCAGCGCTCCTTCTGCTCGGCGCTGCCGAACTGGGCGAGGAGTTCCATGTTCCCGGTGTCGGGGGCGGCGCAGTTCAGGGCGGGCGGGGCCAACTGGATGCTGCGGCCGGTGATCTCGGCGAGCGGGGCGTACTGGAGATTGGTGAGGCCGGCGCCGTGCTCCCCGGGAATGAACAGGTTCCACAGGCCCTGCTTGCGGGCCTCCGCCTGGAGGTCGGCGACCACCGGCGGGACGCTCCACGGCTCGCGGGCCGGGTCGGCGAGCTGCTGGGCGAGAGTGGCCTCGGCGGGGTGGACGTGCTCGGCCATGAAGGCGAGCAGTTGCTCGCGGAGCTCGTTCGTCCGGGCGTCGTACGCGAAGTCCATGGTTCTTAGCCCTCCTTGAGGGTGCTCAGGCCGTGCCGGGCGAGGATCGGGGCCATCTCACCGGCGCGCTCGAAACCGGCGCCCAGGGTGCGGCCCTGCTGGAAGCGGAAGTGGATGCCCTCGGCGACTGCGGCGAGTTTGTACGAGGCGAAGGCCACGTACCAGTCCAGGTCGGCGGCCTGGCGGCCGGTCAGTCGGGCGTAGTACGAGACGATCTCGTCGGCCTTGGGGAAGCCGGGGGCGGTCATCGCGGAGGGGATGATGCCGCCGCCGACTCCGGCGAGTTCGGTGTACATCACGAGGAGGCCGATGTCCGTGAGCGGGTCACCGAGGGTGGACATCTCCCAGTCGAGGACGGCGGTGATGGCGTCGGTGTCGTCGACGAGGACGTTGTCGAGGCGGTAGTCGCCGTGGACGAGAGCGGGGGCCGGGGAGGTGGGGAGGCGCTCGGCGAGGAGGGCGTGCAGCCGGTCGAGGTCGGGGAGGTCGCGGCTGCGGGAGTTCTCCAACTGGGTGGACCAGCGGCGCAGCTGGCGCTCCAGGTAGCCGTCGGGGCGGCCGAAGTCGGCCAGGCCGACGGTGGCGGGGTCGATCCTGTGCAGGGCGGCGAGGGTCTCGACCAGGCGGCGGCCGAGGGCGGTGACGCGATCCTCGCCCAGGGTGAGGAGGGCCTTGCGGGAGCGGTGGGCGACGCCGTCCACGTGCTCCATGAGGTACCAGGGGGCGCCGAGGACGTCGGTGCCGTGGTCGATCAGGAGCATCTCGGGGACGGGGACGTCGGTGTCCCGGAGGGAAGACATCACCCGGTGCTCGCGGCCCATGTCGTGCGCGGTGGCCAGGACGTGCCCGAGCGGCGGGCGGCGGAGGACCCAGCGGGAGCGGCCGTCCGTAAGGACGTACGTGAGGTTCGAGCGGCCCCCCTCGATGAGGTCGGCCCGCAGCGGCCCGTGGAGGAGGCCGGGGAGTTCCGCGTCCAGGTGGGAGCGGAGACGGGCCAGATCCAGTCCGGGCGGGTCAGCGGGGGTCTCGGCCATCGAGCGGCTCCTCGGGGAAAGCGGATCATTGACTAAGCGCTTGCTTAGCATTCAACGGAGGAGGGGCTGTGTCAATGCCGCGAGCCCCTGGACCGGTCGGTCCAGGGGCTCGCGGGATGGGGAATGAGGAGATCAGACGTCGCCGAACTCGCCGGAGACGGTCGCGGCAATGAAGGACGTCCAAGCCGCGCCCTGGAAGACGAGCACGGGTCCCTCGGGGTCCTTCGAGTCGCGGACGGGCATCACGTCGGCAAGTCCGGGGGCCACCTCGACACAGTTACCGCCGTTGCCGCTGTGGCGACTCTTCACCCACCGAGCGCCGGCCAGGTCATGGGCCGTCATTGAAGTTCCTTCCGAACAGCGCGGATCATGGCGAGCGAAGCCGCCGTGTCCAACGACTCCACCTTCAGGTGATCGTAGTCCTCTTCCCAAGCCGCAACGCTCTCGCGCCCCCGTTCCAGATGGCCCCGCGCATGAGATTCCGCGTAGCCCACCACGGACCGGTCGGGCAGCGTCAACAGCACAACCGGCAAGAGAAACGGCCGCTGCTCGCCCAGGCGGAACGGCGCCACCTGGACCGTGATGTTCGGCCGCTCGGCCAGCGCCAGTAGGTGATCCAACTGCGCCCGCATGACTTCCGGGCCACCCACCGTTCGAAGGAGGCAACTCTCGTCGAGCACGGCATGGATCACGGGCGGCCGATCCTTCTCCAGGAGCCTCTGCCGCCCAGCCAGGAAGTCAACTCGCCCATCAGCCTGGGCCTGTGTGATACCACCACGCCGGACGTTCCCGTTTTCCAGGGCAGCGGCATAGTCCAGGGTCTGCAACAGCCCAGGAACTACCCCCAACTCGAAGGTGCGCAACTTCCTACAGCGCGCCTCCGCATCCACGAACTCGGCGAACCCCTCCAGCAGGCTGGCGTTCGAGATCCTGCGCCACAGCTCCTTGAAGACCCCACCCGTGTCGAACACCCGGTCTGCCGCCACCGCGAATTTAAGAGTCACAGGCTTCTTAGCCCGTTCGACGTACGACACGAGGCCATGACTGTAGCCCATGCGTCGACCTAGTTCCGCCTGAGACCATCCCCTGGAGCGCCGCAGCCTGCGGAGTTCATTTCCGAAACGGATCGCCGGAGATGACGACGGATCATCTTCGAGGGACTCCATCACTTCCCCTCCCTGTGAATCGACAGGACTGTGAAGGTTGAGGCCTGGAGATCGTAACGTCATCCACGCCATCATGGCTACACCAAGTAATGCATCGATTGCGATGTGCAACCACGGAGATGGTCATGCCCCCCAACACCTCCTGCACCCCCACCCGCAACTTCCAGGTGGTCACCTACCTGGCCAAGCCCGACTCCGCCTTCCCCGAGCGCGAGTTGGGCCAGTGCGAGGCCTACGCCCGCACCTTCAACTGGGACATCTCCCTCATCGTCGTGGATGACGAGGTCGACGTCCGGGGCCCCGAGCACCGCCCGATGCTCCAGGCCGCGCTGCGCCAGATCCTCGACCGTCAGGCCGGCGCGATCCTCGTCCCCAGCAAGGCGACCATCTCCCCCATCGAGGGCGAGTTCAACGAGTTCGCCGAGCGCGTCGAGAAGGCCGCCGGCTTCATCCAGGTGGCGACCCGCCGATGACCGACCGCTACGCCATCGTCCCCGCCGACGCCCCGCGCGGCACCTACTACCAGGCCTGGGTCGTCCGCGACCGCGAGACCACCGATCTCGTCAAGGCCCTCCCCCCGGCCGACGAGCCGCTCCGCTTCTACTCGTACGCCCAGGCGCAAGTCTGGGTCCGCACCAACACCCCCACCCCGTACGAGGTCCGCCTGATCGACGCCTCCAGCCCCCACTTCCTCCAACTCGACTCCTGGGGCCTCTGGGACCCCGACCGGCACGAGTACCTCCGCGCTCCCGGCTCCTCCGCCCGCATCCGGCGCTTCTTCAGCCCCGAGGACGCCGAAGCGTTCCGACGCGCCATCAGCTGACTGGCCCCCGTCAGGGTGAGCCGGGCTCCGATCGTGGGCACCCCACACTGTGCGGGGGCCCACATCGACGACCGTCTCACCCAGCCAGAAGGGACCACCCATGGCGTCCAGGATCGCCACAGCCATCGCCGCCGTCCTCCTCTCCACCGCCGGGCTCGCCCCGGCCGCCGCCGCCACCGCTCCACCCACCGCCACCGCCGCCGCACAGCTCAGCGCCTACTGGTCCCCCGCCCGCATGGCCGCCGCCGTCCCCCTGGACACCAAGGCCGCCCAACCCACGGCCGACGGCCCGCGCCCCGACGAGTACATCCCCCCGAGCAGGAGCTTCGACGGCATCCCCCAGGCCGGCGCCTTCTTCTGGACCGACGCCACCGGCACCGGCCGCACCTGCAGCGCCTCCGTCGTCCACAGCCCGGACCACAACCTGGTCCTGAGCGCGGGCCACTGCCTCAAGGGCTACGCCGGCACCTCCCCCAGGCGGCACCTGGGCTTCGTCCCCCAGTACCACGACGGGCTCAAGCCGTTCGGTATCTTCCCGGTCGAGGAGAACGGCGTCTACCTCGCCCAGGAGTACTACGACCGGGGCGAACACGCGAGCGCCGCCTACGACTTCGGCTTCGCCGTGACCGGGCCCAACCAGGACGGCCAAGCCCTCGAAGACGCGGTCGGCGCCGTCCGGCTCCTCACCGACACGGGGTACGTCCACGCCCCGGTCCGGATGGTCGGCTACCCGGGCGGCGCCCAGAAGCCGGTGGAGTGCCTCAGCTGGACGACCACGTGGCCCAGCGACGACCCCGCCGACCCGGGCACCTTCGAACGCATCGCCTGCGACGGCTTCACCGGCGGCACCTCTGGCGGCCCGATGCTCATCCCGTGGTTCGGCGGCTGGGCCGTGATCGGCCTCATCGGCGGCTACCACACCGGCGGCAACACCCCGCAGGTCTCCTACAGCGCCCCCTTCACCGCCGCCGTCCGCACCCTCTACCAGGCCGCCACCACCGGCGCCCCACCCGCCGCCGCCAAGCCCTGACCCGAACCGCACCTCCGAGGGCGGCCCGCAACGGGCCGCCCTCGGCTGCGACCGACGTGCAGCCGATTCCCTCCTTTCCCGGCGCCGGTCACAGCCGTTCGCTGCCGGCCGCCACCGGCACGGTCGCGCTTGGGCCGGTCCGCGCGCGATCAGTGGCCGGCCGGCGGCGCGAACTGGGCGATGTAGTCGGCGAAGGACGGGATGCCGACCTCGGCGCGGCGGGCGTCCATCCGCTCCGGGTCCTCGCAGGGCCACGGGACGGGGGCTCCGTCCTTCACTCCGGCGATCTGGGTGCCGTAGATCTGCGGCTCGCCGGCGTTGACCAGGGTGCGGTCGCGCAGGAAGGCGAGGTCGCGCGGGCTGGCGCCGCCCGCGGCCACCGCCTGTTCCATCAGTCCCAACGCCCTTCGCTGGACGTCGAGTTGGCGGTCGGCGTGCTGGGCGATCAGCCAGGCTGCTCGGGCGGCGTCCTCGCCGACCCGGTCGGCGGTGGGCCAGCCGTGGGTGTCCATGATGGCGCCGAGGCGGTCCGCGTGGCGGGTGGTGAGGCGGCGCCAGGCGAGTTGTTCGGCCGGGTCCTCGCTGTTGGCCCGGTGGGTGGCCTGGTGGTCCGCTGCCGCCATCGCGGTGAGTTCTGCGGCGAGTGCGTTCAAGGCGTCGGGGGCGTCCGAGGCGTCGGGTGCCATTCCTACTCCGTGTCAGATCGGGGTTGTCGCTGGTCATCCGTAACCCTAGGCGGGCAAACCACGACAAAATCTCCTTCCCGAGGACGGCGACACCAACCCCGGATTCCTGGGAGACTTGATCTGTCCGCAAAGCCGGGGCCGCACCGCTCGAAAATCTCTTGGGCGATCCGAGCAACCTTTCCCGCCCCTCACGTCATCGATCACATGAGTGCCCTGTTGATCGAATGATCGAACTGTCGGCTGAGCGAAGGGGATTACGTGCGGACTGCTCGAGGCGCAGCCGTCCTGTTGGCCATGGGGGTCGTCGCGTCCCTCACGCTGACCACGGGGGACTCGTTCTCGGAGGGCAGACCGAACGCCGCCGCCCCCGACCCGACGACGCCGGAGCCCGACCCCACCGCCGCAGCCCCCGCGCCCGAGCCGAGCGCGACGCCGACCTGGGACGGCCAGGTCAAGGTGATCGGCGACGGTTCGACCTCCTACACCGGCCCGCAGCCCAAGCAGCCCAAGCCGGAGAAGCTCAAACCGGGTGAGCAGCCACCGCAGTTCGTGGTCTTCTCCTGGGACGGCGCCCTGGAGGGCGACGACCACCTGTTCTCCCGGTTCCGCAAGCTGGGCGCGGACAACAACGCCCAGATGACGTACTTCCTGACCGGCCTCTACACCCTCCCCAAGTCGAAGCGGAGCCTCTACCACCCGCCCCAGCACGACCCGGGCGCCGCGTCCATCGACTACGCGACCGACGCCCACATCAAGGACACCCTGGAGCAGTTGCGGCTGGCCTGGCTGGACGGCAACGAGATCGGCACCCACTTCAACGGCCACTTCTGCGGGGCGAAGGGCGGCGGTGAGTGGAGCACCGAGGAGTGGAAGAGCGAGCTGGACCAGTCGGTCTCCTTCGTCACCAACTGGAAGACCAACACCGGCTACAAGAACCTCCCGCCGCTGCCCTTCGACTACACCAAGGAGCTGGTCGGCGGACGGGCGCCCTGTCTGGAGGGGCAGAAGAACCTCCTCCAGGCGGAGAAGGCGGCCGGGTTCCGCTACGACGCCAGCTCCCCGGGGGAGTTCCAGGTCTGGCCGACGAAGAAGGACGGCATCTGGAACTTTCCGCTCCAGATGCTGCCCTTCCCGGCCAAGTCCACCCAGGGCCTGTCGATGGACTTCAACTTCCTCGCCGGCCAGTCCGGCAATTCCACCAAGGGCGATCCGAAGAAGTACGACGAGTGGGAGAAGGAGGCCCGGGACAGCTACCTGGCCGGCTTCAACCGGGCCTACAACGGCAGCCGCGCCCCGCTGTTCATCGGGAACCACTTCGAGGACTGGAACGGCGGCATCTACATGGACGCCGTGGCGGACGTGGTGAAGGACGTCTGCCACCGGGACGGCGTCCGCTGCGTCTCCTTCCGCCAGGTCGCCGACTGGCTGGACGCCCAGGACCCGAAGGTCCTCAACAGCCTGCGCCAACTCGACCCGGGCCAGCCGGGCGACTGGTCCCGCCTGCCCAGGTGACGCCCACGCCCCCGGGCGGCCGCGGGGACGATCCCCCAGCCGCCCGGGGCCGGTGAACACCCCGGCGGGCCGGCCGCTACCCGGCCGCCTTCATGAACGACGCCCAGATCCGGCCCGGCAGTTCGGAGTCCGGGGTGTCCGGCGCCGCCCCGCCGACCCCCTCCAGCGAGAGCAGCTTCATGTCCTTGAGGTCGGCCCGGAAGACGGTGACCGCCGTCGACAGCTGCCCGTTGTAGCCGATGGTCCAGCCGGCGGTACGGTCCGGGGTGGTCCCGGGCTTGGCCGCCAGGCCGGGGCCGGCCGCCGCCAGGGACTGGGCGCTGCCACCGCGGACCGCGCCCTTGAGCGCCGTGTCCACGTCCGCCGCCACCGCCGCGGGCAGGGCCCGGACGGCGGTCGGCAGTCGCAGGTCGACCGCGACGCCGTTGCGGGTGACGCCCAGCACCGAGTACGGGTCGGTGTGGCTGCCGCCGGCCGCGAAGACGGCGTAGGCGTCGGCGGCGCGGATGGCGCTGGGTGTGGAGTTGCCCGTGCCGAAGGCGGGCACCAGCTCGCCCATGCTGTCGGGGAGCAGGCCGAGGGCGGCCGCGGTCTGCTGCACCTTGTCCAGGCCGACGTCCATGCCGAGTTGCATCATCGGCCCGTTGACGGACTGTTCGATCGCGCCGCGCAGGCTGACCGGGCCCCAGTTGCGCTTGCCGTCGTTGGCGGTCTTCACGATCTTCCCGTCCCGCCCCCAGTACGGGCCCTCCGGGGTCTGCACGTTGACCCCGTTGTCGCCGTCGTAGGTGGTGCCGGGCGTCACCGGGGTGCGGGGGCCGCCGCGCTGGTGTTGCACGCCCTGGCTGAGTCCGGCGGCGTACACCAGCGGGGTGAAGGCCGAACCCATCGGTACCGTCGAGGTGTTGGCGTTGTCGAAGCCCTGCTTGCGGTAGTCGGGGCCGCCGTAGAGCGCGACGATCCGGCCGTCGAGGGCCACCGAGGCGGCGCCGACCTTGACCAGCTTGTCGGCCTCGCGCCCGTCCGGGTCGAGTCCCTTGGTGGCCTCCTGCACCGCCGCGGCCAGGGCGGTGACCCTGGGCTTCTCGAAGGTGGTGCGGATCTGGTAGCCGCCGAGGTCGAACTGGGCCGGGGAGATGTCGCTGTGGCTCTCCACGTAGCTCCGGGCGAGGTCCACCAGGTAGCCGACCTGTCCGCTCATCCCGGCCGCCTTGGGGGGCGTCCTCGGCTCCGGGAAGACGGTGTACTTGGCGCGCTCGGCGGCGGAGAGCTTTCCGGTGTCCACCATCCGGTCCAGGATCCAGGACCACCGCTCCTCGGCCCGCTGGTGGTTCTCGGGGCTCAGGGCCGGGTCGTACTGCCCGGCGCCCTTCAACAGGGCCGCCAGGAAGGCCCCTTCGCTCGGGTTCAGCTCCGAGACGTCCTTGCCGTAGTAGGCCGCCGCGGCGCGCTCGATGCCGTAACTGCCGCGCCCGAACCAGCTGGTGTTCAGGTAGCCGGCCAGGATGTCCTGCTTGCTCATCCGGTGGTCCAGCTTGATCGCGATGACCATCTCGCTGAGCTTGCGGGAGACGTCCTGGCGCTGGTTCAGGTAGTTGTTCTTGACGTACTGCTGGGTGATGGTGGAGCCGCCCTGGGTGTCGCCGCCGGCGGCCATCGTGTAGATCGCGCGGCCGATGCCGGTGACGGAGATCCCCGGGTCGGAGTAGAAGGTCTCGTTCTCGGCCGACAGCACCGCCCAGCGCACCGACTCCGGCACCTGGTCCAGCGGCACCTCCTGCCGGTTGGTCTCGCCGATCCGGGCCATCTCGGTGCCGTCCGCCCAGAAGTAGACGTTGTTCTGCTGGGTGGCGAAGGCGTTGAGGTCCTCCGGGACCTTGGTGGTGACGAAGAACCAGGCCGACAGCCCGCTCAGCGCCACCGTCAGCAGCCCGGTCGTCAGCAGCAGCTGCCGCCAGGACGGCAGCCAGCGCCGGACCCCGCGCCGGCTGCCGCGCGGATAGTCGATCCGCCGCAACGGACGCCATCGCCGGCGTCCGGCCTTCTCCTCCCCGGCGTCCCGGCCCCGCTGTTCCTCGCCCCGCTGTTCCCCGCCCTGCTGCTCCTCGCCCCGCTGTTCCCCGCCCTGCTGTTCCTCGGCGTCCCCACCCCGCTGTGCGCGCATCCGGTCTCCGATCTCCTGGGGCGACCCCCTCCACTCACCTAGACGCCGTACCGGGCGTCCTTTGGCCGCGCGAAACCGGTGTGATCATGCTCATAGCGGGAAGGGGAACCCGATCGCGGGCCGCTCCAGGCCCGGGCACGGCGGCGTCCGACCTGTGGTCCGGCCCGCACCGCCTGCGGCCTGCCGCCACAATGGCGCCATGAGGTTGATCCACACCGTGCTCGGCGTGCTGCTGCTCCTGCTCGTCATCGGCAGCATCCTGCGCACCCTGGTCGTCCCGCGCGGCCTCTACTCGGCCCTGGTGTTCCGGCTCTGGTCTGGGCTGCGCACCGCCCTGCGGCTGTGGGCCACGCCGTTCGGCACCTACCGCGCGCAGGACCGCGCGCTGACCTGGCTGGCGCCGCTGGTGCTGCTCGGCATGCTCGGGGTGTGGCTCAGCGGGATGCTGCTCGCCTACACCCTGCTGCTGCACGGCACCTCGGACCTCAGCTGGTCGGTGGCCATCCGGGAGGCCGGGTCCAGCCTGTTCACCCTCGGGTACGCGAGCGGCGAGCGGCTCCAGCTGTCCGCGATCGACTTCCTGGCCGCCGCCAGCGGCCCGCTGGTGATCGCCCTGCAGATCGCCTACCTGCCCACCCTGTACGCCGCCTACCAGCGGCGCGAGACCGAGGTGACGCTGTTGCAGTCCCGGGCCGGTGAGCCCGCCTGGGGCCCCGAGCTGCTCGCCCGGCAGTCCCTGGTGGACACCGAGACCGCCCTCCCCCAGCTCTACCGCGACTGGGAGCGGCTGGCCGCCGACATCGGCGAGAGCCACTCCAACTACCCGGTGCTGCTGGCCTTCCGCTCCCCGCAGCCCAACCGCAGCTGGGTGGTCGGCCTGATCGCGGTGATGGACGCCGCCGCCCTCCACCTGGCCCTCTGCCCGCGCTCGGCCCCGCCCGAGGCCCGGCTGGTGGTCCGGGCCGGCTTCACCGCGATGCGCGACATCGGCCGCGCGCTGCGCATCGACTTCGACGCCGACCCGGACCCGGAGACCCCGATCCGCCTCACCTACGCCGAGTACCTGGGCGCCGTCGCGATGATCACCGCGGCCGGCTTCCCGCGCGAGCGCCCGGTCGAGGACGCCTGGCGGCACTTCCGCGGCTGGCGGGTCAACTACGAGGCCCTGGCGTACGAGCTGGCCCGCCGCAGCGACTCCGTCCCGGCCCTGTGGACCGGCCCGCGCGACTTCCGCGCCCCGGTCATCCCCCCGGCCCGCCCCACCGACCGCCGCCCGGAGGCCACCCGGCCCGGCCTGCCGCCGGGCTGACCGCTACGCGCCGCCGTTCGGCATCTGGCGGACGGGCGCGGGGCGGGCACGTCGCGGGCACATCGGTGCCCGCCCCGCGTCCTCCCTCACGCTCGGACCTCGCGCTCGGACCTCACGCTCAGACCTCGACCTCAGACCTCGACCTCGGACCTCGCGCTCAGACCTCGATCTCGGACCGGGACCTCACACCGCCACCGGCCCGCCGTGCGCCAGCGAGTGCTCCGCCGCGGCCAGGACCTCCACCACCCGCAGCCCGAAGTCCGCCCCGCAGGGGTGCGCCTCGCCCGAGGCGGCGGAGGCCAGCAGGGCGTCCACCGCCCGGTGCAGGGCGACGGTCGGGCCCTCGCCGCGCTCGGGCAGCTGGACCACCCCGTGCTCGCCGCGCAGCTCCATCGCGACCCCGCCGCCGGCCCGCGGGGCGGTCAGGCTGAGGGCGAGGGTGCTGGAGGCGCCGCCGGCGTGCCGCAGCACCAGGTGCACCGTGTCCTGCGGCCCGGCGACCGCCGTGACCTGGACGGCGTCGCCCAGCACCGGCAGCAGCACGGACAGCGCGTGCGGGCCGACGTCCCACAGCGCGCCCTTGTCCCGGCGCCAGGGCGAGGCCGCGTACGGGCTGGTGCTGCCCGGCGCGAACACCGAGCCGAGCCAGTCGGAGCGGCCGGTGAACCAGCCGCCGAGCCCGGCCTGCCGCTCGATCCACGGGATCTGCTCGCCGCCGAAGCGGACGGTGAAGAACACCACCGAGGCGACGCCGTGCTCGCGGACGGCCCCGGCCACCGCGCGGGCGTCCGGCACGGTGAACGCGACCGGCTTGTCCAGCAGCAGGTGGCAGCCGGCCTCGGCGGCCCGTACCGCCAGCCCGGCCTGGACGGACGGCGGCAGCGCGACGGAGACGGCGTCGACCTCGGCCAGCAGCCGGTCGAGGTCGCCGTACCCGGGCACGCCGTGCGCGGCGCCGAGCGCCTCGGCCGCCTCCGCCCGGCGGCCCCAGACGCCGGTGAACTCCAGCCCGGGGTGCTCGGCCAGGACGGGTGCGTGCACCCGCTCCGCCCAGGTGCCGGTGCCCAGCAGTCCGATCCGCACGTCGTCTCTCCGTTCCTCCGGGGCGCGCCCGGCTCTTCTGGGGCGCGCCCGGCAGGATCCACCGGACGGGCCGGGGTGGGTCAGCCCTGGACGCGGGCCAGGGTGAAGCCGTCGTAGCCCTTGCTGCCGACGGTCTGCACGGACGTCGCGCTGACCCTCGGCTCGGCGGCGATCAGCTCGTGCAGGGCGCGGGTGCCCAGCACCGCCGGGTCGGTGGAGGCCGCGTCGGCGACCGCGCCGCCGCGCACCACGTTGTCGACGATGATCAGCGAGCCCGGCCGGGTCAGCTGGAGCGCCCGGCGGAAGTACTCGGGGTTGCTCGGCTTGTCGGCGTCGATGAACACCAGGTCGAAGGGGAGCTCGCCCTGCTCGACCAGCGCCGCCAGCGAGTCGGCGGCCCGGCCGGTCCGCACCTCGGCGACCTTCTCCAGCCCGGCGCGGGCCAGGTTGCCGCGCGCCACGTCCGCGTGCGCGGGATCGATCTCCAGCGAGATCAGGGTGCCGTCCGCGGGGAGGGCCCGGGCCAGCCAGATGGTGCTGTAGCCGCCGAGGGTGCCGACCTCCAGGATCCGGCGCGCCCCCTGGGTCAGCGCCAGCAGGTGCAGCAGCTTGCCCTGGTTGGGGGCGACCGCGATGTTCGGCAGCCCGGCGGCGTCGGCGTCGGCCGTGGCGGCCTCCAGCACCGGGTCGTGCCCGACCAGCTGGTCGGAGAAGTAGGCGTCCACCGCGTTCCAGGTCGCCTGCTGGTTCGGCTGGGTCATCGGGCCCTCCAGTGGTGCAAGATCGGCAGCTTTCGGCCGAATGCTACTCCGGGGGCCCGACGACGCCGGGGCGACTACCGGTTACGCTCCGTCACTCCGCGACGGTGGCGTTGGCGGCCGCGGCGGCCTTGGCCGCCTCCTCCGCCTCGATCTTCGCGTGGGTCTTGGCGGCCCGGCGCTTCATCACCCAGGCCGAGGTCGCGCCGATCACCACGGCCGCGGCCAGACCCGCCCAGGAGAACCGGGACAGCCACGGCTCGATGGCCTTGCCCACCTTGTAGACCAGCAGCGTGGTGCCGCCGGCCCAGACCACGCCGCCCAGCACGTTGGCGATCAGGAACTTCCAGTACGGCATCTTCAGGGCGCCCGCCAGCGGACCGGCGAAGATGCGCAGCAGGGCGATGAAGCGGCCGAAGAAGACCGCCCACATGCCCCACTTCTGAAACGAGCGCTCGGCGGTGGCCAGGTGGGAGGGCCCGAAGTGCTTGGGGAACTTCCGCCCCAGCTTCTCGAAGAGCGGCTTGCCCCCCTTGCGGCCGATCGAGTAGCCGATCGAGTCGCCGATGATCGCGCCCGCGATCGCGCAGAGCGCGATCCCCCACGGGCTCACCGCCCCCTTGACGGCCATCAGGGACGCCGTGACCAGCGCGATCTCACCGGGCAGCGGGATGCCCAGGGACTCGATCCCGATGATCAGGCCGATCAGGGCGTACACCGCGGTCGGTGGGACGCTCTCGATCCAGGCGTCGATGTGCAAGGCCAGTACCTCCGTGGCAGGTCGGGGCGGGGCCGGCTCCCCGTGGAGCCGCACTCCCGTCCCGGCGGTCGTCCGATGGCGGCACCCGGGCCGCGTCCCCGGGGCGCAGCCTAACGTGCCGGGCGGCCTGTCCCCCCGGCCGATCACCCGTCGTTACGACGTACGCTCCCGCGCCAATAGTTCCAGGCCGACCGGCCTTTCTTCAAGATTGGGTAAAACGCAGGGCGACGACGGACGGACGCTGCTTGATCCACTGTCCGAGCGGCAGCAGCGCCCGCAGCAGGCCGCGCCCGCCCTCGGGGTAGACCTCGCGTACGTCGGTGACCGCCGGGTGCGCCTGCGCCAGTTTGCCGAGCTCGTTCGCGTCCATGCCGAAGGGCATCGGGGGCGCCTGGTAGTGGCGGTACCGCAGCTTGCCCTGGACGGCCCGGCGGGCGGCCCAGCGCGGGACGGCGTCGAGCACCATCGCACCGCCGGGGAAGCGTTCGGCGCAGGCGGCGATCAGCTCCCGGACCTCGGTCGGCCGCAGGTACATCAGCAGCCCCTCGGTGGTGATCAGCACCCCGCGGTCCGGGTCCGGGTCGACCTCGTCCGCCCAGCGCAGATCGGTGGCGGAGCAGGACAGGATGCGGCGCCGGTCGTCCGGGGGCAGCAGCCGCTCGCGCAGCCGGGCCATCTCGGGCAGGTCCACCGACAGCCAGTCGGCCCGGCCGTTGTCCACCCGCCAGGCCTGGGTCTCCAGGCCGTCCCCGAGCCCGACCACCGTGGCGCGCGGGTGCCGGTCCAGGAAGTCCGCCACCTCGCGGTCGAAGCAGCCCGCCCGCAGCGCCTGCAACTGGCTCACCAGCGGCGCCTGACCGAACCGCTCGGCGAACGGGAAGTCGATCCGCTCCACCAGCTCGACCGCCACCGGGTCGTGCAGCACCGTGTCCGGCCGCCTCGCCTCCAGCGCCCGGTGCCACAGGGTCCACAGCGCCGTCTCCGGCACCTGCCCCAACTCCGGCCGTTCCCCGCCACCGCTCATTCGCTCACTCCTTCGGACGTGCACCACGCTCGGGCATGAACCCGCCGATTCTGGCACCCGCCCCGCATCCCCTTCTCCGGCGACGCGCCGCCTGCTGCCAGTGCCGGCGTCAGTGGCGGAACACTCCAAGATCCACTCGTGATCGTTGTGCCCGGTGGGTGCCGCTGCCCTGCCCGGCGCTGTCCCAGACTGGCAGCACGCGGCGGCCCGGCCGGTCGTCGCGTCCGCACTCTTCAGCCGACCCAAGGACTGCCACTGTGAGCGAGCGCGTCATCGTCCCCCGCAACCGGGGATTCCTCTTCCTCGACTCCCACCCGGCGGGCTGCGAGCGGCTGGTGGCCGACATGTGGCGGGACTGCCCGGACCCGGCCGAACTGCCGGACGGCGAAGGGCCGGTGGCCCTGATCATCGGCTCCTCGGCCGGGTACGGCCTGGCCGCGGCCGTCGCCGGGCTCAAGCGGGCCGGCATCCGCGGCGTGCTGGTCTCCTTCGAGAAGGCCCCCACCGGGCGCCGCACCGGCACGGCCGGCTGGTACCGCACCGCCGCCACCGCCGAACTCGCCCGCGCCGCCGGGCGGGACCTGGTCCTCCTCAACGGGGACGCGTTCTCCGACGCGATGAAGGAGCAGGTCGCCGACCTGATCGAGCACCGGTTCGGCGGCCGGCTGGACCACCTGGTCTACTCGGTGGCCGCGCCCCGGCGCATCGACCCCGACACCGGCACCACGTACGCCTCCGTCCTCAAGCCGATCGGCCGGACCAACCGCACCAGGACGCTGGTCTTCGACGACCAGGGCCGTCCCGAGGTGCGCGAGGTCGAGACCTCACCGGCCGAGGGCGACGACATCGAGCAGACCGTGGCCGTGATGGGCGGGACGGACTGGGAGCGCTGGATCGACCACCTGGCGGGGCGGGGACTGCTCGGCGAGGGCTTCACCACCGCCGCGCTCTCGTACATCGGCTCCCCGCTGACGGCGGCGATCTACCGCCAGGGCACCATCGGCGCGGCCAAGGCCCACCTGGAGGCCACCGCCCGCACCCTGGACGAGCGGCTCGGCCAGACGCTGGGCGGACGGGCCGTCACCTCCGTCAACGGCGCCGCCGTCACCCAGTCCTCGACCGCCGTCCCCGGCATCGCCCTGTACACCGGGCTGCTGCGCGGCGTCCTCGGCGCGGGCATGGTCCCGCCGGTGCACCAGCTCGCCGCCCTGTGGGACCAGCTCACCGGCGCCGCCCCGCTCGTCCTGGACGACGAGGGCCGGGTCCGCCTGGACGGCTGGGAACTCGCCGACGGCGTCCAGGCCGCCGTCGCCGAACGCTGGGCGGCCGCCACCACCGACACCGTGGCCGACCTCGCCGACCTCGACTGGTTCCACGCCGAGGTCCAGCGCCTCTACGGCTTCGCCGTCCCGGGCGTCGACTACACCGCCCCGGTGGCCACCGACGTCCCCTGGCCCAGCCCTGCCTCCTGAGACCGACCGGCACATGGTGGGCGGCGTCGCGACGCCCGGGCTGTCGCCCGGGCGTCAGCCGATGCTGAAGGCGCCGTCCGGCGGCGGCGGGGAGTCGGTGGCGTCCGCGTCGGTGACCGGGGCCGCCCGGCCGACCAGCGCGGCCAGTTCCTCGCCGTCGGTGAGCCGGGCCGGGAAGATGTCGCCCGCCAGCAGCCGGCTCAGCTCCGCCGCCGGCAGCGGCGCCGTGGAGCCGGCCAGCAGGATGTTGCCGTACCGGCGCCCGCGCAGCACCGGGGCCTCCGCCACCAGGCAGACGTACGGGAACACCGCCGCCACCGTCGCCGCCTGGGCCCGGGCGAAGGCCAGCGGCGGGCCGTCCGCCAGGTTGGCCGCGTAGCAGCCGCCCGGGCGCAGCGCGGCGGCGGCCAGCCGCAGGAACTCCACCGAGGTGAGGTGCGCGGGGGTGCGGGAGCCGTGGAAGACGTCCGCGATCACCAGGTCCTGGGAGCCGGCCGGGGTGGCGGCCAGCGCCGCCCTGGCGTCGCCCACCGTCGCGGTGATGTCCGCGCCGGGGCCCTGCCAGGGCAGTTGCTCGGCGACCAGGTCGAGCAGCGGCCCGTCCACCTCCACGACCCGCTGCCGCGAACCGGGCCGGGTCGCGGCCAGGTAGCGGGGCAGGGTGAGCGCGCCGCCGCCCAGGTGCAGCGCGTCCAGCGGACGGCCGGGCGGGGCGAGGACATCGGCCAGGTGGCCGAGCCGGCGGGTGTACTCGAACTCCAGGTGCGTCGGGTCGGCGAGGTCGACGTAGGACTGCGGGGTGCCGTCCAGGGTGAGCAGCCAGCCGCCGTCGCGGTCGATGTCCGGCATCAGCTTGGCGAAGCCGAGGTCGGTGCGCCGGCCGACCGGGACCGGCTCGTCCGCCCCCGGAACCCGGTCATCCGGCCCCGGCACCGGCTCGTCCGTCACGCGGGCTCCCCCACCGGGCGGACGTCCAGGTGGGCCGCGAGCCAGCGGTCCAGCTCGGCGAACACCTCGGTACGGGCCTTCTCGCCGGACAGCACCAGGTCGTGCATCCCGCCCTCGATCCGGACCACCGTCACGTGCCGGCCCAGCCGGGGCCCCTGCGCGGCGATGTCGTCGGCGCGCAGCACCCCGTCCGCGTGGTGCAGGGCGTTGTGCCACTTGGTGGTGGAGACGGACCTGGTCGAGGCCATCAGCAGCACCGGCACGTCGATCCCCAGGCCGTGCCGCAGCCGCCGGTGCCCCTGGTGGATCGCGGCCAGCCAGCCCGCGTACAGCGGGAAGCCCTCGGCGGGCTTGAGCCTGAGGTCGAAGTCCCACTCGCCCTTGTGGTCCTTGTGCAGGCTGTGGGTGTAGTGCGGGTTGAGCGAGGAGGGCAGGATCCGGGTCGGCTTCGCCCGCCCGAGCGCCGTCACCACCGGCCCGCCGGCGGTGCGCACGGCCGCCCCGGCCGGCATCGACAGGAACGGACTGTTCAGGAACAGGCCGTCCACCAGCCCGCGCCCGGCCCGGCGCCCCGCCCACAGCGCGCCCACCAGCCCACCGGTGGAGTGCCCGTTCAGCAGCAGCTGCCGGTGGCCGTCCACCTCCCGGATGATCCGCACCGCCTCGTCGATCTCCTCGTCGTACTCGGCGAGGTCGCGGATGAAGTTCGGCGACTGGTGCGGGCGCAGCGAGCGGCCGTACTTGCGCAGGTCCAGGGCGTAGAAGGAGAACCCGAGCGCGGCGAAGTGGTCGGCCAGGTTGGTCTGGAAGAAGTAGTCGTTGTACCCGTGGACGTACAGCACCGCCCGCTCCGAGCCCGGCACCAGCCGCCGCACGAGCGTCGCGCAGACCGCCCCCTCGTCGTCGGGCCGCAGCGTCAGCTCGGCCGCCTCGTAGGGGGCACCCAGGATGTCTTCCCGAAACTCCATCTGCCGCCGCACCCGTTCCCTCTGCTCCGCCTGCCCCTGCTCGGCAGGTGTCCACCCGTTTCCGCCCCGACCATACCGGCCGGTAGGCCCACCCCGCGCGGCGGCGGGGTGCCGCCGCCCTCCGGGGCCCGGCGAGGGCCTCCGGCAGCGCCCCCGCCCTCCTCGTCCGCGCGGTGGGCGGGCCGTCCGTCGCGGCGCCGTCGCGTACCCCGCCGGGGTAGCCGTCCGCGCCTCCCGACCGCTTCTCGTGCGCCTCCTGTGCGCCGGTGGTCGTGTGGAACGCTTCCCGGACAGAGACGGCGAGTTGGGGAGTTTGCATGCAGCACGGGCATATCGATCCATCCCTGTACCGTTCGGCCGCCGAGGCGATCGCGGCGCCGCCGGAGAAGCTGGCCTACGTGGCCGGGTTCGACCGGTCGGCCCGGCGGCCGGACGCCCTGCTCACCGTGGACACCGATCCGGCCTCGGCGAGCTACGGGAAGGTGCTGAACTTCGCCGAACTGCCGACGCCGGGCGACGAGTTGCACCACTTCGGATGGAACGCCTGCTCCAGCGCCCTGGCGCACGCCTGCCACGAGAACCCGGAGCGGCGGTTCCTGCTGCTGCCGGGGCTGCGGTCCTCCCGACTGCACGTGATGGACACCCGGCCGGACCCGGTCCGTCCCCGGCTGGTGAAGACGGTCGAGGCCAAGGAGCTGGCGGCGAAGTCGGGTTACTCGCGGCCGCACACCCTGCACTGCGGCCCGGAGGGGGTCTTCCTGTCCTGCCTCGGCTCCGGCGACGGCGACGACGGGCCCGGCGGGGTGGCGCTGCTGGACCACACCACCTTCGAGGTGCTGCGCCCCTGGGAGACGGAGCGCGGGCCGCAGCACTTCGCGTACGACGTCTGGTGGCACCTCGGGACGGACGTCGGGGTGACCAGCGAGTGGGGCACCCCGTGGATGGTCGAGGACGGAGTACTGCCGGAGCAGCTGCTCGCCCGCAAGTACGGACACGCGCTGCACTTCTGGGAGCTGGGCACCGGCCGGCACCTCCAGCGGGTCGACCTCGGGGACCAGTACCAGATGGTGCTGGAGCTGCGCCCGGCGCACGACCCGCAGGCGGAGTGGGGCTTCGCCGGGGTGGTGGTGAACGTGGAGGACCTCTCCTCCTCGGTCTGGCTCTGGTACCGGGAGGGCCCGGCGTTCACCGCCCGCAAGGTGATCGAGATCCCCGCCGAACCGGCCACCGCCGATCAACTGCCGCCCGCACTAAGGCCGTTCGGTGCCGTCCCGCCGCTGGTCACCGACATCAACCTGTCGGTGGACGACCGCTGGCTGTACGTCTCGGCCTGGGGCACCGGCGAGTTGTTCCAGTACGACGTCTCGGACCCGTTCCACCCCCGGCCGGCCTCCTCCGTCCGCCTGGGCGGGGTCGCCGCCCGGACACCGCACCCGGCCGAGCCGGGGCGGCCGTTGAGCGGGGCGCCGCAGATGGTGGAGATCAGCCGGGACGGGCGGCGGCTCTACCTCACCAACTCCCTCTACGGCGCCTGGGACGACCAGTTCTACCCGGACGGCATCGAGCCCTGGCTGGTCAAGCTGGACGCCGACCCGGTGGCCGGCGGACTGAGCATCGACGAGCGGTTCTTCCCGCACGGCGCGGAGTTCCGGGGCCTGCGCGTCCACCAGACCCATCTGGCGGGCGGGGACGCCTCCTCGGACTCCTACTGCTACCGCTAGGGCAGGCCCTCGATGGGACTCAGCCCCGTCCGGTCGAACCGCCTTTGGTCCAACGGCAGCCCCACCGCCAGCAGTTGGGCACGCACCGAGGCGACCATCCCGGCCGGCCCGCTGACGCAGGCCAGGTACTCGCGCCAGTCCCCGGCGCCCGCGACGACGTCGGCGAGCCGGCCGGCCGTGACCGGGGTGAGCGACAACCAGGCCTTGTGCAGGGATAGTTCGCCGAGCGCCTGCCAGTCGTAGAGGTCGGCGCTGTCGCGCGCGCCGACGAACAGGTGCGCCCGGCGAACCCGGCTACCGGCTCTGCTCGGAAGCCGCGTGCCCGGCCTGCCCGGCCTCCTCAGCGCCCTCCGCCCGGCGCTCGGTGGCGTCCCAACTCGCCAGCAGCCGCAGGGACTCGGCGGACGCGGAGCCCGGTTCGGCATGGTAGGCGACCAGCACCTGGTCGCTGTCCCCGGCCGGGCGGAGCGTCTCGTACTGGAGGCTGAGCGGGCCGACCACCGGGTGGTGCAGCCGCTTGGTGCCGTGGCCCTTGTCCTGGATCCGGTAGGTGGCCCAGAGGCGGCGGAAGTCCTCGCTCTTGACGGAGAGTTCGCCGACCAGCGAGGCGAGCCCCGGGTCGTCCGGGTAGCGTCCGGCGTCCAGGCGCAGCAGGCCGACGACATCGCTGGCCTTGGTCTCCCACTCCTCGAAGAGCGCCCGAGCGGCGGGGTCGAGGAAGACGTGCCAGGCCATGTTGCGCTGCTCGGGCGGCATCACCGCGAAGTCGCCGAGCAGGGCGGTGCCGAGCCGGTTCCAGCCGATGATGTCCAGCCGTCGGCCGAGCACGTACGCGGGCACGCCCTCCATAGAGTCCAGCAGCTGCTGCAGCGCGGGCCGCACCCGCTGCGGGCGGGCGCTCGCGGCGCGGCCGGGGCGGCGGCGGGCGGGCTCGGTGAGCCGGCCGAGGTGGTCGCGCTCGGCGGGGCCGAGGCGGAGCACCCGGGCGATGGCGTCCAGGACGGCCGCGGAGACGCTCTCGCCGTGGCCCTGTTCGAGCCGGGTGTAGTAGGCGGTGCTGACTCCGGCGAGCTGGGCCAGCTCCTCGCGGCGCAGTCCGGGCACCCGCCGGCGGGTGGTGCCCTCCGGCAGGCCCACGTCCTCGGGCCGCAGCCGGGCGCGGCGGGATCGGAGGAACTCGATGAGTTCGGTGCGCTGGTCCATGACTGCAGTATGCGGGCGGGGTGAGTGGCCCGGGGGCGGGCGTGGGTGATACTGCCGTGCGTAGGTTGGGCGGTCGTACGTCCCGTTTCCCTACGCCTGGGGCTCGTACGCTCCGCCTTCGTACGACGAGCTCGGATCTGGTTGGGCCCGCCGCCCCGCAGCAGCCTGGTGGGCATGACGAACGAGACGACACAGAGCACCACGCAGAGCACCGCGACCCGCACCGTCGCCGCCTACGCCGCCCAGCGGCCCAAGGCCCCGCTGGCGAAGACCACCGTCACCACCCGGGCCGTCGGCGCGCACGACATCGTGATCGACATCCACTACTGCGGCATCTGCCACTCCGACATCCACCAGGTCGGCGAGGACTGGGGCGACGGCATCTTCCCGATGGTCCCGGGCCACGAGATCGCGGGCGTGGTGAGCGAGGTCGGCCCGGCCGTCACCCGGTGGCGGGTCGGCGACCGGGTCGGGGTCGGCTGCTTCGTCGACTCCTGCCGCGAGTGCGACAACTGCCGGGCCGGGCTCCAGCAGTACTGCACCGGCGAGGGCGGCATGGTCTTCACCTACAACGCCACCGGCAAGGACGGCCGGCCCACCTACGGCGGCTACGCCGCGGAGCTGGTGGTCGACGAGGCGTACGCGCTGCGCATCCCGGACGCGCTGCCGCTGGACGCCGCCGCACCGCTGCTCTGCGCGGGCATCACGCTGTACTCGCCGCTGGCGCACTGGGGCGCCGGCCCGGGCAAGAAGGTCGCGATCGTGGGCCTGGGAGGGCTCGGCCACATGGGCGTGCAGCTGGCCCACGCGATGGGCGCGGAGGTCACCGTGCTCAGCCAGTCTCCGCGCAAGCGCGAGGACGGACTGCGGCTCGGCGCGGACCACTACCGGGCGACCTCCGACCCGGCGACCTTCGAGGAGCTGGCGAGCAGCTTCGACCTGATCGTCAACACGGTCTCCGCCGACCTCGATCTGACCGCCTACATCGGTCTGCTGCGCGTCGACGGCACCATGGTGCAGGTGGGTGTGCCGGAGAAGCCGGTGTCGCTGCATCCGTTCCCGCTGGCCATCGGGCGCCGCTCACTGGCCGGTTCGGCGATCGGCGGGCTGCCGGAGACCCAGGAGATGCTGGACTTCTGCGGCGAGCACGGCATCACCGCCGAGATCGAGCTGATCCGGGCCGACGAGATCAACGAGGCGTACCGGCGGGTGCTGGACGGCGACGTCCGGTTCCGCTTCGTGATCGACGCCTCGACCATCTGACGCCGACCCGCGGAACCTCCGACGGCAGGCAGGCGGAACGCCCCGCGCGCCCGGTGCTCTCCCACCACCGGTTGCACGGGGCGTCGCCGGTGACTCCCGGCGGACCCGCTGCCCTCGGAGCCCTGCCCTCAGACCCCCGCCCTCGGACCCCGGCCCTCAAGCCCCGGCCGTCTTGGCCCCGGCCCCGGCCCGGCGCTCCGCGCGCCGGTCCTCCCGGCGCTGCCGCCCGCGGCGCAGCGGCTGGTCGGGCAGCCACCCGAAGGTCAGACAGGCGCCCACGATCCCGAGCAGCATCCCGATCAGGAAGCCGCCCAGGTTGGAGGTCACCCAGCTGCCCAGCGAGGCGAGCACGGCGAGGATGGAGTAGAACAGCCGCTGGGTCGGGTTGAACAGGATCAGCAGGCCGCACAGCACCATCACCGACGGCACCAGGTAGCCGGCCAGGCCGACCAGCGAGATGTGCAGCAGGAGGGGCAGCGGGGCCCACAGGGTGAACAGGATCTCGGCACCGCCGAGCGTCACCAGCAGCCCGCCCCAGAACGGCCGTTTGCCCCGCCAGTCGCGTTTGGCCGGGCCTGCGGGGCTCGCGGGCGCGGCGGTCGCGGCGGCTCCGTCGGGAGCGGCGGCGGGGCCGGCGACGGAGGCGGCCGTCGCGGCGGGGGTGACGGCCGTCCCCTCGGCCGTCACCTCCTCGGTCCGCGCGGTGGCGCCCTCGCCGGTCCCGGCCTGCTCCGGTACGGACTCCGTCATGTTCAGCAGCCCTTGGAGCTGAAGCTCAGCCGCAGGTTGGGCAGTTTGAACCCGACGGCGGTGCTCGCGTAGTTGTGCTGGTTGAGGTGGGTCAGCGTGACGTGGTCGGCCTGCTGGCCGAAGACGCCCGGCTGGCCCTTCCCGACCGGGCCGGCCTTGGTGTAGGTGCTGGCGTCGCCGCCGATCTCGATGTTCTTGAACTCCGCGTCGCCGGACAGCAGATCGGAGTCGGTGGTGAGGTCGGAGGCGGAGACCGGGGTGCCCTGGTCGCCCGCGTGGATCACCAGGTTGACGCCGCCGAGGTCGACGCTCTGGCACAGGTTGGTGATCTCGGCGGTCTTGATCGCCGACACCGCGACCAGTACCTGCCCGCCGGTGTTGCCCGCGTTGGGGCTGTCGGGAATCATCGAGTCCAGCGAGCCGAACTGGGCGAAGCCGTCGCCGTCGAGCTTGTCGGCGGTGATGGTGAACGGCATGCCGGAGATGGAGAACTGCGCGGCGAGCACGCCCTGGGCGGTGAGGGTCATCAGGATGCCCCCGACCGCGATGGCCGGTACGGCCATCAGGGCGGAACGCTTCATCCGGACCCGTCCTCTTCTGGTCCCGGTCGGCGTCTGCGGGGTTTCCGCCGCGGCGGCGGCTTCCTCGGACATGGCCATGTGTGCTCCCTGTGGATGGATTGGGTGTGCAGGCACTGGCACGTTGCCCTGGCGCGGACAGCGTTCCGCGCTCCGACCGGGCCGTCCGCCCCTCGGCAGCGGGGCGGATCCGGTCGGAGCGCGTGGAGTAACTGGGAAGCTACTGCCCGGTATTCGCCGGGTCAATACAGGTGCACGAAGGATCTTCACCAATCCTCGACCCGAGCCGCCGTGACGCCTCGGCCGGCCCGAGGAAGGGGGCGAGGCAGAACATGCTCAACACCGGTAGCAGCTCCGGCAGTTGATCACTGCACCCGGAGGAGATCCGGCGGTACACCGCGCTGTAGACGCCGCCCACCACCGCGTCGGTCATCTCCTGCACCCCTACCCCGTCCGGCAGTTGGGGCGCCTCGGCGAAGAACGCCCGGAACCGGGTGAGGAGTTGGTCCCGCTCACGACGCCCGGCCGGGCCGACCGCCTCGATCTCGATCACCGCCATGGTCGCGAAGGACGGTGTACCGGCGAGGAGTTGGAGCATCGCCCCGAGCGCCTGCCGGATCCCGGTGCACCAATCGGATTCGGCCGCGAAGGCCGCCGCCATCCGCCGGATCACCACGCCCGTCCCGTACCGGTGCGCGGCCAGGAAGGCATCCTCCTTGCCGCTGAACAGCTCGTAGAAGACCGGCCTGGTCACGCCCGCCGCGCGGCAGATGTCGCTCACCGTCGCGTGCTGGTAGCCGCGTTCGGCCACCGTCCGGACCAGCGCGTCCAGCAGCCGCTCGCGCTGGGTCGCGGCGACCACTCCGGCGGGCAGCCGGCGCGGGCCCGGCTTGATCGACCTGGCCGGATCCCGGCCGGTCCGGGCGCCTGGCAGCAGGACCACGTCGGCACTCCGGAGGTGTTTGGTATCCATCACCAACTCCTGTGTCCTGTATTGACATTGACGGAACGCCGGGTTTACAACACTGCCAGGTTTCCAACCGGTCGTGCGCAGGCCACCACCGGCGGAAACCCAGGGGCTCCGACGGTCCCGGGCGAGCCGCCCGGGCCACCGGACCAGGGCGGATCCGGGTCCGCGGCGGTGGCAGCCGCCCGTGCACCCGCACCACCGCACGTCCGCACGGCTCCGCACCGTGGCGCCGGGCACCGAACCGCACCCTCCGGCCCGCCGGGTACCGAACCGCCGTACCCGGCACCGCCGTACGGCCCCTCGCACGATGTACCACGCACCACCACCGTGCACCAGACCGTTGCACCGCACCGGTTCCACCGCACCGTTGCACCGCGCACCGCCGCACTGCACCGCACTGCACGAACACCGCCGTACCGCAGGAGCGGGCCCGTGGCGCCGGGCCCGCCCGCACCTACGGTCCGGCGGGGCTCCCGGTACGCCATGCACCTCCCCCGTCGTGCACGCCACCACTCCGGCACACGGGGATTCCCCCACCCGTCCCCCGGACGGAGAGAGGCACCCTCATGCGCATCCGTCGCACCTTCGCAGCCGCATCCCTCGCCGCCATCGCCCTCACCGGCGCCGCGGTCGCACCGGCCCAGGCCAGTGCCGCCGCCGTTCTGACCCAGGGCAGCGCGTCCGGCCCGGCCATCGCCGTCGGCGACACCCTGGTCGCCAACCTCGCCCCCGGCACCGCCGCCACCTTCACCAACGGCCCCGGCAGCACCAGTGGGGTGAGCTGTGCCAGCTCCTCGTTCTCCGCGACCGTGACGTCCAACCCGGCCGCCCCCGGCAGCGCGACCGAGCAGCTCAACAGTCAGTCCTTCGGCTCCTGCACCTCCAACGTCATCGGCGTCCGGAGCGTGAAGAGCGTCACCGCCACCAGCCTGCCGTACACCAACACCGTCACCTCGGGCTCCGGCACCAACGTCTCGCTCAACGGCACCAGCGCCGGCCCGGTGGGCATCACGGTGGTCCTCAACACCCTCCTGGGCACCGTGAACTGCGTCTACCAGAGCCCCAGCGGCATCACCGGCTCCACCTCGAACAGCAACAACAGCATCACCTTCTCCAACCAGGCCGCCAACCTGGTCTCCGGTCCGGGCCTGTGCTTCTCGACCGGCTACTTCAGCGCCAGCTACGGCCCGGTCACCGACACCTCGGTCGCCGGCAGCCCGGTCCTGTACGTCAACTGACGCCCCGGACCGGCCGATCCACGCGAGCGGCGTACGGTGGGCAGCCGCCCTCCGTACGCCGCTCCACCGCGCCGGCCGATCCCCCGGGACAAGCAAGTGACCGGCCGGTAGGGTGGCGCCGCGCGGGCCCGGCGGAACGGGCCCGTGGGAACCATCCCCGGGCCTCGGACACGGGCACGGGCACGGGCACGGCGAACCGGAACGGGGCGGGGCAGATGGCCGGCGACAGCAGCGGGAACGGCGACGGCACGGGATTCTTCACCTCGGTGGCGGACACCGCCGAACGGCTCGCCGCCACCGGCTACCTCGCCTCCACCGCCGTGGCCACCACCGTCTTCCTCGCCGACCGGCTCGGCAAGCCACTGCTGGTCGAGGGCCCCGCCGGAGTCGGCAAGACCGAACTCGCCAAGGCCGTCGCCGAACTGGGCGCGGCCCGACTGGTGCGGCTGCAGTGCTACGAGGGCATCGACGAGGCCCGGGCGCTGTACGAGTGGAACCACGCCAAGCAGCTGCTGCGGATCACCGCCGGCCGCGACGAGGGCTGGGACCAGGCCCGCGGCGACATCTTCGGCGAGGAGTTCCTGCTCACCCGCCCGCTGCTCACCGCCATCCGCGGCGAGGAGCCCACCGTGCTGCTGATCGACGAGATGGACAAGGCCGACGTCGAGGTGGAGGCGCTGCTGCTGGAGGTGCTCAGCGACTTCCAGGTGACCGTCCCCGAGCTCGGCACCATCACCGCCAGCCGCCGCCCCTTCGTCCTGCTCACCTCCAACGCCACCCGGGAACTCTCCGAGGCGTTGCGCCGCCGCTGCCTCTTCCTCCACCTCGACTACCCGGACGCCGAGTTGGAGCGCCGCATCGTCCGGCTCAAGGTGCCCGGCCTGGACGACACCCTGGCCGCCTCGCTGGTCCGGGTGGTCGGCGCGCTGCGCGCGATGGAACTGCGCAAGGCGCCGTCCGTCGCCGAGACCATCGACTGGGCCCGTACCCTGCTGGCGCTCGGCGCGGACACCCTGACCGACGCGGTCGTCCAGGACACCCTCGGGGTGATCCTCAAGCACCAGGACGACATCCGGAAGGCCGCCCAGAAGCTCACCCTCGCGTGACCCCGGCCCCGGCTCGCGTGACCCCGGCCCCGACGGCCACCGACACCGCCGCCCGGCTCACCGGCCTGGTCCGCGCCCTGCGCGGGCACGGCCTGCGGATCGGCCCGTCCGAGACGGTGGACGCCGCCGCGGTGCTCGACGTCCTCGGCTTCACCGACCGCGAGCAGATGCGGGCCGGCCTGGCCGCCGCCCTACTGCGCTCGGACGGCCAGCGGGTCGTCTTCGACGCCGCCTTCGACCTGTTCTTCCCGCTCGGCGTCGGCACCCCCGAGGCCCTGCGCAGCTCCGCGCCGCCGCTGCCCGACGACCCCGAACCGCCACGGTTCGGCCGCCCCGACCCGCTGCGCGAGCAGCTGCGCGAGCGCCTCGCCGCCGCCCTGGCCGCCGACGACCGGGCCGCCCAGGCCCGGCTGGCCGGCGAGGTGATCGAGGCCTTCGGCCGGTACGGCACCGGCAGCACCCCCGGCTCGGACGGCTGGTCCGCCCACCAGGCGCTCGGCCGGCTCGCCCCCGAGACCCTGCTCGCCCGGATCCTCGCCGCCCTGCGGGACCAGGGCACGGACGACCCCTCCGACCGCGGCCCCTCCGACCGCGACCTCGCCGACCGCGTCCTCGCCGACGAGATCCGCCGCCGCATCCGGGACTTCCGCGCCCTGGTCACCGGCGAGGCCCGCCGCCGGGTCGCCGAGGTGCGCGGCGCCGAACGGATCGCCGAGCGCGCCGTCGCCCCCACCGCCGACCGGGTCGACTTCCTGTACGCCGGCCGCGAGCAGCTCGCCGAACTGCGTCGCACCGTCCACCCGCTGGCCCGCAAACTCGCCACCCGGCTGGCCGCCCGCCGCCGCCGCGCCGCCCGCGGGCAGATCGACCTGCGCCGCACCCTGCGCCGTTCGCTCACCACCGGCGGGGTGCCGCTGCGCCCGGCGTACCGGCTGCGCCGCCCGGCCCGGCCCGAACTGGTGCTGCTGTGCGACGTGTCCGGCTCGGTGGCGGGCTTCGCCGACTTCACCATGCTGCTGGTCCAGGCGATGGGCGAACAGTTCAGCAAGGTGCGGGTGTTCGCCTTCGTCAACCGCACCGCCGAGGTCACCGACCTGCTGCGGCGCGGCCAGGACGACCCGGCCCGCCTCGCCGCCCGCATCCTCACCGAGGCCAAGGTGACGGGCTACCACGGCAACAGCGACTACGGCTCCGCCCTCGGCGAGTTCGCCGACCACCACCTGGACGCCGTCGGCCCCCGCACCTGCGTGCTCGTCCTCGGCGACGCCCGCAACAACCACCGCGACCCCAACGCCGAAGCCCTGCGCCGGATCGCCGCCCGGGCCCGCCGGGTCTTCTGGCTCAACCCCGAACGCCCCGACCTCTGGACCACCGGCGACTCCGCCGCCCAGGCCTACGCCGACGTCGTCGACATGCACTCCTGCCGCAACGCCCGCCGCCTCGCCGAGCTGATCACCCGCCTGCTGCCGGTCTAGGACGTGTCCGGCCGAACGGCCCGAGGCCGCCCGCCCGCGCGCTGGGGAGCAGCGGCGGGCCGGCGGCCTCGGGCGGTCAGGCGGGTACCGGACGTCAGCTGGTGGGAATGAGGGAACCGCAGAGCTCGATCTGCACCACGTTGCCCGACTTGGCGAGGTAGTCGTTGTACAGGCGGTCACCGGTCCGCGGGCCGACGATGCCGTCCGCCTGGAGGCCGCGCTTGGACTGGAAGTCGGTCAGCGCCGCGTAGGTGGCCTGGCCGTACCACCCGTCGGCGTCGATGTTGTAACCGGCGTCCCGCAGGCCCTGCTGCACGCAGGCGACGGCCTGGCTGTGCTGGCTGGGCTTGATGTACGGAACGCCCGGGTCGGCGTGCGCGACGCCGCCGAGGGCGGCGACGGCGAGGAAGGCGGCGCCGGCGGTGACGGCACCGCGCTTGAACAGGTTCGAGAGCATGGAGTCCCCCCATGTGGAAGTTCGGGTCGCCCGGGCCACCGTGGCAGGGGGGCCGCACCTGGTGAGCGACGGTCCCCGCTTCCGGACAGGGCTCATGATCGACCGCGCGTCAGCCGTCCCACCAGGGGATGGGCGTCCCTGGGACGTCCCGGCCCGGAGCGGCCCGCGGTCCCGCTCCGGGCCGAGGGGCCGTCAGCGGACGCCGAGGTGGTCCGGGGCCGGGCGGGGCGCCGCGACCGGCGGGCGGTCGGTGGCCGACGGCGCCGCGACCGCGGTGGGCCGCAGGGGCCACCAGAGGGTGCGGCCGAGGAGGGCGGCCAGGGCCGGGACGGTGACCAGGGAGAGGACCAGCGCGGAGAGCAGGATGCCCAGGGTCAGCGAGAAGGCGACCTGCTCGCTGCCCGGGGTGGTGGCCAGCGTCGCGAAGGAGCCGGCCAGCACCAGGCCCGCGGTGGCGACGGCCGGGGTGGTGTGCCGGACGGCGCGGGCCACGGCGGTCCGGGCCGAGCCGGGGCGGTGCATCTCCTCCCGGATCCGGTCGGTGATCAGGATGTTGTAGTCGGTGCCGAGGGCGACCACGAACAGGAACAGCACCAGCGGGAGGGTGAAGGAGACGCCGGGCCGGTCCAGCCCGTGCTGGAACAGCAGGGTGGCGGCGCCGAGGGTGGCGGCGAACCCGAGGCCGACGGAGAGCAGCAGGGCGACCGGGGCGAGCAGGCTGCGCAGGAGCAGCAGCAGGATCAGGGCGATCAGGGCGGCCGCGACCGGGAAGACCACGGTGAGGTCGCGGTCGACGGCGGTGGAGATGTCCGCGAAGACCGCCGCCGTGCCGCCGACGTGGCCGGTGGTCCCGGCCGGGGTGTGGGCGGCGACCGCGGCGCGGACCGGGCCGGAGGCCAGGTCGCGGGCGCGCTGGCTCTGCGGGTCGGCGTTGAGGTAGAGGTCGATCCGGGCGGCGCGGTGGTTGTCGGCGAGGACGGTCCGGCCGACCTGGCCGACGCCCTCGACCCCGGTCAGGGCGCGGGCGAGGCCGTCGAAGCGGCCGGTGTCGAGGGTGCCGCCGTCCTGGGCGACGAGGTAGACGGTCGTCGGGTCGGAGACGCCGGCCGGCAGGGCGCGGGAGATCTCCGCGGCGGTGGCCGCGGCCGCCGTGGTGGTGTCGTCGGCCTGGCTGTAGTCCATCCGCAGCCCGACGGTGCCGGCGGCCAGCGCCCCGAGCAGGCCGACGGAGGCGAGCAGCAGTGCCAGCGGCCGGCGGGCGACGAGTTCGCCGAAGCGGGCGGCGACGCCCGGGCGCGGCACCTGCCGCAGGCTGCGGGAGGGCCAGAAGATCCCGCGGCCGCAGGCGGCGAGCAGGGCGGGCATCAGGGTGAGGCTGCCCAGCAGCATGACCAGCACGGCGACGGCGATGGCCGGGCCGAGCGAGCGGAACTGGCCGAAGCTCGCGACGCCCAGGGTGGCGAAGGCGGCGACGATGGTCAGCGCGGCGGAGGTGATCGCGGTGCCGACCCGGCCGGACACCTCGGCGGCGGCGGCCCGGGCGGGCTGCTCGGGCCGGGCGCGCAGCTGCTCGCGGAACCGGAAGAGCAGGAACAGCAGGTAGTCGACGCCGATGCCGAGCAGGACGACGGAGATCAGGCCGGGGGTGGAGGCGTCCAGCTTGAGGCCGGTGAGGGCGGCGGCGCCGGCCACCGCGCCGGCGGCGGTGCCGCCGATCACGGCGACCGCGAGCAGCGGCAGCAGGGCGGCCAGCACGCTGCGGAACACCAGCACGTTGAGCAGCACGATCAGCGCGGTGAGCAGGGCGCTGCCGAGCGTGGCGGCGCCGCGGTTGGCCTCGGTGGTGTCGGAGAGCTGGGCCAGGCCGCCGGTGAAGCCGGTGCGCATGCCGATCCCGGTGAACCGGGCGCGGGCCTCGTCCCGGAAGGCCCGGTAGACGCCCTGCACTCCCTCGTCCGAGGCGTTGCCGGTCAGTTCGACGGTGAGCAGTTCGAAGGTCCGGTCGGGTGCCACCGTGGCGGGGGCGATCCGGGGCGTCTGGGAGTGGTCGGCGACCAGGAAGGCCGGCTCGTCCTCCCGCCGGGGCATGGTGACCCGGTGTTCGGCGAGCCCGGCGGCGCCGGCCTCGATCTGCTGCTGGTCACCGGCGGTGAGCGCCTTGCCGTCGGTCCGGGCGACCAGCACGGTGACGGTGGTGGCGTCCGGCTTGACGCCGAACTCCTCCTCGGCGATCCGCAGCGCGGCGGCCGAGTCGTAGCTGCGGGGCAGGAACTCCCCGCTCTGGGACTGGGTCACCCGGGACATCAGCATCGGGCTCAGGAGGCTCAGCCCCATGCCCAGCACGGCCCACAGGGCGATGACCTTCCATGCGTGTCGGGTGGAGAATCCGGTCAGTGCGCGGATCACTGTTCCTCCGGTCGGTGGACGCGAACGTCGGCCTCTGAGCCGGCGGTTCCCGGCCCGGTTCAAGACCATCAGCCGCGGGGGTGCCGGGGCGTCCGGGCAGCGGAGGATCCGCGCGGGGGCCCGCGCTCCCCCCGGCCGGGCCGGGACCGGGACCGTGGTCCTGGTCCCTGGCCGCCCTCCTCGGCCTCGGGGACCACGTCCGGGCCTGCGGGCCGATGCCAGAATGGGGGCGTCAGCGCTGATCGGCCGGGAGGAACCAGATGAACGGGCGTCAGCGCCCCGGGGCGGACGCGGGTGCCCACGGGCCGTGGGGGGACCGGACGGACGGCCTGCCGTGGACCCGCACCGACGGCCTGGTGGCCGTCGGTGCCGGCATCCTGGACCTGCTCGGCTACCTGCTCCTCGACCCGGTGACCGACAGCCGCGTCCTGACCGTGCCGGGCTTCGCCCTCGTCGTGCTCTCCGCCCTGCCACTGCTGGCCCGGCGCAGCCACCCGGTGCCGGCGCTGGCCGTCGTCCTGGTGTTCCAGGCCGCGGCCGACCTGTCCGCCCCGGTCGGCCCGCACTTCGGCGCCGTGCTGATCGTCGCCCTGTACTCGGTCGCGGTGAGCCGCGGCGTCCCGGTCACGGTGGCCGCCGTGGTGGTGTCGGGGGTGACCACCACGCTGAGCCAGAGCCGCTTCGATGTCCCGCTCTGGCAGGAGCTCCTCGCCGACCCCTGCTCCGCCGCCCTGGTGGGTTCGGCCGGCCTGGCGGTGGCCCGCTGGCGGCGCGAGGTGGCCGCCAACCGCCGGCTGCTGGCGGACCGCGCGGTGGCCGAGGAACGCCGCCGCATCGCCCGGGAGTTGCACGACATCGTGGCCCACCACATCACCACCATGCAGCTGATGGCCGGCGGCGCCCGCGCCAACCTCGGCAGTCCCGAGGTGGTCCGGGACGCCCTGGTCACCCTGGAGTCCTCGGGGCGGCTGGCGCTGCGCGAGATGCGGCAGCTGCTGAACGTGCTGCGGGCCGGGGACGAACCGGACGCCGCCCCGCCGCTGCCCCAGCCGGGGGCGGAGGACCTGGACCGGCTGGTGGACGAGTCCTGCCTGGGCGGGCTGCCGACCGAGTTGACCGTCGACGGGCCCCGGCGCCCGCTGCCGCCGACCCTCGGCCTGACGGTGTTCCGGATCGTCCAGGAGGGCCTCACCAACGCCCGCAAGTACGCCGGCCCCGCCCGGGCGTCCGTCCGGCTGGCGTACCACCCGGACAAGGTCACCGTCGAGGTGCGGGACGACGGCGGCGGCTCGCCCCCGCCGGAGGGCGGGCCGGGCGCGGGCCGGGCCGGGTACGGCCTGCTCGGCATGCGCGAGCGGGTCACCCTGCACGGCGGCACCCTGGAGGCCGGCCCGCGGCCGGGCGGCGGCTTCGCCGTGACGGCCGAACTGCCGCTGACCACCGCCGAGTCGGCCGAGGCGGCCGTCCAGCACGGGCAGGCGGTCCGATGACCGGCCCGACCGACAGCACCGACACCACCCGCGCCACCGACACCCGCGCCACCGACACCCCGGCCCCCGGCGCACCCGGCGCCCCCGGCGCCCCCGCGATCAGGGTGCTCATCGTCGACGACCAGCCGCTGGTCCGCCGCGGCCTGTCCCTGATCCTCTCCCCCGACCCGTCCCTCACCGTGGTCGGCGAGGCCGGGGACGGCGAGCAGGCCGTCGCCGCCGCCCAGCGGCTGCGCCCGGACGTCGTGGTGATGGACATCCGGATGCCCGTCCTGGACGGCGTCGGCGCGACCGCGGAGCTGGCCCGTCTCCTGCCCGGCTGCCGGGTGCTGGCGCTCAGCACCTTCGACATGGACGAGTACGTGGTGGCCGCGCTGCGCGCCGGTGCCCACGGGTTCCTGCCCAAGGACGTCTCCCCGGAGGAGCTGGGCTCGGCGATCCGCACCGTGCACGCCGGGGAGGCGGTGGTCGCCCCGCGGCTGCTGACCCGGCTGATCTCGGCCTACGTCCGGGCGCCCGTCGCCGCCGCCCAGCGGTCACCCGCCGCCGGCACCGGCACCGGCACCGGCACCGGCGAACTCACGCCCCGGGAGGTCGAGGTGTGGCGGCTGATCGCCACCGGTCTCGACAACGCGGCGATCTCACTGGCCCTGGAGATCAGCCAGTCCACCGTGAAGAACTACATCACCAGCATCTTCGGCAAGCTCGACGTCCGGGACCGCGCCCAGGCGGTGATCGCCGCCTACGAGTCCGGCCTGGTCACCGCCCGTACGGGCGGGTGACCGGGCCGGTTCCCGAGGCGGGTCAGCTCTCCAGGCTCTTGAGGAAGTCCAGCAGCGCCTCGGTCACCTCGGCCGGGCGCTCCTGCTGGGTCCAGTGCCCGGTGTCCGGCAGCCGGAGGTGCCGGTGGAGCTTGGGCAGCCGGTCGAGCAGGTGGGCCAGGGCCTCCGGCGGCACCATCGCGTTGACCAGGTCCTGCTCGCCGGCGATGTACAGGGCCGGCACCTCGACCGTCACCCCGTTGAAGGCGGCGAGCAGTTCGGCGTTGCGGTCCATGTTGCGGTACCAGTTGAGCCCGCCGGTGAAGGCCCGCTCGCCGTGCAGGGCGTAGTCGGCCGTGAAGGCGTCGAGGTCCGCCTCGGTGAGCCAGTCCGGCAGCCGCTCGGGCTCCGGGACGGTCTCCAGCAGCGTCTTGCCCCCGGGGACGATCCACGGCCGCGGCTTGCCGTCGGGCTGGGTGCCGCACAGGATGCGGCGCAGGCTGGACTTGACGTCGGCGGCCAGTTCGGCGTCGGCGCGGCCGGGCTCCTGGAAGTAGTTGACGTAGAAGCCCTCGCCGAAGTTCTCCCGGAAGCCCGGCAGCGGCGGCGGCCCGCCCAGCGGCAGCGGCGGCACGCTCAGCCCGGCGACCCCGCGGACCAGGTCCGGCCGCAGCGTGGCGGTGGCCCAGGCGACCGGCGCGCCCCAGTCGTGGCCGACCACCACGGCGCGTTCCTCGCCGAGCGCGCCGATCAGCGCGGTGACGTCGCCGACCAGGTGCAGCAGGGTGTAGGCGTCCACCGCCTCCGGCTGCGCGCTGCGCGCGTACCCGCGCTGGTCGACGGCGACCGCCCGGTACCCGGCCTCGGCGAGCGGCGCGAACTGGTGCCGCCAGGAGTACCAGCTCTCCGGGAAGCCGTGCAGCAGCAGGACCAGCGGCCCCTCGCCCTGTTCCGCGAGGTGCAGCCGGACGCCGTTCACCTCGACGTGGCTGTGCTTGATGGCCTCGTTCAACTCCTGCTCCCGATCCGGTCGGTGGGGCCCCGACGGCCCCTGCGACCCTCCTGCCCGATCAACGGTCCGGCAACCCCGGCGAGTTCCACCGGCGAGTTCCACCGGCGAATCCCCGCGGCGCGACGCGGCCGAGGCCGCCCCGGAACTCCGGGACGGCCTCGGCCTCAGGCGTACGCGCTGAACTGGTTGAGCGTCAGTTCACCGTGTAGCTGTAGGGGATCGCCGCGAGCACCGAACCGGTGGTGCCGAGGCTGTTGTTGGCGGTCGGCACGAAGGTCGGGCCGGACACCAGGTAGAGCACACCCTTGACCGTGCTGCCCTTCGGGCCGGTCGGGGTGACGGTCACCTGCAGCGAGCCGGTGGCGCCGGGGGCGACGGTCACCGGGGCGGCGGCCGCGGCCTTGGCGTCCACCGCGGAGGCGTACGGGTCACCGGTGCTGGAGGTCAGCGCCGGGTCGAACGCCAGGGTGTGGGCGCTGGCGGTGATGGTGGAGGTGCCCTTCGGCGCGCCACCGGTGCCGAACGGACCGATCTGCTGGACGAAGGAGCTCCAGCCGCCCGGGACGACCGGCTGCTCGGCGGTGCCCTTGGAGGTGACGACCGAGATGGTCGAGCCGTCCTGGGCCTTCTTCAGGTCACCGAAGAGGTCCGGCGAGGCGGTGGTGGCGCTCAGCTCGATCTGCGCCGGCGTCGAGGACGCCGCCACGGCCTTGAGCTGGTCGGTGCCCGGGGGCACCAGGAAGCTCGGCACCGAGGAGGTGAGGCTCAGCGGCAGGTTGACGCTGGCCGAGGCACCCTGCGGCACCAGCGGCAGGTCGACACGCTTGTCGAGGCGGCCGTCGGCCGCGATCGACTGGGTGGCGGCCGTGTTGTTGGTGTAGTTCACGTTGACGGTGACCGGCTTGCCGGCCGCCAGCTTGGTCTTCGCGTCGTTCGGCAGACCGGCCGCGGTGGCCTGGTTCTGGTTGAACGCGATGGTGCCGGCGAAGTCCTGCGCGAGCTCCTGGCCGCTGACCGGGCCGAGCACGTTCAGGACGAAGCGCCAGTGGCCCTCGGCCGGGTTGACCGTGGTGGCCGAGACACCGTTGGCGGAGCCCGTCACGTTGCCCTGGGCGTCGAACAGCGCGTTGCCCTCGATGTCGATCGGGGTGCCGTTCGGGCTGATCAGGGCGCCCTGCATGAACAGGTTCGCGTCCTTGGCGACGGTGACGCCGACCCGCAGGTCCTTCTGGCCCTTCGGGACGTCGAAGCCGTAGGCGAACATCTGCGTCGGCGAGGAGCCGCGGCCGTTGCCACCGGTGATGGTGCCGGTGAAGGTGCCCTTGCCGTCCTTGACCGGGACGAGGCTGCGCAGCACGACCGGAACGCTGGTGGCGTTGCCGTTCGAGCTGGAGACCACGACGGCCTCGCTGCTGTCACCGCTGGTCGCCGGGGTGGTGAGCTGGACCTTGAGGGTCTTGGTCTCACCCGGCTTCAGGTCGGTGGTGTTCGGGCTCACCGCGCCGGCCGGAACCGCGCGCTGGGTGGAGGTGCCGAGCTGGACGTCACCGGTGTAACCGGCCTTGCCCGCCGGGGTGTAGAGGACCGCGGTCCACTCGCCGGCCGTCGGGTGCGGGACGTCGACCAGGCCGTAGTTGGCCGGGGTGGCGCCGCCCTGCGGACGGGTGTTGGTCTCGAAGCGGCCCGACGGGTCGAGCAGCGTCATGCGGACCACGGGGCCGTTGGTCACCGGGTTCGGGCCGCCGTGCCAGGCGATCGACGCCGCGAGGCGGTCGGCACCGGCCGGAACGGTGAACTTGACCTGCTTCTGCACCCAGGTGGCACCGTTGGTGGCGTACTTGAAGGTGTCGGTCGCGGACGAGTCCAGCTTGACGGTCTGCTGGTTGTTCGCCTGCGGCACGAAGCTGCGGGTGGTGGCGCTCACCGACTGGGGCTCGTCACTGGTGTTGGTGACGGAGACGTCGGTGGTGTGGGTCGAACCGGGGGCACCCTGGATGCTCACCTGGCCGGTGTTCACCACGACGGTGCGGGCACCGTCGGTGCCGTCGCCGTCGTCGTAGCCGCGGGCGGCCTCGACGGCGGCCCGGACGTTCAGCAGACCGGCGCCCTGCTCCTCGGCGGGGACGCCGAGGTCGGTGGCGGTGCCGGTGATGAACTTCTTCACCAGCGCCGGGGACGGCGAGTCGCCGCCGTGGGTGTCGCGGTAGGCCTGGATGACCAGGGCCGCGGCGCCGGTGACGAACGGGGCGGCCTGGCTGGTGCCACCGAACGACTGGATGTTCGTGGGCTTGCCGTTGAAGTTGGTGCAGTCCGCGAACTTGGAGGTGTCGGCGGTGCACAGCGCCCAGTCCGACTCGCCCGGCGCGACCAGGTCGAGGGTCCGGCCGGCCTGGGTGAAGCCACCCGAGGAGAGCGCGGAGATCCGGCTGTCGTTCCAGGTCCCGTTGGAGAACTTGGAGGCCGCGTAACCGGTCTGCTGGTAGTTCTGGTTGTCCGTCGACGCGCCGACCGAGATCACGTACGGGTCGGTGGCCGGGGTGCCGATGGTGCCGCTGAGGCCCGCGTCACCGGTGGAGACGGAGACCGTGACACCGGCCTTGACGGCCTGCTCGTTGAAGAGCGCGATGGTGTCGTGGGCGCCGCTGTCCGGGGTGACGTTGCCGCCGAAGGACTCGTTCAGCACGTCCACGTGGGCGACCCGCACCGCGTAGTCGATGGACTGCAGGATCGACGAGTTGGACATCATCTCGCCGCCGGCCTTCAGGGCGACCAGGTCGGCGTCCGGGGCGAGGCCGCGGATCTGGATGTTGCAGCCGGCCGGCAGCGGGTGCGAGGCGTTGACCCACTGCGAGACGTCGTAGGTCTGACGGCCCTGGGCGATGACCGCCGAGGCGTCGCCGAAGGCCTCGGCGCCACCGCTCGGCGTGTTCCAGCCCTCACCCGAGAAGTCCTGGTAGTCGACCACGGCGTGCGAACCGTCGGCCCGGATGAAGTCCGGGTTGTTCGGGTCGAGCGCGTCGGCGATGTAGGCGACCTTGACGCCCTTGCCGGTGGCCAGGTTCTCGACGCCGGGCTTGCCGTTGCCGCTGTAGGCGTGGACCGAGTAGAGGCCCTCGGGCTCCAGCAGCGGCTTGGACGGGTCGGAGGGGCAGACCGTGTTGGTCGCGTTCTCCTGAGCCTGGCCGTTGCTGCCCGTAACGGCCTTCGAGGCGTCCGCGGACTTGCCGGACGTCGCAGCCGTGGCGTCCGCCTTCTTCGCCGTGGTGCCGGCGACCGGGGCGACCTGCACCTGGGTGTCCGCGACCACGGCGGCGACCGCCGGGTCGGCCTGCAGCGACGCGCGCTCGGCCGGGCTGACCGTGGCGGAGAAGGCGTTGCCGACCACGAAGCTCTTGACGTCGGTGCCGCCGCTGGCCTTGACCTTGTCCAGCAGCGGCTTCTGCGCGCTGGCGGTCTTCTGCTGACGGGCGCCCAGGTGACCGTGGTCGGCCGGGGCGTCCGCTATCTGGTCCTTCAGGATCACGATCACCGGTGCCGGAGACCCGTCCGAGGACGCCGCCTGGGCGTTCTGCGGATCCTGGGTCGGGGCTGCGCTCGCGATGGTCCCGAGGCTCAGGACCATGGACGCGGCGGTGACGGTGACGGCGGCTGCTAGCTGGGTCTTGCGCCAGCCGATCAATGGACATCCTTTCGTCTGATGCGACGTCAGGTTGCACGGCCGAGCGTACCGGGATCCTGATGGGACGCTTGGTTGCTCCGGACCGCGCGTCCCGACAGCGGACGCATTCCAGCGCATCCGCCACGACCACGACAAGGGGTCAAAACCCCATCAGAAAGTAAAAATGACCATCGGAAAGTAAAATACACAGTATAAATCCGGCCGAGTCCGCCCCTTTTTCACCGATCAGAGCCGGTCAGAGAACGGTGAGAACTGACCGATCCACCTGCAAAAATTTCCGGTGGCGAACACTGGCCACAGGCGGAACACCGCCACCTGCTGCCAACTTGTCGACATCGCGACCCTTCCTTCCCTCGTCGATCGCGATCGAAACAGCAACCGGCCCACCACACGCACCGGGCGGCCGGGGAGTTCATCCGCTCCCCGACCGCTTTCCGGAACGCCGGCTCGGGAAAGCCGCTTCAGGGGCGCCGGTTCAGGGGCGCCGGTTCACGGCTGCCGGCTCAGGGGGCGCCGGTTCAACGGGCGCCGGTTCAACGGGGCGCCGGTTCAGGAGGAGGCCGCCAGCCGCTCCCGGGCGTCCGCCAGGTCCTCCTCCGTCGGGGCGTCGTCCTGGGTCAGCCGGTGGCGCCAGTACCCGGTGAAGTCGATGGACTCCTTCGGCACCCCCTCCTCCTCGACCAGGCACCGGCGCACCGCCCGGACCGCCCCCGCCTCCCCGGCCAGCCAGACGAAGGGCTGTCCGCCCGGCAGTGCGCCGTCCCGGAACGCCCCGGTCAGCAGGGCGCCCGGGGCCGCGCCGTCGCGGTACAGCCACTCCACCGCCAGGTCGGCCCGGGTCGGCAGCTCCTGACGCTCCGCCTGGTCCGCCACCTCGATCCAGGCGTACGCCCGCACCCCGGCGGGCAGCGCCTCCAGCAGGGTCGCCATGGCCGGCAGCGCGGTCTCGTCGCCGGCCAGCAGCACCCAGTCGGCCGCCGTCGCGGCCTCGGTGAGCGGCACCGGCGGGGCGTACAGCGCGGAGGGGCCGACCAGGCCGAGCCGGTCCCCCGGCGCGGCGCGCAGCGCCCAGGAGGCGGCCGGGCCGGTGTCGCCGTGCAGCACGAAGTCGACCTCGATCCGCCGGGTGCCGGGGTGCCGGCGGCGCAGGGTGAAGCTGCGCAGCACCGGGCGCTCGGCCTCGGGGATCGCCAGGTAGGCCTGGTACCAGCCCATCGGGTCGTCCTGCCCGGCGGGCAGCAGCGGCTCGCGCTGTCCGGGGCGCGGGAAGCAGAGCTTGAGCTGCTGGTCGGGCGTGTCGCCCACGGCGTCGGCCAGGGCCTCCGCCTCGAAGACGATCCGGGCGGTGCGCGGCGTGATCCGCTCCACCGCTACGACCTCGACGAAGGTGACGGGCAGTGTCATCGCGAAACCCCTTCGATGCGTGAACCTGATAACTTACGGCATAAAGAGTTGCTGTCGCGAGGATACTTTACGCCATAAGGAGATGCCTGGATGACCGTCTACGCCGGGCAGGGAGACGCCCACCGCTCGCTCGCCCTGCTGTGGGGTCGGCCCGATGAACCGCGCACCGGGCGCAGTGGCCCGAAACCGGGCCTGAGTGTGGACGCGATCGTGTCCGCCGGAATCGCGGTGGCCGACGCCGAGGGGATGGCCGCCCTGTCCATGCGCGCCGTGGGCGAACGACTCGGCCGCACCGCGATGGCGCTCTACACCTATGTGCCGGGCAAGGCCGAACTGCTCGACCTGATGCACGACCGGGTGCTCGCCGAACTCCCCGCCGGGCCACCTCCGACCGACGGCTGGCGGGCCGCCGTCACCGCCTGGGCCGAGGAGTTGTACGACTGCTACCTGCGCCACCCCTGGGTGCTCCAGGTCTCGCAGGCCCGACCCGTCCTCGGACCGGCCGAACTCGCCGCGATGGAGCACCTGTTGACCGTCCTGCAGCCGGCCGCACTCGCCCCGGGACGGCTCCGCGGCGCGGTCGCCGCGCTCTGGCAGTTCGTCCGCGGCACGGCCGCCACCACCGCCGACGCCCGCGGCGCGGCCGCCGCCACCGGCGTCGCGGACGAGGAGTGGTGGACCACCCGCTCCGCCCGACTCGCCGAGCTGGCACCGGACTTCCCCCAGCGCTACCCGCTGCTCACCGCGCTGCAGAGCACCGCCGGCGGCCCCCCCGAGGAGAGCGGGCGGGAGGCCTTCCGCAGCGGGCTGGCGGTGCTGCTCGACGGGGTCGCGGCCCGGGCCGGCGCCTGATCCCCGGCGCCGCCGTTCCCGGTCAGCCCCGGCGGGCGGACGGGATCGCCAGCAGGACGCCGAGCACCAGCAGCGCGGCGTACCCGGCGGTCTCATGGCCGTCCGGCACCAGGAAGCGGACGAAGCCGAACAGCCGGAAGCCCCCGAGCCGGTCGGCCAGCAGGCCGGAGCCGCCGCCCAGGATCAGCACGAAACCGAGGTAGCCGAGCATGGTCTTCATACCCCCGAGCCTAGGAACCCCCGGCCGCCCGCCCAACCGACTTTCGGTGCGACCCCGGACCACCAAAGTCGCGCCCGGGCGCCGGCCGCCCCACCGGCCGGGTGGATCCGGACGGAGCAGCAGGCACGGCGGCCCGGCGGCACCGCCGGTACGTTCGCCGTGTGCAGCCAAAGCATGTGCAGAAGCCACCGTCCGTCGCCCGGGTCGCGGCCGCCTCCGCCGCCTCCGCCCTGGTGCTCGCCGCCGGCGCCCCGGCGGCCCTCGCCCAGGACTCCACCTCCGCCGTCGGCGGGGAGCGGCTGGGCCGCCCGGCCGTCCAGGTCGCGCCGCTGGCCGGGGCGCCCGCCCTGCCCGCCGAACTGACCGGCCGCTCCTGGCTGGTCGCCGACGCCGGCACCGGCGAGGTGCTCGCCGCCCGCGACGCCCACCAGCCGCTGCCGCCGGCCAGCACCCTCAAGATGCTGTTCGCGGACACCGTGCTGCCCAAGTTCGACCGCGCCGCGGAACACCAGGTCACCCCCGCCGACCTCGCCAACCTCGGCGTCGGCAGCAGCCTGGTCGGCGTCAAGGAGAACCTCCCCTACCGGGTCGAGGACCTCTGGCGGGGCGTCTTCCTCAGCTCCGGCAACGACGCCGTGCACGTCCTGGCCGCCATGAACGGCGGCGTCGAGCAGACCGTCGGCGAGATGCAGGCCCGCGCCCAGTCGCTCCAGGCCAAGGACACCAAGGTGATCTCCCCCGACGGCTACGACATGGACGGCCAGGTCTCCTCCGCCTACGACCTCACCCTGTTCGCCCGCGCCGGGCTGCGCAACGCCGACTTCCGCTCCTACTGCGGCACCCGCACCGCGCGCTTCCCCGGCGGCCTGGACAAGACCACCGGGCAGCGCACCGCCTTCGACATCGCCAACACCGACCGGCTGCTCGGCAAGTACCCGGGCCTGATCGGCGTCAAGAACGGCTACACCACCAACGCGGGCGCCACCTTCACCGGCGCCGCCGAACGCGGCGGCCGCACCCTGCTGGTGACGGTGATGCACCCCGAGGCCCAGGGCAAGGTCTACGACGAGGCCGCCAGCCTGCTCGACTGGGGCTTCGCGGCCGCCGGCAAGGTCCAGCCGGTCGGGCAGCTGGTCGACGACCTCGGCGCCCCGAAGGGCGCCACGGGCGCCACGGGCGGCGCCGGCAGCCCGGGCGGCTCCGGCACCTCGCCGAGCGGCGGGGCCCCGCAGGCCGACGCCGAGCTGCCGCCGTGGTCCCGCCCGCCCGCCCTCGACGGCGACGGTTCCGGCCTGGCCCCCGCCCTGTGGACCGGCGCCGTGCTCGCCACCGCCCTCGCCGTCTGGGGCACCGCCCGCACCGCCGCCCGCCGCCGCGCCGTACCGTCCACCGCCCGCCCGGCCGCCACCGCGCCCGCCACACCCACCGACGGCCCGACCGACACCGGCGCCACCCGCATCGGCGCCACCGGCGTCGGCGGCCGCAGCCCCCGCCGGCTCACCCGCCGGGCCCGCGCCCTGCTGCACGGTTCCCGCCCCGGCCGTCGGCAGTGACGGGCCTCGCCCTGGACAAGCCCTAGACTTCGGCCATGACCACGCCCGACCCCGCCGCCTCGGACCGGCTCGCCCGGATCGTCGGCCTCTCCTCCGGCAGCTACCTGCTCGTCACCACCTACAAGAAGGACGGCACCCCGGTGCCGACCCCGGTGTGGGTGGTCCGCGACGGCGAGGCCCTCGGCATCTGGACCGTCGCGGACTCCTGGAAGGTCAAGCGGATCCGCAACCGCGCCGACGTCCTGGTCGGCCCCTGCGACGTCAAGGGCCGACCGACCGGCGAGCAGTACCCGGCCACCGCCGAGCTCCTCTCCCCCGAGCGCACCGGCGCCTACCGCACCCTGCTCCGTCAGAAGTACGGCCTGCTCGGCGTGCTCACCCTGCTCGGCAGCCGGCTGCGGCGCGGCGAGCGCGGCACCGTCGGCATCCGGATCACCCTCACCTGACGCCCGCTCGGTCCTACGGATGCGGGTCCGCCAGCACGCTCGGCGCCCCGACGAACTCCGACTCCGGGCCGAACCGCTCCTCCATCGCGTCCGCCAGGGCGTTCAGGGCGGCTGCGCCGTCGCCCCGGAAGGACGAACCGTGCATCACCGCCAGGGTGTGCGGGCGCAGCTCGGCCAGGGCGCGCAGTGCGGTGGTGGCGGCGGTCAGGCAGGAGGTCTGGCGGAACAGCCGCTCGGACTCCAGGGCCGCTTCGACCAGGTCGGCGCCGGTCACGGCCGGGCCGTCGCCGAGGTGGGTGAAGAGGTCGCCGCAGAACAGGGTCCGGGTCTCCTCCTCGAACAGCACCCGGGCCTCCCAGCCGTGCGGCACGTGCGGGGTGTTGATGTTGCGCAGCTTGCGGCGCACCTGCCGCCCACCGAGGTCCAGCACCTCGCCGTCGTCCATCGGCACCGGCGGGCGGTCGGCGAGGTCGTTCAACGAGACCAGGCAGCCCAGGGTGTTGTGCGCCACCTCGGCGTGCGGCGCCGCCGCCAGGAACTCGTTCATCGCCCCGCACTCGTCCGCCTCGACGTGCCCGAAGGTCACCCAGCGCAGCCGCTCCAGCGGCAGCACCCGGCCGATCGCCTCCGACACGGCCGGGAACAGCTGCCGCATCCCGGTGTGGAAGATCAGCGGCTCCTCGGCGTCGACCAGGAACTGGTTGAAGGTGAATCCGGCGGGCGGGGCGATCTCCGGGACGTGGGTCGAGATCCGGTAGACGCGGTCGGCGATCTCGTCGATGCGGGTCTCCATGAGCCCGTTGCGTACCCTCCCGGCACCCGCCCGGCGGCCAGGCTCCCGGGGGCGCGCCGCCTGTGTCGCCGGTTCGGGTGAGCGCCTCGGGCCGGCTTCGGGCGGTGCTGCCGTACCCGGCGAGCGGCAGTTGCCGAGCCCCGTCCAGGCGTACCCGCTCCACCCGGCGGGCCCGGGTGAGTGCCTCGGCATGGCAGGCTTGGCCGCCATGGAGTCCTTGGAGCCCTTGGAGCAGAGCGGACCGCCGCTGCTGGTGGTGGACGGCGCGAACGTGGTCGGCTCGGTGCCGGACGGCTGGTGGCGCGATCGGCGGGGAGCCGCCGAGCGGCTGCGGGACGCGCTGGTCGCCGTCGCCGCCCACGGCGTGCCGGAGCGCCCCGGGCCGCTGGAGGTGGTGCTGGTGGTCGAGGGCGCGGCCCGGGGCGTGAGCGGGCTGCCCGAGGTACGGGTGGTGTCGGCGAGCGGCAGCGGGGACGACCGGATCGTCGAGCTGGTCCGCGAGGCCCGCGCCGAGGATCCGGCGCGGGCCTGCCTGGTCGTCACCGCCGACCGTGAACTGCGCGGCCGGGTCGGCGCGTTGGGCGCCGCCGTGACCGGCCCACGGAGCGTTCGGCCCTGATCCGGCCCCGGATCAGGGCCCGGATCAGGCTCTGGATCAGACTCTGGATCAGCGCCTGATCTGAAGGGCGTTGATGCCCCAGTGGATCGACGGGTCCGAGGTGTGCACGGTGAACTGGAAGTCCCGGCCCGGGCGGGCGGGGATCTCCACGGAGCCGACGCCGACGGCGTCCACCGGGCACTGCACGGTGAAGTCGGCCGGGGCCAGGCCGCCGACGTGCACCTGCACCGAACCGCCGCCCTGGCAGCCGACGGTGACGGAGATCGGCAGCGTCTCGATCGCCGAGGCCGTCACCGCGCCGCCGTTCCCGATCCAGTCCGGGATCGAGAACATGGTGTCCTCGTCCGACGCCGGCGGCAGGATCCGGCCCGTCCCCGGCCCGCCGATCGGCGCGTCCGGGCCGGGCCCGTCGGTCGGCTGCGCCGACGCCGTCCCGAGCAGTGCCACCGACACCCCCAGCACCCCGGCCGCCACGGCCAGTGCGCGCGTGCTCGTCCGCTTCATGGTCATCCCCCCAGATGGTGTTGATACCCCTGTGCCGGTCTTCGGCACACGAATCGATCGTACGGGGCCGCACCGACACGTCAACCACCGTGATCCAGCCCGCCCCGGCGCACCGGCACATCGGCTCCGGGGAATCCGGAGAGTTGGGGAACCAATCGTTCCGGCCGTCCGACTGGTGGGGCGTGAGTGCGAAGTCGCCGGGTGTCCGGCCGTTGAGTGTGCTGGTGGGGTTCGTCCTGCTGCTGGTGGTGGTGTTCGTGGTGGCGTACGAGGTGGGGAGGCAGGTGGGGCCGGTGGCGCCGGGGCTGACGCCTGGCCGGGGTGGCGGGGCTTCGCCCGGGACGGGTGGGCACGACATGGGCGGGATGCGATGAGCCCGGCCGTCGGCGCGGAGGCCGGGGAGCTGGTGTCCACCGATCTGACGGTCGGCGGGATGACCTGTGCCGCGTGCGTGGGCCGGGTGGAGAAGCGGCTGGGCCGGATCGACGGGGTGACGGCCGGGGTGAACCTGGCCACCGGCCGGGCCCGGGTGCTGCACCCGGCCGGGGTGTCCGTCGCGGAGCTGGTCGCGGCCGTGGAGCGGGCCGGTTACACCGCCGAGCCGGCGCCCGCCGGGGTGCTGGCCGGGATCGCCGCCGAGGAGCCGGACGAACGGTGGCGGCTGCCGGTGACCGCCCTGCTGGCCGTCCCGGTGCTGGCCCTGTCGATGGTGCCGGCGCTGCAGTTCACCGCCTGGCAGTGGGTCTGTTTCGGGCTGGCCGTGCCGGTGGTGACCTGGGGTTCGGCGGGCTTCCACCGGCGGGCGCTGCAGGGGCTGCGGCATGCCGCGGCGACCATGGACACCCTGGTCGGCCTGGGTGTCGTCGCCTCCTTCGGCTGGTCGGCGTACGCGCTGTTCCTGGGCGGGGCCGGGCAGTTGGGCATGCGGATGCCGTTCTCACTGACCGCCGACGGCGGCGGCGCGGCGCACGTGTACCTGGAGGCGGCGGTCGGCGTGCCGCTGTTCGTACTGGCCGGGCGGCTGCTGGAGGGCCGGGTGCGCCGGCGCAGCGGGTCCGCGCTGCGGGCGCTGGCCGAGCTGGGCGCCAAGCAGGTGTGCGTCCGGGCGGAGGACGGCGAGGAGCATCTGATGCCGATCGAACTCCTGCTGCCGGGGCAGGAGTTCGTGGTGCGCCCGGGTGAGCGGGTGGCCACCGACGGGGTGGTGGTCGACGGCGGTTCGGCGCTGGACCTGAGCCTGCTGACCGGGGAGAGCGTGCCGGTGGAGGTCGGCCCCGGGGACCAGGTGGCGGGCGCGACGGTGAACGTCGGCGGCGCGCTGGTGGTACGGGCCACGGCCGTCGGCGCGGACACCCAACTGGCCCGGATCACCGCGCTGGTGGCCGACGCCCAGGCCGGCAAGGCCCGGGCGCAGCGGCTGGCGGACGCGGTGGCCGGGGTGTTCGTGCCCTGTGTGCTGACGGTCGCGGTGTGCGTGCTGGGCTTCTGGCTGGGCGCGGGCGCCGCCCCGCAGGCGGCGGTGACGGCGGCGGTGGCCGTGCTGGTGGTGGCCTGCCCGTGCGCGCTGGGCCTGGCCACCCCGACGGCGCTGCTGGCGGCGACCGGCCGGGGCGCCGAACTGGGTGTGCTGGTGCGCGGCCCGGAGGTGCTGGAGAGCCTGCGCCGGGTGGACACCGTGGTGGTGGACAAGACCGGCACGCTGACCACCGGCCGGATGGAGCTGACGGCGGTGACGGTCACCGGGGAGTGCTCGGAGCAGGAGGTGCTGCGGCTGGTGGGCGCGGTCGAGCACCGTTCGGAGCACCCGATCGGACGGGCCGTGGCGGCGGCCGCCCGGGAGCGCTGCGGGCCCCTGCCGCCGGTGGCGGGCTTCGCGGCCGCGACCGGCCTCGGGGTGTCCGGCACCGTCGGGGGCCTGGCGGTCCGGGCCGTCCGCCCGGACGGCGCCGAGCTGCCCCCGGAGCTCGCCGCGGCGGTGGCGGCGGCCGGGGCGGCGGGCCGTACCGCCGTACTGGTGGAGCTGGACGGGCGGGCCGCGGCCGTGCTGGCGGTCGGCGACACGCTGCGCTCCGGCAGTTGGCGGGCACTGCACCGGCTGCGCGGGATGGGTCTGGAGACCGTGCTGCTGACCGGTGACGGCCCGGGCGCGGCCGAGGCGGTGGCCGGCGAGCTGGGCATCCGGCGGGTGCACGCCTCGGCCTCGCCGGAGCGCAAGGCCGAGGTGGTGGCCGAACTGCGCGCCGCCGGACGGACGGTGGCGGTGGTCGGCGACGGTGTCAACGACGCGGTCGCGCTGGCCTCGGCCGACCTCGGGGTGGCACTGGCCTCCGGCAGTGACGCCGCGATCGGCGCGGCCGGGCTGACCCTGGTGCGCGGCGAGATCGAGGCGGTGGTGGACGCGGTGCGGCTGGCCCGGCAGACCCTGGCCACCATCCGGGCCAACCTGTTGTGGGCCTTCGGCTACAACCTGGTGCTGATCCCGCTGGCGGCCGTCGGGCTGCTGAACCCGATGCTGGCGGCGGTGGCGATGTCGCTCAGTTCGCTGCTGGTGGTGGGCAACAGCCTGCGGCTGCGCACCTGGGAGCCGGGGCGCGGGCAGCGGAACGGGGGCCGGCGATGAGGACGATCGACCGGTTCAAGGTGGTCGGCCCGCCGGTCGGCGCGGCGGCGCTCGCGCTGGCCCTGCTGACCGGCTGGACGGCGGTCGGCGGCGCCGGCCGCCCCCGCCCGGTGGAGGCCGACGCCGGCTGGGTGCTGCTGCCCATGGCGGGCGCGAGCTCGGCCACCTCGGCCTTCTTCACGATCCGCAACCCGGGCGACGTACCCGACGAACTGACCGGCGCCAGCTGGGAGTTCGGCGGCCCGATCACCCTCAAGCGGCATCTGCACCAGGGCTCGGCCGGCCGCTGGGAGCCGGTCTCCGGCCTGCCCGTCCCCGGCCGCGGCGAACTGGCGATGTCCCCGGAGGACTCCGATCTGATGATCGCCGCCCCGCCCCCGCTGACGAGCGGCCAATGGGTGGGCTTCACCCTCACCTTCCGGCACAGCCCGCCGCTGCGCCTGGCCGCCAGGGTCCTGCCGCCGGGCGAGCGCCCGCGCTGAGCGCGACGGCCCGGCGGCGCGGAACGTCACCGGTTCCGCGCCGCCGGGCCGTCGCGTTCGACCGGCAGGCCGTACGTCAGCCGTGCGGGACGACCGCCACCGGTGCCTCGGCGTGGTGCAGCGCCGCGTGGGCGACCCGGCCGAGCCGGGGGCCGAGCTCGTTCGGGCGGCGGCGCCGGCCCACCACCACCAGCGCGGCGCCGGCGGAGGTCTCCACCAGGCCGCGCGCGGCGCCCAGCCGGACGTCCTCGAGCACCTCGACGGCCGGGTGCTGCTCGCGCTGCCCGGCCAGGGCGAGCGACAACAGCTTCGCCTCCAGGGCCTCCAACTGCTCGACCTCGCCCGCCGGGACGGCCCCGCCCGCGTAGCCGAACAGCGGCGGCAGGTCCCAGCCGTGCACGGCCCGGAGCGGAGCGCCGCGCAGGGCCGCCGCCCGGAAGGCGAAGGCGAGCACCTCCTCCTCGGGGGCGTGCGCGTCGACGCCGACCACCACCTCGCTGGAACCCGCGGAGCCGGTCTCCCGCACCACGACCACCGGCGCGCCGCTGCGCCCGGCGACCGCCATGCTGACCGAGCCCAGCAGCAGCCCGGTGAAGCCGCCGCGCCCGCGCGAGCCGAGCACCAGCAGGTCGGCGTCCGCGGCGGCGGCCACCAGTCCGTCCACCGGGGCGTCCAGCACCGCGTCGGTGGCCACGGCCAGTTCGGGGTGGCGCGCGCGGATGCCGTCGGCGGCCTCGACCAGGGTGCGCTGGGCGGCGGCGGGCAGGTCGTCGGGCTCGGCGAAGGAGGACACCCCGTCGGTCAGCCACGGCCAGGCGTGCACCAGCCGCAGCGAGGCCCCGCGGCGCTGCGCCTCCTCGGCGGCCCACTGGGCGGCGGCGGTGCTCTCCGGTGAGCCGTCGACCCCGGCCACCACGGTTGACGTCATGTGCGTTCCTCCACTGGTTCGGCGTCGGGGCCGGTGCGCCCTGACGCCCCGTCCGCTCCCACCCTGCCCCCGTCGGCGGCTCGCCGCCAGAGGCCACAAGCCCTCCGCCCACGGGACGAAAGACCCCCCGCCGGAACAGTACGGGCGACCCCGGTCGTCACCCCGCCGACACCCGGGCACTACCGCATGGATTCCCGGCGGTCGGGCCGAACCGCGCGCCCGCCGCCGTACGGGGGAACTCCGCCACCACCGGCGCGCCGCGCTCCCAGCCCCGCCCCGGGCCCGCCCCGGGGATCGTGCTGCGCGAGCACCGCCGGATCGACACCGCGTTCCTGGGCGTCGCCGCCCTGGTGGCCTTCGTGATGCCGGCGACCCGGCGGATCTCCTGGGTGCTCTCGGTGGTGCTGATCGCCTGGTACGCCTACTACCTGTTCCGGATCAGCCGCTGCAGCGAGACCGACGAGGAGGAACTGGTGGGCGTCCCAGCCCGGTTGGCGCTGCTGCCGGCCCGGCGCCGGCAGGCCGTCACCGTCCTGGTGTTCGTCGCGGCCGCGGCCGTGGTCTTCACCTGCGCCGAGCCCTTCGCCACCGCGCTGGTCGACGCCGGCTCCTCGCTCGGCATCGACCGCTTCCTGCTGGTGCAGTGGCTGGCCCCGCTCGCCTCCGAGGCCCCCGAGCTGATCGTCGCGGTGGTCTTCGCCTGGCGGCTGCGCGGCGACGACGGCCTGGGCGCGCTGCTCTCCAGCAAGGTCAACCAGTGGACCCTGCTGATCGGCTGCCTCCCGCTCGCCCACCTGCTGGGCGGCGGCCCCGCCTCGCTCCCCCTGGTCGAACGCCAGGTGGACGAGGTGCTGCTGACCACCGCCCAGACCGTCCTGGCCGTCGTCCTGCTCCTGGACCTCCGCTTCCTCCCCTGGAAGGCCGCCCTGCTGCTGGTGCTGTTCGCCGCCCAGTTCGCGCTGCCCGGCGAGTCCTCCCGGCTGGTCCTCAGCTGGGTGTACCTGGGCCTGGCGCTGCCGCTGCTGGCCCTGCGGCTGCGCGAACTGCCGCCCACCGCAAGGGCTCTGGCGGGCCGGATCGCGGGCGATCCGCACTGATCAGCGGGTGGGCAGCGAGCCCAGGAAGCCGAGCAGGTGGGCGTTGAACTCCTCGGGGCGTTCCATGTTCGGGTAGTGCCCGGTGCCCTCGACGGTCACCGCGCGGCCGTCGGCGACGGTGGCGGCGATCCGTTCGGCCATGCCGATGTGGTCGACCGAGTCGAGGCCGCCGTTGATCGCCAGCAGCGGGACGGTGATGCCCGCGACCCGCTGCCAGGTGCCGGTCACCGGGACGGTGTGCTGCGGCTCGTCCGGGGTGTGCTTGGCGGCGGTCTGCCGGGTCATCTCCTTGAGTCGGCGCACCACCTCGGCGTCGACCTGGTCGAGGGTGCGCCGCGGCCCGGCCGCGAGGTGGGTGAAGGCGTGCACCCAGGCCTCCTGGTCGCCCAGGGCCTTCACGCAGGCGTCCCGGAGTTCGCCGAGCCACGGGTCCTGGAACTCGGGCTCGCTGGTGCCGTTCCCGCTGATCACCAGGGCGCCGACCAGCTCGGGGTGTTCGAGCGCCAGGTCGAGGGCGATGGTGCCGCCCAAGGAGACCCCTGCCACCGGCACCGGGCCGAGCCCGAGGTGGCGCAGCAGGCCGGCCACGTCGTCGGCGAAGCGGAAGGGCCGGCTCGCGTTGTCGGAGGCGCCGTGGCCGCGGGCGTCCAGGGCGATCACCCGATGGCCGGCGGCGGTGAGGGCGGGGAGCTGGTCGGCGAACATCCGGTGGTCCAGCATCCCGGCGTGCAGCAGCACCAGCGGCGAGCCGGATCCGGCGACGAGGTAGGCGAGACGGCCGTCGCCGCTGTCGAAGTGACGGAGTTCAGCGGTGGGTTCAGTCATGGCACCGACTTTAGGTCAGCCTTCATCGCCGAGCGGCAGCCGGGCCTCACCGAGGAGCTGCGGCACGCCCGCGCCCAGGTGTCCCGCCCTCCGTTCCGACCGGTAGTCAAGCGAACGGGCGCGCGGTCGGCAAGGGGTGCGCGCGGATCCGTCGGAACCTGGGGCTCCGCCGCGAGTTGAGGACATGTCAGATCCGTTCGCCGAGACCGTCCCTGCTCGAACGAACGGACCGGTCGGGGGCGGTTCACAGTTCCGCCACGGGGCCTTGGAAGAACACCCTCAACATCCATTGTCGCCACGCATGTTCGAAGGTAGAGTCGCCGTTCGCCGAGCACGGATGAGCAGTTCTCAGCGCATTTGGGGCGGGCATGTCAAATAATCACGGTACTCTCCAGGTCGCCCCCGACCTACTTGACGTGTTCAGTGATATCGCACGTCGAAATCCCCGCCGTCCGGCGATCGTCCACCACGGACACGCCCTGACCTACGGCCGCCTCCAGGAGGCGGCGAACGCCCTGGCCACCCGCCTGGGCCCGGATCCCGGCACGGTCGCCGTGCCGGCCGTCCACGCACCGGAAACGGTGGTCGCACTTCTCGGCGTGCTGACCGCCGGAGGCACCTATTGTCCCGTCGATCCGGCATTCCCGGCGGCCCGCCGACACGCCATGGCGGCGGCCGCGCGGTGCCGTACGGCGGTGTCCGCCGACTCCACCGACCACCTCGAACTCGCAATCCGATTAGTGGAGTTACCCGAACCATCGAAAAACTCCGGGGACCCCCCGGGAAGACCCCCGGCGCACCCGCCCGGGGCCGACCCGGAACAACCGGCCTACATTCTCTTCACGTCGGGTTCGACCGGGCAGCCGAAACCCGTCCTGACACCCCGCCGGGCCGTCGCGGCCACCGCCCACGCCCTGGGCGCGCTGTTCCGGCTCACCCCCGAGGACCGGGTGCTCCAGTTCGCCTCGCTCAACTGGGACACCTGCTTCGAGGAGATCCTCCCGACCCTCACCACCGGCGCGACCCTGGTCATCGACCGGGACGCGCACAGCGGCTCCTTCCCCCGGTTCCTGCGGCTGATCGAACGCGAGCGGATCACCGTACTGGACCTGCCCACCGCCTTCTGGCACGAACTGGTCCACCACCTGGTCGACTCCGGCGACCGGCTGCCCACCTGCCTGCGCCTGCTGGTGATCGGCGGGGAGGCCGCCGCCCCCGCCCGACTGGCCGACTGGGCCCGGCTGCCGACCGGCGGGATCCGGCTGCTGAACACCTACGGCTGCACCGAGACCACCCAGATCACCCATGCCGTGGACCTCGCCGGTCCGCTGGCGCCCGGGCGCGGCTGGGACGGCACCGCCCGCGCGCCGATCGGCCGCGCCCTGCCGCACATCGTCGAACGCCTCGACGAGCAGGGCGAGTTGCTGATCGGCGGGCCGTCGCTCGCGCTCGGCTACCTCGGCCTGCCCGAGGCCACCGCGGCGCGGTTCACCACCCTGGACGGCGAACGCTTCTTCCGCACCGGCGACCGGATGAGCCGCGACCCGGACGGGCTGCTCAGCCACCGGGGCCGGCTGGACGGCGAGTTGAAGGTCCGCGGCATCCGGGTGGACCCGGCCGAGGTGGAGGCGCACCTCACCGGCCACCCGGACGTCTCCGCCGCCGCCGTCACCGGCGTCACCACGGCCGGCCGCACCACCCTGGTCGCGTACGTGGTGGCCCGCCCGTACGCCGCCACCGACGAGCTGGACCGCGAACTGCTGCGCCACCTGCGGGCGAGCGTCCCCGGCCACCTCGTGCCGGGCCGGATCACCCTGGTGCCCGCCCTGGTGCACACCCCGAGCGGCAAGGTCGACCGGACCGGCTGCCACCTGCGCTACGCGGGCTCCCCCGACAGGTCGAAGGAGACCTCCCCATGAGCACCGACCTCACCACCCCCGCCGACACCCGGGCCCTGGTGGCCGTCTTCCGGCGCGTGCTGGAACGGGAGGACGTCACCGCCGAGTCCGACTTCTTCGACCTGGGCGGCGATTCCCTGGTCGCCACCCGGGTGCTGAGCGCCGTGGCCCGCGCCCACGGCGTCGAGCTGACCTTCGACGACTTCCTGCTCGCGCCCACCCCGGCCGGCCTCGCCCAGCGCATCGCGGCCGCCGCATGACCGAGGACCACAGACCCAGCGCCGTCGTGGTCGGCGCCGGCCTGGCCGGGCTCACCGCGGCGACCGGACTGGCCGCCCACGGGTACGCCGTCACCGTGCTGGAGGCCCGGGACCGGGTCGGCGGACGCACCCACGGCATCGAGGCCGCCCCCGGCGTCCTGGTCGACGCCGGCGCCGCCTACCTCGGCGACCGGCACACCGAACTGCTCGCCCTGGCAGCTGGCTTGGGGCTCAAGACCACCCCCACCACGATGCTCGGCGCCAGCCGCTTCGCCCTCACCGATGATTCGCCGGGAGCCGATGCCACCCCGGACGCCGGAGACACCCCGGACGCCACCCCGGACACCGGTGCCACCCCGGACGCCGAGGCCGTCCCCGACTCCCGAGGTAGCGCCGAACCCGCCACCCTGGACGGCCGGTTCCCCCCGCTGAACGCCGTCGCCCTCGGCGACCTCTTCGAGCGGCTGGCCGAACTCACCGACACGGTACGGCCGGAGGCCCCCTGGCTCACCCCCGACGCCGAGCGGCTGGACGCCCTGACCGCCGCCGAGTGGGCCGAGCAGCACCTCACCCACCCGGACGCCCGGCTCTTCTTCCCGCTCTTCCTCGGCGAGATGTGCGCCGCCGACCCGGCCGACGTGTCCGTCCTGCACCTGGCCTTCTACCTGCGCTCCGGCGGCGGCCTGCGCTACCTCAACGCCTTCGCCGGCGGCGCCCAGCAGGACCGGATCGACGGCGGCGCCCACCAGTTGTGCGAGCGGCTGGCCGAACGGCTCGGCGCCCGGGTGCGCCTGGGCGAGCCGGTCCGGGCCGTCCACCAGGACGACCGGGCGGTGACGGTGCACACCGACCGGGGCACCCACCGGGCGGACGTCGCGGTGCTGGCCCTGCCACCGCTGCTCGCCGACGCGATCTCCTTCGAACCCGCGCTGCCGGCGCCGCGCGCCGGGGAGCGCACCGCGCGCGGCTGCGCGATCAAGGTCCACCTGGTGCACCCGTCCCCGCTCTGGCGCGAACACGGCCTCTCCGGCTGGTCGGTCAACGCCCGGGGCCCGCTGCTGTCCACCGTGGACGACTCGCCCGCGGCCGGGATCGGCGTACTGACCGGCTTCGTCACCGGCGCCGAGGCCCACCGCTTCGGCGCGCTCACCCCCGATCGGCAGCGCGCCGAGGTCGTCGAGCAGGCCGGGCGGCTGTTCCCGATGCTCCCCGAGCCGGTCGCCGTCCACATCACCGACTGGCTCGACGAGCCGTACAGCAAGGGCTGTTACGCCGCCCTGCTGGGGCCCGGCGACTGGATCCGCACCGGCCCGACGCTGACCGCGCCGCACCGGCGGGTGCACTGGGCCGGCACCGAGACCAGCACCGCGTTCTTCGGCCTGATGGAGGGCGCGGTCCGCTCCGGTCACCGGGTGGTCGCCGAGGTCCTCGCCCGCGACTGAGCCCCCGGCCCCATCACCACACCCTCACCACACCCCCAGGCGCCGTCCCACGAGGACGCGCGCCCGGCACCCCACGTCCGGAGACCGCCATGAGCGATCAGACCCCCATCGCGCCCCTCGCCGCCCGCGAGCGGCTGATGACCGAACCCGCCCTCGGGGCCGGGAACTTCCTCGACCACGCGGTCGCGGCGAACCCCCACCGGTCCGTCCCGTTCGTCTTCACCCACCGCACCGATCACCGCGGCGCGGTCGTGCTGCGCGGCCACAGCCTGCTCGACCTGGTCGCCCTGCGCGACCGCTACGCCACCTGGTACCACGCCAACGGGGTGCGCCCCGGCGAGCCGGTCGCCGTGGTGGTCGGCGAGGGCCTGGAGCCGCTGCTGCACTTCCTCGCGCTCACCTCGCTCGGCGCCGTCCCCGCGCTGGTCAACGACGCGCTGCGGCACGACGTGCTGGTGCGCTACCTGGACCACGTCGGCGTGGTCGGGGTCGTCGCCGACGACACCACCCGGCTGGCCGCCGCCTACCGCCAGGACCCCCAGCGGCGCCCCCGCTTCCTGGCCCTGGCCGCCGAGGTGCGGGCCTTCGACGCCTCCGGTGCCGACCTGCCAGCCGACCACCCGTACCGGCACGCCGCCGAGGACGTGGTGGCGCTGATCCACTCCTCCGGCACCACCGGCACCCCCAAGTCGACCATGCTGGCGCACCGCGGGTTCTGGGACGGCAAGCAGCCGCGCATGACGCGCTTCCCCGCCGAGCCCTACGACCGGCTGATGTCGCTGATGCCGCACACCCACGCCGGCGGCCTCAGCTACTTCCTCACCGCCGTCCTGCTCGGGCTGCCGACCGTGGTGATGTCCGACTGGCGGCGCAGCGTGGTGGAGCCGGTGATGGAGGCCTTCCAGCCGACCATGGTCGCCTCCTTCCCGCGGACCTTCGTCGAACTGGCCACCGGCGAGCTGCCGGTGCGCGGCGCGGCCCGGGTGCACTCCTGGTTCAACACCGGCGACAGCGCCCACCACGGGCACATCCGCCGACTGGTCACCCTCGGCGAGCGGCCCGCCGGACTCATCCGCCCCTGGCTGCTGCCGCGGCAGCAGGCCGAGCAACCCGCCCTGCCCGGCTCGCAGTTCGTCGACGGGCTGGGCTCCTCCGAGATGGGCATGGCGCTGTTCGGCCAGGTCACCACCCCGGAGAGCGGGCGCGACGACCGCTGCGTCGGCCGACCGCTGGAGGTGGTCCGCCGGGCCGCCGTCCTGGACCACGACGGAACCGAACTCCCGGACGGCACCGTCGGGTTGCTGGCCGTGGACTCGCCCTCGCTGACCCCGGGCTACTGGAACGACGAGCGGCTGACCGCGAGCTTCGAGCTGGCCGGCTACTGGCTCACCGGCGACGTCGCCCGTCGCGACGCCGAGGGCCGCTTCCACCACCTGGACCGCACCGTGGACGTCATCGACACCGCCGACGGCCCGGTCTACAGCCTGCCGCTGGAGGAGGTGCTGCTGGCCGACTGCGCCGAGCTGGTCCGGGACTGCGCGGTGGTCGGCGTCCCGGCCGGCCCCGGTGCCGGACAACTCCCCGTCGCCGTCGTCCAGTTGCAGGCCGGAGTGGCGGAGGACGGCGCCGAGGAGGCGGTCCGGGCCGCCGCCAACCGGGCGCTGGCCGCCACCGGGCTGGCCGCCCTCGCCGCCGTCCGACTCGCCCGCACCCCGGAGGACTTCCCGCTCGGCCCGACCGGCAAGGTACTCAAACGCGAACTGCGCACCCGCCACGCCGCCCTCCTCACCGGCCAGTAGGGCACCGTGGACCACCCAGTGCACCGTCCGGCGGACCGCCCTGCGGGCCACTCCGCGAGCCACCCTGCGGACGACCCTGCGAACGACCCGGCGGACCACGCTGCAGGCGACCCGGCGGACCACGCTGCGGGCGACCCGCCGGAGCGCCCCACCATCCGCCAGCCGTACCAGTACGTCCGCACGCCGCTGGTCGAACCGGACTGGCGCCGGCTGCCCGGCTGGCGGCGGGTCACCGAAGCGCAGTGGCGCGACGCCCAGTGGCAGCGCGCCCACTCCGTCCAGAACGCCCGCCAGCTGCGGGCCGTCGTCGGCGAGCTGCTCACCGACCGGTTCTACGACGAACTCGCCGCCGACCAGGCCCAGTTCGCCACCATGCCGATCCTGCTGCCGCCCCAGGTGCTGAACACCATGGCGGCCGCCGCCCCGGCCGAGCCGCGGGCCTTCACCGAGGCCTTCCTGGCCGACCCGGTGCGCCGCTACATGCTGCCGGTCCGGGCCGACCGCCACCCGCACTGGCCCAGCCACCCGCGGGCCGAACGGGACTCCCTGCACGAGGCGGACATGTGGGCCGTCGAGGGCCTGACCCACCGCTACCCCACCAAGGTGCTCGCCGAACTGACCGCCACCTGCCCCCAGTACTGCGGCCAGTGCACCCGGATGGACCTGGTCGGCACCTCCACTCCGCAGGTCGCCAAGACCCGGCTGCTGCTGCGCCCCGCCGACCGGCAGGAACAGATGCTCGACTACCTCAAGCGCACCCCCTCGGTGCGCGACGTGGTGGTCTCCGGCGGCGACCTCGCCAACGTCCCCTGGCCGCGCCTGGAGTCCTTCCTGCTGCGGCTGCTGGACCTCGGCTCGGTCCGCGACATCCGGCTGGCCAGCAAGGCCGTGGTGGGCCTGCCCCAGCACTGGCTGCAGCCCCGGGTGCTGGAGGGGGTGGCCAGGGTCGCCGGCATCGCCGCCCGCCGGGCCGTCAACCTGGCCGTGCACACCCACGCCAACCACGTCCGCTCGGTCACCCCGCTGGTCGCCGAGGCGGCCCGGGCGCTGCTGGACGCGGGCGTCCGGGACGTCCGCAACCAGGGCGTGCTGATGCGCGGCGTCAACGACACCCCGGAGGACCTGCTGGACCTCTGCTTCGCCCTCCAGGGCGAGGCCAACGTCCTGCCGTACTACTTCTACCTCTGCGACCTCGTCCCGGGCGCCGAGCACTGGCGCACCCCGCTGCACCGGGCGCAGCACCTCCAGGAGGCGATCATGGGCTACCTGCCCGGCTACGCCACGCCCCGGCTGGTCTGCGACGTCCCGGACGTCGGCAAGCGCTGGGTGCACCAGGCCGTGGCGTACGACCGCGAGCGCGGCATCTCGTACTGGACCAAGAACTACCGCACCACCCTGGAGCACGACCCGGCCGACGAGCCCGCGCTCGACCGGCGCCACCCCTACTACGACCCGGTGGACACCCTCCCCGAGGCCGGCCGCCGCTGGTGGGCCGAGTCGTCCCCCGCACCCCGAGGAGCCCGATGAGCACCCGCACCGCTGAGCGCCCCCGCCCCGGCGACCCGGCCGGCCCGCTGCGCCGGATGTGCTGGATCTTCCCCGACCGGGAGTCCTCCCGGATGGCCGAGATGTGGCACGGCTTCTTCTGGGACCTCTACGCCGAGAGCGCCGCCGACCTCGGCCTGCGCTGGAGCCGGCACGCCCCGGACGCCGTCAGCGTGGACGCCACCGGCCCCGGCCGCCCCCGGGTGTACGTGGACGACGAACCGGTGACCCCCGAGGACACCCTCTTCATCACCGCGCTCTACTCGCTGCCGTACCAGGCGATGGACGTCTTCAACCAGTACGCCCTCTACGCGGTGCTCGAACAGGCCGGCTTCTACCTGCCGTTCCCGCCCCAGGTGTCGCTGATCGGCAACGACAAGCTGGCCACCCTGCTGTTCCTGGCCGACTCCCCGGTGCCGACCATCCCGACCGTGCGGATCGGTACCGGCCGGGACACCGCCAAGTACGGCTACGAGGTCGCGCTCGGCACCATGACCTACCCGGCCATCGTCAAGCCCGCCGGCTGGTGCGGCGGCGGCGGGATCAACCTGGCCCGGAGCCCCGAGGACGTCCGGGGCCTGGCCAGCCTCGCCCAGGGCGGCGACACCAGCCTGGTGATCCAGCCCTACCTGGGTGACGGCACCATCGACTACCGGGTGTACGTGGTCGACGGCCGCCCCTACGCGGTGATGAAGCGCACCCCCGAACCCGGCTCCCCGGTCGCCAACGCCAGCCGCGGCGGGGGCATGGAGTTCCCCCCGGTGCCGCCCGAACTCGCCGCCGCCACCGCCTGGTTCGCCGAACGGCTGCCGATCCCGTTCTTCTGCGTCGACTTCCTGTACGACGGCGAGCGCTACTGGTTCTCCGAGCTGGAGCCGGACGGCGTGATCGCCCCCGACCACACCGACCCGGACCGCACCCTCCAACGGGACGTCACCCGGGCCCGGTTCTCCGCCTACCGGGACGGCCACGCCCAGTGGCTCGCCGACGGCGCCCGCCCGCTCTCCCTCCCCCTCGGCCCCCAGCACCGGACGGACCCCCGATGACCGCCTTCTCGCTCGCCCCCGAGACCGCCGGGCCCCGGCTGCACGTGGCCCGACGCACCCTGGAGCGGCTGCGGAGCGTCCCCGCCCTGGCCGCGCGCTACCCGGCGCACCTGGACGCCGACACCCTGGAGCGGCTCGCCGACCTCCCGCCGCTGGCCAAGGACGACCTCAACACCGCCCTCGCCCACCTGGAGCCGGCCGCCGGGCAGTCCGCCACCTGGCTGTTCCAGAGCGGCGGCTCCACCGGCGCCCCGAAGCTCGGCTACGCCCCCACCGGCTTCTACATGGCCGGGGTGCACGCCCACTGGCAGCCGCTCGACCGCACCGACCTCTTCGTCAACGCCTGGGGCGCCGGCCGGATGTGGGGCGCGCACTTCCTCGCCGCCGCGCTCGCCGACCTCTCCGGCTGCCGGATCATCGCCCTCGGCTCCGTCCCCGGGGACGAGTACGGCGCCTGGCTGGAGTTCCTGGCCGCCCGCCGGGTGACGGCCATCGGCGGCACCCCCAGCGTGCTGCGGCTCTGGTTCGCCCACGCCCGCGCCGCCGGGATCGAACTCCCGGCGCTGCGCAAGGTGTTGTGGCTCGGCGAGGCCTGGCAGCCGCAACTGGCCGCCGACCTGGCCGCGGTCGCCCCGCAGGCCCGGCGCTGGGGCATGTTCGGCAGCACCGAGACCTGGGTGGTCGGCACCAACACCCCCGACTGCCCGGCGGACCTCTTCCACCCGCTGCCGCACCAACTGGTGCACGCCGACGCCGACGGCCTGCTGGACTTCACCACTCTGGACCCGGCGATGCTCAACCCGGTGCTGCGCTACCGCACCGGCGACGCGGGCGAGTTGACCACCTGCCCGTGCGGGCGCCCGGAGCCCGCCATGCGGGTGCGGGGGCGGCGCGACAGCGTCGTCCAGGTGCGCGGCCTCGGGCTGGACGTGGACGAGCTGATCGCCCGGGCCGAGCGCACCCCGGGCGTGGCCCGGGCCCAGGTGGTGCTCACCGAGCGGGCCGGCCGGGCGACCGGCGTGGAACTGCTGGTGGTTCCCGCCGGGCCGGCGCCCGCCCCCGACGTCGAACGGCTGCGCACCGAGCTGTTCACCGCCACCTTCACCCTCGGCACCGCCTTCCAGCACGACCCGGGCTCCTTCCGGGTGCGCCCGGTGGCGGAGCTGGTCAGCAACGGCCGCACCGGCAAGACCGCCGCGCTGGTCGTCCGGGAGGAGTCATGACGGCGGACCCGGCGCCGTCCCACCCGGACACGCCGTCCCACCCGGACACGCCGTCCCACCCGGCCACGGCGTCCCGCCCGGACGGCTCGGCCCGCCCGATGCCGCTCGGGCGCGGCTTCTCACTGTTCTGGGCCGGACAGACCGTCAGCCTGGTCGGCGACAAGGTCACCGTCTTCGTCGTCCCGACCCTGATGATCTTCGCGCTGCACGCCTCCGCCCTCCAGGTCGGCGTGGTGGCGATGGCCCAGTACCTCGGCATCCCGCTGCTCGGCCCGATCGCCGGGGTGCTGGTGGACCGCTGGGACAAGCGCCGCACCATGCTGGTCTGCGACCTGGTCCGGCTGGCCGCCGTCGCCGCGATCCCGCTCGCCTACGCGTTGGGCGTGCTCTCCACCCCGCTGCTGTTCGGCTGCGTGGCCGTGATCAGCGGCGCGACCATCTTCTTCAACGTCGGCTACCTGGTCGCCGTCCCCGCCGTGGTGCCCGAGGACGCCATGGTCCGCGCCTACTCCCGGCTGGAGGGCAGCGGCTCGGTCTCCGAGGTCGCCGGGCCGTCCATCGCCGCCGCCCTCTACAGCGTGCTCGGCGTGGCCGCCCTGCTGGTCGACGCGGCCAGCTACCTGGTCTCGGCGGTCTGCTTCCGGTCCATGCGCCCCTGGGGCGAGCGGACGGTCACCGAGGGCTCCGTCCGGGAGCGGCTGACCCTCGGCTTCCGGCTCAACTGGTCCGACCCGGTGCTGCGCCGGGTGGTGCTGGCGGCGGTGATCCTCAACTCCGGCGGCCCGGTGTTCGTCACCGTGCTGCCCGTGCTGGCCTACCGCGGCCTGGGCGTCCAGGTCGGCGTCTTCGGCGCGGCCATGTCGGTCGCGGCGCTCGGCGCGCTGCTCGGGGCCGTGGTCGCCCCCCGGCTCTCCCGGCGGTACGGCCTCGGCCGGACGATGGCCTGGTCGCTGCTGCTGCACTGCCTGGTCGGCCTCGGCGTGCTCGCCGCCCCCGCGCTGCCGGCCGGCCCGGTGATCGCCGTGACCATGGGCTGCTACGGCTTCTTCATGTCCTGCATCAACGTGTGCAGCGCCCCGGCCCGGCAGTCCCGGATGTCCGCGCGCAACCAGGGCGTGATGCACGCCGCCTTCCGCACCGTCACCTGGGGGGTGATCCCGCTCGCCGCGCTGATCGGCGGCCTGGCCGTCTCGCTGCTCACCGGACCGCTCGGCGTCCTGGACGCCGCCCGGTTCACCATGGCCGGCGGCACCCTGCTGGCGGCCTGCTCCTTCGTCCCCGCCCTCGGCCTCCAGCCGCTGCTGGACGCGGCCGGGCGCGCCGGGGCGACCGCGGTGAAGGACACCGCGGACGACGCCGTGGACGACGCCGTGGGGGACGCCGTGGGGGACACCGCGTGACCGTGACCGGGCCCGACCCCGTGGACCCCGCCGGGCGGGTCCTGCTGATCACCGGCACCTCCTCCGGCATCGGCCTGGCCACCGCCGTCGCCGCGGCCCGGGCCGGCTACACCACCGTCGCGACCCTGCGCGAACCCGCCCGGGCCGGGGCGCTGCGCTCCGCCGCCGAGGCGGCCGGGGTCACCCTGGACGTCCGCCGGCTGGACGTCACCGATCCCGGATCCGTCGCCGACTGCCTGAGCGCCGTGCACCGCAGGTACGGGCGGCTGGACGCCGTGGTCAACAACGCGGGCGTCTCCAACTCCGACCCCACCCTGGAGATGTCCACCGACGCGGCGCTGCGCGCCAACCTGGACGTCAACTTCTTCGGCGTCGCCACCGTCAGCCGGGCCGCCCTGCCGCTGCTGCGCGCCGCCGGTGGCCGGCTCGTCACCGTCGGCAGCGTGCACGGCGTGATCGGCCAACCCTTCAACGAGGCGTACTGCGCAGCCAAGTTCGCCGTCGAGGGCTTCATGGAGGCACTCGCCCCGGTGGCCGCGGCGCACGGCGTCCGGGTGTCGGTGGTGGTGCCCGGCTTCGTCCCCGACACCGGGTTCGGCGTCTTCCCCGACATCGACCGCAGCACCGTCCAGGCCGCCTCCGGCCCGTACGCGCCCACCTTCGCCGGCTACCTGGAATGGGTCGGCGGCCAGGGCTGGGAGTCGGCCGGCCAGCCGGCCCGGGAGGTCGCCGAGGTGGTGGTGCGCACCCTGTGCGCCCGCCGGCCACCGTTCCGGGTGCCCGCCAACGCCTGGGCCGCCGACTACCTGGCCGCCAAACTCGCCGACCCCGACGGCTCCGCCGTCCAGACCCTCGCCCGCGGCTGGCTCGGCCGGTCCCCCTCCTGATCCGCCCACCGACCCGACCGACACCGCTGACACCACCGACCTCACTGCCACCACTGACCTCACTGACCTCACTGACACCACCGACCCCGGGAGCCACGCCATGCCCGCCAAGCCCCTGGCCGAGCTGATCCGCTTCGCCCGCGCCAACTCGCCCTTCTACGCCGAGCTCTACCGCGACCTGCCCGAGGGCGCCGACCGGCTCGACCAGCTCCCGGTGATCGACCAGACCACGTTCTGGACGGCCAACACCTGGCCCGACAACCGGGTGCTGACCGGCCCGCTCACCGACGCCGGCGTCTACAAGACCGGCGGCACCACCGGCGTCCCCAAGTTCTCGCCGTGGACCCGCGCCGAACACGCCGACTCCGTCACCGCCTTCGGCGCCGGACTCGTCCGGGCCGGGCTGCGCCCCGGACACCGGGTCGCCAACCTCTTCGTCGCCGGCGAACTCTACGGCGGCTTCCTCTACATCGAGAACGCCCTGCACCACGCCCCCGTGGACAACGTGCGCCTCGGCGTCGGCGGCGCCGCCCCGGACGGCTACATCGCCGACCTGATCGCCGGGTTCGGGGTGCACGTGCTGGCCGGCGAGCCGATGAAGCTCAGCGCCGTCGCCGAGTGCCTGCTCGCCCGCGGCGAGACCGCCGACGGCGTCGAACTGCTGCTGTTCGGCGGCGACCTGCTCTTCGCCGACCTGCGCCCGCTGCTCTCCCGGGCCTTCCCGAAGGCCGCCGTCGCCTCCGTCGGCTACGCCTCCAACGACGCCGGGCTGGTCGGCGCGCCCGTCCCCGGCGAGGACGTCCGGGTCCACGAGGCCTTCGCCGACCGCACCGTGGTGGAACTGCTCGACGAGGTCACCGGCGAGCCCGTCACCACCCCCGGCACCCCCGGCCGGGTCGTGGTCACCAACCTGTTCCGCACCCTGATGCCGATCCTGCGCTACCCCACCGGCGACCGCGCCGAGTGGGTCGACGGCGAGTGCCGCCGCTTCCGGCTGCTCGGCCGCTCCACCGAGGGCGCCCGGGTCGGCACCGTCACCCTGCCCACCGAGGAGATCCGCGCCGTCCTGCTCGCCGCCGACCCGGACCGGCACATCGCCGGGATGCAACTGGTGCAACGGCGCTGGGACGGCCGCGACGGCGTCATCCTGCGGCTCGGCCACCTCGGACCGACCCCGCCCGCCGAACTGGCCGGCCGGCTCGTCGCCGCCGTCCACGAGGCCTTGCCGCTCTACCCGGCGGAGGTCGCCGTCGGCAACATCCACGGCCTCTCGGTGGAGTGGGTGCCGCGCTCGGAGCTGGTCACCAACCCGCGGACCGGCAAGCTCCAACAGGTCCTGGACGAGCGCCCCCGGAACTGACCGGCACGGGGCCGGCACTGGGCCGGCACGGGGGCCGGCCGCTCAACCGCCCTGCGGCCGGCCCCCGATGGCCACGCTCTGCCCGCGGAACTCGGCGATCACCGCGGCGTCCGCCGCCCTGCGCACCGTCACGTCGTAGATCCCGGTGCGGCCGACCCGCGAACGCTCCACCGCCTCGGCCACCAACTCGTCCCCCACCGCCGCCGGGGCCAGGAAGGCCACCTGCGCCGCCTGGGCGACGGTCACCGGGCCGTGGCTGTTGCAGGCGTACGAGAACGCGGCGTCGGCCAGCAGGAAGAGGAACCCGCCGTGCGCCGTACCGTGCCCGTTCACCATCGTCGCGGCCACCGTCATCCGCATCACCGCGCGCCCGGTGGACGCCTCCTCCAGGGCGATGCCCAGCGAACGGCTGGTCTCGTCCCGCTCGTACAGCGCGGCGATCACGGGGTCGAACATGGCGTCGCGGGTCCCTCCGTCGGCGGTGTCCGGCCCAGCGTAGGGGACGGACCGCCTCCGGTCACCGTCTGATGCGCGGTCAGCAGGCCTCGCGACCCGCCGCTGCCGCCGGAGACCAGCACCCGGCCAGGCACCAGCCGGAAGGACACCGGCGGCACGGCCGGGAGGGCGCCGACGGTGTGGACCAGCCGCCCGTCAGGCCCGGCGCCCGTCAGGCCGGCGCCCGTCAGCCCCGGCCGAAGCGCAGCGGCGAGGACTGCGCCGCCGCCGACTGCCGCAGCTCGGTGGCGATCAGCGCCGCCTGCACCCGCCGCTCCACGCCGAGCTTGGCGAGCAGCCGGGACACATGGTTCTTCACCGTCTTCTCGGCGAGGTAGAGCCGCTCGCCGATCTGCCGGTTGGTCAGGCCCTCGCCGATCAGCGCCAGCACCTCCTGCTCGCGCGCCGTCAGCCCCGGACCGGCGGTCACCGGCTGGGCGGGCTCGGCGTCGCTGCGCAGCCGGTTCAGCAGCCGGGTGGCCGCGCCGGGGTCGAGCATGGACCGGCCGGAGGCGACGGTACGGACCGCGGCCACCAGGTCGGTACCGCTGATCTGCTTCAGCACGTACCCGGCGGCGCCCGCCATCACGGCGTCCAGCAGCGCCTCCTCGTCGTCGAAGGAGGTGAGCATCAGACAGGCCAGATCGGGCATCCGCGACCGCAGTTCGCGGCAGACCGACACCCCGTCCCCGTCACCCAGCCGGACGTCCAGCACCGCCACGTCGGGCCGCAGCGCCGGCACCCGGACCAGCGCCTGCTCGGCCGTCGCGGCCTCGCCGACCACCTCGAGGTCCGGCTCGCCGTCCAGCAGGTCGTGCACCCCGCGGCGCACCACCTCGTGGTCGTCCAGCAGGAACACCCGGACCGGCGCCGGAGCCCCGGCCCCCTCCGCCTTGGTCGCCATCACGCGGCTCCACCTTCGTCACACCCCCGCACACTCCCAGCGGGGCCCACCGCATCATCCCCCGCCGGGCGGCACGGGCCCAGGGCCCAACGACCCCATTCGCCGCGGTCCGCAGCACCGTCCCCCGCCGTCCCCCGCCGTCCCCCTGGCCGTCCCGGGACGGCAACGCCCTGGAGGGACGTCCGGCGCACTGCTTGGCTGATCACCGCCTGCCCGGACGCCGTGCCGGGCCCACCGGAGGAGACCCTCATGAAGCGGACGAAGCTCGCCCTCAAGACGACGCTCGCCCTCGCCACCGCGGCCGCCACCCTCGCGCTGGCCGCCCCCGCCCAGGCAGCGCAGGGCGTCTCGGACATCGGCGACGGCTACCCGAACAGCTACAACTCCGTCCACTGCGTGCAGACCGTCCTCAACAACTGGGTCGCCAACGTCGTGGGCAACTCCGGCGCCCGGGTGCAGGAGGACGGCATCTGGGGCCCGAAGACGAAGGGTCTGGTGACCTACTTCCAGCAGGTCCAGCACAACGCCGACCCGTCCGTGGGCGTGGACGGCATCGTCGGCCCGCAGACCGGCAACTACATGCTCTACAGCCACTCCCAGCCCTGCTACGCCTACATCCCGACCTACTTCTGATCCCTCCGCACCCCCGTCCCCGGCCCGCGCCGTCCCCATCCGGCGCGGGCCGGACGCCGTTCCCGGCGGCGCGGGCACCCGGCCGCGGCACCCGGCGAGCCGCCGCTAGCGGTCCTGCCGCCGGACGTCGCCCAGCCCCACCAGCAGGAAGGCCAGCGCCACACCCGCCCCGCCGACCGCCGCCAGCGCCACCTTCGAAGCCGGCCCGCCCCCGTCGGACAGCAGGATCGCCGCCGCCCCCAGCGAGGCCACCGCCGCGCCCACCACCAGCCAGCCGGCCAGCGCGACGGCCGCCGGGCGGCCACTCCGCGGCACCGGCCCGGCATCAAGGGCCGGGTCGAGGGCTGCCCAGCCGGCCGCGCTCTCCCGCTGCTCCTCCCGCCGGTCCCACAGTGCCCGCACCCGCAGGGCCGTACCTCCGATCAGCCCGGTGAGGGCCACCTGGGCGGCCGGATGCCAGTCGGGCAGGGCGAGCAGCAGTCCGCCCGCCAGGGCGAGCGCCGCCCACCAGAGCACGCAGGCCGCCGCCGCGGTGCGGGTGGAGCGGGGCCGGTCGGCACCGGCCTGGAGGTCGGCGATGGCGGGCAGGTACCAGACGCAGCCGCTCGCGGTGAGCGCGGCGGTGCCGATGGCGAGGACGGTGTGGGTCACGGGCCGGCCTTCCTTTGTCGCGGGGAGCACGGGAGACGGGGAGCACGGAAGTCGGGAGCACGGGAGACGGGTGCCGTCCCCGCCCGCCCGGGGGCAGCGACGCGGGCGGGGACGGCGTTCGGGAGGCGTCCTCAGCCGTCGGCGGCCGAGGACGACGAAGGGGACGAAGAGGACGCCGACGACGCCGACGCCGACGAGACCGCCGAGGCCACCCGCGCCCGCTCCGCCCGGCTCAGCGGCCGGTCGTACTTCACCGGCTCCACGTCGCCCAGGTGCCGGGCCGGCTTCCCGGTGTGCTGCAGCACGTCCCGGGCCGCGATGTCCGGGTGGTGGAGGTCGAAGGCCGGGGATTCGGAGCGGATCCGCGGCAGCTTGACGAAGTTGTGCCGCGGCGGCGGGCAGGAGGTCGCCCACTCCAGCGAGCGGCCCCAGCCCCACGGGTCGTCCCCGGTGACGCGTTCGCCGTACTTGGCGGTCTTCCAGACGTTGTAGAGGAACGGCAGGATCGACAGCCCGAGCAGGAACGACCCGATGGTCGAGACGGTGTTCAGGGTCGTGAAGCCGTCCGAGGCCAGGTAGTCGGCGTACCGGCGGGGCATGCCCTCGGCGCCGAGCCAGTGCTGCACCAGGAAGGTCGTGTGGAAGCCGACGGTGAGTGTCCAGAAGGTGATCCGGCCGAGCCGCTCGTCGAGCTTCTTGCCCGTCATCTTGGGCCACCAGAAGTGGAAGCCGGCGAACATCGCGTACACCACGGTGCCGAACAGCGTGTAGTGGAAGTGCGCGACGACGAAGTACGAGTCGGAGACGTGGAAGTCGATCGGCGGCGCGGCCAGCAGCACGCCCGTCAGTCCGCCGAACAGGAAGGTCACCAGGAAGCCGACCGTCCACAGCATCGGCGTCTCGAAGCTCAGCGAGCCCTTCCACATGGTGCCGACCCAGTTGAAGAACTTCACGCCCGTCGGCACCGCGATCAGGAAGGTCATGAAGGAGAAGAACGGCAGCAGCACCTGCCCGGTGACGTACATGTGGTGCGCCCACACCGTCACCGACAGCCCGGCGATGGCCACCGTGGCGGCGATCAGCCCCGCGTAGCCGAACATCGGCTTGCGGCTGAACACCGGGATGACCTCCGAGACGATCCCGAAGAACGGCAGCGCCAGGATGTACACCTCCGGATGCCCGAAGAACCAGAACAGGTGCTGCCAGAGCATCGCCCCGCCGTTGGCCGGATCGAAGACGTGCGAGCCGAACTTGCGGTCGCACTCCAGCGCCAGCAGCGCGGCGGCCAGCACCGGGAAGACCAGCAGCACCAGCACCGAGGTGAGCAGCACGTTCCAGCAGAAGATGGACATCCGGAACATGGTCATCCCGGGGGCGCGCATGCAGAGGATGGTGGTGATGAAGTTGACCGCGCCGAAGATGCTGCCGAAGCCGGACAGTGTGACGCCCATGATCCACATGTCCGAGCCGACGCCCGGCGAGTGGACGGCGTCGGACAGCGGCGCGTAGAGGAACCAGCCGAAGTCGGCGGCGCCCTGCGGGGTGGCGAAGCCGGCCGCGGCGATCAGCGAGCCGAACATGAACAGCCAGTAGGACAGCATGTTCAGGCGCGGGAACGCCACGTCGGGCGCGCCGAGTTGCAGCGGCATGATCCAGTTGGCGAAGCCGGTGAACAGCGGCATCGCGAACAGCAGCAGCATCACCGAGCCGTGCATGGTGAACGCCTGGTTGAACTGCTCGTTGGAGAGGATCTGCGTTCCGGGCCGGGCGAGTTCGGCGCGCATGACCAGCGCGAGGACGCCGCCGATCAGGAAGAACGCGAACGAGGACACCAGGTACATGGTGCCGATCGTCTTGTGGTCGGTGGTGGTCAGCAGCCTGACCACGGCCGAGCCGGGTCGGCGGGCCCGAACCGGCCCGGCCGGCAGCGGCGTTGGCGGTGCGGTGGGGTCGCCCTGTGCCTGGGTGGCGCTCAAGGACGCACTCCTTCGGAACGTCGTGCGAATGGATGGCGATCCATGATCCGAACGCACGCCCCGTGCACCCCAGGGCCCTTGGGCCCGCCCGGCCGGGGCCGCTGGGCCCGAGTTCCCGGCCCGCCACCGGGACCTCCCGACCGGGACCCGTACGGCGAACGGGCCGCGCCGCCCCCGTCGACCGCTCGCGGCGGCTCAGTCCACCAGCCGGGCGAGCTGTCCGCGCTCCAGCGCGGCGTACACCGCACCGTCCGGCCCGACGGCGATCCCGTGCGGCTCGGCGCCCGGGCCGGGGATCGGGTACCCGTCCAGCCGGCCGTCCGCGTCCAGCACGCCGATCCGGCCGGCGCCCCACTCGGTGAACCAGAGCCGCCCGTCCGGCCCGGCGGCGATCGCGTGCGGTTTGGCGGCGCGGTCGGCCAGCGGGTACTCGGTCACCGCCCCGTCCACGGTGATCCGCCCGACCAGCCCGCCGCCGATCCCGACGTACCAGAGCGCCCCGTCCGCCCCGGCGGTGATCCCGACCGGCGCGGTGCCCGCGGTGGGCAGCCGGTGGACGGCCACCTCGCCCTCGACGGAGATCCGGGCAACGGCGTCCGCCTGGTTGAGCGTGCACCACAGCGCGCCGTCCGCCCCGGCGGTGATCATCGACGGGAACGCCCCGGCGAGCCGCAGCGGATGCTCCGTCACCTCCCCGTCGACGGTGATCCGGCCCACCGCATCGGTGCCCATGGCGGTGAACCAGAGCGCCCCGTCCGGCCCCGCGGTGATCCCGTACGGCCCGGTGCCGCTCGGCAGCCCGAACGACGAGACCTCCCCGCCGGCCGTGATCCGCCCGATCCGGTGGTCCCGCATCCGGCTGAACCACAGCGCGCCGTCCGCCCCGGCGGTGATGACGGCCGGGCCGCACCCGGGCGCCCCCAGCCCGTACCGCTCCACCGAGCCGTCGGCCGACAGCCGCCCCACCTCACCGGCGTGCACCAGGGTGAACCACACACCCCCGTCCGGCCCCACGGCCACCCCGTACGGCCCGGCCCCCGCCTCGGCCACCTCGAACAGTTCCATCCGCACCCCTCCGGCCTATCGCGACTCATGTCGCGTTAGTGATGCTGCCACGGCCACCCCACCGACGGCAACCGACTTCACTCAGGAGCGGACACGACGTCCCGCAGCACCGAGATCACACCCATCCCCGCCGCGCAGACCGGCACCGCCAGCAGCGCCCCGATGATGCCCGCGACGCCGGAGCCGGCCACCACCGCGACCATGATGGTCGCCGGGTGCAGCTCGACCGTCCGGCTCTGGATGACCGGCTGCAGGACGTTGCCCTCGATCATCTGCACCGTCAGCACCACCCCGAGCGCCCACAGCGCCGTGCCCAGCCCGCCGTCCGCGAGCGCCACCAGCACCGCCACCGTGCCGGACAGGAACGCGCCGACGAACGGGATGTACGCGCCCATGAAGACCAGCGCGCCCAGCCCCGGGGCGCCGGGGACGCCCAGGGCGAGCAGCCCGACGGTGATGAAGCCCGCGTCGATCAGGGCGATCAGGGTGGTGCCGCGCATGAAGCCGGCCATCGCCTCGAAGGCCCGCTCGGCGCAGGCGATCACGGTGTCGGCGCCGCGCCCGGGTAGGTGGGCGCGGATGGTGTCACCGGTGCGGTGGCCGTCCCGCAGGAAGAAGAAGACCAGGGCGAGCGCCAGCACGGCGCCGGTGATCACCTGGGTGAGCAGGCCGAGCCCGGACAGCACGCCGTTGGTCAGGGTCGAGACCAGCGAGTTGGTCTCGCCCTTGGCGTTGTTCAGCGCGTGCTCGATCTTCGCCCCGAACGGCCCGAGCCAGTCGGCCAGCCGCCGCCCGGCCGCCGGGAGCGAGCCGGCGATCTGCGGGGCGCTGTGCACCAGGGAGTTGACCAGCAGGGCGATCACCCCGACCACCGCGACCACCAGCACCAGGCAGGTCAGCCCGGCCGCCAGGCCGCGACCCACCCCCCGCCGGACCATCCAGGGCACCACCGGGTGGAGCAGCGAGACCCCCAGCAGCGCCAGGACGAACGGCACGGTGGCGGCCCGCAGCTCGACGAGCGCGAACACCACCAGCGAGCCCACGGTGATCAGCAGGATCACCGCCACCGACCAGGCCGCCGCCCACCGCACCGCGGGCGGCAGCATCAGATAGGGCCTGCGGTGGTCGGGCCGCCCACCGGGCGGGCGCTCCACGGACACGGCCACCTCCGCCGAGGATCGTCGTTGAGTCCGAACCGACCCATCTCAACAGAGAATCTGACGATATGCCCTATTTAGACCGACCGGCACATGGTGGGTGGAGCAAGGAGCGGCGTCCGGGCCGAGCCTGGCAAGGCGGAGGAGGGAGTAGCAGCGGAGCTGCGGCGACCGACGACAACGCAGTCCAGGCGACAGCCCGGGCGTCGCGACGCCGCCCACCATGTGCCGGTCGGTCTTAGAGCCCGTTACGCCCGCTACGGGCCGTCACGGCCGCTCCGCCGCCTCGAACCGTACGGATCCGCCCCCACCCGCACCCTGGCGGGCGCCCTCGCCGGCGCCCGCGAAGGCCAGTACCCGTTGGGCCTCGGCCTCCGCCGCCGCACGGTCCGCCCGCGCCAGCCGGACGAACGGCTCGACGACCACGTCCTGCTCCGCCGTCAGCCGCCACGTCCCGGCGACCAGTCCGTCCACCAGCAGGGTGCCGAGCACCAGCCCGTTCCGGGTCATCACCCGGTCCTTGTACCGCTCCGGCAGCACCCGGCTGCGGTCGGCGTGCGAGAGCAGCAGGTTGTCGAACGGCGCGACCAGCCGCACCGGCGCCGGGACGTCCGGCTCCGGCCGGGGCGCCTGCGGCAGGTCGTACAGCACCCGGCCCTGCTCGTCCCGGAAGGTCGGCAGCCCCGGCGCGAGCCGCTTGAGCACGGGCCCCAGCCGACTGAGGCCGCACCACTTCTGCAGGTCGGCGACGGTGGCCGGGCCGAAGGCGGCCAGGTAGCGCAGCACCAGCCGGTCCGGCGCGGGGGCGGGGGCGGGGTCGAGCGGGCGGCTGAGCCAGGCCTCCGCGGTGGTGTGGGCGGCCGGGCCGCTGCGGCCCCACAGCCCGCGCGGCGGCACCTGGACCAGCGGCAGCAGGCAGCGCGCGGCCTGGGCCAGCGCCGCCGGGTCGCGGTCCGGTCGGGTGGCGGCCAGCAGCGCGCCGAGCTGCTGGAAGGTGCGCGGCTCCTCCTCGACCAGGGCGCGGGCCTCGGCGGCCAGCGCGGCCGGGTCGAGTCCGGCGAGCCGCTTGCCGTAGGTGGTGCGCAGCGCCTGGTCGAGGACGGGCTGGAGCAGCGGGCGCAGGGCCAGGCAGTCCTCAGCGGTGACCAGGTGGATGGTGCCGCGCTGGAGCGCGATCCGGACCGCGGCCCGCTGTTCGAGCAGGGTGCTGAGCCCGTCCGGGGTGAACCCGTCGAGCCGGGAGAGCAGTCCGAGGTAGGGCGGCTGCGGTACGGCCTGGGCCTGGAGTCCGCCGAGGTGGTGGATGACGTCGAGGGGCGCCAGGTCGGTGCGGGCGAGCAGGTGCTGACGGGCCAGCAGGGCGCGGCCCAGGGCCCGGGGGCCGAGCACCGTCACCGGCGGCCGTCCAGCACCGAGCGCAGGACGGAGATCCGGTTGCTGGTGATGGAGACGGCCCCGGTGTCGCGCAGCCGGCGCATGGTGCGGCGCAGGTCGGCGGTCCAGGTGGAGACGGCGAGCCCCTCGTCCGCGGCGGCCGCCACGAAGGCGGGGGTGACCAGGCCGAAGGGCGGGTTGAGGAAGCGCGGGCGCAGGTCGCGCAGCAGGGCGGGCGCGGGCATCCGGGGTTGCTTCCAGGTGAGCGCGATCTCGGCGTCCCGGCTGAGTCCGCGCACGGCGAGCATGGCGGTGGCGGGGCCGCAGAAGGCGACGAGGTCCTCGGCGCCGAGTCCGGTGACGACGTCCCAGGTGGCGGCGGCCGGGCCGGGCTCGTCCAGGTCGATCAGCAGCCGGCGGCCGTTCGCGGCGGCGACGGTCTTGATCGTCTCGGCGAGGGTGGGGACGGCCAGTTCGCCCTGGCGCAGGTCGGCCAGCTGCTCGGTGGTGACCCGGCCGATCGACCGCGGGTCGCCCCAGAGCCGCTCCAGGGTCCGGTCGTGCAGCAGCACCGGCACCTTGTCGCGGGTCAGCTGGACGTCCACCTCGACGGCGTCGGCCCCGGCGGCGAGCGCGGACTCGACGGAGGCCAGGGTGTTCTCGCGGTGGCGGTAGGGGTCGCCGCGGTGGGCGACGGCGAGCACCGGCCGGCGGTCGGCGGGGGTGGTCATCGGATCCTTCCGGAGAGCCAGGGGGTGAGGCCGTACAGACCGACCGGTTCGCGGTAGCCGGGCTCACCCGGGACGGTGACGATCAGGGTGGTGGCGGGCGGGAAGGTCCGGGCCTTGACGTGCACCAGACCGGACCAGACCGAGTTCAGGAAGGCCGGGACGCTGTCGCGCGGGACATCGAAGGCGATGCCCTCGACGGTCACCACGGCCTCGTCGTGGGTGAACAGCCGGACGGTGGTCACCGGGCTCCCGCCGAACTCCAGCAGCGCCTCGTGCGGGATGGCGTCCGCCCCGTCGTCCTGGCCGACCAGTCCGGCGAAGGTCTGGTCGCCGCCGATGTCGTGCTGGGCGCGGACGGCCAGTCCGTGCCGGGCGGCGACGACCTCGATCGCCAGGACGGCGGCCTGGGTGGTCGGCAGGTGCGGCTGGTGCGGCGGGTTCGGGGAAGGCATCCGGGCCTCTCGTTTCGAAGAACGCGCAGGGAACGGCTAGCGCCGTTCGATCATCACATTGGTCGACTTGATGACCGCCGTGGCGGGTGCGCCCGGCACCAGGTTCAGCTCCTCCACCGAGTCCCGGCTGATCAGCGACACCACCCGGAACGGCCCGGCCTGGACCTCCACCTGCGCGGCCACGTCGCCGAGCCGCACCTCGGTGACGATCCCGGGGAAGCGGTTGCGCGCCGAGGACGGCCGACCCTCGGCCTCGGCGATCTCCGGCCGGGCCAGCTCGCGGGCGAAGGCGGCGAGTTCGGCCCCGGGGATGATCCGGTGCCCGTGCTCGTCCCGCACGGCGGCGAGCTTCCCGGCGTCCACCCAGCGCCGCATGGTGTCCGCGCTGACGCCGAGCAGCGCGGCCGCCTCACCGATGCGGTACGGGTTGACCGGCACGTCGGGCTGGCCCATCTGCGTCTCCTGACGATGGTTCGAGGTACGGGGTACGCGCCCCCCGGCCGCCATCCTGCCGTACCGGGGACGTCGGCGGGAAACGGCCTACGGCTCCCCGAAGAGGTCCCGCCGCACGGCGTCCCCCGCGGTGAGCACCGCCCCGGCGAGCACCGCGCCGCCGCCCGCCGTGCCGGCCCGCACCTCGGTGTGCAGCGGGGAGAGCCGGGCCAGCCGCCGTTCCACCCGGCCGGCCAGTTCGGCGCCGCCGGCCCGGCCGATCTCGCCGCCGAGCACCAGGCAGCCGGGGTCGAGCACCACGCAGACGCTGGCCGCGCCGAGCGCGATCCGCTCGGCCAGCTCGTCCAGGAACGGCGCCCCCGCCGCCCCGGCGGCCAGCGCGGCGCGGACGGCGGCCTCGGCGGCGGCCGCGTCGTCCGCCGGACCGGTGGGCAGTCCGTGGCGGCGGGCGAGGGCGCACAGGGCCGCGCTGCCGACCAGGCCGTGGAAGCCGCCCTCGCAGCTGTCGGCGCTGGGCAGTCCGGTGGCACCGGGGACGGGCAGGAAGCAGATCTCGCCGGTGCCGCCGGAGAAGCCGCGGCGCAGCCGCCCGTCGAGGATGACGGCGGCGCCGACGCTGTGGCCGAGCCAGATCAGGACGAAGGTGTCGCGGTCGCGGGCGGCGCCGACCCGGTACTCGGCCCGGCCGGCCAGGTTGACCTCGTTCTCCAGGATCACCTCTGTGTCGGGCAACTCGCCCAGTGCGGTGAGGAGTTCGGCGTGCCAGCCGGGGAGCTGGCCGGTGCTGTGCAGCCGGCCGGTGGCGGGGTCGACCAGGCCGGGGGCGCCGACGGCGACGGTGTGCAGCCGGTCGACGCCGGCGGCGCGGGCGGTCTCCCGCAGGGTGCGGACGATCGCGGCGGCGGTGTCGGGGGTGCCGGCGCCCTCGACCGGGACCTCGGCGGTGCCGAGGGTGCGCCCGGCGAGGTCGGCGACGACCAGGCTGACCCCGCCTTCGCGGACGTCGAAGGCGGCGATGTGGGCGCGGGAGGCGACCAGCGCGTAGAGCCGGGCGTTGGGGCCGCGCCGCTGTTCGCCGCGTTCGCCGGCGAGGGCGATCAGGCCGGTCCGCTGGAGGCGGTCGAGCAGGTCGGCGACGGTCGGCCTGGAGAGGCCGGTGAGGTCGCGCAGCTCGGTCGCGGTCAGGGGACCCTGTTCGAGCAGGAGGTTGAGCGCCAGCCGGTCGTTGATCGCCCGGGCGGTGCTCGGCGTGGCCGTACGCGCGGTGGTCATAAGCGATCATCCTTCCAGAGTGTTTCTATCAGGGTCCCTTCCTGATAGTTTATCGAACCGTTCGGACCATCCGCCCGGAGGGAACCGCCATATGACCGCCACCACCCTCGAACCACTCGCGGAACCACGCCGCTCACGGCTGAGCATCGCGCTGGTCTTCGGCGTGCACGGCGCCGTCGGCGGCACCTTCGTCACCCGCATCCCGTGGATCCAGGACCGCCTGGACCTCTCCCCCGGGCAGCTCGGCCTCGCCCTGGTGATGCCCGCCATCGGCTCCTCCCTGGCGATGCCGCTGGCCGGGCGCTTCGTCCACCGTTACGGCGGCCGGGCCGCGGTGCGCGGGCTGATCTCGCTCTGGTGCCTGGCCCTGACCCTGCCCGCGCTCGCCCCCTCGCTGCCCGCGCTCTGCGCGGTGCTGCTGGTGTACGGCGCCACGGCGGGCATGGCGGACGTCGCGATGAACGCCCAGGGCGTGGAGATCGAGCAGCGCCTCGGCCGCTCGATCATGTCCGGACTGCACGGGATGTGGAGCGCGGGCGGCCTGCTGGCCTCCGGCTTCGGCATCCTGTCCGCCCACCTCGACCTCGACGCCCGGCTCCAGCTGGCCGTCACCGCGCTCGTCCTGCTCGCCCTCGCCCAGCCGGTCTGCCGCGGCCTGCCCGACCTGCGCGCCCACGCGGAGGCCGAGGCGCCCCCGCACTTCGCCCTGCCGCCGCGCAGCTCGCTGGTGATCGGCCTGGTCGGCTTCTGCGCGGTGTTCGGCGAGGGCGCCTCGATGGACTGGAGCGGCGTCTACCTGAAGGACATCACCGGCGCCTCGGCCACCGTCGCCGCCGCCTCGTACACCGCCTTCTCGCTCACCATGGCCGTCAGCCGGCTCGCCGGGGACGCCGTGGTCCGCCGCATCGGCGCCGTCCGCGCCACCCGGCTGGGCGGGGCGGTCGCCACCCTCGGCGGCCTCCTCGTGGTCGCCGCCGACACTCCGGCGCTGGCCATCCCGGGCTTCGCCCTGATCGGCGTCGGGGTCGCGGTGATCGTCCCGCTCGCCTTCGCCGCCGCCGGCCGGATCGGCCGCAACCCCAGCCAGGCCATCGCGGGCGTCGCCACCGTCACCTACACCTCCGGTCTGATCGCCCCCGCCGTGATCGGCGCCCTCGCCCAGGCCACCTCGCTGACCGTCTCCTTCGGCCTGGTCACCCTGCTCGCCTTCGCCCTGGTGCTCAGCGCCGGGGCCCTGCGCCGGGCCGAGCCGGACTTCCCGACGGAAGCGGCGGGCGGCGACGTGCCCGCCATGTCACCGAACAACCCTTCCGGAAAAGACCTCTCCACGATATGAGCGGGAATTCCACGGACCGTTCCCGCTGATATCGCCGACCGCCGGGCGCCCTCCAGTGCCCGGCGGTCCTCGCGATCCACGAGGGGATTCCCGTTCCATCCGCCACGCCCCGGACGCCGCACCGCCCGCCTCAGCCCCGCCCGGTGGCCACCGCCGGCCGAGGCCGCCGACCCGACCCTGACCTCGGCCGACGCCACCGGGTTCGCCGCCTTCCCGCCCGAGGCGACCACCGGCGTCGGCGTGCCCGTCAGGCCCCGCGCGAAATCCCGTTGCCCGTACGGCCGGTGCGGTCCGACACTGCCGTCATGCTCGGATTCGTCAGGACCGACAACGAAGCCCTGGTCTCCTGCCTGGGTGACCCCCAGCGCACCGTGGCCGCCTACCGGGAACTGCTCCGGCGCGCGGACGCCGCGCTCGGCGCCATCCGCGCGGGACTGTCCCACGACGACGCGGCCGTCCGGGAGGGCTGCTGCCGATTGCTGGACCACCTGGTCGACACCGAGTCCATGGGCCTGCTCATCGCCATGGCCGACGACCCGGACGCCGAGGTGCGGATCGCCGCGTTCCACGCCCTCGCCTGCGACCGGTGCAAGGACGACGCCTGCGCACCGGGCGCGGACCGGGTGCTGGAACCGGCCCTGCGGCACCTGGCCGCCGACCCCGACCCCCGGGTCCGCACCCGGGCCGCCGAGCTCGTCGGCAAGTTCGCCCACACCGACCCCCGGGCCGCCGCCGCCCTCCAGGCGTCCCAGGCGCAGGACCCGAGCCCCGCGGTCCGCAAGAAGGCCGGCTGGTACGCCCCCGGCGGGCCGATCCACCGACGGACCGCCCCGCGCCACGGATAGCCGGGTCCCTCGGTTCCGGCCCGCTCCCCACCCCGGCCCGCCACCGGGACCGGTTAGGCTCGGGCGGTGCCCGCAGCCCTGACCACGCCCCCCGCGCCGAGCGCCACCGGACCCGCCGAGCCGGCGGAGGAGCCGCGCCCGGCCCGCTCGCCCTGGTGGCGGTTCGGCCTGCTGGTCCTGCTGCTGGGCGCGTGCGCGGGCTCGCTGCTGATGTGGAGCCCGACGGACCTGCTCTCCGGCGGGCTGGCGGACCGGATGCCCGGCTACTGGTTCGCGCCGCTGTTCGCCCTGGTCTACGCCGTCGGCACGCTGGCCTTCGTGCCGCGCCCCGCGCTGAACGCCGTCGCCGGGCTGCTGCTGGGCGTCCAGCAGGGCGTGCTGCTCGCCGTGCTCGGCACCACCCTGGGTGCGGCACTGGCCTTCGCCCTGGGCCGGGGCCTCGGCCGCGAGGCCCTGAAGCCCCATCTGCGCGGCAAGGTGCTCGGCGCCCTTGACCAGCGCTTCACCGAGCAGGGCTTCCGCAGCGTGCTGGTGCTGCGGCTGCTGCCCGGCCTGCCGTTCCAGGCCGGCAACTACGGCGCCGCCTTCTCCGGGGTGCGGTTCCTCCCCTTCCTGTGCGCCACCGCGATCGGCGTGGTCCCGACCACCGCCGTGTACGTGGTCGCCGCCGCCAGCGCGGACCGGCCCGGCTCGGCGGCCTTCCTGGTCTCGGCCGGGGTGATCGCCCTGCTGGTGCTCGGCAGCCTGGTCGGCCTCTGGCGGGCCGCCGCCGCCCGCCGCCGGGGCCAGGCCCAGGCCCAGTGACCGCAGGTCCACCCGCGCCCCGCGGCGCCCCACAAACCGGTCGCGCCCGCGCCCGTCGGTGGCCAGGATGTCCGGCATGACCGAACTCACCCCGCGGGTCGACCCGCCGATGGCCGCCGACGAGGCCGCCATGCTCACCGCCTGGCTCGACTTCCACCGCAGCACGCTCGCCCTCAAGTGCGCGGGCCTGACCGACGACCAGCTGCGGCTGCGCTCCGTCCCGCCGTCCTCGCTCTCGCTGCTCGGCCTGGTCCGGCACATGGCCGAGGTCGAGCGGCACTGGTTCCAGGGCATCCTGCTCGGCGCCGAGATCGCCACCGGCCGCTACTGGACCGAGGCCGACCCCGACGGCGACTTCGACAACGTCGACTCCGCCGACGTGGCCGCCGACTTCGCCACCTGGCGCGCCGAGATCGAGGGCGCCCGCCGCGCGTCGGCCGGCCTGCCGCTGGACACCGTCGGCAAGCGGCTGCGCCAGGACCAGGAAGTGACGCTCCGCTGGATCCTCGTCCACATGATCGAGGAGTACGCGCGACACAACGGCCACGCGGATTTGCTGCGCGAACTGGTGGACGGTTCGACCGGCGAGTGAAATCGTTTCCGCATTGTTGACGGAAGGTCAATTACGCGGTGACCGCGACCGATATGGTCTACGCGCGCAACCGTACGGCGCTGCGCCGCGTCGCTCTCTTTTGCCCGGGTCCGCCCGGTTTTCCGGCGCGGCACGACTCGTACGGGGGCCGCGAGCGGGCACGGGACCGGTGAACAGTGCGATACTCGGACAGTTCCGACGAGTGGATGACGTGTCAAGAAGGACACCGTCCACCCCCGGGGGACCAGACGGGACGAGGCAGGGAGGCGCGGCATGGGAGCACTTCGCGACGAGCACCACAACGGGTGGCTGATGCCCTCCGGGAACTACCCGGCCGCGGTGTACGACGACGAGTGGGTGGATCAGGAGACGGTTCCCGCCGTCCCCGCGCCCGCGAAGATCGTCTCCCTGCGGCCGACGGGCTTCGAGGCGGCCCGCACGGTCGGTGAGCACATCCGGGCGAGCACCCCGGTGGTGATGGACCTCACCGAGATGAACGAGGCCGAGGCCAAGCGCATGGTCGACTTCGCCTCCGGCCTGATCTTCGGCACCAGGGGGGGCATCGAGCGGATCGCCCGCCGGGTCTTCCTGCTCACCCCGGCGGACGTCGAGGTGATGGTGATCGACCGCCCGATGGACGACACCGGGTTCTACAACCAGAGCTGAGCGCGGCGGCACCGGCCGCACTGCGCGCACCACCCCGACCGGGGACGGCACACCAGCCGTCCCCGGTTTTCGCTGTTCCGGAGGCCTTCCGCCGGTGATGCAGATGACGCAAACGATGCAGATGAGAGCCTCGGGATAGTTCTGAGACATCCATGTCTCATATGGACTACACTCGAATCATGGCCACCGACCGCGACACCGTGCTGGAAGCCGCCGTCGGCGTGCTCTCCCGCCGCCCCACCGCCCACCTGGACGAGATCGCCCGCGCCGCGCACATCAGCCGGGCCACCCTGCACCGGCTGTTCCCCGGGCGCGAGGCACTGATCCGCGAGGTCGGCCTGCTCGGCCTCCAGCGCTTCGCCGCCGCCCTGGACACCGCCGCCATCGAGGACGGCGACGCCGAGGCCGCGCTGCGCCGGCTGGTGGACGCCGCCGTCCCGGACGCCATGCTCTGCGCCTTCCTGGCCGGCGAGAACCAGCTCTACGACAACGACGAGATCAACGACCTCTGGGAGGTCCAGATCGACCGGCTGCACGCGCTCTTCCTGCGCGGGCAGCGCGAGGGCGCCTTCCGGATCGAGCTGAGCGCCGCCTGGCTGAGCGAGGCCTTCTTCGACCTGGTGGCCGGCATCGGCTGGGCCATCCAGGACGGCCGGCTCGCCCCGCGCGACGCCGCCTTCTCGCTCGCCGAGCTGTTCCTCGGCGGTGCGCTGCGCCGGCCGGAGGCCTCCGTCCCCACGCCCCCCACCCACAGCACCTCGGACCGGAAACCGGAAACCGATACACCATGAGTAGGACCCCTCCCCTGACCGTTCGCCAGCGCTGGACCGGCCTCGCCGTCCTGGTGCTGGCCGTCACCGTGGTCGCCCTCGACGCGACCGTGCTCTCCCTCGCCATCCCCTCCATCAGCGAGACGCTGCGCCCCAGCGGCACCCAGCTGCTCTGGATCGGCGACTCCTACTCCTTCGTACTGGCCGGCCTGCTGGTCAGCATGGGCGCCCTGAGCGACCGGATCGGCCGCAAGAAGCTGCTGCTGACCGGGGCCGCCGCGTTCGGCGCCGCCTCGCTGCTGGCCGCGTACGCGCCGGGGCCGGGCTGGCTGATCCTGGCCCGGGCGCTGCTCGGCGTCGCCGGGGCGACGATCATGCCCTCCACCCTCTCGCTGATCCGCAGCCTGTTCCCGGACGACCGGGAGCGGGCCACCGCGATCGGCATCTGGGGCGCGGCCGCCACCGCCGGCGCCGCGCTCGGGCCGGTGGTGGGCGGGCTGCTGCTGGAGCACTTCTGGTGGGGTTCGGTGTTCCTGCTGAACATCCCGGTGCTGCTCCTGCTGCTGGTGTTCGGCGCCTGGCTGCTGCCGGAGTCCAAGGACCCGAAGCCGGGCCGCTGGGACGTGCTGAGCGTGGTGCTGTCGATGGCCGGGGTGATCGGCGCGGTCTACGCGATCAAGGAGGCCGCCGCCCATGGCGTGGCCCGTTGGGACGTCCCGGTCACCTTCCTGCTGGGTGCGGCCGCGCTCACCCTGTTCGTCCGCCGCCAGCTGCGGCTGGAGACCCCGCTGCTGGACGTCCGGCTGTTCCGCGACCGGCGGTTCACCGCCGCCGTCACGGCTTCGCTGATCTCCCTGGTCGGCCTGTCCGGCGTGATCTTCGTGGTCTCCCAGTACCTCCAGCTGGTGCGCGGGTACGAGCCGCTCCAGGCGGGTCTGGCGGAGTTGCCGGCCTTCGCCGGCTCGGTGGCCGGCGGGCTGCTCACCGCCCGGATCGCCCGGCGCTTCGGCGCCCGCAAGGCGCTGACCGTCAGCCTGCTGGCGATGGGTCTGGCCGCGGGTGCGCTGGGCTGGCTGCAGCAGGACACCAGCTATCTGCTGCTGGCCGTCTCCTTCCTCATCACCGGCACCGCCGAGGGCGTGGTCTACACGCTCGGTGCCGACCTGGTACTGACCGCCGCGCCCGCCGACAAGGCCGGGGCCGCCTCGGCGGTCTCCGAGACGGCGTACGAGCTGGGCACCGCGCTCGGCATCGCGCTGGTCGGCTCGGTGGTCGGCTCGATCTACGCCAACGGGCTGGCCGTCCCGGCCGGGGCCTCCCCGGAGGCCGCCGCCCGGGCCGGGGAGTCGCTGGGCGCGGCCGTGGAGACGGCGCACGGGCTGTCGCCGGAGGTGGCGCAGCCGCTGCTGGCGAGCGCCAGGGACGCCTTCGTGCAGGGCATGAACAGCGCCGGGCTGCTGGCCGGGGTGCTGCTGGTCGGTGCGGGCGTGCTGGCCTGGCTGCTGCTGCGCGGGCTGTCCGGGCCGACGACGACGGCCGAGCAGGTCGCGGCGGTCGAGCCGGAGCGGCCGCAGGTGCACGTGTAAGGACCGGGTGCACGCGGAAGGACCGGGTGCACGCGGAAGGACGCAAAGAGGTGAGAACGGTCGTTCCCCGATCCGGGAACGGCCGTTCTCACACGTACGGAAGGCTACGAGACCCCGAAGGGCAGTTCCAGCTCGGCCCAGACCACCTTGCCGTCCCTGGTCAGCCGGCTGCCCCAGCGCTGGGCCAGCTCGCTGACCAGGAACATCCCGCGCCCGCCCTCGTCCTGTTCGGCGAAGGGGCGCAGCTGCGGCGTCTGGCCGCCCGCGTCGGAGACCTCGAGGGTGAGCACCCGGTCGCGGAACAGTCGCAGCCGGCGCGGTGCCTCGGCGTGCAGCAGGGCGTTCGTGACCAGCTCGCTGACCAGCAGTTCGGCGTAGTCGGAGAGCGCGTTCAGGCCCCAGGCCTCCAGGGTGGCGCGGGTGAAGCGGCGGGCCCGGCCGGGGAGCTTGCCGCCGCCGGTGAGCGGCAGGGTGGCGATCCGGTCGGCGGGCACCGGCAGCGCCCGGGCCATGATCATCGCGATGTCGTCCTCGGTCCCGTCGGTGACCAGCGCGCCGATCACCGCGTCGCAGCTCTCCTCCAGCGTCCGGCCGGGCCCGGCCAGGGTGCGGGCGAGCAGGTCGATGCCGTGGTCGAGGTCCTGGCCGCGCCGCTCGACCAGGCCGTCGGTGTAGAGGGCGAGCATGGCGCCCTCCGGGAGGGTGAAGCCGATGGACTCGAAGGCGACCCCGCCGACGCCCAGCGGAACGCCGGGCGGCACCTCGATCCTGCGGGCGGCGCCGTCGGTGCCGACCCAGACCGGCGGCAGGTGCCCGGCCGAGGCGATCTGGAGGGTGCGCTCCAGCGGGTCGTAGACGGCGCAGATGCAGGTGGCGAACTGGCCCTCGCCGATCCCCGAGGCGGTCTCGTCCAGCCGGGTGAGCACCTGCTCGGGAGGCATGTCGAGGGTGGCGAGGGTGCGGGCGACGGTGCGCAGCTGGCCCATGGTGGCGGCGGCCCGGATGCCGTGGCCCATCACGTCGCCGACCACCAGGGCGACCCGCCCGCAGGACAGCGGCACCACGTCGAACCAGTCGCCGCCGACCTCGCTGACCACGCTGCTGGGCAGGTAGCGGTAGGCGATCTCCAGGCCGAGGGTGCGGTGGATCTCCTGCGGCAGCAGGCTGCGCTGGAGGGTGAGGGCGGTCTCCCGCTCCCGGCGGTAGAGCCGGGCGTTGTCGAGGGCGAGGGCGGTGCGGGCGACGAGCTCCTCGGCGAGCGCGACGTCGGCGTCGTTGAAGGGCTCGGGGTTGCGCATCCGGATGAACTCGGAGCCGCCGAGCACCATGCCCCGGGCGGTGATCGGCACCATCAGGTACGAGTGGATGCCGGCCGCGATCCCGGGGGCGACCCGGTCCTCGCTGGAGACCAGGCCGCGGAGCACCTCCTCGTCCACGTGGGCGCGCAGCAGCGGGCGGCCGCTGCGCAGGCACTGGGTGTAGCTGCGGTCGGGGGCGTACTCGGAGGTCTCGCCGACCACGTCGACGGCGTGGGCCAGGCCGCTCTCGTAGTTCTCCCCGACGGCGACGGCGCGCAGGGTGACCGTCCGGTCGGAGGGGATCGGAGTGGGCTCGGCGCCGCGCAGCACCGGCTCCAGCAGGTCGACGGTGGCGAAGTCGGCGAATCGGGGGACGACCGCCTCGATCAGTTCCTCGGCGGTGCGCTGGAGGTCGAGGGTGGTGCCGATCCGGGCGGTGGCCTCGGCGATGGTGGCCAGGCGCTCCTGGGCGCGGGCGGCCCGGGCCTCGGCCTGGAAGCGTTCGGTGACGTCGATGATCGAGGAGCAGACGCCGAAGACCCGGCCGGTGGAGTCCTCCAGCCGGAAGTAGGAGGCGGACCAGGCGCGGTCCCGCTTGGGGTCGCCCGGGACGCGGCCGTGCGAGCGGGCGTCCACCACGGGCTTGCCGGTCTTGAGGACCTGTCTCATGGTCTGTTCGATCTCGGCGCCGTTGAGGCCGGGCAGGACGGCGGATATCCGTCTGCCGAGGTGGGCGGCGACCGGGACGCCGTTCATCCGGGCGAGGGCCTCGTTGAGCCGGACGTAGCGCAGTTCGGTGTCGTACACGGCCATGCCGATCGGGGAGCGGCCGAAGATGCCGTCCAGCACGGCGAGGTCGGCCTCGATGGCGTGGACGGCCCGGGTGTCCGAGGCGGTGGCGAGCAGCAGCAGGGTGCCGGCCGGGCCGGCGATCGGGTAGGTGCGGAACTCCAGCTCGACCTTGTGGCCGTCGCGGTGGCGGACCGGGAAGACGAAGGAGGTGTCGGCACCGGACAGGATCCGCTGGAAGATCGCGAGCACGGCGGCGCGGTCGCTCTCGTCGGTGAGCAGCTGGGCGGCGTAGCTGCCGAGGGCCTCCGCCGCGGTGTAGCCGAGCAGCGCCTCGGCGTCCTCGCTCCAGTGCAGGATCAGACCGTCGGCCTGCACCAGGACCGTGGCGAGCGGGACGAGTCGGTGGCCCTCGGGGCGTGCGGGGTCACCGTCCGGCGCGGGGCCGGCGTCGGTCGCGTCCCACTCTTGTCCGTGCATTCAGGCAGCACCCCGGTTCGGCTCGTGCCCGGCCGGACGGGCCTCGCGGTCGGTGCCGGCCGGGTTTCTTCTCCAGACTGCACGGACATCGGCCGCCCGGCGACCCCTTGGTCAGGGGGCGTCCGGTCGCTCGGTTGTACGGGCGTCATGGGCGTACCGGCCGCAGCGTACTCTCCAGAACGCCCGCCCACTGCCGGATCACTCCGGAACGTCGAGGGCTGTCGTCGGTGAGCAGGTTGGCCAGGCCGAGGCCGCGGGCGAGGTCGAGGGTGGCCTGCACCGATTCGCGCACGCCCGGGCGGGTCTCGTCGGCGTCCAGGAACTCCACGGCGGCCCGGTGGGCCTCCCGGCCGACGTGGCCCTCCAGGGCGACGATCCGCTCGCGCAGGCCGTCCTCGGTGGCGGCCGCGGTCCACAGGTGGAGGGCGGCGCGGAACAGCGGGCCGGTGTAGAGGCGGACGATCATGTCGACCACGGCCCGGGTGCGGTCGGGGCCGGCGGCCGGCAGGTCGTCCGCGTGGGCGCGGACGGCTGCCAGCCGCTCGGCGGTGACGTGCTCGACGGCCGCGGTGAAGAGGTCCTCGCGGGTCGGGAAGTGGTGCTGGGCGGCGCCCCGGGAGACGCCGGCCCGTTCGGCGACCACGGTAACGGTGGAGCCCTGCCAGCCGAGCTCGGCCAGGCAGTCCACGGCGGCCGCGAGCAGCCGGGCCCGGGTCGCGCGGCTGCGGTCCTGCTGGGGGGTGCGGACGGCGGGGTGGCTGGTCATGGCGGGTGGCGGTTCCTGTATCGATGGGGTCTGTTCCGGTCGGGGCGCGGCGGGTCGATCCTCACAGACCGGCCCCGGTCTTCGGCCGCCGGGTCCCGGGCTGCCGCTCAGGTGACCGCCGCCCCGGTGCGGGCGGCCTCGCGGGCGCGCAGTTCGCGGCGGAGGATCTTGCCGGCCGCGGACTTGGGGACGGCGTCCACGAACTCGACCGCGCGCACCTTCTTGTAGGGGGCGACGTGCCCGGCCACGTAGCCGGTGACCTCCTCCGCGGTCAGGCCGCTGCCCGGGGCGCGGACCACGAAGGCCTTGGGGCACTCCGTCCCGTCGGCGTCCCGGACGCCGATCACGGCGGCGTCGGCGATCTGCGGGTGGCCGAGCAGGACCGCCTCCAGCTCGGCGGGGGCGACCTGGTAGCCCTTGTACTTGATCAGCTCCTTGACCCGGTCCACCACGAAGAGGTAGCCGCGCCCGTCGACGTAGCCGATGTCGCCAGTGTGCAGCCAGCCGTCGGCGTCGACCATGGCGGCGGTCTCGGAGGGGCGGCCGAAGTAGCCCTTCATCACCTGCGGGCCGCGGATCAGCAGCTCGCCCTGCTCGCCGGGCCCGAGGTCGTCGCCGGAGCCGTCCAGGGCGGCGACCCGCAGTTCGGTGGAGGGGACCAGCCGACCGACCGAGCCGGACACCGGGTCCTGCTCGGTCGGCGAGACCACGTGGGTGACCGGGGACAGCTCGGTCATCCCGTAGCCCTGGAGCAGGTGGGGCAGGCCGAGCCGGCGGGCGCAGCTCTCGGCGAGGTCCTGGTCCAGCGGGGCGGCGGCGCACAGCAGGTAGTCGACCGAGGAGAGGTCGAAGCGGTCCACGACCGGGTGCTTGGCCAGGGCGAGGACGATCGGCGGGGCGACCACCAGGCCCTGCACCCGGTGCCGCTCGATCGCGCCGCAGAACTGCTCCAGGTCGAAGCGGGGCAGCACGACCACGGTGGCGCCGCACCGCAGCGGCTGGTTGAGCAGCGCCGTCAGGCCGTAGATGTGGAAGAAGGGCAGCACGGCGAGCACCCGTTCGCCCACCGAGGGGCGGTAGAGGGCGTCGGTCTGGGCCAGGTTGGTGGCGATCGAGCGGTGGGTGAGCATCACGCCCTTGGGCAGGCCGGTGGTGCCGCTGGAGTACGGCAGCACGGCGACGTCCTCGCCCGGGGCGATGGCGGGCTCGGGGGCGGGGCCGGTGGCGGCCAGCAGGTCGGCGAGCGAGCGGTGGCCCTCGGCGCCGTCCAGCACGATGATCTCGGTTAGCGGGCGGCCGGCGGCGGCGAGCAGTTCGGCGGCGGCCAGCGCGGTCGGCAGGAACGGGGAGACGGTGATCAGCCAGCGGGCGGCGCTGTCCCCGAGCTGGCCGGCCAGTTCGCCGGGGGTGCTGAGCGAGGAGACCGTGGTCACGGTGGCGCCGGTGCGGCTGGTGCCGTAGTAGGCCATCGGGTAGACCACCGAGTTGGGGCTGAACAGGGCCACCACCTCGCCCTTGCGCACCCCCGCCTCGGCCAGTCCGGCCGCGACCCGCTCGACGGAGGTGGCGAGCCGCGCGTAGCTGACCTCCTCGCCGGTGATGCCGTCGATCAGGGCCGGCCGATCGCCGTACCGGGCGGCGGCCTCCAGCACCGCGTCATGGATCGGCAGGTCGATGACGGGGACGTCCGGGAACTCGCTTCGGAACACCAAGGTAAGCCTCCAGTAAGGAAGTTGACGCAGCAACTAAACCGGCGAGTACGGGTGGAGCGGGGCGCGTTCAGGAGCATACGGACAGTCAGGGCGGTGGCTGGGCCATTGTGGGGAACCCGGGGTGGGGCACGCGTGGCACAGTTGCTCCCGGGGGCGCTCGACCGGACGGTGTGCACCACGGCCGCCCGCCCCCGGGTGCGGCCCCGGACCCTGGAGCACCCGCTGTGAGACCCACCTCCGCCACCCTGCCGTCCGCCCGCCGTCTGCTCACCGCCGCCAGCGTCGCGGCCGTGCTCGCACTCGGCGGAGCCCCGGTCGCCTTCGCCGCGCCGGGCGACAACGGCGACGTCAAGATCCACGAGAGCACCACGCCGGTGAACGACCAGAGCGACCAGCCCAAGGTCTGCGTGTTCTACCTGGACGCCTTCAACTTCGACACCATCCAGCTGGTCAGCTGGACGATCGAGCAGCAGCCGCCGACCGGCACCGCCCAGGTGCTGTCCGGGTCGATCACGATCGTCGGCGGCACCGGGCACACCGGCAATCTCACCCTCCCGGACGGGCACTACAAGCTCGAATGGACGTTCGTGGGGGAGAGCGGCGCGGCGAAGCAGAAGGTCTTCGACATCTCCTGCGCCACCTCCTCCCCGTCGCCCTCCTCCTCGCCGTCCACGTCCCCGAGCGGCTCGCCGAGCCACTCGCCCTCGGTCTCCCCCGGCCACTCGCCCGGCGCCTCGCCCAGCGGCGGCCCGCACGGCGGGGTGGGCACCGGTGGCGGCGGCACCTCCGGCGCCGACACCGCCGAGGTGCTCGGCGGCCTGGCGCTGGTCCTCGGCGCGGGCGGCCTGGGCATCCGCGCGATGCGCCGCCGGCCCGGGCGCAATGCCGAGTCCTGACCGCGCCTCCCGCGCGCCGCGCGGCGGCTCCGGCCCCTGGCGGGCCGGGGTCGCCGCGCTCGCGTTGGCGGCGGGCGGCGCCTGGCTGCTCCACGACGGCACCACCGGCCGGGACGGGCCGCCGCTGCCGCCCGCGTCCGCCGCCTCGCCCGCCGCCGTCCGGCCGGCCGCGGTGCCGTCACCGGCCGCCCGGCCCAGCCCGGCACCGGCGCCCGCCCACCCGCCGCTGCCGGCCTCGGCGCCCACCCGGATCCGGATCCCCTCGATCAAGGTCGACGCCCCGGTCACCGGCCTCGGACTGACCGCCGCCCGGGCGCTGAACACCCCGCCGATGGAACAGCGCAACCTGGCCGGCTGGTACCGGGACGGCACCACGCCCGGGGCCGCCGGGAACGCGCTGGTCGTCGGGCACGCCGACAACCACACCGGACCGGCCGTGTTCTACCGGCTCGGACTGCTGCGCCCCGGCGACACCGTCGAGGTGACCCGCAAGGACCGGCACACCGCGGTGTTCACCGTGGACGAGGTGCGGGTCTTCCCCAAGCAGGACTTCCCGGACGCCCTGGTCTACGGCCCCACCGAGCGGGCCGAGCTGCGGCTGATCACCTGCGGCGGGAAGTTCGACCGGCGCACCGGCTACGAGGCCAACACGGTGGTGTTCGCGCACCTGACCGGCGTGCGGTGACACCTCCGCCCGCGCCGCCCACTCCCCCCGCCCCTCCCGGGGTCAGTAGGACTTGGGCAGGCCCAGAGTGTGCTGGGCGACGAAGTTGAGCACCATCTCCCGGCTCACCGGGGCGACCCGGCCGACCCTGGTGGCGGCCAGCAGCGCGCCCAGGCCGTACTCCTGGGTGAGGCCGTTGCCCCCGAGGGTCTGCACCGCCTGGTCGACCGTCCGGGCGGCGGCCTCCCCCGCGGCGTACTTGGCCATGTTGGCGGCCTCCCCGGCCGCCAGGTCCTCGCCCGCGTCGTAGAGCAGCCCGGCCTTCTGGGTCATCAGCCGGGCCAGCTCGATCTCCACCGCGCACTGGGCCAGCGGGTGCGCCAGGCCCTGGTGGGCGCCGATCGGGGTGGACCAGACGGTACGGGCCTTGGCGTACTCCACCGCCTTGCCGAGCGCCTGGCGGGCCAGGCCGAGCGAGAACGCGGCGGTCAGGATGCGCTCCGGGTTGAGGCCGGCGAACAGCTGGAGCAGGCCGGCGTTCTCGTCCCCGACCAGGGCGTCGGCGGGCAGCCGGACGTCGTCCAGGAAGACCTGGAACTGCTTCTCGGGGGCGACCAGTTCCATCGGGATCGCCCGGTACTCGAAACCGGGGGTCTCGCGCGGGACGACGAACAGGCAGGGCTTGAGCTTGCCGGTCCGCGCGTCCTCGGTACGGGCGACGAACAGCACCGCGTCCGAGTGGTCGATGCCGGAGACGAACACCTTGCGGCCGGTCAGCAGCCAGTCCTCGCCGTCCCGGCGGGCGACGGTGGAGATCCGGTGCGAGTTGCTGCCGGCGTCCGGCTCGGTGATGCCGAAGGCCATCTTGCGGCTGCCGTCGGCCAGTCCGGGCAGCCAGCGCCGCTTCTGCTCCTCGGTGCCGTACCGGGCTATCACCGTGCCGCAGATCGCCGGCGAGACGATCAGCAGCAGCAACGGGCAGCCGGCGGTGCCCAGTTCCTCCAGGACGATGGCGAGGTCGCTGATGCCACCGCCCCCGCCGCCGTACTCGGCGGGCAGGTTGACGCCCAGGTAGCCGGCCTTGCCGGCGTCCGCCCACAGCTCCTCGGCGGGTTCGCCGGCCCGGGCCTTGGCGAGGTAGTAGGCGGAGCCGTAGCGGCGGCCGAGGTCGCCGACGGCCTTGCGCAGGGCGGTGCGTTCGGGCGTTTCGAGGAGCTGACTGCCGATGGTCGACATCCGGGTCCTTCCTCTGTTCGGATTTCGGGGGCGTGCTCGGGCGGCTCAGGGTGTTGTCGAGCGTTCCGGGGGTGCTCAGGCTTCTTCCGGGGTGCTCAGGCCTCTTCGGGGGACTTGACGACGGCGAGCAGGGCGCCGAGCTGCACCTGCTGCCCCGGGGTGACGCGCAGTTCGACCAGGGTGCCGTCGGCGGGGGCGGTGACGCGGTGCTCCATCTTCATCGCCTCCAGCACCAGCAGCGGTTGGCCCGCCGTGACGGTGTCGCCGACGGCGGCGGTGGTGCGCAGGACGGTCCCGGGCATCGGGGCGAGCAGTGCCCCGGGGTCGGTCCGGGCGGTGGGGTCGGGGAAGCGCGGCAGGGCGGTGAGCGCGGTGCTGCCGGTCGGGGCGTCCACGTACACCTGCTCGCCGTAGCGGGCGACGTCGTAGCGGCGCCGGACCTCGCCCTCGCGCAGCACCACGTGGCCGGGCCGGGCCTCGACCAGTTCGACGTCCGGGTGGTCCGCGGCCTCCAGGCCGGCCCTGGTCCGCCGGTAGCGGACCTCGAACTCGGCTCCGTCCGCGGCCCGGTAGCGCTTGGACTGGGGCTGGGAGGGCAGGTTGCGCCAGCCGGACGGCAGCGCGCCGTCACGGCCGGCCGCGTCGGCGAGGGCTGCGGCCAGGGCGGCCCGGCTCAGGCCGGCGGAGTCGGGGGCGGTCAGCTCGGCCGCGTGCTCGGCGAGGAAGCCGGTGTGCACCCGCCCGGCCAGGAAGGCCGGGTGCCGCAGCGCCCGGACCAGCAGCTCCCGGTTGGTGGCCGGGCCGTGGATCCGGGCCCGGGCCAGCGCGTCGGCCAGCCGGCGGGCCGCCGCGGCGCGGGTCGGCGCCCGGACGATCACCTTGGCGAGCATCGCGTCGTAGTGCGGGGTGATCTCGCTGCCGGACTCCACGCCGGAGTCCAGCCGCAGCCCGGTACCGGTGAACTCCTGGTGTTCCGAGGTCAGTTCGAGCCAGTGCAGGGTGCCGGTGGCGGGCTGCCAGTCCTTGGCCGGGCTCTCCGCGTACAGCCGGGCCTCGATCGCGTGGCCGGTGGCCGGCGGCGGGACGGCCGAGGGCAGCTTCTCCCCCTCGGCGACGGCCAGTTGGAGCGCGACCAGGTCCAGCCCGGTGACCGCCTCGGTGACCGGGTGCTCCACCTGCAGCCGGGTGTTCATCTCCAGGAAGTAGAACCGGCCGTCCTCGGCGAGCAGGAACTCGGCGGTGCCGGCGCCGCGGTAGCCGATCGCCCGGGCCGCCTCCACCGCCGCCGCGTGCAGCTCGGCCCGCAGCCGCGGCGGCAGCCCGGGCGCCGGGGCCTCCTCGATCACCTTCTGGTGCCGCCGCTGCACCGAGCAGTCGCGGTCGCCCACCGCCCACACCGTGCCGTGGGCGTCGGCCAGCAGCTGCACCTCCACGTGCCGGCCGGTGGGCAGGTAGCGCTCGCAGAACACCTCGTCGGAGCCGAAGGCCTTGGCCGCCTCGGCCCGGGCGGCCGCCAGCTCGGCCGGGAGGTCCGCCAGCCGCCGGACCACCCGCATGCCCCGGCCGCCACCGCCCGCCGCGGCCTTCACCAGCACCGGCAGGTCCGCCTCGGCCGGCTCGGCGAGCGCCGCCAGCACGGGCACCCCGGCCTCGGCCATCAGCCGCTTGGCAGCGGTCTTGGAGCCCATCGCGGCGATCGCGGCCGGAGGCGGGCCCACCCACACCAGGCCGGCGTCCTGCACGGCGCGCGCGAACTCGGCGCTCTCGGACAGGAATCCGTATCCCGGGTGGACGGCGTCCGCGCCGGCCCGGAGAGCCGCCCGGACGATCAGCTCGCCGCGCAGATAGGTGTCGGCGGGCGCGGCGCCGGGCAGCCGGACGGCCGCGTCGGCCTCCCGCACGTGCGGGAGGCCGGCGTCCGGGTCGGAGTGGACGGCGGTGGTCGCGATGCCCAGCTCCCGGCAGGTGCGGAACACCCGGCGGGCGATCTCGCCGCGGTTGGCGACCAGCAGATTGGTGATCATCATCTGGGGTTCCCCTACATCCGGAAGACGCCGTAGCCACGCGCGCCCTCGACCGGCGCGTTGTGGATCGCGGACAGGCACAGGCCCAGCACCGTACGGGTGTCGCGCGGGTCGATCACGCCGTCGTCGTACAGCCGGCCGGACAGGAAGACCGGCAGCGACTCCGCCTCGATCTGCTGCTCGACCATCGCCCGGACCGCCGCGTCGGCGTCCTCGTCGTACGGCTGCCCCTTCGCGGCGGCCGACTGGCGGGCCACGATCGACAGCACCCCGGCGAGCTGCTGCGGGCCCATCACCGCGGACTTGGCGCTCGGCCAGGAGAACAGGAAGCGCGGCTCGTAGGCCCGGCCGCACATGCCGTAGTGACCGGCCCCGTAGGAGGCGCCCAGCAGCACCGACAGGTGCGGCACCCTGGAGTTGGCCACGGCGTTGATCATCATGGCGCCGTGCTTGATGATGCCGCCCTGCTCGTAGTCCCGGCCGACCATGTAGCCGGTGGTGTTGTGCAGGAACAGCAGCGGGGTGTTCCGCTGGTTGGCCAACTGGATGAACTGGGCGGCCTTCTGGGACTCTGCGCTGAACAGCACGCCCTGGGCGTTGGCCAGGACGCCCACCGGGTACCCGTGCAGCCGGGCCCAGCCGGTGGCCAGACTGGTGCCGTAGAGCGGCTTGAACTCGTCGAAGTCGGAGCCGTCGACGATCCGGGCGATCACCTCGCGCGGGTCGAAGGGCACCTTGAGGTCGCCGGGGACGATGCCCAGCAGCTCCTCCTCGTCGTACCGGGGCGGCTCGGCGTGCCGGTCCGGGCCCGGGCCCGGCTTGCGGTGGTCCAGCCTGGCGACGATCCGGCGGGCGATCCGCATCGCGTCCGCCTCGTCCACCGCGAAGTGGTCGGCCAGCCCGGAGGTACGGGCGTGCATCTCGGCGCCGCCCAGCGACTCGTCGTCGGCCTCCTCGCCGGTGGCCATCTTCACCAGCGGCGGGCCGCCGAGGAACACCTTGGCGCGCTCCCCGACCAGCACGGTGTGGTCCGACATGCCCGGCACGTAGGCGCCGCCGGCCGTCGAGTTGCCGAACACCACGGCCACCGTGGGGATCCCGGCCGCGGACAGCCGGGTGAGGTCGCGGAACAGGGCGCCGCCGGGGATGAAGATCTCCTTCTGGCTGGGCAGGTCCGCCCCGCCGGACTCCACCAGGTTGACCAGCGGGAGCCGGTTGTGCAGCGCGATCTCGTTGGCCCGCAGGGCCTTTCGCAGCGTCCACGGATTGCTGGCGCCGCCGCGCACCGTCGGGTCGTTGGCGGTGATCACGCACTCCACGCCCTCGATCACCCCGATCCCGGTCACCAGCGCGGCGCCCACCGGGTGGTCGCTGCCCCAGGCGGCCAGCGGGGACAGCTCCAGGAACGGCGAGTCCTGGTCCACCAGCAGCTCGATCCGCTCCCGGGCCAGCAGCTTGCCCCGCTTCCGGTGCCGCTCCACGTACTTGGGCCCGCCGCCGGCCAACGCCTTGGCGTGCTCGGCGTCCAGCTCCGCCAACTTGGCGATCATCGCGGCACGGTGCTCCGCGTACTCGGCCCCGGCCGGGTCGACGCGGGTAGGCAGGGCGGTCACAACAGAACCTCCGGAATGTCGAGGTGGCGCGAACGCAGCCACTCCCCCAGGGCCTTGGCCTGGGGGTCGAAGCGGTGTTGGGCGGCGACGCCCTCGCCGAGCAGGCCGGTGAGGGTGAAGTTGACCGCTCTGAGGTTCGGCAGTAGGTGCCGCCTGACGGGCAACTCGGCCGCCTCTGGCAGGAGTTCGCGCAGCCAGTGGACGGTGAGGGTGTGCGCCAGCCAGCGCCAGCCGTCCTCGGTGCGGGCCCAGAGACCCAGGTTGGCGTCACCGCCCTTGTCCCCGCTGCGGGCGCCGAGCACCAGGCCGAGCGGGGCGCGGCGGGTCGGTCCGGGGGGCAGGGGTTCGGGCAACTCCTCCGACACAGTGGACGGTTGGGAGGTCACCGGGGCCGGTGGGACGGTGATCCGGCGGCCGTCCGACAGCACCGCGGTGTGCTCGACCAGCTTGGCGTCCACCTGCGCCGCCGTGAACACCCCGTACGGCGCCCCCGGGCCGGGCGGGGCGGTGAGGTGGAAGCCCGGATACCCGGCAAGGCCCAACTCCACGGCGGTCTTGCCGAGTTCACGGCCGACCTTGGCCGGATCCCGGTCCCGGGCGGTCAGCCGGAGCAGGGCGGACGCGGCCTCCTCGGTCCCGGCGTCCGGATGGTCGGTGCGGGCGAGGGTCCAGCGCAGCTCGGCCGGGCCGGCCTCGGGCGGCAGGGCGGCGGCGAACTGGCGCTGCACCAGGGCGGCCTTGGCCTCGATGTCCAGGCCGGTGAGGACGAAGACCACCTCGTTGCGGTGGCCGCCGAGGCGATTGAGGCCGACCTTGAGGGTGGGCGGCGGGGCCTCGCCGCGCACCCCGTCGATCCGCACCCGGTCCGGGCCGTCCTCGGTGAGCCGGACGCTGTCCAGCCGGGCGGTCACATCGGGGCCGAGGTAGTGCGGTCCGCCGGTCTCGTACAGGAGTTGGGCGGTGACGGTGCCGACGGTGACGGCCCCGCCGGTGCCGGGGTGCTTGGTGATCACGCTGGAGCCGTCGGGGTGCAGCTCGGCCAGCGGGAAGCCCGGGTGGTCCACGTCGTGCTCGCGGAAGAAGGCGTAGTTGCCGCCGGTGGCCTGCGCCCCGCACTCCAGGACGTGCCCGGCCACCACCGCCCCGGCCAGGGCGTCCAGATCGGCGGCGGTCCAGCCGAAGCGGGCGATCGCCGGACCGGCCACCAGCGCGGCGTCCGTCACCCGGCCGGTGACCACCACGTCCGCGCCCTCGGCCAGGCAGGCGGCGATGCCGAAGCCGCCGAGGTAGGCGTTGGCGGCCAACAGGTGCTCGGGCAGGCCGAGTTCGGCCCGGCGCGGCAGCAGGTCGTCCCCCTCGACGTGGGCGACGGCCGTCGGGACGCCCAGCCGCTGCGCCAACTCCCGCAGCCGCTCGGCGAGTCGGGCCGGGTTGAGGCCGCCCGCGTTCACCACGATCCGTACGCCCCGCTCCCGGGCCAGCCCGAGGCACTCCTCCATCTGCCGCAGGAACGTCCGGGCGTACCCGAGCGACGGGTCCTTCAGCCGGTCCCGGGCCAGGATCAGCATGGTCAGCTCGGCGAGGTAGTCCCCGGTGAGCACGTCCAGCGGCCCGCCCGTGAGCATCTCCCGCACCGCCGCGAAGCGGTCCCCGTAGAACCCGGAGGCATTGCCGATCCGCAGTACCGAGCTCGCGCGCGCCAATACGCCTCCCCTGCCGGTGGGTTGGCGGCACTCCACACGCGGGCCACCGGGCAGCAGCGTGGCACCGGCCGGAGAAAAAAGCAATCATGCCTGCTTGTTTCTTCACGCCTTTCTTCACGCCGGGACCGCGGCCGGGGATGCGGACATCGATGCCCTCCGGCGGGGCCAGGGCGGTAGGGTTCCCGGGACGCAGTTCATCGAGAGACGGGGGATCATCGTGACCGAGTCGTTGCCCGCGGGTGCGCACTTCCGGATTTCGCGTGCCACCTTCGACCCGGGCCGGTTCGAAGAGGTCGACGCGATGAACACCAGGACCTCGGAGTACCTGATCCCGGCCGTCCGGCGGCTGCCGGGGCTCATCCACTTCTACGCGGGCGTCTCGCCGGAGGGCTCGGCCGTCCACGTCAGCGTCTGGGACTCGGAAGAGCACGCGGCGCAGCTGGACCACCTGAAGGAGATGGTCGTCGACGCGCGCGCGGAGGCGGAGGCGGTCGGCGTGACGTTCACCCCGATCGTCAACTACCCCGTCGACTGGACCATCTGACGTACCCGACGGGGTACGACGGAGACGGGGCGGGGCGACGTCGCGGCGGAGCGGCCGCCGGGCCGGGCGCCGGATATCCGGTGCGGTCACGGCGGGTGCACGGATAGCCTCGGCGGCATGACCTGGCTTCCTGCTGACTTCGTCCACCCCGTCCATGTGCCGCTGCTCGGCGGGGCGTACCACCTGCGGCCGATCCGGGAGGCGGATGCGCCGATGGACTATCCGGCCGTGATGGGGTCGCGGGAGCGGCTCTTCGGGATCTTCGGGCCGGCCTGGGGTTGGCCGGCGGAGAGCATGACGGCCGAGGCCAACCGGGTGGACCTGGCGCGGCACGAGCGGGAGATCGCCGCGCACCAGTCGTTCAACTACGTGCTGCTGGACGGCGCGGAGACGGCGGTGCGCGGGTGCGTGTACCTCGATCCGCCGGAGCGGGCCGGGGCGGACGGGGAGATCGCCTGGTGGGTGGTGGACGAGCTGGTCGGCAGCGAGGTGGAGGAGGCGCTGGACGCGCTGGTGCCGCGGTGGATCGCCGCCGACTGGCCGTTCCGGCAGCCGCGGTTCCTGGGGCGCGACCTCAGCTGGGAGGAGTGGCTGGCCCTGCCGGAGGCCCGGAATGACTGATCGCGCGCTGAGCTTCGGGCCCGTCGCGGAGGCCTACGAGCGGTACCGGCCGGGGTATCCCGCGGAACTCTTCGACCTGGTCGCGGAGTACGCCGGCGGGCCGCCGCGGACCGCCCTGGAGATCGGCGCCGGCACCGGCAAGGCCACCCGGCTGTTCGCCGGGCGCGGCGTGGCCGTCACCGCGACCGAACCGGACGGCGCGATGCTCGCCGAACTGCGCCGGCACGCCCCGGGGAACGTCCGGACGCTGCGGGCGGCCTTCGAGGAGCTGCCCCCGGACGGGCCGTACGACCTGGTGTACGCGGCCGCCGCACTGCACTGGACCCAGCCGGCGGGCCGGTGCCGGCGGATGGCCGAACTGCTGCGCCCCGGCGGCGTGTTCGCCAACGTCGGCGGCCCGGTGGAGATCGCCGATCCGGCGGTGGCGGAGGCCGTCCGCGAGGCCCGGGCGCCGTTCCTGGAGAGCGACGACCTGCCCTCCCCGGACGGGACGCCGCCGGAGCGGGAGTTGCAGTGGCCGGGCACCGAGCTGGCGCGCTCCGAGCACTTCGACGACGTCCGACAGGCCGTACTGGTACGGCGGTTGACGGTGACCGCGGCGGAGTACGTCGGCCATCTGTCGACCGTCTCGGCCTATCTCGTCCTGCCGGAGTCCGCCCGGGCGGAGGTGCTGCGCCGGATCCTGGCGGCGCTGCCGGAGCGCGTCCGACTGGACGCGGACATCACCGTGCACCTCGCACGGCGCCGCTGATTCGTGGCTTCTGCCAGTACAGGCGGTCCGCGGCGCTGCGGAAGACTTCCCGTCAGGTCGTCAGACACGGGAGGAGCACACGATGGGCGTGCAGCAGTACGACGGGATCGGCGAGGCGTTCGAGGGCTTCAAGGCCCTGCCACTGACGCGTTTCGGGGAGGTGCCGAGCTTCCTCGCCATGGTCGGGGACGTGCGCGGCAAGGCCGTCCTCGACCTGGCCTGCGGGACGGGCTTCTACAGCCGCGAGGTCCGGCGGCGCGGTGCGACGGAGGTGCTCGGGGTCGACATCTCCACCGAGATGATCGCCGCCGCGGAGTCGTTCGAGCAGCGCGAGCCGCTGGGGGTGCGCTACGAGGTCGGCGACGTGGCCGAACTTCGGCCGCTGGAGCGGCAGTTCGATGTGGCGTTGGCGGTGCAGTGCCTCAACTACGCGGAGGACCGCGCGTCGCTGGACCGGATGTGTCGCAACATCCACCGCAGCCTGGTGCCGGGCGGGGAGTTCTACGTCTTCGCCCAGAAGCCGGACTACGCCTTCGACTGCGCGTCCCTGGAGCAGTACGGGTTCCGCTGCGAGCCGACCGGTGACCACGTCGAGACCGGCCCGCGGGTGAAGGTCACCGCGCTGCTCGACCCGCAGCCGATCAGCATCCTCGGCACGGTCCCGCGCCGCGAGGTCTACCAGGAGTCGCTGAGCGAGGCCGGGTTCTCCGAGCTGGAGTGGGTGCCGCTCGGGATCTCCGAGGAGGGCCTGCGCGAGTACGGCGAGGACTTCTGGGCGGACGTGCTCGCCCACCCTCCGCTGGAGATGCTGCGCTGCCGCGCCTGAGCGGCGTACGGGGGCGCGCCTGAGCGGCCACGCCTGAGCAGCGCACGCGGGCGCGCCTGACCATCGACCCCGGGGAGCGGAGATCACCTCCGCCGCTCCCCGGGGTCGATCAGTTTTCGAGAAGCGCCCGCCCGGGGGCCGCGCCTAGCGTTGCGGTCATGAACGACATCAGCATTCACTGGACCTTCCTCCCGCACACCGACCCGGAGGCCTCGCTCGCCTTCTACCGTGACCTGCTGGGCTTCGAGGTCCGCCAGGACGTCGGCGGCGGCCCGATGCGGTGGATCACCGTCGGGCCCGCCGGCCAGCCGAGCGTGTCGCTGGTGCTGGAGCCGCCGTTCGCGGACCCGGGCATCACCGAGGACGAGCGGCGTACCATCACCGAGATGATGGCCAAGGGAACCTACGCCCGGGTGGTGCTCGCCACCTCCGACCTGGACGGGGTGTTCGACCGGTTGAAGTCCGGCGGCGCCGAGCTCGTCCAGGAGCCGACGCTCCAGCCGTACGGTGTCCGCGACTGCGCCTTCCGCGACCCGGCGGGCAACATGGTCCGCTTCAACGAAGTGCGCTGACCCCGCCCCGGGGCCGCCCCCCCCCCCCCCCCCCTCTCCCCCCCCCCCCCCCAAACCCCCCCCCCCCCCCCCCCCCCCCCCCCCCCCCCCCCCCCCCTCCCCCTCCCCCCCCTGTTCCAGCCCCGCCTGGGCCGGGCCCGCCGAACGGCCCCCACCCGAACCCCACCCACCCGAGACGCCACCCACCCGGGACGCCACCCGCCCGGGGGATGCCACCCACCGAACCGCCAGAGAGACACGGAGCGAAGACCACGATGGCCGAGCCGCACGCCGCCGACAGCCACGACCTGATCCGCGTGCACGGGGCACGCGAGAACAACCTCAAGGACGTCAGCGTCGACCTCCCCAAGCGCCGGCTGACGGTGTTCACCGGGGTGTCCGGCTCCGGCAAGAGCTCGCTGGTCTTCGACACCGTGGCCGCCGAGTCGCAGCGGCTGATCAACGAGACCTACAGCGCCTTCGTCCAGGGCTTCATGCCCACCCTGGCCCGCCCCGAGGTGGACGTCCTGGAGGGGCTGACCACCGCGATCATCGTCGACCAGCAGCGGATGGCCGCCGACCCGCGCTCCACCGTCGGCACCGCGACCGACGCCAACGCGATGCTGCGCATCCTGTTCAGCCGGCTCGGCACCCCGCACATCGGCTCCCCCAAGGCCTTCTCCTTCAACGTCCCCTCGATCAGCGGCGCCGGCGCGGTGACCGTGGAGCGCGCCGGCAAGACGGTCAAGGAGCGGCGCAGCTTCAGCATCACCGGCGGCATGTGCCCGCGCTGCGAGGGCCGCGGCAGCGTCTCCGACATCGACCTCACCCAGCTGTACGACGACGGCAAGTCGATCGCCGAGGGTGCCATCACCATCCCCGGCTGGAAGGTGGACAGCTGGTGGACGGTCGGCGTGTACGCCAACTCGGGCTTCCTCGACCCGGACAAGCCGATCCGCGAATACACCGAGAAGGAGCTCCAGGACTTCCTGTACCGGGAGCCCACCAAGGTCAAGGTCAACGGGGTCAACCTCACCTACGAGGGCCTGATCCCCAAGATCCAGAAGTCCATGCTGTCCAAGGACAAGGAGGCGATGCAGCCGCACATCCGCGCCTTCGTGGAGCGCGCCGTCACCTTCACCGCCTGCCCGGACTGCGAGGGCACCCGACTGAGCGCGGCCGCCCGATCGTCCAGGATCGCCGGCATCAGCATCGCCGACGCCTGCGCGATGCAGATCAGCGACCTGGCGGACTGGGTCCGCGCACTGGACGAGTCCTCGGTGGCGCCGCTGCTCTCCGCACTCCAGCAGGCGCTGGACGCCTTCGTGGAGATCGGCCTCGGCTACCTCTCCCTCGACCGGCCGTCCGGCACCCTGTCCGGCGGCGAGGCGCAGCGGGTCAAGATGATCCGCCACCTGGGCTCCTCGCTCACCGACACCACGTACGTCTTCGACGAGCCCACCACCGGGCTGCACCCGCACGACATCAGCCGGATGAACGACCTGCTGCTGCGGCTGCGGGACAAGGGCAACACGGTGCTGGTGGTGGAGCACAAGCCGCAGACCATCGCGATCGCCGACCACGTGGTGGACCTCGGCCCCGGGGCGGGCGCGGCGGGCGGCTCGGTGTGCTTCGAGGGCAGCGTGGCCGGGCTGCGCGAGAGCGGTACGGTCACCGGCCGCCACCTGGCGGACCGGACGGCGCTGCGCGAGGACGTGCGCAAGCCCACCGGGACGCTGGCGATCCGCGGCGCGAACAGCCACAACCTGCGGGACGTGGACGTGGACGTCCCGCTCGGGGTGCTGACCGTGGTGACCGGCGTGGCCGGCTCCGGGAAGAGCTCGCTGATCCACGGCTCGCTGTGTCGACGGTCGGGGGCGGCGGCCGAGGGCGTGGTCTCGGTCGACCAGGGCGCCATCAAGGGCTCCCGGCGCAGCAACCCGGCCACCTACACCGGGCTGCTCGACCCGATCCGCAAGGCCTTCGCCAAGGCGAACGACGTCAAGCCGGCCCTGTTCAGCGCCAACTCGGAGGGTGCCTGCCCGACCTGCAACGGCGCGGGCGTGGTCTACACCGACCTGGCGATGATGGCCGGGGTGGCCAGCACCTGCGAGGACTGCGAGGGCAAGCGCTTCCAGGCCTCGGTGCTGGAGTACCGGCTGGGCGGCCGGGACATCAGCGAGGTGCTGGCGATGCCGGTGACCGAGGCGAAGGAGTTCTTCGGGGACGGGGAGGCGAAGCTGCCGGCCGCGCACCGGATCCTGGAGCGGCTCGCCGACGTCGGACTCGGGTACGTCAGCCTCGGCCAGCCGCTGACCACGCTGTCCGGCGGTGAGCGGCAGCGGCTGAAGCTGGCCACCCACATGGCGGACAAGGGCGGGGTCTACGTCCTGGACGAGCCGACCACCGGGCTGCACCTGGCGGACGTCGAGCAGCTGCTCGGCCTGCTGGACCGGCTGGTGGACTCCGGCAAGTCGGTGATCGTGATCGAGCACCACCTGGCGGTCATGGCGCACGCGGACTGGATCATCGACCTCGGTCCGGGCGCCGGGCACGACGGCGGTCTGGTGGTCTTCGAGGGCACCCCGGCCGAGCTGGTCGCGGCCCGCTCGACGCTGACCGGCGAGCACCTGGCGGAGTACGTGACCGGCTGAGCCACCCTGCCTACACCAGTGGGAGGACCATCTCCAGGATCCGGGCGCTCTCGTCCAGCACGTACGGCGTCTCGCCGCCGGTGTACGTGAAGCCGCGCCGCCGGTAGAAGGCGGCGGCGCGGTCGTTCGCCTCGTGGACGCCGAGCAGCATCCACTCGGCGCCGCCCTCCCGGGCCCAGGCGAGCACCGCGTCCAGCAGGGCGTCGGCGACGCCGCGCTCGCGGCCGCGGTGCGCCGGGTCGACCCAGACGCCGATCAGGTCGACGGTGGCGGTCTTGCGGCTGGGGATCGAGAGCATGGTCGCGACCCACTCGCCGGCCTCGTCCACCGCGACCAGGCCGATCCGGCCGGGCTCGTTCAGCCAGTCCGTCCGGGCCCGCCAGTTGCCCTCGCCCTGGAGCAGCGCGTACGCGTGGGTCTCACCGAACGCCAGAGGGGTGTCGAGGAGTTGGGCCAGCCGGATGGTGCGCAGCCGCTCCCAGTCCTCGCGCCCGATCCGCTCGATCCGGTACTCCATGCCCGCCCCCGTGGTGCGATCCTGCCTCCGCCGCCGGTGGTCACCGGCGACGGAGGCAGGATAACCGCAGCTCAGGTCAGGGCCTGATCCGGACCACCTGCGGGTCGTGGTCGCTGGCCTGCTGGGCGAACTCGGCGTTGATGTGCACCACGTCGTACTTGGCGTAGCCGACCTCGGGGCTGACCAGGACGTGGTCGAGCACCTGCGAGTTGCCCTGGTAGACGTAGGAGTACTGCTCGGTCTCCGGCAGCTCGTTCACCAGGTCGCGCAGCACGCCGCCCTTGGTGAGCGCGCTCAGCGCGGGCGAGAACTGGTAGTCGTTGAAGTCGCCGAGCGAGACGACCTTGGCCTCCTTGTCGGCGGCCAGCAGCTTGGCGACGAAGGCCTGCTCGACGGTGGCCTGCTGGAGCCGCTGCACCTCGGAGCCGCGGGTCGGGGCCTGGAAGCGGCTGTCGATGCCCTGGTCGCCGCCCTTGCTGTTGAAGTGGTTGGCGATCACGAAGACCTTCTGGCCGCGGAAGGAGAACTGCCCGGCCAGGGGCTTGCGGCTGTTGGTCCACGCCTCGTCGGCCGGCTCGATCCGGCCGGGCGAGGCGGTGAGCGCGGCGGTGGCGCCGGTGCCGGTGACGCCGACGGCGGTGGTGGCGCTGCCGCCGGGGATGTCGGTGAAGGAGACCCGCTGGGGGTTGAACAGGAAGACCTGGCGGATGTTGCCGCCGGGCTCGCCGCCGTCCTTGCCGTCCTGGGGGTCGACCGAGCGCCAGTCGTAGGCGGGGCCGCCGGCCGCCTTGATCGCGGCGAGGAACTTGGCGACGGTCTGGCTCGCGTCGACGGTGCCGTCGTTCTTGGCGCCGTTGTCGTCCTGGATCTCCTCCAGGGCGACGATGTCGGGCGAGCGCAGGTTGGTGACGATGCCCTGGGCCAGCTGGGCGAACTTGGCGTCCGGGTTGGTGGCGGCCAGGTTCTCCACGTTGTAGGTGGCGATGGTGAGTTCGCGCTCGCTCGGCTGGGCGGTGACCTCACGCTGGAGGTGGTTGTCCCTGAGCGTGCCCAGGGTGCCGGCCACCAGGGTGTAGCCGCCGAACTGGTTGTAGTCCAGCGGGCCGGTGGTGGTGCCGGTCAGCTCGTCGCCGACGTTGGCCACCGGGAAGGGCTGCTGGGAGACGGCGGCCTGCTGCTGCACCATCAGCCGGCCGACGTTGGGCTCGCGGTAGGACTCGTAGAGCACCCCGCCGCGCTTGCTGCGCTGGTCCTGCCGGTCGGCGGCGACCCACAGCTCGTTGTACTTGTCGGTCGCCTGTATCACCCGGACGTCCTTGACCTGGACGAGCATGCCCTCCAGCGACTCGTAGAAGTCCAGGGCGTACTTCTCGGGGTTCAGCCGGGTGGCGTCGATGCTGCCGTCGGGCCCGGCCGGCGGGGCGTAGCTGCCGGGGATGTCGCGGGTGTCCACGACCACGGGGGCGGGCAGCGGGTGGCCGGCCGAGAGCACCGTGACGGCGGGGCCGCTGAGTTCGGTGACGGACTGCGAGCCGCCCGAGTAGTTCGGGTAGTACTCGGTGACCTTGCCGCTGACCAGCACCGAGTCGCCGACCTTCACGGTCGGGTTTCCGCCGGTGTAGACGAAGATGCCCTCACTGGTGGCCGGGTCGGCGTCCGGGTTCGGGTCCTGGAGCCAGAATCCCTTGGAACTGCCGTACGCCCGCACGCCGGTGACGATTCCGGGCACGCCGGTGACCGGCTTGCCGGCCTGCGGGGAGACCCGGGTGGTGCCCTGGATGTCGTGGATCCGCAGCGGGCCGGCCTCGGTCGGCGCGGGCGGGGCGGCGGGCGCGCCGGCGGCCTTGGCGGCCGGGAGCGGGACGAGCACCAGCGAGACGGCCAGCGCGGCGGGGGCGATGGCGGCGCGCAGCAGCGCGGCCCTGCGGGGGCGGAGGGCGGGGGCGGTGGTCACCGGGGCATGGCTCCTAGCTCGGGCAGCGGACGCTACTCGCGTAGAAGGAAGGTGGGGAGAGCACGGGAGGCGGCACCCGCCCCCCGCGGCGACCTCAAGATACGCGCGTAGAAAATGCCCCGACAAGACCTCGTCAATGAACTGTCGGTTCCGGCCGGATGACCTGCGGAAGCGTCAATTCAGTCGCTTCCCAGGCTCCTTCCAGCTTTCACCCAGCTTTCAGCCAGCTTGACCCTGGCTTTGCCCGGCTTTACCCGATCCGCTCCACGATCAGCTCGCACAGCTCGTGGGTGCGCAGCGCGTCATGCGCGTCCAGGGTCTTCCCGGCCCGGACGGCGTCCAGGAAGGCCAGCACGCACTGCTCGATGCCGCGCTGGCGGGCCACCGAGACCCAGTCGCCGCGCCGCCGGACGGTGGGCTGGCCGCGGTGGTCGATCACCTCGGCCAGGTTGCGCACCTCGCGCTTGGAGTCGCCGCCGGAGACCTCCAGCACCTCCTCGGTGGAGCCGGAGACCCGGTTCATGATGCCCAGCGCGGTGAACCCCTCCCCGCCGAGGGTGAGCACCACGTGCTCCACCAGGCCCTCGCGGTCCTTGCGGGCCCGGACGTCCACGTGCTCGATCTCGCCGGGCACCAGGAACCGCAGGGTGTCCACCACGTGCACGAAGTCGTCGAAGACCAGCGAACGCGCCGCCTCGGCGAGGCCCTCGCGGTTCTTCTGCAGCACGATCAGGTCGCGCGGGCGCTCCAGGGCCTGGGCGTAGCCGGGCGCGTGGCGCCGGTTGAAGCCGACCATCAGCGAACGGCCGGTCCGGTCGGCGAGGTCGACCAGCTTCCGGGCGCCGTCCACGGTGTAGTCCAGCGGCTTGTCCACGTAGACGTCCACCCCGGCGCCGAGCAGCCGCTCGACGATCGGCACGTGCTGGTCGGTGGCCGCGTGCACGAAGGCGGCCCGGATGCCGCTGTCGATCAGCGCGCCCAGGTCGGTGAACCGCCGCCCGGCGTCGACCCGGTGGGCCTCCCCCAGCCGGTCCAGCTTGGCCCGGTCCCGGGTCATCAGCCGCAGGTCCAGTCCGGGCAGGGCGGTCAGCACCGGCAGGTACGCCTTCTGCGCGATGTCGCCGAGTCCGATCACCCCGACCGGCAGCGGGCCGGCGGGGACAGCGGTCGAGGTCATGAGTGCTCCTGGGGTGCGGCCGGTCTTCGTTCCCGGCCACCCTACGCGGCCGCGGCCCGGCCGCTCCGGGCCCGAGCCCGGGCGGCGCCCAACGGGGCCCCGGCGCACGGATGGTAGGGGAAACCCGACCACCGGATCTCGACCTGGACGTCATGACGGCACCGGCCTCCGGCGGCTGCAATGGCGGGGCGCCACTTTCCCTGTGGCTCTCCCCCGGCCCGGCGACGACCGCCGGGCCCCTCCGGATGCGAGGCACCGACACCCCATGGGCACCACCCTGATCGTCACCAACGACTTCCCGCCCCGGCAGGGCGGCATCGAGACCTTCGTGCACGCGATGGCGGTGCGCGTCCCCGGCGACGATGTGGTGGTCTACACCTCCCGCGAGCCGGGCGCCGCCGCCCACGACGCCGCCCTGCCCTTCCCGGTGGTCCGGGACCGCAGCCGCACCCTGCTGCCCACCCCCCGGACCACCCGCCGGGCCGTGGAGATCGCCCGCGCCCACGGCTGCGACCGGGTCTGGTTCGGGGCCGCCGCCCCACTGGCCGCGATGGCACCCGCGCTGCACCGGGGCGGCGTCGAACGCAGCGTCGCCACCACCCACGGCCACGAGATCTGGTGGGCCCGCGCCCCGCTCGCCCGCCGACTGCTGCGCCGGATCGGCGACCACGTCGACGCCGTCACCTACCTCGGCGAGTACACCCGCCGCAGGATCGCCCCGGCGCTCGGGCCGCGGGCCCGGCTGGTGCGGCTCGTCCCCGGTGTGGACGCCGAGCTGTTCCGGCCCTCCGCCGAGCACCGCCGGGCGGTCCGCGCCCGGTACGGGCTGGGCGACGCCAGGGTGATCCTCTGCGTGTCCCGGCTGGTGCCCCGCAAGGGCCAGGACGCCCTGATCCGGGCGCTGCCGCTGATCCGCCGGAGCGTGCCGGACGCCGTCCTGCTGATCGTCGGGCACGGCCCGGACGAACCGCGGCTGCGCCGGCTGGCGAGCCAACTCGCCCCGGGATCCGTGGTGTTCACCGGCGGCCGGGACCACACGTCGACGGCCCGGTACTACCCGGCGGCGGACGTCTTCGCCATGCCGTGCCGCACCAGGCGGGCCGGCCTGGAGGCCGAGGGCCTGGGCATCGTCTTCCTGGAGGCCGCGGCGAGCGGCCTGCCGGTCGTGGCCGGGGACTCCGGCGGCGCACCGGACGCGGTGCTGGACGGCCGGACCGGGAGCGTGGTGGACGGCCGGGACGTCCGGGCCGTGGCCGAGGCCCTGACCGCGACCCTGCTGGACCCGGACCGGGCTCGGGAGTTCGGGCGGCGCGGCCGGGCGTGGGTGTCCGGGCAGTGGTCCTGGGACGCCTCGGCGGAGCGGCTCAACCGGCTGCTCACGCCCGGGGTGGACCTTCGCTCGGCCACTGTCCCGCCGGTGGGGTGACCGGCCGGCCCCGCAGGTGCGCCAGCACAGCCAGCACCCGCCGGTTGCCTTCCACCGGGTCGAGGTCCAGCTTCATGAAGATGTTGCCGGAGTGCTTGACCACCGAGGCCTCGGTGACGGTCAGCCGCCGGGCGATCGACTGGTTGTTGAGCCCCTCCGCCATCAGCCCCAGCACCTCCCGCTCGCGCGGGGTGAGGCGCTTCAGCGGCTCGTCGGCGGTGCGCTGCCCGAGCAGCACCCGCACCACCTCCGGGTCCAGGACGGTCTGCCCGTCCGCCACCCGCTCCAGCGCGTCGAGGAAGTCGGCGACCTCGCCGACCCGGTCCTTGAGCAGGTAGCCGAGACCGCCGTCGGTGGCCGCGTCCGCGCCGAACAGCTGGGTCGCGTACGCCGTCGCCACGTACTGGGAGAGCACCAGGACGGGCAACCCGCGGTGCCGGGAGCGCAGTTCGACGGCGGCCCGGAGCCCCTCGTCCCGGAAGTCCGGCGGCATCCGCACATCGGTGATGACGACGTCGGGCCGCTCGGCGTCCACGGCCCGGGCCAGCTCCCCCGCCTCCCCGACGGCGGCGACCACCCGGTGCCCGACCCGCCCCAGCAGCTCCACCAGGCCGGCCCGCAGCAGGACGGCGTCCTCGGCGAGCACTACCCGGAGCACGGGACCTCCAGGCGCAGTCGGGTCGGTCCGCCGACCGGGCTGGTCACGATGAGTCGTCCTCTCAGGATGGCCACCCGGTCGGCCAGCCCCTGGAGGCCGGCGCCGGTGGCGGGATCGGCCCCGCCACGGCCGTCGTCGGTGACGAGCAGCACGAGCTTCCCGCCCCGGATCGCGCCCTCGACGGCGATCTCCGCCGCGCCGCTGTGCTTGGCGGCGTTGGTGAGCGCCTCGGTGACGGTGAAGTAGGCGGCGGTCTCCACCGGGCCGGGCAGCCGGTGCGGCAGGTCGAGGTCCACGGTGACCGGGATCGGGTGGCGCAGCGCCAGTTCGGCGACGGCCGCCGGCAGTCCGTGGTCGGTGAGCACCTGGGGGTGGATCCCGCGCACCAGGGTGCGCAGCTGCTCCAGGGCCTGCCGGGCCTCGCCGCGGGCCCGGGTGACCAGCTCGGCCGCGCCCGGGTGCTGCCCGCGCAGCTCCAGTTCGGCCAGGCCCAGGGTCATGCTCAGGGCGACCAGTTGCTGCTGGGCGCCGTCGTGCAGGTCGCGCTCGATCCGGCGCCGCTCGGCCTCGAAGGCGTCCACCAGGCGGGCCCGGGAGCGGGTGAGTTCGACCACCCGGCGGCCGAGGTCCTCCTCCCGGGCGGCGATCAGCAGCTGCGCCGTCCACACCTGGGCGCCGGCCAGCAGCGCACCGGCGTAGGCGGAGAGCACCAGTCCGACCAGTCCGACGGCGCTGCCGGGCAGGGCCGCGAGCGAGTGGGTGATCGGCCGGCCCGGGATCAGCATCACGGTGTCCGGGCTGATCGCCCAGACGACCACCGGCGTGGAGAGCAGCATCAGCGAGAACCCGAGCAGCGCCAGGAAGCCGAGGCCGCTCGCGGTGAACAGCACGGACTGGACCAGCAGGTACGCCAGTTCGCGCCAGGTGGCCCGCTCCCGGAGCCTGGTCCGCAGCCAGGCCGGTGCCCCCGCGCCGGGCAGCGAGCCGTGCGGGTCGGGCAGCGGCACGGGTTCGACCAGCAGCAGCCGGCGCCGCTCCAGCGCGGCGAGCGGCACCCCGAGCACGGCCACCCCGGCCAGCACCAGCAGGCCGATCCCGACCAGCGACAGCCCGGCCCCGATCAGCAGCAGCGCGACCGTCAGCAGCAGTACCACGACGCCCTGGAGGGTGCCGGTCAGCAGGAACGCCCAGGCGCGCAGCGGCCAGGCCGACCACAGGAAGGCCCGCGGCGGCCGTCGTACGGCCCCCCAGACGGCGACCGTCATGGCACCTCCCCTCCCCTCCCCGGACGCGTACGAACTCCGGGCCCGACCCTACCGGGCCGCCGGGGGCGGCCTGCGCACGGTCCGGGGCGGCGGAGCGGCGACGGCCCGCGCGGGGGGCGGTGGTCAGCGGCCGCCCGGCTCCGGGGGCAGCGGCAGGGGGCGGGAGCAGGTGGAGCGGCGGACGTAGCCGAGGCCGTCGTACTCCTCGGCCAGTACGGTCGGGGCGAGTTCGAAGCGGTAGGTGAAGCGGGGCACGCCCGCGCCGAAGCTGCGCAGGTAGTGCCGTTGGGCCAGCCAGGCTTCGACGGCGGGCTCACCGCGGGCGGCGCGAAGGTCGATCAGGTGGTCGTCGCGGTGGGCGGCGGCGAGTTGGCCCTCGACGGACTTCGGTCCGCCGCTGCCGATGCCGTGGCGGTGCGGCGGGCGGGCGCGGGTGGAGCCGGTACGGGCCCGGAAGGCACCCTTGCCGAGCAGCAGGCCGAGGGCGTAGTAGCCGTCGCCGTAGCGTTCGCGCAGGTGGTGGCCCATCGCCGGGACGCCGGCCGCGTACCGGCCGGTCATCACATGGCTGTTGTGCGCCCAGACGGCCGTCCTCAGCCCGGTGGTGTCGTGGAGTTCGGCGACGGCCTCGGCCATGTGGCGGTCGCGGGCGGCCAGCGAGCCCTCCTCGACGGCACCGTCGGTGCCCAGCGGCGGCCGGCCGGCCAGGTCGGCGGCCCGGACCAGGTTGCGGGCGTGGGCGAGCGCCCGGTCGGTGGCGGCGGCGCCGGCCCGGGCCGCGTGGTCCTCCCGACGCTCTTCCAGTTCTTCGAGCAACTGCCCTGCACAGGCCACCAGTTCAGCCGCCCCGTCGGGGTGCCCGGCCGGGGTGCTGTCGCCGATCGCCCGCAGGGTGTGGTGGACGGCGGCGGCCCGCTCGGGCGCCACCTGCCGGAGGAAGGCGTGGAGTTCCGCCGCGGAGCCGGCGCTGCGCTGCGGGTCGATGCCGACGAAGCGCACCCGCCGGGCCTCGGGCAGCGCGCGGTTGTGCTCGCGCAGCCACTCGACCAGGGCGAGCACCTCGTAGGTCTTCCAGGTCCAGAAGCCCAGCCGGTCGAGGGCGACCACCGGATCGCCGGCGCCGTACCGGACGTAGCCGTCCACGGCCTCGGCGTCGGCCGCGCTGGCCTCCATCGCCAGGGCTCCGAAGTCGAGTTCGCGGACCAGGAATTCGAGCAGCCGGTGCTTCAGCCGGAAGAACTCGGCCGTCCCGTGGGTGGCTTCGCCGAGCCCGACGACCTCCACCCCGGCCAGCACCCGGCGCAGCGGCGCCAGGTCCTCGGCTGGGCGGCCGGCGTCCAGGCCGGCCAGCGGGACGGCGTTCGCGGCCAGCCAGTCCGTCACGTCCCTGCTCACGTCCACCCCTTCGTCCGCCCCTTCGCCCCGGCCCGGACGTCTCGCCCGGCCCGGACGTCACTCCCGGCCCGGACGTCACTCCCGGCCCGGACGACCGATCCTACGCGAACGACCGTGCCCCTTCGACCGTCCGCCCTCGCGAAACCGAGAGCTGACGGGCAGTCAGCGCAGCGCCGGGCCAACGGCGTCGAGGATCGCCCCCAGGTCCGCCAGCGCCGCCTCCGCCCCCTCGGCGATCGCCACGCCCGCGACGTTGACCACCACCTCGTCCACCCCGGCCCGGGCGTACTCCGCCAGGCCGGCGGCCACCGCCGCGGCGTCGCCGTGGACGAAGGTGCCGGAGTCGACCAGGGCCCGGGCGCCCAGCGAGGGGCTGGCGGGGTGCACCCGCAGCCCGGCCCGGCGCAGCATGTCGCTGTAGTGCGGCGAGGCCAGGTGGACGTGGGCGGCGTCGTAGGCGAGCCGGTACGGGTTGCGCCCGGGGCGGTCGAGGGCCGCGTGGACGACGGTGACCAGCCGGGGCACCGGCCGCTCCGCCTCGGCCGCGCCCCGGGCCAGCGCCGGGCCGAGGGTGTCCCGCAGGTACCCGGGCGGGGTCAGCCAGGTGATGGCCGCGTCGGCCTCCCGCCCGGCCACCCGGGCCAGCGCCGGCCGGAGCACACCGAGGCCCAACTCCACACCGGGGTGGTCGAGTTCCTCGGGCAGGCCGCCGTGGGAGGCTCCGGCGAGCAGCGCGCGGACGGTGCGCAGGTACCCGGCGGCGGCCTCGCCGGGGCGCGGGTAGGGCGCGCCGCGCAGTTGGGCGACGAAGTCGGCCGCGCCCGGGCCGAGGCCCAGGACCGTCCGGTGGCCGGTCAGCCGGGCCAGTGAGCGGGCTTGGAGGGCGGCGTCGAGTTCGTGCCGCAGCGGCATCAGGGCGACGGCGGTGCCGACCGGCACCCGGTGGCCGAGGCCGGCCAGGTAGGCGAAGGCCTGGTGGGTCTCCAGGCGCAGCGACTGGCCCTGCCACAGTCGGGCCGCCCGGCCGTCCCGGACGAGTTCGGCGTACGGGACGAGCTGGGCCGGGTCGGTGGGCATGACCGGGAGGACGACGGAGATGGGCATCGGCGGGCTTTCGGTGCGGGGCGGCTTCGGTGGTCAGTGCGGGGCCGCGTCGGTGAGGTGGCGCGGGGCGGCTTCGGGTGGTCAGTGCGGGGCCGCGTCGGTGAGGTAGCCGGACGCCTGGAGGCGGAAGAGCCGGGCGTAGAGGCCCTCGGCCCTGAGCAGTTCGTCGTGGGTGCCCTCCTCCGCCAGCCGGCCGTCCGCGACGACGACGATCCGGTCGGCGATCCGGACGGTGGAGAAGCGGTGGGCGATGACCAGGGAGGTGGACTCGCCCGCGATGTCGCGCAGCCTGCCGAAGATCTCGGCCTCGGCCTCGGCGTCGATCGCGGCGGTCGGCTCGTCCAGGACGACGATCGGGGCCCTGCGCATGAACGCCCGGGACAGCGCGATCTTCTGCCACTGGCCGCCGGAGAGCTGGTGGCCCTCCTCGAAGTGCCGGCCGAGCATGGTGTCGTAGCCGCCGGGCAGGGTGTCGACGACGGGGGCGGCCCCGGCCGACCCGGCGGCCTGCCGGACCCTGCCGAGGTCGTCCAGCGACTCGACCCGGCCGAAGCCGATGTTGTGGCGGACGCTCATCTCGTAGCGGATGAAGTCCTGGAAGATCACGCCCATGTTCCGCTGCAGGTCGTCGACGTCGTACTCCTCGATCGGGACGCCGTCGATCAGGATCCGGCCGCCGGTCGGCTCGTACATCCGGGTCAGCAGTTTGACGATGGTGGTCTTGCCGGCGCCGTTCTGGCCGACCAGGGCGACGCAGGAGCCGGCCGGGATGCGGAAGCTGAGCCGGTCCAGGACGGGCCGGTCGGTGCCGGGGTAGTGGAAGCTGACGTCGCGGAACTCGATGCCCTCGCGCAGGGTGGCCGGGAAGGGCCGGTCGCCGCCGGCGATCCGGCGTTCCGGGAGGTCCAGGAAGCCGAACAGGTTGCCGAGGAACAGGGTGTCCTTGTAGAGGGAGGCGGCGCCGAGCAGCAGTCCGTGCGCGGCGACCTGCACGGTGCCGATGGCCTGGAGGTAACCGGCCAGTTCGCCGACCCGGCTGCCGTCGGCGGCGTCCCGGATCGCCCACAGCAGGGCGCCGGAGGAGGCCAGCACGCTCAGCAGGCCGAAGCCGCCGACGACGACCGACTGGCGGCGGGCCACCCCGCGGTCGATCCGGAAGAAGCGGCGGACCAACTCCCGGTAGCGGTCCAGCAGGTAGGGCCCGAGCTGGAAGAGCCGGACCTCCTTGAAGGAGTGGTCGGTGGTGGTCAGGTACTGGTAGTAGTACAGCCGTCGGCGGTCGGCGGTGCGGGCGTACTCGATCTCGAAGACCTTGTGGCTGAACGCCATGTGGGCGACCACCGAGGGGATCGGGGACGCCAGGATGACCAGCGCCACCCAGGGGCTCCAGGCGAACAGCACGGCGCTGACGGACAGCAGGGTGACCAGTTCGCGGGTGGCCTCCAGCATCTCGGCGAACAGCTGGTAGACCCGGCCGCCGTTGCTCTCCTGGAAGGCCCGTTGGAGCTTGTCGTAGGCGTCGGCGTCCTCGTACTGCTGGAGGTCCAGGGTGATGCCCTTGCGCATCACCTGCTCGCCGATGCTGGTCGTGAGTTCCAGCCGCAGCAGCGAGTCCAGGTACTGGACGGCGACGCCGAGCAGGTGGCCGGCCAGGGCGAGGGCGAGCAGCTGGTAGCCGGCCCGCAGGGCGTCGTCGCGGGCTCCGGCCTGGCCGCCGACGGCGTCCGCGACGCTCTGCACGACCTGCGCGGTGAGCGCGATCTGCAGGCCGGGGACGGCGGCGTTCAGGACGGTGCAGAGCGCGTAGCCGGTGACCTTGCCGGGGCTGAGCCGCCAGAACAGCGTGATGACGCGCAGCCAGGTCATCGGCCGTCCTCCGGTCCGGTCGGTTCGGTGCCGCGGTGGCCGTCCTCGGCGGCGAGCCGACCGCGGACGGCGCGCAGGGTGTGCCGCCACAGGCCGTAGGCGCGGTCCTCGCGGGCCAGGTCGATCGGCAGCAGCCGGTTGACCTGGAGGTGGGCGAGGCTGGCGAGGATCCGCCGCTCGCTGCCGACCAGCCGGCCGGCCGCCGCGGCCGCCCGGACCGCCTCGGCGGCCGCCCGGGCGGCGGGCCGCTGGGCGGCGAAGGCCCCGGCGAGCAGCTGCCGGTGCCGGGCGCCCTCCTGGTGCGGGCGGCGCGGCCAGGGCCGCAGCAGCTCACAGAGGTAGTCGCGGTCGGCGCGGAAGGCCCGCCGGACGGCCTCCTCCTCCGCCCGCCCACCGGGGGCGAGGTCGGCGCGGGCGGACAGCGGGACGCCCCACTGGGCGTACAGCAGGTCGACGGCGCCGACCAGCAGCGGTTCGGGCCGCAGCCCGGGGTTCAGGGCGAGCAGCCCGGCGGTGGCCTCGCTGTTGGCCTCGAAGAGCCGCTCGACGGCGTCATAGGCGTCGGCGCCGCCGTAGCGGGCGACCTCGGGCGCGTAGGAGGCCACCGCGAGGTCCCGGGCCAGGCCCCGGGCGACCAGCTCACGGCCCCAGGCGAGCAGCCGGGCGAGCGTGCGGGGCGCGTCGGTGCTGCGCACCCGCAGCCGCAGGTGCGGGTGGGGGTCGGCGTACCGGAGGTGGAACCAGCGGTCCAGCAGGCCTTCGGCGCGCAGTCCGGCGACCAGCTCGGGCAGCGGGCCGGTGATGATCTCGTCCTGGCGTTCCGGGCCGGCGTACACCTGGAGGAACGACCACTCGCCGCCGGGCAGGTGCCGCGGCACGGGGGCGGTGGTGCGGTCGCCGACCGGCGGGCGGGCGGCCGAGGCGGCCTCCCGGACGATCAGCGGGACGACGATCTCCTCGTGGTGGCGCCGCCCGTGGACGTCCGTCAGCCAGAGCCGGTCGTGGGCCGGCAGCAGCTCCTGGAAGGTCAGCGCCGCGCCCGGTTCGAGCGCCGCGCGCAGTTCGGGCAGGGTCTGCGGGTGGTCGAGGTCGAGCAGCAGCCGGTTGTCGTCCTCGACCAGGTAGACGTGCCGGGGGACGTTCCAGCGGGCCCGCCAGCCGGCCGGGTCGGCGAGGTCGCGGGCGGTCAGCCGCCACTGGGCGGGGCGGAGCACCACCCGGCCGCGGACCACCCGGGGCAGGAACGGCGCCCGGGCGAGCCGGCCCCAGCCGAAGGCGACCGGCAGCACGTACCCGTCGTAGGAGACCTCCAGCAGGAACCGGGCCACGTCGGGGGCGATCAGCGGGCTGAGCATGTGGTGCTGGGCGACGACCACCTCCCGGCCGAGCCGGCGGGACCACAGGTACAGCCGGCCCTCGGTGGCGCCGAGCAGCAGGTCGTCCAGCGGGACGACCCGGTCCGGCGGCACCGACGGGGTGCTGTTGACCGGGATCTCGTACGGCCGGATCCGCGGCCGGACGGCGACGTTGGCGGCCCGGCCCCAGGTCGGCTGGAAGGCGAGTTCGGCGTGGACGGCGTCGGGGAAGAGCTCCTCCTCGCGCCGGGCGTAGTCGCGCAGCCGCTCGACGGCGCCGACCCCGAGCAGGTCGAAGAAGCGACCGAACGTGCGGCCGCCCTGGGCCATGCCGTCGGAGCGCAGCACGGCGCGCCACTCGCCGCGGTCGATCGCGTCCCGGTCGGCGGCCTCGATGCTCAGGTAGGCGTCGACCACCGGCAGGACGGGCCCGGCGGTGGTGCGGCCGGGCGGGGCCAGCCGGTCCAGCCGGGCGTCGGTCAGCTCGATCTCGAAGGACCGCTCCCACCAGGCCTCCTGGGCGAGGTCCAGCAGGGCGGCGTCGTACCGGGCGGTGTCCGGCGGGCTGGTGGTGGGCGGCAGGTCGAAGGCGCGGCCGGGCTGGGAGTAGAGCGGCGGCGCGTCCAGGCCGGCGTCGGCGCTGAGCACCTCCAGGACGGGCACCCGGGCGCCGGCGCCGTAGCGCTCGACGAACTCCTCGCGGTAGCGGGCCAGGTGCTGGTGGTCGGTGCCGGAGGCGGCGGCCAGCCGCAGCAGCACGTCGACGGCCTCGGCGGCGGCCTCGCCGACGGCGCGGTTCAGGGTGGGCGTGCGCAGGTCGACGGTGGCGTCCAACTGGTAGGTGCGGCCGCGGTGTTCGGGCACCAGCGCGTTCTGGGCGGCGCTCAGGGCGCGCAGTCCCGCGACGTCGTGGGCGGTGCGGGTCAGCTCGACCACGGCGCGCAGGCCCTCGGCGACGGCCTCGGCCCCGGGCAGGCCGGTGACCTTCTTCAGCAGGTACTCCTCCGGGCGGGCCTCGGTCTGCGGCGGGCGCAGGTCGCTGCCGAGGAAGCCGAGTTCCCACAGCTGACGGACCAGACCGGTGACGGCCCCCTCCCCGGCCGCCGGGAAGGCGTCGGTCAGCTCCGCGACCAGCCGCCGGTACGGGACGGGCGCCGCGGCGGCCCGCAGCACCAGCCGGACCGGCTCGGTGGCCCGGATCCGGACGGCCCGCTTGTCCTCCTTGCCGTGCACCTCGGTGAACGGCAGCACCATGCGGTCCCCGGCCGGGTGCGCGGTGGAGGTGGCGACCACGTCGAGGTGGGGCAGCAGGGCCTGGTCGCCCTCCAGCCGGTGGATGAGCGCGAACAGCCACTCCAGGTCGCCCCGGACCCGGGTGTCGCGGATCGCCGGGCTGCCCAGCCGGGCGGTGGTGCGCTCGCCGAACTCGCCCATCGCGACGCCGGCGAACGCCCCGAACGGGGTGGGGCGGGTGGACATCCGGGTGAGGTAGCGCAGCAGCCGGGAGTGCAGGCGCCGGGTGCGGCGCTCGTCCGTCCGGTCGAGCCGCTCCAGGGCGGCCACCAGGTCCTCACTGGCCACCAGCAGCGCCCGGCGGACCTCCGGGTCCTCGGCGAGGGCGAGCAGTTCGGCGCGGGTGCGGTCCGGGTCGGCGGTGATCCGGTGGTAGGTGTCGACGGGCAGCGCGGGGGCGCGCAACAGGAAGAAGTCGGCGGCGACGTAGCGGGACACCCGGCTCACCGCCCCAGGAAGACGCGGAACCAGGCGGGCCGCTGCTGCGCGAGGGCCGCCAGCAGGGCCAGGGCGACGCCGGCGGCGCCGGACAGCAGCCCCGGGTCGTCCACGGTGTTGCCGGGGAGGTCCTCGTCGGCGAACACCACCGGGTGCCGGGGGTCGGCGTACGCCAGCAGCCGCTCCAGCAGCCCGGGCAGCGCACCCCGGGCGGCCGCGCTGTGCGGGGCGAACTCCCGGGCGAGCATGACGAGTCCGGCCAGGCCGTGGCAGAGCGTGGGGGCGCGCAGTTCGGCGCCGGCCGCGCGGCGCAGTGCGGCCTCGAAGGCCTCGACGGCGGTGGCCCGCAGTCCGGCGTCCCCGGTGGCGTCGGCGACGGTGAGCAGGGCGGCGGCGATCCCGGCGGTGCCGTAGCACCAGGCGAGTTGGTCGTGGCAGTGGGCGAGCGGCCGCTCGGCGCCGTGCTCGTCGACCGGGACGCCGTTGGCCCACAGCGGGCCCTGGTCGTCGGTCAGCCGGTGGCGCAGCAGCCAGCCGGTGAGCGCGGCGAGGGCCTCGCGCTGGCCGGGGCGGCGGTGGCCGGCCGCCCAGGCGACGGCGAGCGCGGCGGCCACCCCGGGCACGCCGTGGGAGACACCCAGGTTGAGGTAGCCGTGCGGGTACTGCCGGTGGTAGTCGCCGACCGGCGGGTAGACCTCGGGCCGCAGCAGCCAGCCCGGCGGGGTGCCCTCCGGCCGGTCGGGGCCGGCCAGCCGGATCAGCCGGTCGAGCAGCACGGCGGCGGCCTCGCGGACCCTTGGACTCGGCTCGGCCGGGGCGGTGAGGCAGGCCAGCACGCCGGCCGCGCCGTTGACCAGGTCGTAGTCGGAGTCGCTGACCGGTTGCCCGTCGGCCGGCCACTCGGTGGCGATCGCCTGCTCGGCGAGCTGCTCGTACAGCCGCAGCAGGCTGGGCCGGAAGCGGGGTTCGTCCTCGGCGCAGTCGGCCAGGGCCAGGGCGAGGCCGGCGGTGCCGCCGAACAGGCCGGGGCCGGAGAGCGGTTCGACCTGGGTGGCGAGTACCGCCTCGCGGATGTGGCCGTGGGCGTGCTCGCGGTCGCCGAGGCCGGCCCGGGCGGCGTACAGGTGGAGGAGGGCGAGGCCGGCCTGGCCGTGGCTCAGGCTGGGCGGGTACCAGCCCATCGGTACGGCGGCCTGGTCGGCGGCGCGCAGCGCGAGTTCGGCCCACTGGTCGGTGGTCGCGGTCCGGGACACCACGAGGCGCACCGCGTCGCGGACCCGTTCGGCGAGCGGGGCGTCGGGGGTACGGACGGGCGGTTCGCCGGTTTCCCGGACGGTGTGCATGCGTTCTCCCTCGGAGCGGTGGCCTCGGAGTGGTGGCCTCGGAGCGGTGGCCTCGGAGGCCGTGGCGGGCCGGCGCTGTGACGGCCCTGGAGTTTTCGGACGGCCCGGCGCGAGAATGGGCGGACGGGTGCTGCCGTGTCCTGAATCCACGGCAGCACCCGTCACCTCACCGGATGTCAGTCCTGCGACGGGTTCGAGCAGAAGCCCGAGGTGCACAGGCTGGTGCAGACACAGGTCGAGGTCACCTTGCAGCCGATCCGGGTGCAGACGGTGCGGGTGGCCAGACTGCTGATCGACGGCGTGGGCAGCTGGCCGCCACCCTGGACCGGCGAGCTGATGCGGGCGTCCAGGTCGAATGCGTTGTCGGACATCGTGAATTCCCTTCGAATCCGCCCACTCCGGTTTCCCGGAGGGGTCCGGGGGCTTCTCCCCCGCGATTCGATGATGTCCCGGCCAGCTTTCCGTGGCTATTGTCGCCGACGACAGTCCCACGGTTTCCGGGATTCAGGCGGCGGGTGCCTGCCGGGTCCGCTCGGGTGCGATGAGGTGGGCATAGGAGGCGAGGCAGCCGGAGAGCCGGGATTCGAGTTCGAGTTTTTCCAGTACGGCCGTGAGATGGGCCCGTACGGTGCGTTCGGTGACCTGCAGCCGGGCCGCCATCTGATGGTTGCTCAGGCCCTCGGCGAGCATCACGAATACCTCGCGCTCGCGGGGTGTCAGCCGGCCGAGACGGTCCAGTGCGCGGGTCCAGGCGGGTTCGCTTCCGGCGGCCGCCGTGGTCCTCGCGAAGTCATTCACGTCATCTCCCCGTTGTCCATCCGACGGATTCGGTGGGGCGGCTCCGTCCGGGCCGCACAGGACAGAACGTAGGCACAGTTCGAACCGGAAGCAACCATGATCCGCCGGTGGCTACGGAGCGTCAGGACCGCCCCGGACCGGGCCGTCCGACCGTCCGGAGGGGTTGTCCGGCGGAATCACGGGATTCCCCGCACAGCCGGAACGCGGCGCTCCGGGGAAACCCCCGCCATCCGGCGGGGATGGTTCCATTGGCACCATTCTCACTGTCCGTGGAGGTCTTCGACCGGGGCCCGGGGCCACGGCCGGCGGAACCGGTCGGGCCGATCCGGAATTGCGCCCACCGCTTGTCGGGTTCCGTCCCGTCCCACCGGTTCCGCCCCGACCGGTACTTGACTCCCCCTAAACCAAACCGGTTACCATCGATGACATGAGCATTGCGTTGACGGGCTCGCAATCCCCACTGCACGTCCAGATCGAACGTCGGCTCCAGTGGTCGATCGAACGGGGGGAATACGCCGAAGGTGAGTCGCTGCCTTCGGCGAGCGCTTTGTCGGCGAATTTCCGAGTCAACCGGAACACCGTGCTGCGGGCCCTGCGGAAATTGCGCGCGAAAGGCCTGATCGATTTCGGCCGGGGCCGCGGAATCATCGTCGTCGCGCGTTCCGGATCCGGGCCGACCGAGGTCGCGGGCCTCTCCGACCAGCTGCGCCGGCTGGTCTCCGTCGCCGACGCCCACGGCGTGGCCCGGTCCTCGCTGATCTCCGCGATCGAACGCATGCCCCACCCCGCCGAGGGCGCCGCGACCCCGCGCCGGGTGGCCCAGCAGCCGCGCCCCTAGGGGGTGTCGCCCCGCGGGTCAGGCGCCCTCGGCGGCCGCCTCGGCGAGCGAGTCCAGCACCGGGCGGATCAGCGGGTGGCCGTCGGCGCCGGCCCGGACGGCGGCGAAGACCCGGCGGGTGGCCAGCTCGCTGTCGACCGGACGGACCGCCACCCGGGCCAGGTCCACCCCGCGCAGCGCCGAGCGCGGCACCAACGCGACGCCGGCCCCGGCCGAGGCCAGCGCCACCACGGCCCGGAAGTCGTCCGAGGAGTGCAGCAGGCGCGGCTGGAAGCCCGCGTGCTCGCAGGCCAGCAGGACCACGTCGTGGCAGGGGTTGCCCGGGTAGGGCCCGATCCACGGCTCGCCGGCCAGCGCGGCCACCGCGAGCGGCCCGGACTCGGCGGCCAGCGGGTGGGCCAGCGGCAGCACCGCCTCGAAGGGCTCGGCGTACAGCGGGACCCTGGTCAGCCGGGCGTCGTCGGCGCGCGGGGCGCCCCGGTACTCGACGGCCACCGCGAGGTCGGCCCGCCCGTCCAGCACCATCGGCAGGCTGGCGTCGCCCTCGGCGTCCAGGACCTTCAGCCGCACCCCCGGCGCGTGCCCGGCGAGCAGGCCGATCGCCGGGGCGAGCACGTGCGAGATGCCGGTGGCGAAGGAGGCCACGGTGACCTCGCCCGCGACGCCCGCGCTGTAGGCGGCGAGGTCGGCCTCGGCGCGCTCCAGCTGGGCGAGCACCGCGTCCGCGTGGCCGAGCAGGATCTCCCCGGCGGCGGTCAGCCGCACGCCCCGGCCCTCCCGGGCCAGCAGGTGGTGCCCGGTCTCCTGCTCCAGGGCGGCCAGCTGCTGGGAGACCGCGGAGGGGGTCAGGTAGAGGGCGGCCGCCGCGGCGGTCACGGTGCGGTGGTCCGCCACGGCCCGGAGGGTCCGCAGCCGTCGTGCGTCGATCACAGGGCCAATTCTGCCAGCGTCGCCGAGTGGACCGTCGGGGCCGGCTCGGGGCCGGCTCGCGGCCGCTTCGGGAGCGGTCCGGGGCCGGCTCGGTCCGGTTCTCGGGGCCGGCTCGCGAAGCAGTACCACCGGTGGCGTATTTCGGGGCGAGATCGCCGGGCGCCGTTGACCGTCGCGCTCGATCGGCGCTTGGCTCGTGGCCGAGCCGGTCCGCGGGCAGCCCTGGGCAGCCGCGGGCCCGGCACTCGTCATCTGGGGAGGATGATCCATGACCACCGCGCGTTCCCGCCGCAGCCTGGCCCGTGCCGCCTGCGTGCTGCTGGCCGCCCTCGCGGCCGGCGCCGTGATGCCGGCCGCCGAGGCCCGGCCACCCAAGGGCGACACCGCCCGGGTCAGCGAGGGCGGCAAGGGCGAGCAGCTAAACGGCCCCTCGTACGCGCTCGGGCTGAGCGCCGACGGCCGGTCCGCGCTGTTCTCCTCGACCGCGACCGACCTGCTGCCCGACGGCGCCCCGAACGGCGGCGACGTCTACGTCCGGGACCTGCGCAACGGGCACCTGGAGCGGGCCAGTGTGGCCGCCGACGGCTCCCGGCTGAACGCCGCCACCACGGACGCCTCGATCAGCGGCGACGGCCGCTACGTCGCCTTCAGCACCGCCGCCACCAATGTGCTGCCCGGCCAGGCCAGGCACCGGAGCGACGTCTACGTCCGCGACCGCTGGACCGGCCGCACCGAACCGATCTCCACCGGCACCCTCGCCACCTCCGACGACGAGTCCATCCGCAGCGCCGTCAACCCGTCGCTGAGCCAGGACGGCCGCTACGTCGCCTTCGCCTCCGACCGCACCGACCTGGCCCCCGGCGTGCACCGCGGCAAGCAGAACGTGTTCGTCACCGACCGCTGGACCCACACCACCCGGCTGATCACCACCGGGATCGACGGCGAGCCTGCCGACAACAACTCCTTCCGCCCGACCATCAGCGCGGACGGCGCCACCGTCGGCTTCACCTCCCGGGCGGCCAACCTCGTCCCGGCCGCGCCCGCCACCGCCCCGGCGGCGGCCGGGCTGGCCGGCCCCCTGTTCTACCCGTACTTCGTCTGGAAGGCCGACACCGGAGGGATCACCGGCGCCAGCCTGGACGCCACCGGCGCGCTGACCGGCAGCGGCAACGACGCCCGGATCAGTCCCGACGGCCGCTTCGCCCTCTACGGCCTGCCGGTCTACGGCGTCGGGCGGCCCGGCACCCACGGCATCCGGATGGACCTCTACGTCCGGGAGCTGGCCACCGGCCGGACCACCCTGGTCAACACCCCCCTGCCCGGCACCACGACCACCGAGGGCGCCTACGACCCGGCCATGACCGCCGACGGCCGCTGGGTCTACTTCGACTCCGGCGCGGACGACCTGGTGCCCGGCGACACCAACGGGCAGAACGACGTCTTCCGCCGGGACCTCCAGACCGGCCGGATCGAGCGGGTCACCGCCACCCGGGACGGCGGGCAGAGCACCGGCGGCTCCGACAGCCCGTACGTCGACGCCACCGGCGACACCGTCGTCTTCACGGCCGAGGACGCCAACCTCGTCCCGGGCGACACCAGCGGCCACCTGGACGTGTTCCTGCGCCGGCTGTGACCGGCCCGTCGTCCGGCCCAGCTTCCCCTTCGATTACAACAGTTGACGTAGTTTCCGATCGGATCCATCCCAGCTGTTGACCTCGGGCCCGCCCCCTCCTCCCCGCGCCGGGGCCCCGTCCGGCCGGGGAGGAGGACCGGGACCTCATCGCACCGGCAGGGAGACCTCCGCCGGACCGAAGGTCACCGTGCTGCCCTTCGGCGTCTCGCCGCCGTACAGGTCGTCGTGGGTGCCGAGCACCAGGGTCAGCCGGTGCCCGGCCGGGAGGTCGTAGGCGGCGGGGAACAGCGTGACGTCCAGCGGGAAGGGCTGACCGACCGGCCGGCCGGACCAACTCTGCGGGGCGTGGGCGATCAGCCGGCCGACACCGAGGGCGTCCACGTCGTAGAGGTACGCGACGGCCGTGCCCTGCGGCGCGGAGCCGGTCACGGTGGTGTGCACCCGGGCGGCCCCGCGCACCGAGAGGCCCTGCCGGTACGGCTCCGACTGCCGGACGGCGGCGGCGTCCCGGTCCAGCAGCGGCACCAGGACGGTCGGCGGCTGGTGCAGCCACTGGTCGACCAGGCCGGAGAGCAGCACGACGCCGCCGCTCGCACCGGACGGCTGGTCGCCGCGGACGGTGGAGCTGTCGCCGAAGCTCAGCCGCTCGGTGCGGGAGGCGACGGAGCGCCAGTCCGGGTAGGCCTCGTGGGCGCCGCTCGGCCGGACCTCCAGGTCCACGCCCTGCGCCTGGTCGTTCGCGCCGGGCGAGCCCTTGAGGTAGCGGTCCAGCCAGCCGCGGGCGTTGTCCCAGGTGGCGTTGGAGAAGCCGAGCAGGCCGGTGAACTCCTGGCTGGCGTGGTCGCCGGGCCGCAGCTCCAGGCGCTTGGGCACGGTCAGCCGCTGGTAGAAGTCGGTCATCTGGCCGGGGTTGAAGAAGCTGTCGCTCCAGCCGTTGGCGAGGTAGACCGCGGCACCGTTGGCGTTGATCCGGTCCAGGTAGGTGGCGGGCGAGCGGACGTCCGCCCACGTGACCACCGCGGGCAGGTCGTGGTCCGCGAACAGGTCGTCCAGGGCGGTGGCGAACTCCGGGCTCTTGCGGCCGGTCAGGCCCTCGATGGTGGCCAGCCGGTTGGCGGCGGAGGTGTGCCGGGTCTGCCCGCTGTACAGCGCGTCGGTGAGGTCGGCCCAGCCGCTCAGCGAGGCGACGGCCTTGATCCGCCGGTCGAACGCGGCGCCGAGGAGGGTGAGGCCGCCGCCGAGCGACAGGCCGATCATGCCGACCCGGTCCGGATCGGCCTGGGTGTGGGCGAGCGCCCAGTCGATCACCGTGGAGATGTCGGCGACGTCCTTGGGCCCGGCGACGTCCACCTCCCCGCCCGACCCCCAGAAGCCGCGGACGGTGTACGTCACGACGACGTACCCGGCGGCGGCGAACTTGTGCCCCTGGGCGACGTACTCCAGGTCGTTCTGCCCCCAGCTGGCCGGCTGCACCACCACCGGGTAGCGCCCCCGGGCGTCCGCCCCCGGCGTCCCGGCGGGCGGGGTGAACACGTCGGCCTTGAGGACGACGCCGTCCCGGGCGGTGATGTCCGCCAGCCGGAAACCGCCGAACGCCGAGGCGCCGGCGGATGCGGCGGATGCGGCGGGCTCGAACGCGGGCGCCGCGACGGCGGGCTGAGCCGCCATCCCCGCCCCGAACCCGAGCGCCAGGGCCAGGACGGCGCTCGCCGCCCGCTGTCCGCCCGTCAGCTGTCCGCCGGTCCGGTGGGGTCGTGCCATCACGCTCTGCTCCCTCAGTTCACCCGATGTGATCATGGTGAGCCTAGGGATCTGACGCCTCCTCAGAGGAGGTGGTGATCAGCCAAATTACTGGCCGGTAACGTACGGTCGCCCCCGGACGCCCCTCCCCGAAGGACCCCGGAAACCGCGAACGGAGGTGGGACACCGGTACGGGCCGGCGTCCCACCTCCGTAGCGGGAGGGTGGGGCAGGTGGTTTGGTGGCCGTGCGGCGGGGGCGAATCGATTCGCCACTGCCGCACGGCGGTTGTGAGCCCGCGGGCCGGTCCGGTTCCGAGCGGTCCGGCCCGCGGGCAGCCTGTGCGGGCCCTGCCCGGGCCCGGCGGTCCGGGGCGGTCAGCCCTCCATCGCGGCGCGGGCGTCCACGAAAGCCGCGACCGCGCGCTCGACGTCCTCGGTGGAGTGCGCCGCGGACAGCTGGACCCGGATCCGGGCCTGGCCGTGCGGGACCACCGGGTAGGAGAAGCCGATCACGTACACGCCGCGCTCCAGCAGGAGTTCGGCGAGCCGGCCCGCCTTCGCCGCGTCGCCGATCATCACCGGGGCGATCGGGTGGTCGCCCGGCAGGATCTCGAACCCGGCCTCGGTCATCTTCGAGCGGAACAGCGCGGTGTTGGCCGCCAGCCGCTCGCGCAGCTCGTTGGACTGCTCGACCAGGTCGAGCACCTTCAGCGACGCGGCCGCGATCACCGGGGCCAGCGAGTTGGAGAACAGGTACGGGCGGGAGCGCTGGCGCAGCAGGGCGACGATCTCCCGGCGGGCGGCGACGTAGCCGCCGGAGGCGCCGCCGAGCGCCTTGCCCAGGGTGCCGGTGATGATGTCCACCCGGTCCATCACGCCGTGCAGTTCGGGGGTGCCCCGGCCGCCGGCGCCGACGAAGCCGACGGCGTGCGAGTCGTCGACCATGACCATGGCGTCGTAGCGGTCGGCCAGGTCGCAGATCTCGCGCAGCGGGGCGACGTAGCCGTCCATCGAGAAGACGCCGTCGGTGACGATCAGGCGGCGGCGGGCGTCCTGGGTCTCCTTGAGCTGCTGCTCCAGGTCGGCCAGGTCGCGGTTGGCGTAGCGGTGGCGGCGGGCCTTGCTGAGCCGGATGCCGTCGATGATGCTGGCGTGGTTGAGCGCGTCGGAGATGACGGCGTCCTCCGCACCGAGGATGGTCTCGAAGACGCCGCCGTTGGCGTCGAAGCAGGAGGAGTAGAGGATGGTGTCCTCCTGGCCGAGGAAGGCCGAGAGGCGGTCCTCCAGCTCCTTGTGCACGTCCTGGGTGCCGCAGATGAAGCGCACCGAGGCCATGCCGTAGCCCCAGCGGTCCAGGGCGTCCTTGGCCGCGGCGAGCACCTCGGGGTGGTCGGCCAGGCCGAGGTAGTTGTTGGCGCAGAAGTTCAGCACCTCGCCGGGGCGGCCCCCGGAGGTGACGGTGACCTCGGCGCTCTGCGGGCTGCCGATCACCCGCTCCGGCTTGAACAGGCCGGCCTCGCGGATCTCGTCGAGGGTGGTGGCGATGTCGGCGCGCACGTTGTCGAACACGGGCAGACTCCTAGTCGTGACGGCGGAGCGTCGGATCGGCGGATCGGCGGGCCCAGGCAGGGCTCGGGCGGAACTCAGGCAGGACTCGGGCGGGACTCGGCAGGACTCCGGCGGAGCTCAGGCGGTCCAGTCGAGGATGATCTTGCCGCAGTTGCCGCTCGCGGCATCGTCGAAGGCGGCTTCGAACTCGGTGGCGGCGTAGCGGCCGGTGATCACCGGGCTGAGGTCCAGGCCGCCCTCCAGCAGTACGGACATCGCGTACCAGGTCTCGAACATCTCGCGGCCGTAGATGCCCTTGATGGTGATCATCGAGGTGACGATCGAGGCCCAGTCCACCGGGAAGTCCTCGGCCGGCAGGCCCAGCATGGCGATCTTGCCGCCGTGGGTCATGTTGGCGATCATCGACTGCATCGCCTCGGGGCGGCCGGACATCTCCAGGCCGACGTCGAAGCCCTCGCGCAGGCCCAGCTTCTGCTGGCCCTCCTCGATGGTGTGCTCGGCGACGTTGAGCGCCAGCGTCACGCCGACCCGGCGGGCCAGGTCGAGGCGGTACGGGGAGACGTCGGTGATCATCACGTTGCGGGCGCCGGCGTGCTTGGCGACGGCGGCGGCCATGATGCCGATCGGGCCGGCGCCGGTGACCAGCACGTCCTCGCCGACCAGCGGGAAGGACAGCGCGGTGTGCACGGCGTTGCCGAAGGGGTCGAAGATCGCGGCCACGTCGAGGTCGACCGGCACCCGGTGCACCCAGACGTTGGAGGCCGGCAGGGCCACGTACTCGGCGAAGGCGCCGTCCCGGTTGACGCCCAGGCCGATGGTGTTGCGGCACAAGTGGCGGCGCCCGGCCAGGCAGTTGCGGCACTTGCCGCAGACCAGGTGGCCCTCGCCGCTGACCAGGTCGCCGATCGCGATGTCCGCGACACCGGCGCCGAGCTCGGCGACCTCGCCGACGAACTCGTGGCCGAGCACCAGCGGGGTCTTGATGGTCTGCTGCGCCCAGCCGTCCCACTTGCGGATGTGCAGGTCGGTGCCGCAGATGCCGGTGCGCAGCACCTTGATCAGCACCTCGCCGGGCCCGATCTCGGGCTTCGGGACGTCGATCATCCAGAGGCCGGGCTCGGCGTTCTGCTTGACGAGTGCCTTCACGGGCGACGGCTCCTGACGTGCTGATCGGGGCGGCCTCCGGAGGTGGGGCAGGCCGAGGGGGCGCGGTTCGGCCGCTCCTCACGGGCACGCTCCGGCAGGCAGAAATCTGCCTGGTGGGAGGGGGTGCGGTCCATCGAGGAATTCTTAAGGGCGACCACAGCTGGGCTAAACGATCGTGCCCGAGCTGGGCCCGGAGGCGGCTGCGGCATGCCGGTGCTCACCCGTCCGGCCGAGCGCGGGGCACCGGTCGCGACACCAACCGGCCGTGCCACCGGGGTACTTGACAACGGTCCGCCAGCGGGGCGGGAGCGGCGGGGGCCACTCGGGTGGGCGTTGGGTCCGTTCGGGCCAGCCCGGCCGCCACCGGCGCGCGGGCGTTCGAGGCCGGTGCTTACGGTGACGACGATCCCCCCGACGGCCCCGTGGAGCAGCGCTCCGGGGCCCTTCGCCAAGGGCCGTCCGCCCCAGAGAGGCGCTCTCGACACATGACCAAGATCCGACGGCCGCGAGCGGCCGCACCCCGTTCCGTCGCCCGCGGTTCCGTCGCCCGCGGTTCCGTCGCCCGCGCGACCGCCGCCGCCCTGGCCCTGACCGGGCTGCTCGCCGTCTCCGCCTGCTCCGGCGACTCGAAGTCGGGCGGGCAGGCCGCCGACCCGGCGGTCACCGCCGAGCCGGCGGCGCTCAGCCCGTCCGCGACCGCTTCGGGCAGCGCCTCCTCGAACGCGGTGGTGCCGCTGACCCCCGCCGTCACCGCCCAGCTGGACGCCGCGATCCAGCGGGTGCTGAAGCAGAACGCCGTCCCCGGCATCTCGGTCGGGATCCTCACGCCGAACGGCACCTACCAGAAGTCCTTCGGCGTCTCCGACAAGACCGCCAACACCCCGATGGACGCCGGGCTGTTCACCCGCATCGGCAGCGAGAGCAAGACCTACACCGCGACGGCCGTGCTGCGGCTGGTGGACCAGGGCAAGGTCGGCCTGGACGACCCGATCTCCAAGTACGTGGACGGCGTCCCCGGCGGCGACGGCATCACCGTGCGCCAGCTCGGCGAGATGCGCAGCGGGCTCTTCCCGTACAGCTCCGACCCGGACTTCGTGAACACCCTGATCAACGACCCGAACCACGTGTTCACCCCGGACCAGCTGCTCGCCTACGGCTACAAGCACCCCGCCATGTTCCCGCCCGGCACCAAGTTCCAGTACAGCAACAGCAACTACATCCTGCTGGGCAAGCTGATCGAGAAGGTCAGCGGGCAGAGCGCCGGTGACTTCCTCCAGGCCCAGGTGTTCACGCCGGCCTCGCTGAGCAAGACCAGCTTCCCCAGCGACGGGACCCTCCCCGACCCGCACGCCCACGGCTACACCAACCAGACGCCGGACGGGTCGATCCAGGACTCCACCAACTGGAACCCGTCCTGGGCGTGGACCGCCGGGGCCGTCATCACCCAGCTCGGCGACCTGGAGAGCTGGGCGAAGACCATGGCCACCGGCGCCATCATCAGCCCGGCCAGCCAGACCGAGCGCCTGAAGACCCTGCCGACCGGCGACCCCGGCGTCACCTACGGCTTCGGGCTGTTCAACAACGGCGGGTGGATCGGGCACAACGGCTCGATGCCGGGCTTCGAGAGCGTCGCGGTGTACATGCCGGACGCCCAGGCCACCCTGGTGCTGCTGCTCAACACGGATGTGATCTCCCAGGGCCAGGAGCCGTCCACGCTGTTCGCGAACGAGATCACCAAGATCATCTCGCCGAACCACGTCTACGCGCTCCCGGCGGAGACCGCCTCGCCGTCAGCCCCCGGCTCGGGCACGGCGTCCGGCTCCCCGTCGGCCACCACCTCCCGGAGCGGCGCGCCCTCGCCGACGGGCAGCGCTCCGACCACGGTGCGGGCCTGACCGCTTCGAGTCGACTGCGGTGAGTCGGCTGCGGTGAGTTGTCGTGGGCCCGTCCCGGCGTCGACCGGGGCGGGCCCACGACGTCCCGTCAGATCCTCGGCACCTCAGATCCCCAGCACCTTGCCGAGGTCGTACGAGACCGGCTCCTCCAACTGCCCGTACCCGCAGCTCTCCGGCGTGCGGTCCGGCCGCCAGCGACGGAACTGCGCGGTGTGCCGGAAGCGGGTGCCCTCCATGTGGTCGTACGCCACCTCGACCACCCGCTCGGGGCGCAGCGCGATCCACGACAGGTCCTTGCCACCGGTCCAGCGGCTGACCGCCCCCGGCAGCCGGCCCTCGGCGTGCGCGGACTCCTCCGCCCAGGCGCCCCAGGGGTGTTGGGAGAGGTCGTCCATCCTGAGCGGGGCGAGTTCCTCCACCAGTTCGCGGCGCCGGGCCATCGAGAAGGCGGCGCAGACACCGACGTGCTGGAGCCTGCGCCCGTCGTCGTAGATGCCCAGCAGCAGCGACCCGACCACCGGGCCGCTCTTGTGCTCGCGGTAGCCGGCCACCACGCAGTCGGCGGTGCGCTCGTGCTTGATCTTGAACATGCTCCGCTCGCCCGGGCGGTACGGCTGGTCCAGCGGCTTGGCCACCACCCCGTCCAGCCCGGCGCCCTCGTACTCGGCGAACCAGCTCTGCGCCTGCTCCCGGTCGGTCGAGGCGGGGGCGGTGAACACCGGGTCGGCGGCGTCGGCGAGCGCCGCCTCCAGGGCCGGGCGGCGCACCGCGAGCGGCTCGTCCAGCAGCGAGTCGTCACCGAGGGCGAGCAGGTCGAAGGCCACGAAGGAGGCGGGCGTGCGCTCGGCGAGCATTCTCACCCGGCTCGCCGCCGGGTGGATCCGCTCCAGCAGCTCCTCGAAGCGCAGCCGCCCGTCCCGGGCGATCACCACCTCGCCGTCCAGCACGCAGCGCGGCGGCAGCTCCCGCCGGAAGGCCTCCACCAGTTCGGGGAAGTACCTGGTCAGCGGCTTGCCGGTACGGCTGCCCAACTCGACCTCGTCGCCGTCGCGGAACACGATGCTGCGGAAGCCGTCCCACTTGGCCTCGTACTGCATCCCCGGCGGGATCCTGGCCACCGACTTGGCGAGCATCGGCGCCACCGGCGGCATCACGGGCAGGTCCATGATTCCCAGCCTCACCCCAACGGGCTCGGGGCGCGCGCCGGGCGCGGCGCCCTTAGCGTGGGAGCCATGGGCTCAGCCGTCGAACTGGAAGTCGCCGGGCGCACCGTCCGGCTGTCCAACCCGGACAAGGTGTACTACCCCGAGCGCGGCTTCACCAAGCTGGACGTCGCACAGTACTACCTGGCCGTCGCCGACGGGGTGCTGCACGGCCTGCGGGACCGGCCCACCACCCTCCAGCGCTTCCCCGACGGCGTCGACGGCGAGTTCTTCTACCAGAAACGCGCGCCCAAGGGCCTGCCGGACTGGCTGCCCACCGCCCGGATCGAGTTCCCCAGCGGCCGCTCCGCCGACGAGATCTGCCCCACCGAGCCCGCCGCCGTCCTGTGGGCCGCCAACCTGGGCTGCCTCACCTTCCACCCCTGGCCGGTCCGGCGCGGCGACACCGACCACGTCGACGAACTGCGCATCGACCTCGACCCGCAGCCCGGCACCGACTTCCACGACGCCGTCCGCGCCGCCCACGAACTGCGCGCCCTGCTGGAGGAACACGGACTGCGCGGCTGGCCCAAGTCCTCCGGCGGGCGCGGCCTGCACGTCTACGTGCCGCTCGTCCCCGAGTGGACCTTCACCGACGGCCGGCACGCGGTGATCGCCCTCGGACGGGTCCTGGAACAGCGGATGCCGGGCCGGGTGACCACCGCCTGGTGGAAGGAGGAACGCGGCGAACGCATCTTCGTCGACTACAACCAGATGGCCCGCGACCGCACCATCGCCTCCGCCTACTCCCTGCGCGCCCGCCCCCGCGCCACCGCCTCCACCCCACTGCGCTGGGACGAACTCGACGACGCCTCCCCCGAGGACTTCGACCTGCGCACCGTCCCCGCCCGCTTCGCCGAACTCGGCGACCTCAACGCCGAGATGGCGGACCACGCCTACCGGCTGGACGCCCTCCTGGAGCTGTACGACAAGCAGCTCCACGACGAGGGCCTCGGCGAACTCCCCTACCCGCCCGACCACCCCAAGGCCGCCGGCGAACCGCCCCGGGTACAGCCCAGCCGGGCCCGCAAGAAGGCGACTTAGGCCCTCTCCCACCACGCTCGCCGAGGTGCGGGCGTCCGCCGGGCAGTGGCTTCCGGGGTTCACGCTCCGGCAACTGCTGTTCTGGCGTTACCGGTTGGTGTGGCGCCGGTCTTAGGCTGGCGATCATCGACCGGGACGGAAAGGGAATCGCGATGGGCACACGGGGGCTGGCGGAGATCCTGGCGGACGCGGCGGGCGGGGTGTTCCCGCCGCCGGACGGGACGGTGACGGTGCTGCCCCAGCCCTCGCCGCGCGAGGCCGGGGTGATCGCCTTCGCCGCCCACGCCGTGGTGTTCACCGACCAGGACCCCGACTGGGTGCGGGCTGCCCTCGCCGCCGACCCCGGCGACCCGCTGTCCGCGCCGCTCTGCCCGCCGTTCCTGACCGCCCTCGCCCAGCGGACCGGACGGACCGTCAACAACATCGACCTGCTCTCCGTCGCCGGCCGCCTCCCCGGCCCGCCGCCGCTGCCGCTCACCCCGGTCGAGGACCGCCGACACCCCCGAGTGGTAAGGGCGTTGCGCTACCGCGAGGACGTCCGGGTGTACGAGGCCGACGGCGGCGTGCTCATCCTCGGCCGCGGCGTGGCCGGCCGGTGGGAGACGGCCGTCGAGGTCGACCCCACCGCCCAGGGCCGCGGCCTCGGCCGCACCCTGGCCACCGCCGCCCGCCACCTGCTGCCCGAGGGCGACACCGTCTGGGCCCAGCAGGCCCCCGGCAACGCCCCCAGCGTCCGCGCCTTCCAGGCTGCGGGCTACCGGCCGGTGGGCGCCGAGGCACTGCTGGTGCTCGGCCAGCCGTAGGGCGGGCCCTACGGCTGCGGCGGGCAACCCTGCGGACTGGCGGGTACGGGTGCGTACCCGTACCCTGGATGCGACCGAAGGGAGCACCCCATGGCCGATGCCAACGTTCGAATTCCCGTCGAGGCGCGCGACAGACTCTCCGAGATCGCGGCCGCCGAGCACCTTTCGCTGCGCGCCTACCTGGCCCACCTCGCCGAGACCCTGCTCACCCCCGCCGAACGGGCCGAGCGCGCCGAACAGGCCCGCGCGGCCCTCAAGGCCTGGAACGGCTACGACCCGGACCCCGCGCACACCCAGCAGTTGGACGCCGAGCTGGACCGGCGCCTGGCCGAGGCGGAGATCCGGTGACCGAACTGCACGTCGTCCTCGACGACACGGCCATGGTCGCGGCCGGCCGCGGCAACCTGCTGGCGTCCCGGCTCATCCACCGGGCGCACGCCGAGCCGGGCTGGTACCTCTACGCACCGGCGTGCGCTCTGGTGGAGGCCGACCGCGCCCGGCCCGGCACCGCCGAGCACCTGGCGGCCCTTCCCGGTGTCACCGTCCTCGATCTCGACCTCTCGGCCGCGCTGGCCGTGGCCGGTGACACCACCTGGGCCCAGGCCCACACCCGCCACGCCGCCGCCCCCACCCCGGAGCGTCCGTCCGGTGCGGTCGTCGCGACCGTCGAGCCCGGCCGGTGGGTCGGCCAGCACGTGCGAGTCATCGACCTCACGCCCTGATCGAGCCCGGGCCGGGCCCCGCCGTCAGGCCCGCGCACCGGCCGGGGCCAGGCGGGTGATGGTCCGGACGGCCTCGGTGATCTGGGTGTCGGTGAGGTCGGCGCGGGCGGTGAGGCGCAGTCGGGAGATGCCGTCCGGGACGGACGGGGGGCGGAAGCAGCCGACGGCGAGGCCGGCGCGGAGGCAGTCGGCGGCCCAGGTGACGGCGGCTTCCGGGCCGGGGGCGCGGACCGAGACGACGGCCGCGTCCGGCTCGCAGGCGTGCAGGCCGGCGGCGGTGAGCCGGGTGGCGAGGGTACGGGCGACCTCGCGGGCGCGGTCGGCGCGCCGGGGTTCGGCGCGCAGCAGCCGCAGGGCGGCGAGGGCGGCGCCGGCGGCGGCCGGGGCGAGGCCGGTGTCGAAGATGAAGGTGCGGGCGGTCTCGGTGAGGTGCCGGATGACCCGGCGCGGGCCGAGGACGGCGCCGCCCTGGGAGCCGAGGGACTTGGAGAGGGTCACGGTGGCGACGGTGTCCGGCTCCCCGGCGAGTCCGGCGGCGGCCAGGGCGCCGCGCCCGCCGGGGCCGAGCACGCCCAGGCCGTGCGCGTCGTCCACCAGCAGCGCGGCGCCGTACGCCCGGACGGCTTCGGACAGTCCGCGCAGCGGCGCCGCGTCGCCGTCCACTGAGAACACCGAGTCGGTGACCACCAGCGCCCGCCGCTGTTCCCGCCCGGCGAGCACCTCGGCGACGGCCGCCGGGTCGCTGTGCGGGGCGCGGTGGACGTCGGCGCGGGCGAGCCGGCAGCCGTCGATCAGCGAGGCGTGGTTGTAGGCGTCGGAGACGATCAGGGTGTCCGGGTCGGTCAGCGCGGTGAGCGCGGCGAGGTTCGCGGTGTACCCGGAGGAGAACACCAGCGCGGCCTCCACCCCGCAGAACTCGGCCAGTTCCGCTTCGAGTTCGGTGTGCAGTGCGGTCGTCCCGGTGACCAGCCGCGAGCCCGTCGACCCCCCGCCCCAGCGCAGCGCCGCCTCCCCGGCCGCCGCGGTCACCGCCGGGTGCCTGGTCAGCCCGAGGTAGTCGTTCCCGGCGAGGTCCAGCACCTGGTCCTGGGCGCCCCGGCTGCGCAGCCGGCGGGTCAGCCCGGCGTCGGCCCGCAGCCCGGCGGCCTCGTCGAGCCAGTCGAAGACGTGGCCGGGGGCGGGCGGGGCGGCGGGGCGGTTCTGGGAAACAAGGGGTCGGGACATGCCCGGCACTCTGGCACGCCCCGCGAGATGGCGGCAATGTGCGACTCGGCACAACTCGGCGGGGGTGTTCCTGTCGCCGCCCGCACGGGTTGTCGGCAGCGGCGCCCGGGGCCGGCTCTTCCGCGACGGCACGGTGCGGCTGATGGTCCGCTGCGATTCCCCTGCCTCGCCGTCCCGCCGCCACCCCCGCCACCGGGCTTTGCCCGGGGTGGCGGCGAGCAGGCAAGATAGCCCGGTGACCCTCCTTGATCTGATGCCGAAGCCCGCCACCCCCGACGCGCTGTACGAGACGTTCGCAGCCTGGGCGGAGGAACGCGGGATCACGCTGTACCCGGCGCAGGAGGAGGCGCTGATCGAGCTGGTCTCGGGGAACAACGTGATCCTGGCGACGCCGACCGGCTCGGGGAAGAGCCTGGTGGCGGCGGGTGCGCACTTCGCGGCGCTGGCGGAGGGGCAGCGGACCTTCTACACGGCGCCGATCAAGGCGCTGGTGTCGGAGAAGTTCTTCGACCTGGTGAAGATGTTCGGCACCGAGCAGGTCGGCATGATGACGGGCGACGCGAGCGTCAACCCGACCGCGCCGATCATCTGCTGCACGGCCGAGGTGCTGGCCCAGATCGCGCTGCGGGACGGCGCGCGGGCGGACATCGGCCAGGTCGTCATGGACGAGTTCCACTTCTACGCGGAGCCGGACCGCGGCTGGGCCTGGCAGATCCCGCTGCTGGAGCTGCCGCAGGCGCAGTTCCTGCTGATGTCGGCGACGCTCGGCGACGTGCGCCGCTTCGAAGAGGACCTGACCCGCCGCACCGGCCGTCCGACCACGGTGGTGCGCAACGCGACCCGTCCGGTGCCGCTGTTCTACGAGTACCGCCGCACCACCATGCACGACACCCTGGAGGAGCTGCTGCAGACCGGCCAGGCGCCGGTCTACGTCGTGCACTTCACCCAGAAGGAGGCGGTGGAGCGGGCGCAGTCGCTGATGAGCATCAACATGTGCTCGAAGGCGGAGAAGGAGGCCATCGCCGAGCTGATCGGCGGCTTCCGGTTCACCACCAAGTTCGGCCGCAACCTGTCCCGTTTCGTCCGCCACGGCATCGGCGTGCACCACGCGGGCATGCTGCCGAAGTACCGTCGGCTGGTCGAACGCCTCGCCCAGGCGGGCCTGTTGAAGGTGATCTGCGGGACGGACACGCTCGGCGTGGGCGTCAATGTGCCGATCCGCACGGTGCTGTTCACGGCCCTCTCGAAGTACGACGGGCAGCGGGTGCGCATCCTGCGCGCCCGGGAGTTCCACCAGATCGCTGGGCGGGCCGGCCGGGCCGGCTTCGACACCGTCGGCCAGGTGGTCGCCCAGGCGCCGGAGCACGTGATCGAGAACGACAAGGCGATCGCCAAGGCCGGGGACGACCCGAAGAAGAAGCGCAAGGTGGTGCGGAAGAAGGCGCCGGAGGGCTTCGTCGGCTGGACGGAGGAGACCTTCGAGAGGCTGATCTCCGCCGACCCGGAGCCGCTGGTCTCCCGGTTCAAGGTGAGCCACGCGATGCTGCTGTCGGTGATCGGCCGCCCGGGCAACGCCTTCGAGGCGATGCGCAAGCTGCTGACCGACAACCACGAGGACAAGGCCGCCCAGCGCCGGCACATCCGCACCACGATCGCCATCTACCGCTCGCTGCTGGAGGGCGGCGTGGTGGAGCGGCTGCCGGAGCCGGACGCCGAGGGCCGGATCGTCCGCCTGACCCTGGACCTCCAGGAGAACTTCGCGCTCAACCAGCCGCTGTCCACCTTCGCCCTGGCCTCCTTCGAGCTGCTCGACCCGACCTCGCCCTCGTTCGCGATGGACGTCATCTCGGTCGTCGAGGCGACCCTCGACGACCCGCGCCAGATCCTCGCCGCCCAGCAGAACAAGGCGCGCGGCGAGGCGATCGGCGAGATGAAGCGCGACGGCATCGAGTACGAGGAGCGGATGGAGCGGCTCCAGGAGATCACCTACCCGAAGCCGCTGGAGGAACTGCTCACCCACGCGTACGAGGTGTACCGCCGGGCGCACCCGTGGATCGGCGACCACCAGCTGCAGCCCAAGTCCGTGGTGCGCGACCTGTACGAGCGGGCGATGACCTTCTCGGACTACGTCGGCTTCTACGAACTCGCCCGCACCGAGGGCATCGTGCTGCGCTACCTGGCCGGGGCGTACAAGGCGCTGGAGCAGACCGTCCCCGAGGACGTGAAGACCGACGACCTCAAGGACGTCATCGCCTGGCTCGGCGAGCTGGTCCGCCAGGTCGACTCCAGCCTGCTGGACGAGTGGGAGCAGCTGGCCAACCCGACCGAGGCGGCCACCGCCGAGGTCACCCTGGACGACAAGCCGGCGCCGGTCACCGCGAACGCGCGGGCGTTCCGGGTGCTGGTGCGCAACGAGATGTTCCGCCGGGTCGAGCTGTGCGCGCTGGAGCACTGGAACGAACTCGGCGAGCTGGACGGCGAGTACGGCTGGGACGCGGACCGCTGGGCGGACGCCATGGACGGGTACTGGGACGAGTACGACGACCTCGACACCGGACCGAACGCGCGCGGCCCGAAGATGCTGATCATCGAGGAGGAGGACTCCGCCTGGAAGGTCCGGCAGATCTTCGACGACCCGGAGGGCGACCACGACTGGGGCATCAGCGCCGAGGTCGACCTGTACGGCTCGGACGAGGAGGGCCGGGCGGTGGTGCGGGTGACGGCGGTGGACCGGCTCGGCGGCTGACCTCGGCTAAACCTCGGCGGCTGACCGGGCCCGAGGACGCGGAAGGGGCCCGGCGCGGATCGCGCGCCGGGCCCCTGGCCGTTCGTCACACCGCGGCGGCTACATCCAGACGAACGGCTGCCCCGCCGCGTAGGACAGCGCGCGGGTGGCCTCGTCCAGGTTCGGTTCGCCGCCGGTGCCCGAGGCGCCGGGCGCCGGGGTGGTCGCCGCGGGGGTGCCCGGGGTGGGGGTGCCGGCCGGGCGGCCGTCGCCGGCGCGGGAGGTGGTGACGGTCACGTAGTGGCCGACGGCCTCGATCCGCGGCTCACCGCCGGGCTTGGTGCCGCCGCCGGACTGCGCGGGCGCGATGTTGGTGTCGGCGAGGATGAAGGCGACCGTGCCGGGCTTGTCGCGCAGGGTGTCGGCGGCCTTGGCGGCGGCGTTCTGGTCCGCGAAGCGCAGCAGGGTGACGCTGGAGAGCACCGGGTGGTCGACACCGGTGAAGCTGACCGTCAGGTATGCCTGGCAGCCGCTGTCCTTGAGCAGTTCCTGGGTGCGGTCCTGGAGCACCTCGGAGCAGTTCTCGCCCTGCCGGATGCCGTTGCGCCGGGCCTTGTAGCCGATGGCGTCGACCGGCCGCTGGGCCGGGAAGAGGCTGTCGGCGTTGAGGCCCTCGGGGTCGGTGGTCGGCGGCGGGGCGCCCACCACCGGGGGCGTGCGGTCGGCGTCCTTGGCGGACGGGCCCAGCCCGGGTATGTAGTCGCCGGGCGTCGGCTGGGTGATGATCCATCCGCCGGCCGCGACCACGCCCGCCATGACGACCCAGCCGACCGCCCGGCGGCCGGTCAGCCGCCGGCCGCGCTTGGGTTCCGCCTCGACCGGCCCCCCGCCGGTCCGCTGTCCTGCCCGGCCGTCGCGGCCCTCTCCCGGAGTCGGGGGGCGCTCCCCCTGCGTGGTCATGGCGCAGATTCTAAGCACCCGCCGGGTGGCGTGGGTCACGGGGTCGGGCCTTGTCGATCACCGCTCCGCGCACCCTCGCACTACTCGCCGGTAACCGGGCTCCGGTGCCATCGTCAAGCGCGTGACCAGCGCCGACGCCGTGAGCTTCGACACTGTGGCAATCGGCACATCCTTCCGGGGATCTTCTGGTGGGTTTGCTCTGGCGCCATTCGAGCGCCAGCAGGCAGGATCGGCCCCATGGATCTGCTCGATACCCTCACCGCCAAGGGCCTGCGCGGCGAAGTCCCGACCCGCGAGGAGGCCCTGGCCGTCCTCGCCACCACCGACGACGAGCTGCTCGACGTGGTCGCCGCGGCCGGCAAGGTGCGCCGCCGCTGGTTCGGCCGCCGGGTCAAGCTCAACTACCTGGTGAACCTCAAGAGCGGGCTCTGCCCCGAGGACTGCTCCTACTGCTCCCAGCGGCTCGGGTCCAAGGCCGAGATCCTCAAGTACACCTGGCTGAAGCCGGACCAGGCCGCCGACGCCGCCCGCGCCGGGGTGGCCGGCGGCGCCAAGCGGGTCTGCCTGGTCGCCAGCGGCCGCGGCCCGACGGACCGTGACATCGACCGGGTCACCGACACCATGGCCGCCATCAAGGACGCCGACCCCGAGGTCGAGATCTGCGTCTGCCTCGGGCTGCTCTCCGACAACCAGGCCGAGCGGCTCAAGGCGGCCGGCGCCGACGCCTACAACCACAACCTCAACACCTCCGAGAACACCTACGGCACCATCACCAAGACCCACACCTACGCGGACCGGGTCGACACCGTCCAGAAGGCCCACGGAGCCGGCCTGTCCGCCTGCTCCGGCCTGATCGCCGGCATGGGCGAGACCGACGAGGACCTGGTCGACGTGGTGTTCGCACTGCGCGAGCTGGGCTCGGACTCCGTGCCCGTCAACTTCCTGATCCCCTTCGAGGGCACCCCGCTCGCCAAGGAGTGGAACCTCACCCCGCAGCGCTGCCTGCGCATCCTGGCGATGGTCCGCTTCGTCAACCCCGACACCGAGGTGCGGATCGCCGGCGGGCGCGAGGTGCACCTGCGCACCATGCAGCCGCTCGGCCTGCACATCGCCAACTCGATCTTCCTGGGCGACTACCTGACCAGCGAGGGCCAGGCCGGGCAGGCCGACCTCGACATGATCAAGGACGCCGGCTTCGAGGTCGAGGGCGCCGGCGAGGCCACCCTGCCCCGCCACCGCGCCGACGTCGCCGAGGCGGCGCACGCGGGCGGAGGCTGCGGCACCGCCGCCTCGGCGTGCGGCAGCGGCGGCGGCTGCGGGCCGTGCGGCGGGCACGAGCACGCGCCCGCGAGCACCCCGGCCGCAGCCCCGGCCCCGGTCGCGGTCGCGGAGAGCGCCAACGACGAGCTGCGCGACGACCTGGTCAAGGTCCGCCGCCGCGGCGCCGGCACCGAACTCGCGCCCAACGCCTGACCCTCCCGCACACTCCGGAGCGATCTCACCATGCCCCAGCTGTCCACGGACACGCTGCTCGCCCTCGACCGGGCGCACGTCTGGCACCCGTACGGGCCGATGCCCGGCACCGTCACCCCGTACGTGGTCGAATCCGCCTCGGGCGTCCGACTGCGCCTGGCCGAGCCCGTCGCGGGCGGGCGGGCCGAGCTGGTCGACGGGATGTCGTCCTGGTGGGCGGCCATCCACGGCTACCGGCACCCGGTGCTGGACGAGGCGGTGCGCGAGCAGCTGGGGCGGATGAGCCACGTGATGTTCGGCGGGCTCACCCACGAGCCCGCCGTCCGGCTCGCCGCCCGCCTGGTGGAGATCACCCCGGAGCCGCTGCAGCACGTCTTCCTCGCCGACTCCGGCTCGGTCGCGGTCGAGGTCGCGATGAAGATGTGCCTGCAGTACTGGCAGTCCACCGGGCGGCCGCGGAAGCGCCGGCTGCTGACCTGGCGCGGCGGCTACCACGGCGACACCTTCCACCCGATGTCGGTCTGCGACCCGGACGGCGGGATGCACCACCTGTGGGGCGGGGTGCTGCCCGGACAGCTCTTCGCCCCGCAGCCGCCGGCCGGTTTCGACGCCCCGATCGACCCCGAATACGCCGTGCGGTTCGAGGAGTTGATGGAGCGTCACGCCGACGAGCTGGCCGCCGTCATCGTCGAGCCGGTGGTCCAGGGCGCGGGTGGCATGCAGTTCCACTCCCCCGCCTACCTGCGGATGCTGCGCGAACTCTGCGACCGCCACGGCGTGTTGCTGGTCTTCGACGAGATCGCCACCGGCTTCGGCCGCAGCGGCGCCCTGTTCGCCGCCGACCACGCGGGCGTCTCCCCGGACGTGATGTGCCTGGGCAAGGCCCTCACCGGCGGCTACCTCACGCTCGCCGCGGCCCTGTGCAGCGGCGAGATCGCCGACGGCATCAGCCGCGGCGAGATGCCCGTCCTCGCCCACGGCCCGACCTTCATGGGCAACCCGCTGGCCTGCGCCGCCGCCAACGCCTCGCTGGACCTGCTGCTCGGACAGGACTGGGCGGTGGAGGTCAAGCGCATCGAGGGCGGACTGCGGGACGGCCTCGCCCCGGCCGCCTCGCTTCCCGGCGTGCACGACGTGCGGGTCCAAGGCGCCATCGGCGTCGTGCAGTTGGACCACCCGGTGAACGTCGCGGCGGCGACCGAGGCGGCCGCCCGCGAGGGCGTCTGGCTGCGGCCCTTCCGGGACCTGATCTACACCATGCCCCCCTACGTGACGGAGGACCAGGACGTGGCACGGATCGCCGCCGCCGTGACCGCCGCGGCGGTGGCCGGATGAACGCGCGCATCCTGTTCGTGACGGGCACCAACACGGACGTTGGCAAGACCGTCGCCACGGCCGCCCTCGCCTCGGCGGCCCTGCGGGGCGGCCGCAAGGTCGCCGTGCTCAAGCCCGGACAGACCGGCGTGGCACCGGGCGAACCGGGCGACGCCGCCGAAGTGCGGCGCCTGGCGGGCGAACTGACGATTCGTGAGCTGGTCCGCTACCCCGAGCCGCTGGCCCCCGACACCGCCGCACGGCGGGCCGGGATGCCGTACCTCTCCCCCGCCGAGGTGGTGGCCGAGGTCGCCGAACTCGCCGCGACGCACGACCTGGTACTGGTCGAGGGCGCGGGCGGGCTCCTCGTCCGCTACGACGACCAGGGCCGTACGCTGGCCGACCAGGCCCGGGCCGTACGGGACGCCGGCCTCGACGCCGAGGTGCTGCTGATCGCCTCCGCCGGCCTGGGCACCCTCAACATCGTCTCGCTCACGGCCGAGGCCCTGGCCGCCCGCGAACTCCCGCTCGCCGGTGTCGTGGTCGGCTCCTGGCCCGCCGAGCCGGGTCTCGCCGAACGCTGCAACCTCGCCGACCTGCCCCGCTCGGCCGGCGCCCCGCTGCTCGGCGCCCTGCCGGAACGGGCGGGCGCGGCCGAGGACTTCCCGGCCCTGGCCGTCGCCTCGCTGGCCCCCGAGCTGGGCGGCAGTTGGAACGCGGAGCACTTCGCACACCTCCATCGGCCGGAATAGCGCCCGCTTCGCTCGATGGGGTGATTCCGGGGCCCGAATTGCAGCGCCGGGCACTTCGGGCTCAATAGCGTTGCCCCCATGACAGACGGGCTGAGCATGGACGAGGCCCTCCGGGCCTTGGCCGCCCTGGAGGCGGCGTGGAAGGACGACGACGAGGCGCTGTCCGCCCTGGCGGCGGGCAGCGCCGACGAGCGGTCGCTGCCGGAGCTGGTCGCCGCGTACGGCGAGCACGCGATGGACACGTTGATGGCCCTGGCCTTCGGGCTGCGGTCCAGCATGAGCGACGAGGAGATCGCCGAACTCTCGGACGCCGTCAGCGCCAACATCGGCGCCCGGATGAGCGCCCTGCTCACCCAGACCCTCAAGGCCTGGGGCACGGTCGCCGCCGCCGACGACCTCACCGTCACCAAGGTCATCGCCCACACGGTGATCGACGCCATGCGCGCCGTGACGGAGGACCCCAGCAAGACCGAGGTGCTGCCCCTGCTGGCCACCTTCCGCAGCTACGCCCTCAACGGCGTCTGAGCCCGCTGGAGCACGGGGCTGCGGACGTGACGTCAGCGGACCTGCCGTCAAGCGGCGCCGCCCCGCCGGGGTCTGGCGGCCCCGCCGGCCCCGGTCGGCTCAGGCCACCAGCGGCACCTGCAGGCGGTCCCAACTCGACTGGCCGGGAACGCCGTCGGCGTCGGAGCCCTGGAAGCCGAGCTTGACCTGCCAGGCCTGGTACGAGGCGACGTCCCCACTGCCCCAGTCGTCCTCGTCGGCCGTGCTCCGGTAGCGATCGCAGCCGACGGCGACCAGCCGGTTGTGCATCGCGGCGATGATCGGGCTGCGCCGGCCGGCGGTGAAGAACCCGGTGCCGGGGAACGGCTGGTACTGCGGCGGTGGAGCGGGCAGGGCCGGGTCGTTCGCCGGTGGCAGGACGGGGAGCATCTCGCAGACGAAGGCGATCAGTTGCATGTCGGGGATGCTCAGCGCCGCGTCGCTCGCGGACGACCCGTCCGCCCCGAACGGCTGGGCGGACAGCTGCCAGGGGCCGAAGTGGGTACTGGTGCTCGCGGCCGCCAGGTCGCTCGGGCTCCACTGTCCGGAGATCTGCACGTTCGCGGTGAGGACCATCGTGACGGGCAGGCCGAAGGGCGTGCCGGCGGGGCGGCTCCCGGGCAGCAGGGCACCGGCCCGCTCGCCGGGGAAGCACCAGAGCGGGCTGTTCAGCAGGACGTCGTTCCACCAGGTCGAACGGGACAGGGTGACCTGCTGGTAGTTCATGGTCAGGGTGAGGGAGGAGGCGCCGACGGCCTGGGCCGTGTCCCCGCCGGAGTCCCCGCCGGAGTCCCCGTCCGAGTTCCCGCCGGAGCCGCCGTCCCCCGAACCCCCGTCCCCCGAGGCGGGCGCGAGCGTTTCGGCGCGGCGCCAGCTCCACAGGGTGGAGCCGGCGGTCGCGCCCCCGGAGTCCTGCCCGCCGGGGTCCTGCCCTCCGGAGTCCTGCTCGCCGGAGTCCTGGCCGCCGGAGTCCTGGCCGCCACCGCCGCCGACGGTGTGCTGGTACTGCGGCCAGTTGTCCACCTGGTCGGGGTCGTACCAGTCGAGCGGTGCCGTGCGGATGGTCTTGGGCGATCCGACCGGTCCCAGCGCCTGGGCGGCCTCCGACTTCAGCTGGGCCAGACCGTTCGCCGCGGGACTGCCGAGCGGCGCGGTCGGGGTGGCGAGTTGGGCCACGGCCGTCATGACCTCGCTCGCGGTGGCGCCGACCGCACTGATCTGGCCCTGGAGCACCGGCGCGACGCGGTCGGCGACCGCGGCCAGCCAGTTGCCGACCAGCGCCGGGTTGGCCACCCCCGACTGGTAGAAGGAGTCGGGGTGGACGGCGACCGCGCCGGGCAGGAACGCCAGCGCGGCCGGGCCGCCGTCCGGCTGCTGGAACTCACTGTTGATGAATTCGTTCAGCGCCGCGCCCAGTTGGTCGAGGGCGGAGGTCGGGGTGGTCATCGCGCGGCCTCATCCTCCGGCCGCGGGGGTGGTCGAAGCGCTCGTCGCGCCCACCACGGTCGGCGGGTTGATGCCGTCGACGCGCGGAGAGGCGGGCAGGATCTCGCCGACCCAGCCGACGATCTGACAGCCGTTGATCGACAGCGTGCCGGTCGAGGAACTCCCGCTGAACCACCAGCTGTTGTCCGCCGCGGCCGAGCCGGACGCCTGGCCGGAGGCGTCCGCGTGGGCCTCGTGGGCCTCACCGCCGAACCCCATGTAGCCGACGTTCCCGCTGACGCTGCTGCCGTGGGACTGGTCGGACTGCGAGGCGTTCTGGCACCACTGGCTCATCTGGTCGCCCGCGTCGCCCCAATTGTCGGCGGTGATGCTCACATTGCGGAGCACCATGAACTGGGTGGGGATCATCGGGAGCGCCTCGGGGCCGACGTGGCCCTGGGCCTGGGCGTCCTGGATCTTGATCGCGCCGTCGAGCGTGCCGTCGCTGACCGTGTTCACCGGCTCGCCCGGGAGGTACCAGCCGTCGATGAGGAACAGCTCCGACAGCAGCCACGGCCGGTGGATGGTGCACATGCCGTAGCTGTACGTGATGCTGATGTTCGACATCTGGTCGCTGAAGGCGACCATGCTGCTGCCCCCGGCCTGGCTCTGCGAGGCATCGCTGCTGGACTGGGAGGAGACGTCCAGGCCGAAGGTGACCCCGTACACCATCGCCTCGCCGCCACCGCCCGAGGACTCGCTGTGGCCCTGGTACCAGTTGCTCGCGTACTGGGTGCTCTGGTCGGTACTGGAGGAAGTCCAGTCGCTGGCACCGGTGCTGATCGTGGTGAAGCCGTTGTCCGGGTCGGTCGGGTCGTACCAGGTGGCCGGGTCCACGTACGAGTAGGGCGTCGGCTCGGCGACGAGGCCCAGGCCGACGCTCCAGCCCTTGAAGAGGTTCCGGGCCTCGGACACGAAGAAGGTCCCGAGGCTGCCGCCCTGCGATCCGACGGTCTCCAGCGCGTTCTCGATGGCGTCGGCGTCGTCCCCGCGCCAGACGTCCCAGGCGTTGTCGACCTTCTGCTGGAACACGGCCGAGGTCTCGGGCCAGGCCTGCCCCAGGGCGGGGTCGGCGTTGGCCTTGGCCTCCGCTGTGGCGAAGTCCGAGCGGGCCTGCGCCCAGGCGACCGACTCGTTCTGGTACCTGATGAAGGCCGGTGTCTGGGTGCCCGTGCTCCGCCCCTTGCCGTCGAGGACGTAGAGCACCCCGCGGGCCGCGTCGATCTGGTCCTGGACGGCCTGCGGAGGCGGTGGTGCGGGCAGGGCCTGTGCCTTCATGATCAGGCCCTCGTACGCGGTGCTGATCACGTCCGCGCCCGGGCTGAAGGTGCCGTCCGTGGTGGCCAGCAGCCGGGTGTCGACGAGGTTCGCCGTCTTGAACGCGGCCGACTTCGAGGTGTCCGGCACGGGCGGGCCCGGCTTGGGCGGGCTGCTCCCGGCGGGCGGGGCCGTGCCCGCGGGCGGGCTCGATGACGTGGATGTCACGGTCCCCCCGGGCTCCCAGGGGTTGGCGTAGTCCTTGGGACTGATCGCCTGGCCGTTGTGCAACTGCATGTAGCAGACCTGACGCAGCGGCTGGCCGTTCTTGTCCGACACCTGTGCGCCGAGGGCCTGCTGGACGAGACTGGCGAGCAGGGCCTGCAGTGCGGCGGCCATCTCGCCGGAGGTCCTGGTGACGCCGGAGGCGGGTTGGGTCATGATGCCCTCCTGTGATGGAGGAGGAAGTCGCGAATCGGGGTGGATGCGGGCCTCTCGGACCGATGTCGACGGCCGCGAGGCCGGCCCCGGGTTGCCCATACCGGCAAATACATCGTCTGCAAATCAGTCTGCCAGCCGACGGGGCATCTGCCAACGGGGCCGGTGGGCCTGCCCGGTCGCATCCGGTTACGCCGGGCGGCGCAATCGACTTTCATCACCCAGCGTGACATGGGAGATTGGCACCCCGTGGGAGCCAACGGCGCGGCCGCGCAGCTGAGCCCCCGATCCCCGTGGACCACCGCCCGACGGAGCCGTGATGATTCCTCTCGCGTCACTGACAGCGACCGGGCCGGCCCCGGTCTCCGTATGGGCCATCATGGGCTGCGTGGCGGCGGCCGGAGCGGTCGGCGGAATCGTCAATGCCCTGCTGAGCGACAACCAGCTCATGTGGCCCAAGGAGAAGGCCGGCATCCTCCAGCCCGGATTCCTCGGCAACATGCTGCTCGGAGCCTTCGCGGCGGTGGTCACCTGGGGGCTGTACGGACCGCTCAAGGACGCGATCCTGCTCGGCCCGCGTCCGCCCGAGCTGCCCTCCGCGACGCTGACCGTCACCGCCCTGGTGGGAGCGGCGCTGGCCGGAGCCGGCGGGGCCAGGGTGGTCACCTCCGAGGTCGACAAGCGGTTCCTGCGGAGCGCGGGCGCGACCGCGGCCATGACGCCCACCGATCCCGACCTCGCCACGACGCTGCGCACGGCCTCGCCGTTCGCGGCCGCCAGCGCGGCCGCGGACCGGGCGCCGACACCCCCGGACCAGCCCGGAACCCCTCCCCCGCCGTCCACCTGAGCACGAGCGGGCCGGGTGTGGCACCCGCGCGGGCGCGCCGCTCGCTCGCACAGGTCCTACGATGGAAGCAACGGGCCGTCGAACCGGGCGACTTGGAGATCCGAGCCGAGCCGTCGTGGTGGTCCGGCGGGCAAGGATCGGAGTCCGCCATGGCGCCGCATTTCGATGTCAACGTCATCATCGTCGGCAAGGACAGGTTCACCCCCGAGAAGCTGGCACAGGTCGACAGTGCGGTGGGGATCATGAAGACGATCTTCGCCACCTTCGGGCCCGAGGTCGGCACGGTCAGGAAGTACAGCATCAGTTCCAGCGCCGCCGGAGGGCTGGTGGTCATCCGGAGCCACGCGGACGCGAAGAAGCTCGCGAACCTGTGGTCGGTGGGCAACGACGGCGTCGACATCTTCGTGGTCGGCCTGATCACCGACGCGTTCGCCGGAGTCTCCGCCATCCCCGGCAGCTGCGGCAAGAGCCGGGTGAAGTGCGGGAACTATCCGCGAACCCCGGTGGTCACGATCCAGGAGCCGTCGGCCGAGAGCGGCAACACCTTCGCCCATGAGGTCGGCCACTACCTCGGCCTGCGGCACTGCGAGGACGACCAGTCGTTCTGCACCGGCAGCCCCAACAACTTCCTCATGCGGAGCCCCGCCGCCAACACGGGCATCACCTCCGCGCAGGCCGACAAGATGAAGTCACACTGCGCCGTCAAGCCGTGAGGCCCGTCGAGAGCCGGTGACACCACCATGACCACGAACATCGACCAGCTGATCGCCGCCAAGGACAGCCTGGACCCAGCACTCCTGGCCGCCCTCGACGACGACGACCGCACCGACCTCCTCACCCGCGCGCTCGCCGGGGACGACCCCAACCGCATGCGCGCCATGAGCCTCCTCTCCCTCACCGACCCGAGCCCCGACGGCGCGCTCGCCCAGGCCGTCGGCCGCGCGATGACGGACAGCGACCCGATCGTGGTCGCCGGCGCGCTCTCGCTCGCCGCCTGCCTCGGCAACAGCGCCGTGCCCCTCGCCCAGGGCGCGGCGTCCGACAGCGACCCGCTGATCGCGCTGTCGGCCTGGGCCACGCTCTCGCAGATCGCCGGCTCCGACGTCCTGGAGGCCCTGCACCAGCTCGCGCCGGCGCCCGGTGACGCCGTCGGCGACCAGGCGGCCTTCGCGCTGTCGGTGATCGCCTACCGGGGCGGGCAGACCGGTTTCGAGCTCACCCCGCCGGCCGACGACGCCCTCCGCGCCATCGAGGCCGGCCAGGCCGCGTCCGCGATCACCCCGTCGGCGGCGACGGACGACGACTTCGCCGTCCTCGCCGAACTGACGGCGGGAGAGCTGTACCTGATGAGTCCGGAGCAGCGCGCCACCGTCGCGATCGACTGCGGGGAGCACCTGCTGCTCTGCATCGCCCCCGCCGTCCTGGACGGCCTGCCGAACTCCGTCGTCCAGGCTCCCGCACTGGCCGGCCTGGTCGCCGACCAGAACCTGGACGGCACGCGCTACGGCGTCCGGCACCTGGTGCTCACCTGGCCCGACGGTTCGAGCGGCGCCCACGTCCTGTGCTGCGACCCCGGCGGCGCCCAGGCCTACTACGGTCACCCGGCCGCCTCGGACATCACCGACGGCACGCTCACCTTCGCACTGTCCGCCGTGGACCGGCCGGGCGTCGGCCCGCTCGCCGTCACCGTGACGGCGTCGCCGAGCGGGGTGAGCCTCGGCGGCGACCTCCAGGTGACGGACGACATCGTGACCGACCGGCAGGACCCGACGCTCGACGACGACGGCGGGGCGACGGCCTGACGAACACCAGGGCGACGGCCCGCGGAATACATCGTCGACCTACCATTGGCCACAGGTCCACGCCGCAGGTCCACTTGGACACAGGGCAGTTCTTCACCGCCGTATCGACGCCGGCGGGTTCGGACCCGTCCGATTCCGTCGTCCCATGGGGGAACGCCATGCCGCCAGTCGGTGATCCGGCTCCGCTGGAGTTCGCGTTACTCGGCGCGCTGCGGGTGCGGCGCGCCGGTACGGCCGTCGAACTCGGGGCGCCTCGGCAGCGGTCGGTGCTGGTCTCCCTCCTCCTGCGCCCCAACGCGGTCGTGACGATCGATCAACTGACCGACGACTTATGGGGCGACGAGCCGCCCGGGTCGCCCGTCGTCGCCCTCCGCTCGTACGTCTCGCAGTTGCGCAAGCTGCTGGATCCGACCGCCCTGGTCTCCCAGTCCGGCGGCTACCGGCTGGTGATCGAACCGGACCGCATCGACCTGTGGCGGGCCAGGCAGCTCCACGAACTGGCCGGGAAGAACCCCCGGCAGGCCCGGGAACACCTCGGCGAAGCCCTCGCCCTCTGGCGCGGCGAACCGCTCGCCGACCTGCCCGGCCCGCTGATGGACCGCGAGCGGCAGCGGCTCTCGGAGCTGCGCCTCACACTCCGGGAGGAACTCCTCTCCCTCTCCGACTCCGCCGACCGGCTACCGGAGTTGGAGGCGCTGGCCGCCGAACACCCCTTTCGCGAACGCCTCCAGGCCCTGCTCATCCGCACCCTGCACCGCAGCGGCCGCCCGACCGAAGCGCGTGCCGTGTACGACGCGCTGCACTCCCGGCTGGTCGAGCAGCTCGGGATCGAACCCGGACCCGAGATCACCGCCCTCCGTCACGAGCTGGATCTCCGTCATGAGCTGGATCTCCGTCATGAGCTGGATCCCGACCAACTACCCAAAGCTCCAGCGCACTTCACCGGTCGGCAGGAGCACGTCGCCGACATCGCCCGTGCCCTCACCGACCGCAGCACCCCCGGCCTGCGTCTGATCACCGTCACCGGCATGGCCGGCGTCGGCAAGACCGCCCTCGCGGTGCGCGCCGCGCACGCCCTGCGGCCCGACTTCCCCGACGGCCGTCTCCACGCCGACCTCCGGGGCGCCGACCTCGTCCCCGCCAGCGCCTCCGACCTCCTCGCGGACTTCCTGACCACCCTGGGCGTCCACCCGTCCGCCGTGCCCAAGGACCTCGCGGGCAGGTCCGCGCTCTTCCGGACCGCCAGCACCGGCAAGCGGCTGCTCATCCTCCTCGACAACGCCCGGGACGACGCCCAGATCCAGCCCCTGCTGCCCGGCTCCTCCGACTGCGCGGTGATCGTCACCAGCCGCACCGCGCTGCCCAGCATTCCGTCCGTCCGGCGGATCGCGCTGGACGTGCTCAGCGGGCAGGAGGCGCTCGACCTGCTGGACTCCGTCATCGGCCCGGCCCGCCGATCCGCCCAACGCGCCCAGGCCGAGCTGCTGGTCGAGGCCTGCGGCCGGCTCCCGCTGGCCGTACGGATCGCCGCGGCCCGGCTCGTCGCCTCCCCCGACCAGCCGATCGCCGAGCTCGTCCGGCTGCTGGCCGACGACCGCGAGGGCATCGCCGCGATCGAGCAGGTCTTCCAGCTCAGCTACCGCCTCCTCCCGCCGCCGCTGGCAACGGCGTTCCGGATCCTCTCCTGGGTGGAGCCGGACCTCGGCCTGGCCTCGGCGGCGGCCGTCCTGGGCCTGCCGGAGCACCAGGCGGAGCGCCTCGCCGAGGCGCTGGTGGACCAGGCGCTGCTGGAGTCGACGGGCGCCGGACGCTACCGCTTCCACGACCTGGTACGGGCCTTCGCCCGCCGGACGTCCCTGCGTCTCGACGCGACCGAACGCGCGGCCTCCCACCGGAGCCTGCTGGCCCTGCTCCTGACCCGCGCCCGGACGGCCTTCGCCCTCGCCGTCCCCGGCGACCCGGTCACCGACGTCTTCGGTGAAGGTGAGCCGGTGACCCGCCCGGTCTTCGCCGACCTGGCGGACGCCCGCCGCTGGGCCCGGGCCGAAACCCCCGGCGCCGTGGCGCTCGCCGCCACCGTCGCCACCCTCACCCCGGACGCCGCCACCCTGCGCTCCGCCGTCGACCTGCTGATCGCCCTGAGCCCGCTCGGCCTCGGCGCCTTCGCCGGCCGGGCGGAGGAGGCGGCCCGCCTCCTCATCACGGCTGCGGTCACCTGCGGCGACCGCGCCGCCGAGGGCCGCGCCCGGTTCCTGCTGGGGACCGTCCTGCTGGCCCGGGCCCGGCTGGACGAGGCCGCCGACCAGGCCCGGCAGGCCGCTCAAGCCTGCCAGGAGGCGGACGACCCGGCCGTGCACCGGCAGGCCCTCAACGACCTGGGCCTGATCGCCCAGGCCCAGGCCCGACACCAGGAGGCGATCACCGCCTTCGACCAGGCGGCGGCCCTCGCCCGCCGACTCGGACACCGTTCGGGCGAGCTGGCGAGCACCGCGAACGCGGCGCTGTCCCGCATCCGCAGCGGCCACGCCGAAGAGGCCGCGGAGACCTGTCGGCGGCTGCTGGCCGGACCCGGCACCACAGACGCCGCGATGACGGCCTATGTGCACTACGTCCTCGGCCTCGCCCACCAGGAGCTGGGCCAACTCGACGCCGCCGCCGCACAGTTGCGGCGCTGCGTCGACCGCGCCCGCCCCGCCGGGGACCTGGACCGGGAGTCGGCGGCCCGCAGTCGGCTGGCCGACGTGCTGCGGCTGCTCGGGCGGGTCGAGGAGGCCGTCGACGAGGCGGACCACGCCCTGCGGCTGGCGACGCAAGGTGGGCGACAGCGCGAACGCGCCCTCGCCCACCTGGTGTTGGCCCATGCGGTGACCGCCCGCGGCGACCAGTCCGCCGCCCGCGCTCACGCGGCGCAGGCGCACCTGCTGCTCAGCGGCCTGGGCGCCCCGGAATCCGCCGACGCCCGGTCACTGCTGTCGGCGCTGGCCACCGCCGACGGGCCGGCCGCTTCGGACGGCCCGGTCGCTTGAGACGGGCCGGTCGCTTCGGACGGGCCGGCCACCGCCAGCGGGCCGGTGACGTCGGACGGGTCGGTCACCTCGGGCGGATGACCAGCCCCGTCCCGTTCCACGCCACCGTGCTCGCCAGGCACTGAACGTCCGCCGACCCCCCGCAGGCCGACGAGCCGTCCCGTGCCTCGTCCCGCACCGGATCCCCCGCCGTCACGGCGAAGAGGCCGGCCGCCGCCGCGAGGGCGGCCACGCCGCCGACCACCGTACGGGTCACCACTGTTGGAAACACTTCTCATGCTCCTTGCTCACGTGCCGACAAAGCGTCCGCACACTCGCAGCAGCCGGTAGACAGCCGATCAACGCCCCCCACCTGCGGAGCGGCGAACCCGGCCACGGCTCAGTGGCCCTCCTCGACCGGGAACGGCCCGGTGGCCCAGTGCAGTCGGGCCGGGCCGCCGCTCGGCCGGTCGTGGTGGAGGTGGCGGCGGCCCTCGCCGAGCGGGCCGAGGTCGAGCGGGGCGAGGGTGCCGACGGCCAGTGCGGTGGCCTCCCGGCCGGTCAGCGGCACGATCGTCAGGTAGGAGGCGTCGTCGCCGCCCGACCAGTCGGTGAACTCGGTGCGGATCCAGCCGAAGCGCTGGGCGCAGGCCAGGCAGCGGCGGACGGAGACGGCGAAGTGCGGGTCGGCCACCACCGCCGCCTCGTACGCGAAGCCCTCGCGCTGGCGCGCCCACACCGCCTGCGCGTCCTCGCCGTAGCATTCGGCGCAGCCGAACGCCCAGGACGCCCCCGACGCCGTCATGCGGCCTCCAGCAGTACGGCGGGCAGTTCGCCGTCCAGCACGGCCGCGCGCGGCAGGGCCAGTCCGAAGCGGCGGCCGAGCAGTTCCAGGCAGCTGCGGTGGACGTCCTGGTCGCTGCGCTCCGGGTCGGGCAGTCCGGCGGCGGCCAGGTCGGCGGTCACCGCGGCGGCCGTCGCCGGGTCGCCGTCGACGCCGTCGTGGCCCCAGCTGGCGTCGAGGTGGAGGTTGAAGAAGCAGAGCGGCTGCCCGTCCCGCGAGGAGTCGAACCGCGGCGGCACCGGCTTGCCGTTCTCCTCCTCGTACTCGACGTGGTACACCTCGGCGCCACCGCGGGAGACGGACGCCGGGAGTGACAGCTCGCCCTGCCAGTAGCCGTACGCGACGGCGAAGGCGAGGTCGCCGGCCCGCCCGTACCGCAGCGCGACGTCTTCCGTACCGGTCATCAGGTCGAGTTCGTGCTCCTCGATCAGGTCCTCGGCGGTGGACGGCCCGAGCAGCCGCGCGGTGCGCCGGGGAAAGGTTTCGGCGGCGATCCGGGCCACGAGTTCCGCGGGCTCCAGACCACGGGCCAGGACCACGCTGTAGCCGCCGAAGGCGATCGACTCCGGCTCCGCGAGCCAGCTGAGGGTGTCCGTCATGCCGATCATCCTGCCTCATGGGGAACCGCCCGTCGCGACCCGGTCCAGACCAGTTCGCGTCGCCACCCCGCCCGCGCGGCCGCCGGGTTGTCGAGCAGCAGGTCGTGCCCGACCTGCGCCGGCCGCATCGGCACCGACCCCTTCTCTTCGGGCCCCGTTCGATATACGGTACACAACGCTTGTTACGTACCAGGCAGGTCGACGCGACGAGGCGTCGCACCCAGGCCCCCGACTGGAGAGTCCGCCGTGACCGAGTCCGCCCAGCCCATCGAGCCCGCCCAGCCCACCGAGCCCATCAAGTACCGCAAGAACGGCCTCACGCGCGGGGTGAGCGAGGAACTCGCCGAGAGCATGAAGCACGGCTGGGCCGACACCGAGCGCCACGGCCTGGAGCCGATCGCGCAGGCCGCCCACACCGAGCGCCGACGGGCCGCGCTGTCCGCCGCCTTCCCGGGCGAGCTGCTGGTGGTGCCGTCCGGCAACCCCAAGGTGCGGGCCAATGACACCGACTACCCGTTTCGCCCGTCCTCCGACTACGTCTACCTGACCGGTGACCAGTCCCAGGACGCCGTCCTGGTGCTGGAGCCCGCCGGGGACACCGGCCACCACGCGGCGCTCTACCTGCGCAACCGCTCCGACATCGAGAGCGGCGAGTTCTGGCTGGACGGCCACGGCGAGCTGTGGGACGGCCGCCGCAACAGCCTGACCGAGAGCGAGAAGCTGTTCGGCCTCCCCTGCCGGGACGTCCGCACCGTGCGCACCGACCTGGCCGCGGCCACCGCCCCGGTGCGGGTGCTGCGCGGGCACGACGCCGGGGTGGAGGCCGCCCTCGACGGCCGGGCGGGCGCCGGACAGAGCACCGGGCAGAACAGCGGACAGAACAGCGGGCTGAACGGCGGGCAGAACACCGGTCGGGACGCCGAGTTCGAGGTCTTCCTGTCCGGACTGCGCCTGGTCAAGGACGAGTTCGAGATCGCCGAGCTGCGCCTCGCCTGCCAGGCGACCGCCCGCGGCTTCGAGGACGTGGTGCGCGTGCTCGGCACGGACGCCGCGACGCCCGAGCGGCTGATCGAGGGCACCTTCTTCGTCCGGGCCCGGCTGGAGGGCAACGACGTCGGCTACAGCACCATCGCCGCCGCCGGGCCGCACGCCACCACCCTGCACTGGGTGCGCAACAACGGCCAGGCCCGCCCCGGCGACCTGCTGCTGCTCGACGCCGGCGTGGAGACCAACGAGCTGTACACCGCGGACGTGACCCGCACCCTGCCGGTCTCCGGCCGCTTCACCGACGTCCAGCGGAAGGTCTACGACGCCGTCCACGCCGCCCAGGAGGCCGGCATCGCGGCCGTCCGGCCCGGCGCGGACTTCCGCGACTTCCACCACGCCGCCCAGCGCGAACTCGCCGAACACCTCACCGCCTGGGGCCTGTTCGGCGACCTCACCGCCGACAAGGTGTACGAGTTGGGCCTGCACCGCCGCTTCACCCTGGCCGGGACGGGCCACATGCTCGGCATCGACGTCCACGACTGCGCCCACTCGCGCACCGAGGACCACGTCGACGGGACGCTGCTGCCGGGCATGGTGCTCACCGTCGAGCCCGGGCTGTACTTCCAGCAGAACGACCTGACGGTGCCGGAGGAGTACCGGGGCATCGGGGTGCGGATCGAGGACGACATCCTGGTCACCGAGGACGGCAACGAGAACCTCTCCGCCGACCTCCCGCGCGGCTCCGCGGAGGTCGAGGCCTGGCTGGCCGGCCTGCGCGGCTGAGCGCGGCCCGTGCGGCACCCCGGAGACCCCCGGGAGACCCCTGGGAGACTCCCGGGTGCCGCACCCGGTCAGGTCAACTTGCCGAGCGCCGTGGCCATCCGCCCCACGGCGGCCACCACGTCCGCCGCCGGGCTCGCGGTGAAGCAGAGCCGGAAGAACCCGGGCACGGGGTTGTGCATGACGCCGCCGGGCAGCAGGGTGACCTCGGTGGGCTTGACGGCGAGGTAGTCGAACAGCCACTCCTCGTCCGGATCGAGCCCGTCCGCCTTGAGCCCCTTCGCGCTGAGCACCGACCGCTCGGGGTTCTCCCGGTCCACCCGCTTGCCGAGGTACTCGGTCAGGTCGAGCCAGAAGAACATCGCCGAGTTGTCGCCGTCCCGGTGGACGTACTTGATCCCGGCCGCGTCCAGCGCCCCCTTGACGGCGCGGAAGCTGTCGCTGAGCAGCCCGGGGTACGTCTTCATCGCGTACGTCGTGTAGTGCTCGCCGTTGTGGTGGGCGCTGAGCAACTCCCCGATGACGTACGTCTTCAGCGAGTCGAAGGGGGTGAACCAGGGCAGCGGGTGGGTCTTCTCCGCCGGGTCGTTGCCGCCCAGCATGGCCCGGTGCACGGCGGGGTTCTTGGAGACCACGAAGCCGGTGCGGAAGCCGGACAGACCGAAGTCCTTGGCGAAGCCCCACACCAGGTGGATCCGCTCGGCGAAGCCGGAGTACGCGCCCAGCTGCACCGCGCTGGTGAACGGCGTGCTGGAGCTGTCGAGTTGGGAGTGGCAGTAGATCTCGTCCGAGATCACGTGCAGGTCGGTGTACGCCATCGCCCAGGCGTAGATCTCCTCCAGCAGCGCCTTGTCGTAGTTGACGCCCAGCGGGTTGTGCGGGTTGGTGAGGACCAGCAGCCGCGGGCGGTGGCCGGCCTTCTGGCGCGCCTCGTAGGCCTGGACGATCAGGTCCAGGGTGAGCCGGTAGCGGTCCGGCCCGCTGGTGGGCAGGTTCACCGGGACGCACTTGAGCTTGGGCCGCTCCTCGAACGACCAGTTGAAGCCCTGCCAGTACGGCGCCGGGATCAGCACCTCGTCCCCCGGCTTGAGCGCGGGCGTGCCGGCGCCCTTGCGCATCAGCCCGAAGGCGATGCACTCCAGCGCCGAGGAGACCCCGGCGCAGCCGAACACGTCGTCCGGCGAGACGGTGCGCCCGAAGGCCCGGCCGAGCAGCTCGGCGACCTGCCCGCGCAGCTGCGGGGTGCCGGCCGAGGCCGTGTACTGGATGTTCCGCTCGGGGATCAGCTTGATCTTCTTGAACACCTCGGCGTCCATCGAGTGCCGGTAGAGCAGGACGTTCTCGGCGACGGAGAGGTTGACCGCGGTGTCCGGGGCCAGGTGCTGGTGGTAGAAGGCGAGGGCCTGCTCGAAGTCGGTCAGGCCGGCCAGGACCTCGGCGGCGGCCTCGGGCGAGCCGAGCTTGCGGCCGTTCTCGGTCATGGTCATGGGGGTCCCCTGTCGGGTGGGCGGCGGGTCGGAGTGACGCGACGTGACCGTTCGCACGCGCATCGGCCCCAGCGGACCACGCACGACGGACGGCCGCCAGCACTCGGCGGCCGTCCGGACGGCGTGCGGGCGCCGTCCCCGCCCGAGGGCCACGGACGGCCCGCTCAGCCCCAGTTGCCGACCAGCGGCTGGTCCCCCGGGTTGCCGAAGACGCTGCCGTGACGGTGATCAGTCGGACGGCCTTGGACATGACCGCCGCCGTGCGCAGTGGTCAGGCGGGCAGTGGCTTGACCCAGCGGCTCCACTGGGGTTGCGGGTGGTAGCCGGCCGCCTGCCAGGTGCGGTGGCCGAGGGCGTTGTCGTCCAGCACCATCGCGTCGACCCGCCGGCCGCCGAGGGCGGCGAAGCGCTCCTCGGCGGCGGCCAGCAGGGCGGCGCCGATGCCGCGGCGGCGGTGCTCGGGGTCGACGGCGAGGCGGTAGAGGTGGCACCGCCAGCCGTCCCAGCCGGCGATCACGGTGCCGAGCGGGGTGCCCGGGTCCTCGGCCGCGGCGGCCACGAGCAGGCAGTCCCGGTCCCGGGCGAGCAGTGCGGCGACGCCCGCCGCGTCGTCGGTGATGCTGGTGCCCTTGGCGGCCCGGGCCCAGAGGGCGAGCAGGGCGGGCATCTCCTCCGGTACGGCGGTGCGCACCACGATCTGTTCGGTCATGTCGGCCTGTCTAGCGGGTTGTCCGGCGGCGCCGCCGGGAATTCCGCGCTGCGGACGGTCAGCCGAGCCGCCACACCGTGGTGGTCTTGACCGAGGTGTCCTCCAGGTCCGCCACCACCGGCACCCGGTACGCGGCCACCGCGGTGAACCGCTCCCGGGGCAGGTAGGCGCGGCCCGGGTCGCCGACGATCACGGTGGCGCCGCGGGCGGCGGCCCGTTCCAGGAAGGGCAGGAAGCGGGCGGCCATGGCGCGTTCGTAGAAGACGTCGCCGGCCAGCACCACCTCGGCGGGCGCGCCGTCGCCGTCCACCAGGTCGACCAGTGCACCGGCCACCCGTACGCCGTTGGCCTCGGCGTTGAGTCCGATCGCGGCGACGGCGTAGGCGTCGATCTCGGCGGCCCGGACGTCCTTCGCGCCGCGCAGCGCGGCCGCCACCCCGACCAGTCCGGATCCGGCCGCGATGTCCAGCACCGCCCGCCCGTCGACCAGTTCGGGGTGGTCCAGCACGTAGCGGGCGACCGCGACCCCGCCGGCCCAGGCGAACGCCCAGAACGGCGGCGGCAGTCCGGCCAGTCCGCGGTCGCGCTCGGTGGTCTCCCACAGTGCGATGGCGTCCTGCGCCATCTGGAGGCGGATCTCGGGCACGAAGGGCACGGGCGTCAGTTCGGTCTCCCGCAGGATGAACGCCTGATCGGTGCCTGGTCGATGAACTCGCAGCTCACTCGGCATTCCCGCAGCATAGGGCAGGCGTCAGGACCACCGGGTGCCGCTCAGGCCCGGCCGGCCGCCCGCCGGGTGCCGCTCAGGCCCGGCCGACTGCCCACCGGGTGCCGCTCAGGCCCGGCCGGCCGCCCGCTGGGTGCGCCGGGCCAGCGAGTCGATCACGACGGCGGCCAGCAGCACCGCGCCGGTGATCATGAACTGGATGGCGTTGCTCAGGCCCTGGATGTTCATCCCGGACTGGATCGAGCCGATCACCAGCGCACCGAGCAGCGCCGACCAGGTCTTGCCGCGCCCGCCGAACAGGCTGGTACCGCCGATGACGGCCGCCGCGATGGCGTTCATCAGCAGGTTGCCGCCGCCGGAGGTCTGGCTCGCGGACTGGATCTGGGCGGCCAGGAAGAGGCCGCCGATCCCGGCCATGGTGGAGCAGATCGCGAAGACGCTGATCCGGATCCAGGAGATGTTGATGCCGGCCCGGCGGGCGCCCTCGATGTTGCCGCCGAGCGCGAACACCTGCCGCCCGTAGGAGGTGCGGCGCAGCACGAAGTCCAGCACCACGATGAAGATCAGGAAGATCAGCAGGGCCAGCGGCAGCCCCTTGTACTGGTTGAGCGTGTAGGCGGCGAGGAAGGCGATGACGGCCAGCAGCACGGTGCGCAGCACGATGTCGGCGGCCGGCCGGGAGGGGACGCCCGCGGCCTGCCGTCGGCGGGCGTCGATCAGCGAGGCGAACAGGAACAGCGCGACGCCGATCGCCGCGGTGCCGTAGGCGGCGATCTGCTGGCCGTAGATGGTGCTGTAGAGCCGGGAGACGATGTCCTTGCCGGAGAGGTTGACGGTGCCGCTGGCGCCGAGCACCTGGAGCATCAGGCCGTTCCAGCCGAGGTTGCCGGCCAGGGTGACGACGAAGGCGGGGACGCCGACCTTGGCGAAGAAGAAGCCGTGGATCGTGCCGACGATCGCGCCGCCGACGATCGCGGTGATCAGGGCGACCCACTGGTTGACGCCGTTGCTGACGTTCAGCACGGCGAAGATCGCCGCGCACAGTCCGCTGACCGAGCCGACCGAGAGGTCGATCTCGCCGAGCAGCAGCACGAAGACCACGCCGATCGCGATCATGCCGGTGCCGACGATCTGCTGGGACAGGTTGGAGAGGTTCTGGGCGGACAGGAAGCTGCTGTTGAGGCTGCCGAACACCGCCCAGATCACGATCAGCGCCAGCACCACGGGCAGCGAGCCCAGTTCGCCGCTGCTCATCCGGCGGCGGAACTCGCCCAGGTAGCCCTTGACGCCCTCCTGGCGGACGATCAGCCGGGGGTCGACCGCGGGGGTGGCCTCCGGGGCCACCGGGACGGGCGCGTTGACGCCGCCGGTGGGCATGCTCTCCTCGGGCAGCGGCGGGCGGCGGTGGCGTCCGGGTTCGTCGCCGGGGAGGCTCCCGGGATTGTGGTCGCTCACTGGGAACCCTCCTGGCCGCGGGCCCTGCGGCGGGTCACGGCGTTGTCCGTGGCGCCGGTGATGGCCGAGATGATCTCTTCCTGGTTGGTGTGGCGCTTGTCGAAGACGCCGTTGTTGCGGCCGAGGCGCAGCACCGCGACGGTGTCCGCGACGGCCATCACGTCCGCCATGTTGTGGCTGATCAGGATCACGCCGTGGTCCTGCTCGCGCAGCCGCTCGACCAGGTCGAGCACCTGGGCGGTCTGTTCGACGCCCAGGGCCGCGGTCGGCTCGTCCAGCATCACGACCTTGGGCGAGCCGATCAGCGCGCGGGCGATCGCGACGACCTGCCGCTGGCCGCCGGAGAGCGAGGCGACCGGGATCCGCACGCTGGGGATGCGGATGGAGAGGGTGTCCAGCAGCGCCCGGGAGCGCTTCTCCATCGCGACCTCGTCGAGGATGCCGAAGCGGCGGATCTCGCGGCCGAGGAAGAGGTTCCCGACCACGTCGAGGTTGTCGCACAGCGCGAGGTCCTGGTAGACCGTGGCGATGCCCAACTGCTGGGCGTCCTGCGGCCGGTGGATGCCCACCGGACGGCCCTGCCACTCGATGGCGCCCTCGTCGGGCTGGTGCACCCCGGCGATCGCCTTGACCAGGGTGGACTTGCCGGCGCCGTTGTCGCCCACCAGGGCCAGCACCTCGCCGGTGTGCACCTCCAGTTCGATGTCGGTGAGCGCCTGGACGGCGCCGAACCGTTTGGAGACCCCGCGCAGGGCCAGTACGGTCTCACCTGCCACAGTGACCAACTTCCTTGCCCCGCCCCGATGGTGGGGCGGGGCCGTTCGGCTTCGGAGGGTGCTGCCGGCTTCGGACGGTGCTGCCGGCTTCGGAGGGTGCCGCCGGCTGTCGCGGTGCGGCCGGCTACTGGAGGCCGGCGCTCTTGCAGGCGTCGGCGTAGTCCGGCGTGCAGATCTGGGCGACGGTGTAGAGGCCGTCCTGGACCACGGTGGTCTTGATGTTGTTCTTGTCGACGACGACCGGGGTGATCAGGTTGGCCGGCATCTTGTTGCCGCTGCCGTTGGTGACCGTGGTCGGCGCCAGGGTGGAGTCCAGGGTCTTGCCGGCGGCCAGCGCGACGGCCATCTGCCCGGCGGTGTCGGTCTCCGGCTTGAACGGCTTGTAGATCGTCATGGTCTGGGTGCCGGCCACGATCCGCTGGATGCCGTCGATCTGGGCGTCCTGGCCGGTCAGCGGGACGCTCAGGCCGGCCGCCTTGAGAGCGGTCGCGACGCCCGCCGCCATGCCGTCGTTGGCCGAGTAGGCGCCGACCACATTGCTCCCGCCGATCGCGGTGATGGCGGCGGCGGCCTCCTGGTTGGCGGTGTTCGGGTCCCACTGGGGGGTGTCGTACTCCTTGCCGATCTTCAGCTTGCCGTCGATCGCGCTGTGCGCGCCGGCCTTGAAGTCGGCCGCGTTGGGGTCGGTGGGCGAGCCGTTGATCATGAAGATCTCGCCCGCGCCCGACTTGCCGCCGACCGCCGCCACCAGGGCCTGGCCCTGGAGTTCACCGACCTTGTGGTTGTCGAAGGACACGTACGCGTCGGCCGGGCCCTGGGCGAGCCGGTCGTAGGCCAGCACCTTGACGCCCGCGTCGTGGGCCTTCTGGACGGAGGACTGGATCGACTTGGCGTCCACCGCGTCCAGGATCAGCACCTTGTCGCCCTTGGTGAGGGCGGTGTCCACCTGGGTCTGCTGGAGGGTCGCGTCCTGGTTGGCGTTGTAGTAGTCGATCTGCGCCTGGGGCGCCAGCTGCTTGATCTTCTGCTCGATCAGCGGGCGGTCGAACTGCTCGTAGCGGGTGGTCTTGCTCTCGGGCAGCAGCAGGCCGATCCGCACCGCCCCCACCGCCACGGTGCCGCTCGCCCCGGCGCCCCCGGCGGCGGAGCCCGACGAACCGCCGCCCGACGAGGACTGCTTGGCGCTGCCGCAGGACGCGGCGCCCAGGCCGAGGGAGACCACTGCGGTCACCGCGAGGATGCGACGAAGCCCGATGCTCATGAGGATGCCTCTCCGGTCGAGTCCACCCCCTCGTCCTCCGAGTCTGGGAAGCATCGGCCGTCACCACGATCCCTGCTGCGCCGAACGGGTCCCGGGGCCGCTCGGGCGTCGGTCGTTCGGGCATCGGCCGCTCGGGCGTCAGCCGTTCGGGCACCGGCCGCCGGAGGGCCGCTCAGGCGTCCGCCGCCGGGTCGGCCGCAAGGGGGATCGCGGCGGTGAGCCGGGCGCCGACCGGGGTGGGGGTGACGGTGAGTGTGCCGTGGTGGTGGCGGGCGATGTCGCGGGCGATCGACAGGCCCAGGCCGGTGCCGCCGTGGTCGCGGGAGCGGGCGTCGTCCAGCCGGGTGAAGCGTTCGAAGACGCGCTCCCGGTCGGCGGGCGGGATGCCGGGGCCGTCGTCCTCGACGTCCAGCAGGGCCAGGCCGCGCGCCGGGTCGGTGGACAGCCGGACGTGCACGGTGCCGGCCGCGTGCCGCTCGGCGTTGTCCAGCAGGTTGGTGAGCAGCCGGCCGAGCCAGAGCGGGATGCCCTCGACGGTGACGTCCGGGGCGAGGTCGGTGGTGCGGCGGTGCGGGCCGCAGGGGCGGGCCGGCACGGTGGTGGCGACCAGGTCGGTGAGGTCGATCCGCTGACGGGGGCGCTCGTCGGCGCCGCCGGCGTCGAGGCGGGCGAGCAGCAGCAGGTCGGTGGCGAGGTTCTGCAGCCGGTCGGTGTCGGCCAGGGCGCCGTGCACCAGTTCGGCGCGGACGGCCTGGTCGGGGTGGGTGTCGGCGACCTCCAGCTGGGTGCGCAGCACCGCGAGCGGGCTGCGCAGTTCGTGCGAGGCGTCGGCGATGAACTGCCGCTGCCGGCGGCCGGAGGCCTCCAGCCGGTCGAGCATCGCGTTCATGGTGGCGGCGAGCCGGGCGATCTCGTCGGCGGTGCCGGGTTCGGGGACGCGCCGGTGCAGGTCCTGGCCGGTAATGGCGTCGACCTCGGCGCGGATCGCCTCCACCGGCCGCAGCGCCTGCCCGGTGACCTTCCAGGTGACCACCACGCCGGTGAGCAGCAGCAGCGGGCAGGCGACGGCCAGCCCGGCCTGGGTGATGTCCATCGCCTCGTCGGCGGCGCGCAGCGAGGCGCCCGCGTAGACGGTGACCGGCCCGCCGGGGGTGTCGGCGACGACGACGGTGAGCCGCTGGCGGTGGTGGTCGTAGAGCGGGTCGACCTGGTCGGTGGTGAGCGAGCCGGTGCGCGGTTCGGTGGCGAGGGCGGCGCGGCCGACCAGGTTGGGGCTGGCGGCCAGCACGGTGCCGCGGGCGTCGACGACCTGGAGGAAGTCGGTGCCGTGCCCGGTGTGCAGGACGGCCGGCAGCCGTCCCTGGAGGGCGAGTTGGGCGACCGAGTCGGCCTGCTGGCGGGTGGCGGAGGCGGCCGAGGCGACCAGGTCGGCGTGGACGGCGGCGAGCAGCCCGGCCCCGGCCAGGGTGAGCGCGGCGGCCAGCACCGTACCCGCAGCCGCGGTGGCCCGGGCGCGCACCGTACGGGGCACGAACCGGCTCGCCCAGTGCGGGAGTCGGCGCATCTCAGCCGCCGTCCGGGTCGAGCCGGTAGCCGGCGCCGCGCATGGTCTGCAGGGCGGAGCGGCCGAAGGGGGCGTCGATCTTGCGGCGCAGGGCGTGGACGTGCACCTCGACGATGCTCGGGTCGGCGTCGTGGCCGGCGTCCCAGACGTGGTCGAGGATCTCGCGCTTGGAGACGACCGTCCCGGCGCGGGCGGCCAGGTGCTCCAGGATCGCGAACTCGCGGGCGGTCAGGTGGGTGGGGGTGCCGGCCCGGGTGCAGGTGCGGGCGTTGGCGTCCAGCACGAGGTCGCCGAGGGTGTGCAGCCGGGGGCGCTGCTGGTCGATCCGCCGGTGCAGGGCGCGCAGCCGGGCGAGCAGGACGACGAAGGAGAACGGCTTGGAGAGGTAGTCGTCGGCGCCGGTGTCCAGGGCCTCGGCCTCGTCCCACTCGCCGTCCTTGGCGGTGAGCATCAGGATGCCGGCCCGGCAGCCGCCCGCGCGCAGCCGGGCGCAGACCCGGTAGCCGTTGAGGCCGGGCAGCATGATGTCGAGGACGATCACGTCATAGGGGTGGCGCTCGGCGAGGGCGAGTCCCTCGGGGCCGTTGTGGGCGGTGTCGACGGTGTGGCCGTCGGCCTCCAGGCCGCGCCGCAGCGCGGTGGCCATCCGCTGTTCGTCCTCCACGACGAGTATGTGCATCCGTTCAGGGTGCCAGGTGATCGTGAGCGATCTTGTCCGGGCTCGGATCGCCGGTCGGGCTTAGACCGACCGGCACATGGTGAGTGGGTGAAGGAGCGGCGTTGGGGTGCGTGCACCGGCGTCGCGACGCTGCTCACCATGTGCCGGTCGGTCTTAAGCGGGGGTTCAGGTACGGTCCGCCATGATCGCCGGGCGCGGAGCGCAGCGCAGCACTTCCCAGGCAAGGAGTACGCCCGATGACCGATCCCCTGTCTCCCGTCACCCCGTCGACCGGCGAGGAGCCGGAACTCCCCGAGGTGCCGCCGCTGACGCCCCGGCGCCGTCGCGCGGCACGGCTGCGGGCCTGGGCGGCCGGGCGGGAGCGCCGGCTGACGGCCGGGGTGGTGACGGTGGCGCTGCTCGGTGCGGGCGGGCTGGCGGTCGCCGCGGTGGCCCATGAGGGGCACGGGGAGAGCGGGCGCGGGCACCGCGAGGCGGCGGCCCGGTCCGAGGACGGCCACGGGTACGGGCAGGCGGACGGGTCCCGGCACGCGGACGGGAAGGGGCGCGAGCAGGGGCAGGGGCACGGGCACGACCGTCAGCACGGGCAGGGTCAGGGGCGCGGTGTGGCCCCGGCCGCGCTGCCGTCGCTGGGCGCCTCCGCCGCCCTGGAGAAGGCCCAGGCCGCCGTCCCCGGCGGCCGCGCCGAGTCGCTGCGCCGGGTCACCGAGCAGGGCGGTGGCGCCGCCTGGGCCGTGACGGTCGTCGGCCAGGACGGCGTGCGCCACCTGGTGACGGTGGACGGCACCAGCGGCGAGCTGACGTCCAACACCACCGGCCCGGCCCGCGCCTCGGCCGGCTCCTCGGCAGGCTCCGACACCTCCGACGGCTCCGAGGGCTGACATGGCGCACGCGACGACGACCCGCCCCGCCCCCGGTCGCACCACCCCTTCCGGCGCCAGCAAGGTCCCGTCCGTGGACGGCTGGTTCTGGCTGGTGAAGGTGCTGACCACCGGCATGGGCGAGACCCTCTCCGACTTCCTCGCCAAGACCTTCGACCCCGTGCTGGCGGTGGCCGCCGCCGGGCTGCTGCTCGCCGTGACCCTCCTGGTCCAGCTGCGGACCCGCCGCTGCGTGACCGGGCTGTACTGGGCCGTGGTGGTCATGGTCAGCGTGTTCGGCACGATGGTCGCCGACGTGGCGCACGTGGCGCTGGGCGTCCCGTACGCGCTGTCGGCGGGCTCGCTGGCGGTGGCGCTGGCGGCGCTGTTCCTGCTCTGGCACCGGGTGGAGGGCTCGCTGGCGATCGACCGGGTGACCGGGCTGCGCCGGGAGCTGTTCTACTGGGCGGCCGTGCTGCTGACCTTCGCGCTGGGCACGGCGCTGGGCGACCTGACGGCGGCCACCCTGCACCTGGGCTACCTGGTGGCCGGGCTGGGCTTCGCGGTGCTGATCTCGATCCCGGCGGTGGCCTCGCGGGCCCGCTGGGTGGGCCCGGTGGCCGGGTTCTGGTGGGCGTACGTGCTGACCCGCCCGCTGGGCGCCTCGTTCGCGGACTGGCTGGGCGTCGGCGCCGACCGCGGCGGCATCGGCCTGGGCACCGGCCCGGTCAGCCTGGCGCTCGCGGTGCTGATGGGGGTGGCGCTGGCGCTGTCCGCGCGGGCGCACCGCCGGACGGCTGGACTCACCGCCCACTGAGCGTCTACATTTCTGTAGACGGCGGAGGCGTACGGCATCACCCCCCGGACAGCCGTGCGCCTCCGCCGTCCCTCAGCCCGGCCGAGGGCTCAACGCGGTCGCCTCAGCGCGGCCAAGCGCTCAACGCGCTCGCCTCAGCGCGGCCGCTCGTCCACCACCCGCTTGATCTTCCCGACCGAGCGCTCCAGCGTGTACGGGTCCACCACCTCGACCGCGACCGTCACGCCCACCCCGTCCTTCACCGCCCGGACGATCTCCGTCCGGGCCGCCTCGCGCAGTTCGGCGGACGCCTCCGGGCGGGCCTCCACCCGGACGGCCAGCCGGTCCAGCCGCCCCTCCCGGGTCAGCCGCAGCTGGAAGTGCGGGGCGACGCCCGGGGTGCGCAGCAGGATCTCCTCGATCTGGGTCGGGAAGAGGTTCACCCCGCGCAGGATGATCATGTCGTCGCTGCGCCCGGTCACCTTCTCCATCCGCCGGAAGGCCGGCCGCGCGGTGCCCGGCAGCAGCCGGCTGAGGTCGCGGGTGCGGTAGCGGATGACCGGCAGGGCCTCCTTGGTGAGCGAGGTGAAGACCAGTTCGCCGCCCTCCCCCTCGGGCAGCACGTCATCCGTGAACGGGTCCACCACCTCCGGGTAGAAGTGGTCCTCCCAGATGTGCAGCCCGTCCTTGGTCTCCACGCACTCCTGGGCGATGCCGGGGCCGACCACCTCGGAGAGGCCGTAGATGTCGACGGCGTGCAGGTCGAGCCGCTCCTCGATCTCGCGCCGCATCTCCTCCGTCCAGGGCTCGGCGCCGAAGATGCCGATCCGCAGCGAGCTGGCGCGCGGGTCCAGGCCCTGCCTCTCGAACTCGTCCAGCAGGGTCAGCAGGTAGGACGGGGTGACCATGATGATCTCGGGGCGGAAGTCCTGGATCAGCTGCACCTGGCGGGCGGTCATCCCGCCGGACGCCGGGATGACGGTGCAGCCGGCCCGCTCGGCGCCGTAGTGGGCGCCCAGGCCGCCGGTGAACAGCCCGTAGCCGTAGGCGATGTGCACCTTGTGGCCGGGTCGGCCGCCGGCGGCGCGGATCGAGCGGGCGACCACGTCGGCCCACATGGAGAGGTCGTTCTCGGTGTAGCCGACCACGGTCGGGCGCCCGGTGGTGCCGCTGGAGGCGTGGATCCGGCGGACCTGCTCCATCGGGACGGCGAACATGCCGAAGGGGTAGCCCTCGCGCAGGTCGGCCTTGGTGGTGAAGGGGAAGCGGGCGAGGTCCGCCAGGGTGCGGCAGTCCTCCGGGTGCACCCCGGCGGCGTCGAACTTGCGGCGGTAGAGCTCGACGTGGTCGTAGGCGTGCCGCAGGGTGGCCCGCAGCCGGTCGAGCTGGTGGGCCCGCAGTTCGTCGACGCTCATCCGCTCGCCGGCGTCCAGCAGGGCGGGCGGAATCGGCTCGCCCAGGCGTCGGTCCGGGTCGGGTGCGCTGCCGGTCATCGTCGCTCCTCCGCAGGTCGGCCGAGGCTCGGGGCCCAACCGATCGTTCGGTCAGGGCAAGCCCAGGCCAAGTAATCCAGCACCCGAACCACCTGTCAAGGGATCGCGCAGCGGTTCCGGAATGTGCAGTTCCGGCGCGTTCGTGCCGGGATCGCGCCCACCGCTTGGCTGGCCGATATGAAAATCATTACGGAATTATTACCCGTAGGCCCCGCTCACCGGCCCGGACCCATGGTTCAGTGGTGCGGCTTCTCCCCCGCACCCCGGAGTGATCACCTTGGCCCCGACCCCTGCGCTGGTCAGCGCGCTGCGCGAGTTCGGCGACCGGCCCGCCGTCGTCGCCGACGGACGCGCGATCAGCGGCATCGGCCTGCTGCTCGGCGTCTCCCCGCCGGGCGGCCTGCCCCGGGCCCTCGCCGAGCGCGTCGCCGAACACGCCGCCCTGCCGCCCTCCAGCGCCCGCGCCGCCGAGGAACGGCTCCGGCACTGGGCCGGCGTCCTCGGCCCGCCGCCCATCCGGCACACCGTGCTGCACCCCGCCACCGACCTCGCCGTCGAACTCGCCCTGGCCACCCTGCTGGCCGGCGGCACCGTGCACTGCGCCGACCCCGACCAGCGGCCCGACGAGCAGCTCACCGCCCTCGCCGCCAACGGCACCACCCACCTCAGCCTGCCCTCCGCCCTGCTCTGGCGGCTCAGCCGGCAACCCGGCCTCGCCGACCACGACCTCGGCGCCCTCCGGCTCGTCCTGCACGTCGGCCCCGAACCCCGGCAGGACGACGTCTACGCCGCCGTCGACGCCCTCGGCGCCGTCCTCGCCCACCTGCGCGCCCCCGACAGCCGGTCCGAAGCCGCCGACCGCCGGCTGCGCGCCGACACCGAGGCCGCCACCGCCGCCGCCTGGAAGCACAGCATCGGCATCACCGCCGGGCAGCTCACCGAGTTCGGCGCCCACCTCGACCGGGCCGTCCTCACCGCGCTGCTGCACACCCTCCAGCAGGCCGGAGTGCTCACCGACCCCGGGCACGGCCGCTCCGAGGCCGAACTCCTCGCCACCGCCCTGGTCACCCCCGCCCAGCGCCCCCGGGTCGGCCACTGGCTCGACGCCCTCGCCCGGCACGGCCTGATCGCCCGCCGGGACGGCGGCGCCCAGGGCCCGATCTACCACGGCGCCCCCGAACTCAGCTCCGCCGAGGTCCGGGAGGCCTGGCGGCCCGCCGTCGACAGCTGGACCGACGGCCTCGGCACCGCCGCCGTCCTCGACCGGGTCCGGCGCGGCGCCCTGCGGCTGCCCAAGCTGCTCACCGGCGAGGAGGCCCCCCGCCCGGCCGCCGCCCCGGTCCGCTGGTCCGCCGCCCGCGGCTACCTCGGCACCGCCCTCGGATCCCTCGTCCGCGCCACCGTCGAGGCCCACCCCGGGCCGCAGCCACCGCGGATCCTCGAACTCGACCGCGACGGCACCGAGACGGCCGTCGCCCGCGCCCTCGCCGCCCGCCCCCGGCAGAACGCCGAACACCACCTCGCCCCCGACGGCGGACGCTACGACATCGTCGTCGCCACCGCCGCCGGCCGACCCGAGGAGGAGGCCCCGGCGCTGGTCGACCAGCTCGCCCCCGGCGGCCGGCTGCTGCTGCTCGCCCCCGTCGCCGAACAGCTCGACCTGCTGATCACCGGCGACCCCCGGGGCTTCACCGGCCACCCGGCCCCGCAGTGGCGGGCCGCCCTCACCGCCGCGGGCTGCCCGACGGTGCTCACCCTCCCGGCGGACGGGCACCCGATGGGGCTGCTCGGGCAGGGGCTGTTCGTCGCGCGGGTGGACTGACGGCGGGTGGACTGACGGCGGATGGGCTGCCGGTGGGTGGCCTGACCGCGGGTGGGCTGCCACCGGGTGGCCTGACCACGGGTGGGCTGACAGCGGATGGGCTGCCACCGGGTGGCCTGACCACGGGTGGGCTGCCGGCACCGGCGCTACGATCGGGCACATGGCCGCTCCCGCTCCCGTGCGCTCGATCCGCTCCCGGGCCTCGCTCGGTTCCATCGCCTCCCTCGGCTCCATCGGCTCGCTGCTGTCCATCGGCTCGGTCGGCTCCGTCCTCTCGATCGGCTCGGTCGGCAGCGTGCTGTCCATCGGTTCGGCCGGCTCGGTGGTCAGCGCGTTCTCGGCGTGCTCCTGGCTGAGCGTCGGCTCGCTGCTGTCGGTGCGCTCCCGCTGGGCCGTACGGGGGCTGCGCCCGGTGTGCGGGCCATCCGTGCCCGAGGGGTGAAGCCCCGGGTCACGTACCGCCACCCGATCCGTACCATTTCGATACCGAAGCCCGGGTGAGCTGCGGGAATCCTCGCCGCCCGGCACGGTCCCCGGGTAGGCTCCCCACTGCTTCCCCCGGCCCTGGTGCAGGCGGCCCAGCGTCGCCCGTACCGCACGTCGGGGGCAGACCCCCGCGGGCCATTCGGTGGGCTCCGCGCACTCGACACCGCGCGCCAGGGCAGTCGCGCGAACGGCGAAGGGCATCGCATTGGCGGATCGGCTCACCGGAGGAGACTCCTCGCTGCTGCGGCGGATCAACGCCGCGGTCACGCTTCGGGCGCTGCGGACCGGCCACTCGGTGACCCTCACCCAACTCGTCGGCGAGACCGGGCTCTCCCGGCCCACCGTCGAGGGCGTGATCGAGGGCCTGGTCGAGACCGGCCTCGTCGCCGAGGTCGAGCAGCCCCGGGAGGACGGCCAGCAGGGCACCGGCCGCCGCGGCCGCCCGGCCCGCTGGTTCCGCTTCCGCGCCGAGGCCGGGCACATCCTCGGCATCGAGATCGGTGTCCACGACATCCGGGTCATCCTCGCCGACCTCACCGGCGAGGTGGTGGGCAGTCACTTCAAGCCGGTCGACGAGACCCTGGAGGCCGAGGACCGGCTCACCGCCGTCCGCACCGCCGTCGCCGAGGTGCTGCGCAAGGCGGGCATCTCCCGGGACAACCTGTGGGCCGTCGGCATCGGCACCCCCGGCATCGTCGACCGCGAGGGCACCATCCGGCTCGGCACCGCGATGCCCGGCTGGACCGGCCTCGACCTCGGCGCCCGGCTGCGCCGCTCCTTCCGCTGCCCCGTCCTGATCGAGAACGACGCCAACCTCGCCGCCATCGCCGAACACTGGCAGGGCGCGGCGGTCGGCGCCGACGACGTGGTCTTCGTGATGGCCGGCCTCAGCCCCGGTGCCGGCTCCCTGATCAACGGCAGACTGCACCGCGGCTACGGCGGCGCCGCCGGCGAGATCGGCGCCCTGCACCTGCTCGGCCAGGAGGTCACCCCCGAGCGGCTGCTCTCCACCACCGGCAAGCCGCTCAACCCGCTGGACGAGGCCGCCGTCGCCCGGGTCCTGCGGCTGGCCCGGGAGGGCGACGAGGTCGCCAAGGTCGCCATGGACCGCTTCCTCACCCGGCTCGTCCAGGGCGTCGCGGCCCTGGTCCTGGCCATCGACCCCCAGCTGGTGGTCATCGGCGGCTGGGCGGCCGGCCTGGACGGCGTGCTCGAACCGCTGCGCGAACGCCTCGCCCAGTTCACCCTCCGCGCCCCCGAGGTGGCGCTGGCCGCCCTCGGCTCCGAGGTCGTCTCGATGGGCGCCCTGCGAGTCGCCCTGGACCACGTCGAGGACCAGCTCTTCGCGGTCGACCCGCCCCGGGTGTGAGGCGTACCGCCCAGCGGGCGGGTGGTACGGGCCGGTGCGGCCGCTGGTGCGGCTCAGCCGTCGACGACAGTGGCCCGGACGCCAGTCGGGCGTCCGGGCCACTGTCTGAGGGTGGGTGCGAAATGGTTCAGGAGGCGGTGCGGACCTCGGTGGTCGCGCCGACCGGGGTGACCTCGACCAGGCCGGTCTCGCCGAAGGTCAGCTTGCAGGTGTCCGCGCGGTAGGTGGAGACGGCGAGCGCCACCAGACGGCCGGCGGCGGCGTACTGGGTGGTCATGACCAGCACCGGGGTGCCCGGGGGGCGCTCCAGCAGCACGGCCTCGTCGGCCTCGGCGACGCCCAGCTCGACGGCCCGGGACTCACCGTCGACCTCCAGGCGCTCCAGCTGGCGCAGCACCGAGCGGGCGCGGTCGCCCTCGGCACGGAAGCCGGGCAGGTGCGGCAGGGCGGAGGCCGGAACGTGCAGCGACTCGCTGGCCATCGCGCGGCCCTCGACCAGCCGGACCCGGCGGACGGTGTGCACGGTGGCGCCCTCGGCGATGCCGAGGCCCTTGGCCAGCTGCGCGGACGCGGGGGCGGTGGTGCAGTCGACCGTGCGCCAGGACTGGCTGCGGCCGGCGCCGGGCCAGCCCTCCTCCTGCCGGTTCACCGGGACGCCGACCCGCGGGGCGGCGATCAGGGTGCCGATCCCCCGGCGGCGGACCAGCCGGCCCTCCAGCTCCAGCTGGTCCAGGGCCTGCCGCAGCGTCGCCCGGGCCACCCCGAAGCGGGCGGACAGCTCGCGCTCGTTGGGCAGGACCTGGCCGGTGGAGAACTCCGTGTCGATGGCCCGCAGCAGCACCGTGCGCAGGTGCCAGTACTTCGGTTCCGGCACCGCCGAAAGCTGTCCTGTCGTCCCCACCGTGTCCTCCACCTGGTCTTGTCCGCCCTACGACAAGGAGGGCGGATCCCGGGCCCGCTGCCCGCTGTTGCGGCAGGTGGGAGAGCGGGCCTTTATCCGTCCTTCTTTATTAAAGGTCCTTGCAGTAAGCGACCCTAGGTGTTCCGTCCGGAGATGGTCAAGACCAATGACAGGGCTTGGTGCGACCGTCGCGAACATTCATGCCACGTTCACGACAGCCCTTCGGGACGGCCCGCGGCCGCGCGTCACGCTGCGGGGCGGCCTCGGCCAATGGGTAGGCTGCCCGGGTGATCGTGGTGACGAGTGTGAATGTGAACGGAATCCGGGCGGCCGCCAAGAAGGGCTTCGTGGAGTGGCTGGCCGGCACCGAGGCGGACGTGATCTGCCTCCAGGAGGTGCGCTCCGAACCCGGGCAGCTGCCCGTCGAACTGCGTGACCTGGACGGCTGGCACGCGCTCTGGGCCCCGTCGGTCGCCAAGGGCCGGGCCGGCGTCGCCATCCTGTCCCGCCGGGAGCCGCAGCGCAGCACGATCGGATTCGGCTCCGAGGAATTCGACAATTCGGGCAGGTACCTGGAAATCGACCTGCCGGGCCTCACCGTCGCCAGCCTCTACCTGCCCTCCGGCGAAGTCGGCACCGAGCGCCAGGACGAGAAGGAACGCTTCATGGCGGAATTCCTCGTCCACCTCACCGCCCTGCGCGCCCGCGCCGCCGCCGACGGCCGCGAGGTCGTGGTCTGCGGCGACTGGAACATCGCCCACCGCCCCGAGGACCTCAAGAACTGGAAGGCCAACCAGAAGTCCGCCGGCTTCCTCCCCGAGGAACGCGCCTGGCTCTCCCGCGTCTACGACGAGGCCGGCTACGTCGACGTCGTCCGCGCCCTCCACCCCGACCGCACCGGCCCCTACACCTGGTGGTCCTACCGCGGCCGCGCCTTCGACAACGACTCCGGCTGGCGCATCGACCTCCAGGTCACCACCCCCGCCCTCGCCGCCCGCGCCACCGACGCCCGCGTGGAACGCGCCGACACCCACGCGGAGCGGTGGAGCGACCACGCCCCGGTCACGGTGGCGTACGACCTGGACGACTGAACCGCCCGAGCTACTGGAAGGGGGGCCCTGCCGCACGGCAGGGCCCCCCTTCAGCTGCAGCCCTGCCCGACGCATCCGGCTTCTTCGGCCTCATCCCGCACACATCGGAGGTTCACCTCCCGAGGCGCGGTCACGCCTCACCCACATCGAGAAGCTCGTCGAACTCGCCCTCACGAAGCCCGGAACCCCCGATCCCAGCCTGCAGGTCGACGGGTGCTGCCTTCGGTGGGTACTCGTCGGCCAGGGCGACGAGCCGCTCCGTTAGGGAGTGTCGGCGCTTCGGCGCTGTCCCGTGATCGGCGGCGGCACGGGGCGGTGGCCACCGGGCGCGCGGGCGGCGGAGCAGGTCGAACGGCTCGGCCGATGTCTCCGGCCTCCCGAACCGTTCACCCCTTCGAGTGAAGCGGAATGACGGGCCATCAGTTGGGCGGAGCGGCCTCCTAGCCTGAGCGCATGACCATTCGATCTTCCGCGCTCCGCATCACCGTGCTCGCCGCACGGCAACTGGTGACCAGCCGTTGAGTCGCCTGGTCACCCCGACCACCTGCATGGCATCACTGTGCGCTGCCCCCCAAAGGCAGCGTCGTCGACCCGTACAGGACGACCGGTACAGGACGACCGACCTCCGAACCGTCCGCGCTTACGGACCGGTCGCGCCGGGCGCCGAAACGCAACCTGGCGCCGGTCCGACGCTCGGTGCCCCGGGGTGTCCCCGGGGGCCTCGGGGAGTCCTCGCTCTTCGCCCCACAGGAAGGCTTCTGCGTGACCTCGGTAGCTGACAAGTCCTGCCCGGCACTGCCGATGCCCCCCGGCCCGCTGCTCCGACTCCACGACGTGGAGCAGGCGCGTGAGCCGGTGCGGATCGCGATCGACGACGCCACGCGTGACCGTGTCCAGTCGTGCAGCGAGTTCCTGCTCCGTTGTCTGGACAGCGGTCGGCCCGTGTACGGGGCGACCACCGGCTTCGGCCCGCTGGTCGCCTTCCCCGGACGGGACAGCGCGGCAGAGCAGTGCGAGAACCTGCTCAACCACCTCATCGCCGGCCAGGGCCCCGACTTGGAGCCCTCGGTGGTGCGGGCGGCGATGCGAGTGCGGCTGCATTCGCTGTGCCAGGGCCGATCCGGCGTGTCCCTCAACGCGGTGGAGGCTCTGGCCCGCGCCTTGGCCACGGATTTCGCGCCGGCGGTGCCCCGGATGGGTTCGCTGGGTGCCAGTGGCGATCTGATTCCGCTCGCCTATGTCGCCCGTGCGTTACAGGGCCGTGGCCACGCCTACACCGGCGGGGAGCGGCTCACCGCTGACGCGGCCCTCGCGCGGCTGGGCCTGGAACCGGTACAGCTCGACGGGCGCGACGCCCTGGCACTGGTCAACGGCACGTCCCTGACGGCCGCCGCAGGTGCCCTGGCCGTCCTGGCCATGCGGCGGTCACTGCGCGGTGCGCTGCTCCTCGCGGCCATGCTCGTGGACGTCCTGGGCAGTTCGGCGGCCTTCCTCGACCCGAGCCTGCTCGCCGCCTTCGGGCACCGGCACACGGCCCTGGTCGGCGAGCACCTTCGCCACCTGCTCCAGGGAAACGTTCCTGCGGGCACGCGCGCCTTGCAGGAGCCGTACAGCATCCGCTGCACTCCTCAGCTGATCGGCGCGGCCGCCGCCTCGATGGAGCACTGCGCCGCGGTGATGCAGGACGACATCAACGCCATCAGTGACAACCCGCTGTTCTTCGCGGAGCAGGACCTGGTCGCCCACGGTGGCAACTTCTTCGGCCAGCCGGCCGCGTTCAGCGCCGACCTGCTCAACCTGGCCGGCGTGCAGCTGGGCAACCTGGCCGAGCGGCAGCTCGACCTGCTGATCGACCCTCATCGCAACGGCGGCCTGCCACCCATGCTGGCCCCCGAGCCGGGACGTCAGCACGCCGTGCAGGGCGTGCAGTTGGCGGCCACGGCGCTCATCGCGTCGATGCGCCGCACCGCGACACCGGCCTCGATCCAGAGCCTGCCGACGAATCTGCACAACCAGGACGTGATCCCGTTCGGCACCCAGGCCGCGTTCAACGCCCTGGACACCGCAGCACTGCTGCGGCTGCTGCACGGATCCCTGGCCGTGGCCCTGCGTCAGGCGGTCCATGTGGGAGCTCGTCGGCCGACGGCGCCGCTGTGCGCCGAAGTCCTCGCCCGGATCAGCGACGAGATCCCACCGGTCGACCCGGACCGGCCCCTGGACGTCGACGTGCGCCGCGCCGCCGCGCTTCTCGACGACCTCGGCGACACCTACCTCCCCGAGATCTGACGCAACCGATCGGCTGTGCAGCCGGTCGCCGGAGCGTCATCGATTCCAGGGCACAGCCCTGGGACCTCCTCAGAGAGCCACATTGGAGACAGCCCGTGACAGAGCATGCGACACGTTCCGGCGCCGAGACAGCGGCAGTCGACGGAATCGTCGGGCGCCGACTCGAGTACACCTACGCCAACGGCTGGCGCTACGAGATGTACGTCAAGAATGCGACGACCATCGACTACCGCATCCACAGCGGCATGGTCGGCGGCCGCTGGGTCAAGGACCAGAAGGTCGATCTCGTGACCCTCACCGACGGCGTCTACAAGATCTCCTGGACCGAGCCCACCGGCACATCCGTCTGCGTCACCCTGGTGCCGGCCAAGGGCGTCTCCCACGGCGTGATCTTCTTCCCGCGCTGGGTCGAGGAGCACCCCGAGCGCACTGTGCTCTTCCAGAACGACCACCTGGACCGCATGCGCGCCTACCGTGACGCGGGCCCCACCTACCCCATCCATGTCGTCTCGGAGTTCGCGGAGATCACCCTCATCGAAGACGTGGGCGCGAACAACGACCGGATCATCGACCGAGGCCCCGAAACCAACCGTTGAGGCACGTCGGCGATCGATGGGCGACACCGTCCGGGAAGGGCCACGAGCGCGGGCACCGGCCCCGGCCGGCTCTGGACGTGCCCGGGTGCCTGGCCATAACTCCGGTGCCAAGGAGACTCCCTGACGTTCCATCACGTCGAACGGCGGGATACGGCCGCCCTCATTGCCGGTCGCTCCCCGAGCCACCGACATCCCCGAATCCAGACAGGACGATTGACCATGGCCGTATTCCGGCAGGCACTGCTTTCCGCAGTCGGATCAGGCGGCGGGCGCCCGGCCGTGATCGACGACCTCGCGACCGTTTCGTACGCGCAACTCGACGCGTGGGCGGCCGCGCTGGCCGGGGAGGTCGTCGAGCGGCCGTCGTCGGAGGAGCAGTACGCGGCGCTGCTGCTGCCGAACGGCGCGGCCTGGCTGGCGGCCTACCTGGCAGTGCTCAAGGCCGGCCTGGTGGCCGTGCCGCTCAACCCGGCGCTCACCGACACCGAGATCGGCCGTGTCCTGGAACGGACCCGGCCCCGGGTCGTGCTCTGTCCCCCCGAGCGTGAGGAGGGCATGCTGCGCCTGGTGGACGGACCGGCGCAGCGTCGGCCCCAGGTGCTGCCGGTCGCCGCCGCCGCGCCTGCGGCCGCGAACCGCCCCGCCGAGGTGCTGGTCCGACTCGGTGCGGCCCGCGGGCCGCAGACGCCCTGTCTGGTGATGCACACCTCGGGGACGACGGGCCGGCCCAAGGCGCTTCTGCTGACCGAACTGGCGCTGGGGCTGACCACCGAGTACTGGCGGCACCGGCATCGGACGGCCGACGACGTGGTCGCGCTGCCCATCCCCATGGCGCACGCCTACGGTCATCTGGTCGCAGCTTCGACACTGCTCGCCGGGGCCGCGCTGGTCGTCACCCCGGAGGCGTTCGACCCGCAGCGGTGGGCCGAGCGGATGGCCCGGCACCGGGTCACCGTCATGGAGGCGGTACCCACCGTGTACGCGAGTCTGCTCGCCGCCCCCGCGCCCCGATCCGCCACCGATCAGCTGCGGCGTTGCCTGACCGGCGGGCAGCAGACGCCGGCGGAACTGCGGCGGTCCTGGCAGGAGCGGACCGGCGTACCGCTGCTGGAGAGCTGGGGCATGACCGAACTGTCGGGCCCGGGCCTGGGCCCCGGCCCGGGAACCTGCCCGGGCAGTGCTGGAAGGCCCGTCCCCGGATTGGAGACGAAGATCGTCTCGGGGCCGGAGGGCAACGCCGTGGAGGACGGCGAGGTGGGTGAGTTGTGGGTGCGCGGGCCGCAGGTCACCCCGGGTCACCGGGTCAGTACCTGGAACATCGTGCCGGTCTGCGACAGCCTTGGCTGGCTGCATACCGGGGACCTGGCCCGCCGGGACGCACACGGCTGCGTGACGCTCACCGGACGCAGCAAGGATGTGATCCTCACTCACGGCTACACCGTGTACCCCGCCGAGGTCGAAGAGGCGCTGCGCGAACACCCCGGCGTGGCCGAGGCGGTGGTGGTGGGCCGCCCCGATCCCAAGCGTGGCGAGATCCCGCACGCCGTCATCGTCACCCACCAGGACCGTCCGGTCCCGGCCGAGGAGTTGCTGGCCCACTGCCGTGACCGGCTCGCCCGCTACAAGGTGCCTCGGAGCGTGGACTTCGTCCCCCGACTGCCCGTCCTGGCCAGCGGAAAGCTCGACCGCGCCGCGCTGCGTGAGCAGCCGGCGACCGCCGGAGTCCGTAAGGAGCTGAACCCCGCGCCTCTCACCCTCCTGCCCGCCGCCCCGGCCGCTGCACCGTCCGGCGCTCGATTGTCCGAGGGGCCGGTGGTTCTGCTCACCGGGGCCACCGGCGGCCTCGGCAGGGCGTTCGCCGCCGCGTTCGCCGCTTCCGGGGCCCGTCTGGGGCTCACGGCCCGCACCGCTCCGGCGGTGCTGGAGCTCGCCGAGAAGCTGCGGGCCGAGGGGGCCGAGGTGCTGCCCCTGCCCGGGGACATCTCCGATCCGGGGGCGGCGGCAGCGGTGGCCGGACGTCTCGTCGACGGCTTCGGCCGCATCGACGTCCTGATCGACAACGCCGGGACCGAGGGCCCCATCGGCCCGTTCTGGGAAGGGGACCTCGACCAGTGGTGGGACGCCGTGCGCGCCAATGTGATGAGCACCGCCGCCGCGTCCCACGCGGTCCTGCCCTTCATGGTCGTGCAGGGCGGCGGACGCATCATCAGCATCAGCAGCGCGGCCGGCCGGCACCGCTGGCCCACGCTCTCGGCGTACTCGGTCGCCAAGGCCGCAGGAATCAAGTGCATGGAGAACATCGCCGCCGAGGCACGCGGCCACGGGGTCAGCGCCTTCAGCCTCCACCCCGGCATCGTCGCAGCCGGACTGACCACGACGGCCCTCTCGGACAACGCCCCCCTCACCCCGTGGTACGCACGCCAGCGGGACTGGCTGCGGCAGCAACTGCGGGACGGCCGGGGGACACCGGTCGAGCGCACGGTGGAGGCGGTGACAGCTCTCGCCGGGGGCGCCGCGGACCATCGCTCGGGCCACTACCTGACCGTCGACGACGTACTCGGCCCGCCCTCCACCGACCCGAGCGGTGTGCGGTAGCGAAGGCCGGCGCGATCTCGGAAGCGGCGCGGAGGGGACCGCCGTCGTGCGACCGATAGCCGTGATCAACGACAGGACAGAAACGGATGATTGGCATGTCAACTCAGACGGTCGACCGGTCGGCGATCGACCCGGTGGACCTCGCGCTGGTCGCGCGAGCCGCCGGGTTCATCCGCTCGGCCCCGGAGCGGCTGGACGTCGGAATCCTGCGGGCCCCGGTGACGGCGACGGACGGGAGCGGGCGGGAGGTGGAGATCTTCGCGGTGACGGTGCCGGAGGGCGCCGGGCTCGACCGGATCGCCGAGCGGGAGCGGGCCGAAGGGAACGAGGGGCCGCTGGAATCCGCGGACCTGTGCCTGACGGCCGTCAGCCCACTGCCGCTGGACGGCTCCCTGCTCCGCGCCCGCCGGGCACCGGGCGGGGCCCGCCCGCACGAGCGGAAGGCCGACGCGTGAGCGTGACCACGGAGGACTACCTCGTCGAACCCCCCGAGGGCGCTGCGCACCGCCACACCCTGCCCGGGTTGCTCGACGCGGCGGCCGCACGACGCCCCGACGCGGTCGCGGTGTTCGACTCAGGGCGCACCCGCACCTGGTCGCACTGGCGGGCCCAGTCGTGGGCGCTGGCCGCCGGACTCCAGGAGGGCGGCGTCGGCGCCGGCGACGTGGTGGCCGTCCAACTGCCGAACTGCTGGGAGTTCCTGGTCACGCACGTGGCCGTGGCGGAGCTCGGTGCGGTGCTGCTCCCGCTGCACCTGGCACTCGGGGAGCGGGAGGCCGAATCGCTGCTGGCCCGGGCCCGGGCCCGCGTCCTGGTGCGGCAGGCCGGGCAGCCGGGCACCGGTGCCGACCGGGCCCGGCCGGCCCGGGCCACGGACCTCGAACGGCTGCTGCTCGTCGGCCCGGACGCCGGTGGCGGGGACTTCGCGGCGCTGGTGCGCCGGCACACCGGGCGGCGGCCGGGGCCGGCCACGGTGACACCGGACACCCCGTTCATGCTGATGCCGTCCTCGGGCACCACCTCCGAGCGGCCCAAGCTCTGCCTGCACGCGCACGGGGGCCTGCTCGCCAACGCCGAGGCGGTCGCCGGGCACGGGCGCGCCGCCGCGACGGACACGCTGATCAGCGCGAGCCCGTTCAGCCACCTCTTCGGTCTGCTCTCCGTCCATCTCAGCCTGCACACGGGCGGGCGGCAGGCCCTGCTGCCCCGGTGGAGCCCGGACGCCTTCGAGCGCACCGCCCGGGAGAGCGGGGCGAGCGTCCTGTTCGCCGTTCCCGCGCAGCTGCGCGACCTCGTGCACGGCGACCGGGCCGGCACCGCCCCGGTCGCGTTGCGCGAGGTCAGGACCGGCGGAGCCGCCGTGCCCGCCGAGTTGGCCGCCCGGGTCCGCCAGGTGCTCGGCGCGGCCACCGTCGTGCAGTGGGGCATGTCCGAGCTGGGCGCGGGCACCACCACCGGGCCGGACGACCCGCCGGAGACCGTGGCCCGCACCATCGGACGGCCCGTTCCCGGCGCCCGGGCCCGGGTGGCCGCACCGGACGGCACACCGTGTGCCGACGGCGAGACCGGCGAGCTCCAGTACCGGGGCCCGTACTCCTTCCGGGGCTATCTCGGCGACCCGGCGGCGACCCGGGCGGCCTGCACACCGGACGGCTGGCTGCGTACCGGTGACCGCGCCCTGCGCAACCCCGACGGCTCCCTCTCCTTCCGGGGCCGGCACGCCGAACTCGTCAACGTCGGCGGCCTGAAGTTCACCGCCTCGGAGGTGGAGACGGTGCTCGCCGGCCTGCCCCAGCCCAGGGCCCTCGCGGTAGCCGGCCGGGCCGACGCCAGACTCGGCGAGTACCCCGTCCTGCTGGCCGAACTGCGGGACGGGCGGACACTGGAGCTCGCCCAGGTGCACGCCCACCTCGCCCGCGCCGGGGTCGCCCCCTACAAGTGGCCGCTGGAGCTGCTGATCGTCGACGAAGTCCCGGTGACACCGACCGGCAAGGTGGCACGTGGCCGACTCGCACCGCTGCTGGAACACCGTACCGGCGAACGGCCGTCCCAGCCGGGCCCGCTGAGCCTCGACGAGACACTCGCACTGGTCGAGGCCGAGACCGCCGCCCTCACCGGCACGGCGGCGCCCGGCGCGGACTCCCGGACGTCCTTCCGGGCGCGGGGACTCGACTCCGCCGGGGCGGTCCGGCTGGCGGCGCGACTCTCGGCGCTGACGGGGCAGCAGCTGTCCAGCACAGCGGCGTTCGACCACCCGTCCCCCCGGGAGCTGGCGCGGCGGATCGCCGTCGGCACGGCCCCTGCGGTGGATGCGCTGCCGCCCCTGAGCGCGAAGTCCGCCGACGATCCGGTGGTGATCACCGGGATCGGCTGCCGCTTTCCCGGCGGGGTCGACTCGCCGGAGGACCTCTGGGAGCTGCTTCGCGAGGGCCGGGAGACGGTCGGCGGCTTCCCCGCCGACCGTGGCTGGGACCTCGACCGGCTCTACCACCCCGACCCGGGCCGACCCGGCCGGACCACCGCACAAGGCGGCAGCTTCCTCCACGGGGCCGGAGCCTTCGACGCCGCGTTCTTCGGCATCTCCCCCCGCGAGGCCCTGGGCATGGACCCGCAGCAGCGCCTGCTACTGGAGACCGGCTGGGAAGCACTCGAACGATCGGGGACCGCCCCCACGACCCTGCGCGGAGCCCGCGGCGGCGTGTACCTGGGCCTGATGGGAGCCGACTACGCGCCCAGGTTCAGCGAGGCCCCCGAGCTCTACGACGGCCACCTGCTCACCGGCAACGCCGCGAGCGTGGCGTCCGGACGGCTCGCCCACCACCTGGGGCTGACCGGGCCGGCACTCACGGTGGACACCGCCTGCTCCTCCTCCCTGGTCGCTCTCCACCTCGCCGTCCAAGCCCTGCGCCGCGGCGAGGTGGACCTCGCCCTCGCCGGCGGTGCCACCGTGATGGCCACCCCGGCCTCCTTCGTCGACTTCGCCCGGCAGCGGGCCCTGGCACCGGACGGGCGCTGCAAGGCCTTCGCCGCCTCGGCCGACGGCGCCGGCTGGGGCGAGGGAGTGGCCGTGCTCGTCCTGGAACGGCTCTCCGACGCCCGGGCGCACGGCCACCCGGTGCTCGCGGTGGTCGCCGGTACGGCCGTCAACCAGGACGGCGCCAGCAACGGGCTCACCGCACCCAGCGGGCCCGCCCAGCAGCAGGTGATCCAACGGGCCCTGGCCGACGCCGGCCTGGCACCGGACCAGATCGACGCCGTGGAGGCGCACGGCACCGGAACCCCGCTGGGGGACCGCGTCGAGGCGGGAGCGCTGGCCGCCGTCTTCGGCCCGGACCGGTCGTGCGGACAGCCGCTGCACCTCGGCTCGGTGAAGTCGAACCTCGGCCACACCCAGGCGGCGGCCGGGGTCGCCGGAGTGATCAAGACGGTGCTCGCGCTGCGGCACGGGGTGCTGCCGCGCACCCTCCACGTCCAGGGCCCTGCCCTCCCGGCGGACCCGCCCGGCGCCGACGCGTCCCAGGCCGTCCGGCTGTTGCACACGGAGCAGCCCTGGCCGCGCTCAGGCCGCCCGCGGCGCGCCGGCGTCTCGGCCTTCGGGATCAGCGGCACCAACGCCCACGTCATCCTCGCCGAGCCGCCCGAACCGTCCGACCCGCCGGAGCCCTCGGGCGGTGTCCGGCTGCCGCCGGGCCGGGCCGTTCCCTGGGCCTTGTCGGCGCGCACGGAGCCGGCGCTGCGCGCCACGGCGCAGCGCCTCGCCGGGGCGGCCGGTACGGACTGCGCCACCTGGACGGACGTGACCGCCGTCGGGTCCGCGCTGGCCCGCTCACGGCCCTCCTTCGGCCACCGGGCCGTCGTCGTCGGACACGACCGCGACGGTCTGCGGGCCGGCCTGGCCGCCGTCGCGTCCGGGCGGTGGTCGGCGGACACCGTACGGGGCCGGGCATCGGCGAAGGGGCCGACGGTCTTCGTCTTCCCCGGCCAGGGCGCACAGTGGCCCGGCATGGCGGCCGACCTGCTGGACGCCTTCCCGGTCTTCGCCCGGTCCGTCGCCGACTGCGAGCAGGCCCTCGCCCCGCACGTCGACTTCTCCCTCGAAGCCGTGCTCCGCGCCGAGCCGGGGGCGCCCCCGCTGGAGCGCGACGACGTCGCCCAGCCGGCCCTGTTCGCCGTCATGGTCGCGCTGACCGCGCTCTGGCGCTCCTTCGGCGTCCACCCGGACGCGGTGGTGGGGCACAGCCAGGGTGAGATCGCCGCCGCCCACGTGTGCGGGGCGCTGTCCCTGACGGACGCGGCCAAGGTGGTGGCGGTCCGCGCGCGGGCAGTGCGACGCCTGGCACCCGGGCGGATGGCCGCGGTGGCGCTGCCCGCCCGAGAGCTCGCCGCCCGGCTGGCGGGGCGGGCGGACCTGGCGGTGGCGGCGGAGAACTCGCCGCGGTCCACGGTGGTGGCCGGCGGCGTCGACGCCGTCGAGGGGCTCGTCGCCGAGCTCACCGGGCAGGGCCTCCGGGCCCGGCTGCTCCCGGTCGGCTACGCCTCGCACTCCGCGGCGGTCGAGCCTCTGCAGGAGGCCCTGACGGGGCGCTTGGCGGGGATCGCCCCGCGCTCGGGCACCGTGGCGTTCTTCTCCACGGTCGAGCCGGGCCCGCTGGACACCACCCGACTGGACGCCCGGTACTGGTACCGCAACCTCCGGCGGACCGTCGGCTTCGACGGCGCGGTCAGGGCCCTGCTGGAGCAGGGCCACAGCCGGTTCGTCGAGGTCGGCCCCCACCCGGTGCTCGGCCAGGCCGTCGAGGAGACGGCACAGGCCGCCGGCATCGCCGTCACGACGGTCGCCACCCTGCGCCGGGACACCGACGGGCCCCAGCGGTTCCTGCTCTCGGCGGCGGAGCTGTACGCCGATGGCACACCGGTCGACTGGAACGCGGCCTTCGACGCCGCCCAGCCGGGCCCGGTCGAGCTGCCGACCTACCCGTTCCAGCGGCAGCACTACTGGCTGACGGCAGAACCGCGCGCCCGCCGAAGCGGGCAAGCCCCGCACGAGGCCGATGGTCAAGCGGCATCGGCGAAGGCCCCGGCCGATCCGGGCGGACGCGAGCAGGACGTACTGGCCGTCGTCCTGGCGCACACGGCCGCCGTACTCGGCCACACCGGGAGCCGACACCTGCCCGCAGACAGCACCTTCCAGGAACTGGGCGCGGGTTCGATGGCCGCCGTCGAACTGCGGGGCCGGCTGAGCCAGGACCTGGGGCTGCCCCTGCCCGCCACCGCCGTCTTCGACCACCCCACCCCCAGGCTGCTCGCCGCCCGCCTGGAGGCCCTGCGCCAAGGAAGCGGCGGGCAGCACTACGACGGCGAACTGCCCGACGGTCTGGACGGCCTGTACCGGCACGCCTGCCGCAGCGGCGCCGGCGAGGTCGCCGTCGAGCTGCTGCGGGCCGCCGCACGGCTGAGGCGGTCCTTCCCGGCCGACGCCGCACCCGGATCAGTGCCGGACGCCGTCCGGCTGCCCGGCCGTGCGGCCGGAGCGGACCGGCAGCGGCCGGCACTGATCTGCCTGCCGTCGGTGCTCCCCACCGGAGGGCCGCACGAATACGCGGAGCTGGCCCGCCACCTCGGCGGCCGGGAGACGGCGGTGCTGCCGCTGCCGGGCTTCGCCGCCGGCGAGCCACTGCCGCAGGACGTGGACGCACTGGTCACCGCGCACGCGGAGAGCGTGCGGCGGTACGCGGGCACCGCGCCCGTCCTGCTGTGCGGCCACTCCTCCGGCGGGCTGCTCGCCCATGCCCTCGGAGAGCACCTGGAGCGGCTCGGCAGGCCGGCGGCCGGCGTCGTCCTGCTCGACACCGCCTGGCCGGACCGCCGGCTGCTCACCGACACCCTGCCCGCCGTCCTCGTCCTGCTGGCCGACCGGCCCGGGCCGCTCGCGGCCGAACCGGTCACCCCCAACCGGCTGACCGCGACCGGGGCCTACCTACGGCTGCTGGAGGACCTCACCCCTGGCGACCTCGCCGCACCGACCCTCCTGGTCCGGGCCCGGAAGCCGCTGGACGGGATCGGCGCCCTCGCCCGCTGGGCGCTCGCGCACACCTCGGCGGACGTCCAGGGCGACCACTTCACCATGCTGACCGATGACGCCGCCGAGGTGGCCCGGGCGATCGACTCCTGGGCCCCCGCCGGGCCGCCAACCGGTCCCGTTGCCGACGAGGAGCCTTCTACGTGACTGCCGTCCCTGACCATGACGCCCTGGCCGAGGCCGTCCTGCGAGCCGGCGCCGGACGGCTGGGCGACTCGCCCTATCCGGCCCTGCGCCGGATCACCGCCGAACTCGGCGGCGGCGAAGCCCTGTTGGCCGACCAGCCCCGGCTGCGAGCACTGCTCGAAGTCACCGCCGCCGCCGATCCCCGGCTGTTCCACGTGATGTTCCTGCACCACTGCATGACCATCGGCCCCGCGCTGGACTACGGCGCGGCAGACACCGACATCGCCGAACTCGCCCACGGCCGCTCGATCGGCGCGGCCCTGATGACAGAGCTGGGCCGGGGCAACAGCAGCGCCGGCATCCGGACCGAAGCCGTCCTCGACCGGGAGAGCGGCGAGTTCGTCCTGCACACCCCCGACGCCGGGGCCGCGAAGTACCCGGCCAACGTCGGGCAGGAGGGACTCGCCCGCCTCGCCGTGGTCAGCGCCCGGTTGCTGGTGGACGGCATCGACCGGGGAGTGTTCCTCTTCCTCGTCGCCCTCAGCGACGAGCACGGGCCGGCAGCCGGGGTGACCGTCCGGCTCCGACCGCCCACCGCCCTACTGCCGCTGGACTACGCCACGGTGCGGTTCGACGGCGTCCGGGTGCCGCACCACCGCTGGCTGGCCGACGGCGCCCACCTCGCAGCGGACGGCGCCTTCCACGACCCGGCCGCAGGACCGGAGGAGCGTACCCGCCGAAGCCTGGCGATGAGCCGCTTCGCCTGCGGCGCGGTCACCGCCGGGCTGGCCGCAGCCGCCCGGGCGGCCGTCGCCATCTCCGTCCCGCACGCCCGGCGCCGGGTCACCACCGACCGCCGGGCCGGCGACCGCCCGGCCATCGAACTGCTCCACCAGCAACGGCTGTTGTTCGGCGCGGCCGCCGCCGCGCACGCAGCCACCGTGCTGGCCCGCGAGGCGACCGCCGCCTGCTGGCACATCCCGGCCGGCGGCGGCCGGGGCAGCGGCCCGCCGCCCGCCGTGTTGCGCCGACTCGCCCTGGCCAAGGTGGCGGTCGACCGGCTCGCCGACCAGGCGGTGACCCACTGCCGTTCGGCGGCCGGCGCGCTCGGCTTCTTCTCCGAGAACCGGCTGATCGACTACCAGGCACTCACCACGGCCTTCCAGTCGGCGTGCGGCGACAACCGGCTCATCTCCCTCGACGCCGCACGCACGATGGCCGAAGGCACCGCCTACCGCCCTCCCGAGGAACCACCCGGCCCCGCCCGGGACGAGGACCGGTTCGGCGCCCTGTTCCGGGCACGCGAACGGCTGCTGCACGCTCAACTGACGGTCCGTCTGAAAGAGTGCGAGGACTCCGCGACGGCCCTGGCCTGGGACGACCACCACGACCTGGCGCTGCTCCTCGCCGACGCCCACCTGGCCCGCACCACCGCCGAGGCCCTCCAGGCCGAGGAGCGGCGCCACGGCGGACCGAGAGGAGCACTGCTGCGCGACCTCGGCCTGCTCTTCTGCCTGGAAGAGACCCTCGCCCACACCGGCTGGTTCCTGACCGAGGCACTGCTGACCCCCACGCAGGTCCGCGCCCTGCCCGACCGTCTCGCCGAGCAGTGCCGACGGCTGCTCCCCCGGGCCGGGGAACTCGTCGACCTGATGGAGACGCCCCGAGCCGTCCTGCTCGGCCCCCTCACCGCACCGGACTACATCGAGGCGTTGACCTGACGGATCATCTACGCCCTCGCTGGGTGCCGGACCGACGCCCCGCTGCGCGGGGTCATGGCGCCGGGCTGATGGTGCCGTTCTCGTCCATCTCGAAGCGGCCCTCCGTCTTGCCGTCGACCTTGGTCTGGTCGAGCCAGTGTTTGGACAGGTTGTGCAGGTTGTCGTGCTGGACCTCCCAGGGCATCGAGTGGCCCGCGCACTTCACCGTGACCAGGATCTTCTGAGGTCCCGTGATGGCGTCGTAGAGCGCGGGGACGTGGAAGTCGAGTGCCGGGTTGGAGCTGGGCGGTGTCGTGTTGGCCGTCTTGTCGAACTCGCCGTGCACGATCAGCACGGGCACGCTCCCGCCGAGCACGCCCCCCTGCCCCGCCGTGGTGTTGTTCCAGCCCCACGTGACGAAGTTCCGGTACCGGCTGGCGCCCACCGGCTTTCCGGACGACGGGTCGACCGGCCCCCAGGTGCGGCCGATGGGGTCGTTGTCCATCAGGGCGCTCCACACGACGTCGACCATGTCGGGCTCGCGCTGGTCCGCGCAGTGCACCTCGTTGCGCCAGGCCTGGTCGAAGCCCGCCAAGGTGAGCACATGAGTGGGGAAGCCCGGCGCCGGCAGGGTCGGCGGGTTCGGCGGGCCGAGCGGCGGGAAGATCGGGGCGAGGAGGAACAGGCTGTCCACCTTCCCCGGATTCTTGATCGCGTACGGTCCCATCGCGAACGCGGCCGCCGACCAGCCGATGAAGGCGACCTTCGAGACGTTGCGAGTGCTACGGATGTACTCGACCACGGTCGCGACCTCGTCCACCGCCCCGACCCCCGCCGAAGGAGCCGATGTGACCACCCGGGAGAGCGTCTCGGAGCACGGCCTGGCCGTGCGCGCCCAGCACCGGCACAACCCGTACCGACACCTCTTCGACGACGCGGAGTTCGCCGCCCTGCTGCTCGGCCTCGGGCTGCGCCGGGCCGCCAGCGTCTGGCGCAACCACACCGCCGCGCCCGCCGCCGCACCGCGCGACCCGTACCCCCGGGCGAGCATGGGCTTCGTCCTGCTGGACCCGACGGCCGGCCCGTGGGTGCCCGAGGGGCGCTCGGTGATGGCGGTGATCACCGTCGGTGAGGACGCCCGGCGCTTCCTGCCCCGGGCGGCGGCCAAGGCGGCGGGCCACCGCCGGCTGGGGCGCAACTACGGCGAGGCGGTGCTGACCGACCCCCACCTGTGCGGCACCGGCGGGTTCCGCTACGGGCACTCGGCCGCGATCCGCGGCCAGATCGTCGGCGCCAGCTCGCAGTCGACCGACCAGGACCTCTACGAGGCCGGCCGGCTGGCCGCCGAGCTGGTGGACGCGCTCGCCGCCGCGCAGTCGGCCTGGGAGGAGCGCACCGGCCCCGGCGACTGGTACTCCGCCGACGACGCACCGGCCCCGGTCTACCGGGAGATGGTCGCCTTCGCCCTGGACCCGGCCGAGGGCGCGTCGGAGCACTGAGCCGGAGTACCGAGGCGGAGCACTGAGGCGAAGTGCTGAGCCGGAGCGCTGGGGCGCCGCGGGTGAACACCCGCCCGGGGGTCCGCGCGGGCGAGCGAAGGGGTTCGGCCACGAACCGTCGGAGTCCGGACAGTTCGGGGCGCGGCCGGAGGCGCAGGTGTGACACGCCGGGGGCGCCGGGCACCCTGCGGCCGGACCGACTCGCAGGCACGACGCCAGGAGTGAGAGATGTTCAGCACCGTCCGCGCCGCCCGGATCACCGCCGCCGCTGCCGCCACCGCCCTCGCCGTGAGCCTGGGCGTGGTGGCCGCGCCCGCCGCCTCGGCGGCCGACAACTGCTGGCCCGGGGAGAGCAACCGGTGGTACTGCCACAACGTGCCCGGCGCCGCGGTCTACGGCACCGTCGGCGACAACCACCTCTACCCGGACCCGAACACCGTCGTCGGCTACCTGAACACCGACCCCAGCTGGTTCTACTGCAAGGAGGACAACCAGGCCTGGGTCGGCGGCCCGCACCCGACCCGCTGGCTGATGACCGTCGCGGACAACGGGCGGCTCGGCTTCGTGAAGGACACCGACATCTCCAGTGAGACCGATCCCGTCCCGGACTGCTGAGAGCTCCCGCCGCCGGCTCAGCCCAGCAGTTGGTCCACCAGGTGGGCCACCGCGTGCTCGTCGTTGCTCGGCAGCAGCCGGTCGGCGGCGCTCCGGACGGCCTCGGGGGCGTTGGCCGGGGCGGCGCCGAGGCCCGCGAGCCGGATCATCCCGCAGTCGTTCAGGCCGTCGCCGACGGCGGCGGTCTGGGCGAGGTCCAGGCCGAGGTCGGCCGCGATCCAGGCCAGCACCCCGTGCTTGCCGGTGCCGCGCGGACCGAGCTCCAGGAAGTGCGGTCCGGAGGCGGTGACTTCGGCGTCGATGCCCACCAACTCCTGTACCGTGCGCACGAGTTCGACGCCGAACGGGGCGAACGGGCAGGCCAGCAGCTTCACCACCGGCCGCGCCGACTCCACGCCGCCGCGCCACTCGACCCCGTTCCAGTGCCGGGCCAGTTCCTCCGGGAAGCCGGGCTGGACGACCGTCCCGTCCAGCAGGTCGAAGGCCAGCGCCCAGTCCGGCCACGCCTCCCCGAGGGCGGCCGAGAGCCGGTGCGGCACCGCCGGGTCGAAGACCAGTTGCCGGCTCGGCCGGTGTTCGCCCGGCCGGAACACCAACGCCCCGTTGCCGTGCGCCCAGTAGGCCGAGGGCGGGATGCCCGCCCGGATCGCGGCCGGCACGTCGCGCGGGGGGCGGGCGGTGATCACCGCGACGGTGAGGCCGGCCGCGACCGCCCGACCGAGCGCGTCCGACACCGCGCCGGGGAGCGCGCCGGCGGAGTCCAGCAGGGTGCCGTCGAGGTCGCAGGCGAGCAGGCGGTAGCCGTCGGCCATGGTCAGCCCTCCGGGGTTTCCGGGACGAAGGTCAGGGTGAGCCGGGCCAGGCCCGCGCCGGTCACCACGGCCGCCACCTCGGCGGTGCCCGCGTGCCGGCGGGCCGTCGGCTCCTTGCCGAACGGCACCCAGAGCCACTGGGTGTCGACGACCGAGCGCCCGAGGACGTCGTCGCCCTCCACCCGGGGGATCCGGTCGGAGAGCCGGGCCGGGATGTCGTGAACGTCGACCGAGGTGACCGCTCCGGACGCGCCGAACCCGACCCACACCACCGTCCGGAAGGACATCAGGGCCGCGTCCGGCCCGTCCGCGCCGGGCAGCAGGTCGGCGGAGAACCGCCGTCGCCCCTCGTCCCATTCGGGCTCGGCCGCGCAGGGTCCGGCCGTGCAGAGTCCGGCCGTGCCGGTATGCGGTTCCACGGTTCCACTCCTGTCGGTCGCAGTTCTTGCACCTTCAGACGTGCGGTCAGACGTACTGGAGGCGATCGAGCCCGACGACAGGTGGGGTGTCCAGCCTGCCGGGTCGGAGTTCGATCTCCCCGAGGACGGTGTCGCGCGGCGTGGACGCCGCCCAGGACACCACTTCGGCGACGGACTCCACGCTCATCTTGTACGCGGAGTGGTCGTCGTCGAAGTTCCGGATCGCTCCGGGGCTGAGCAGGGTGGTGCGCACCCCGTGCCGGCGCTCCTCCATCAGCAGCACCTCGGCCACCTGCTTGAGCGCGGCCTTGGTCGCGCAGTAGGCGACCCCGCCCTCGAACGGCCGGGAGCCCGCGTGCGAGCCCATCAGCACGATGTGCCCCTGGCTGCGGCGCAGCAGCGGCAGCGCGGCCTGGACGAGCCGCACCGGCGCGGTGAGGTTGACCGCGACGGCCTCGTCCCAGTCCTGCGCGGTGACGTCCGCGACGGCGCCGAAGCCGCGGGTGACGGCGTTGACGACCAGCAGGTCCAGTCGCGGGGCGTCGGCCAGCACCCGCTCGGCGGCCAGGGCGACGGCGGCCGGGTCGGCGAAGTCGACGGTGACGGCGTCCTCGTGGTCGTCGCAGGGGGTGCGGTTGAGGCAGCGGACGCGGTACCCGTCGGCGATCAGCCGGCTGCGGACGGCCCGTCCGGTGCCCCGGTTGCTGCCGGTCACCAGGGCGACCGGCGGCCCCGAGGGCTCACCCACCGGAGACCATCTTGATCAGTTCGGCCCAGCGGGCGAGGATGTCCTCCCGGCCGGCGCCCTGCCGGAACATGTCCTTGTCGTAGGGCATGCCGTCGACGGTCTTGAGGCGCATGCAGTCCGGCGAGATCTCGGAGTTGACGACCAGTCCGTGCTCGTCGTCGGACGCGATGACGAGGCAGAAGTCCCAGAGGTCGAGCGGCGCGAGCAGGTCGCGCAGGGCCGCGTTGCAGTCGAGCGCGAGCTGCCGGTGGTGTTCCACGTCGACGCCGAGCAGCCGGAGGTAGTCCTCGCCGATCGGCTGGTCCTCCGGGTCGGTCCGGTAGTCGAACTTGACGACCGGGTGGTCCAGGACCTGCCCCTCCTCAAAGAGGCCGGGGTACTTGCGGATGGTCGAACCGGTGGCCCGGTTCTTGACGATGACCTCGAACGGCGGGGCCGGCCGGTAGTCGGCGAGGTAACTGGTCGGCCCCACCCGCTCGCGGAAGACGGTGTGGACACCGCGTTCGGCGAGCCGCGCCGAAACGAATTCGAAGAAGTCGAGACGCAACTCAGCTGTTCCGTCGATGAGTTCGTCGCGATCGAAGGTGAAACTCCGGAGCGAGGGAATCATCTCGATCAGGCAGAGGCCCTCGTCGACATGCCAGAGTTTTTTACTCCGCCCCTGGATGTCCGGAGTGCGGGAAGTCACGGAAACCGCGTCTAAGGAGGCCACAGGTCGCTCTCAGGAGGTCGGGCACACAACAGTGCCTAGGACTTAAATGATCAGCGGTGCGGCAAGTCTGGCACGGGCGTGACCGGAAAGAAAGGGCTTCCGGTAGGTTTAGAGGAGGCCTTGTCATGATCGGGGGGGCTTGGCTCAGAAGTGTTCCAGCAACTCCGCGAAGGTGCGCAGCACGAGCGTCGCCTCCTCGGGCCGGAACTCGTCGTGCTCCAGCACCCAGGTGTGCTCGTGCGGAATGTAGACGGCCTTCAGACCGGCCCGGAGTGCGGGCAGGATGTCGGACTTCGGCGAGTTCCCGATCATCCAGGTGCGCCCGGCCTCCAGGCCCAGATCGGCGGTGAGCTGCCGGTACGTGTCCACGTTCTTCTCGGGCACGATGTGGATGCTGCGGAAGTGGTGGGCGATCCGGGAGGCGTCCACCTTCCGCTGCTGCTCCTCCAGGTTCCCCTTGGTGAGCAGCAGGAGTTCGTGCTCCCCGGAGAGGGTGAGGAGGGTTTCCGCGACGCCCTCGATCAGCTCGACCTGGCGATTCGTCAGAGGGCTGAGGAGTTCCTCCACCCGGTCGATCTCGGCGGCGGTCGGGATTCGCCCGTGGAGGGACTCCAGGCAGTCCCGCAGGCTCTGCCGGAACATCTCCGCGCCGTACCCGAGGGTGACGGCGTTCTTCGCCTCGATCTCGTCCAGCAACGCCCTGGTACGGGTGCGATCCTCGGGCGCGGAGGCCCAGTTCAGAAAGCCGTCGATGACGCGCTCGAAGAGAACGTTGTTCTCCCACAGCGTGTCGTCGGCGTCGAAGACGAGCGTCTGGCCCTTGAGCATCACTGATCCACCTCGAAGTACGTACCGATGACTTGTGCCGACGACCGCTCCGGAGACCGCCCCGGGACCGTGCCGGGGACCGTGCCGGGGACTGCGCCGGGGAGCCGGTCCCGCGGTTCGGACGTGAGCCGACCGGGCGGACTCCGAACGGGTCCGGAAGCAGTCGTGCAGAATGGTCATCATGCCAGAGCAGCACCGGATTCGCGGGCGTCGAGCCACCGAGATCGCCGCCGACGTCGAGCAGGCGGTCGCCGCCGGACACCTCGCCCCGGGCAGCCCCCTGCCCCCGCTCCGCCGACTCGCCACCGAGCTGGGCGTGAACCCCAACACGGCCGCGGCGGCCTACCGGCTGCTGCGCGACCGGGGCGTCATCGAGACCGGGGGCCGGCGCGGCACCCGGGTGCTGCCCCGGCCCACCCACACCCCGCGCGACCAGCGGCAGTTCGAAGTCCCGGACGGGGTCCGGGATCTGACGGACGGCAACCCCAACGCCGCGCTGCTCCCGCCGCTCGCCGCCGCCCTGGCCTTCGCGGCCGGCGAGCAGCTGCGCGACCCGGTGCTGTACGGCCGCCCGGCGATGGACCCCGGCCTGCTGGCCATCGCCCGGCGGGAGTTCACCGCCGACGGCCTGCCCGCCGGGTCCACCGCCGTCGCCTCGGGCGCGCTGGACGCGATCGAGCGGGTGCTGCAGACCCGGCTGCGCCCGGGCGACCTGGTCGCCGTCGAGGACCCGGGCTGGGGCAGCCTGCACGACCTGCTCCCGGCCCTCGGCCTGCGGATGACCGGGGTCGGGGTGGACGACGACGGCCCCCGCCCGCAGGACGTCGCGCAGGCGCTGGCGGCCGGCGCCACCGCCCTGGTGATCACCTCGCGCGCCCAGAACCCCACCGGCGCGACGGTCGGCGCCGCCCGGGCCGCCGAGCTGCGCGCGGTGCTGGCGGACCACCCCGACGTACTGCTGATCGAGGACGACTTCGGGCACGCCATCGCGGACACCCCCTACCACCCGGTGTGCGCGGCGGACGGGCAACCGATCACGCGGCACTGGACGGTGGTCCGCTCGGTCACCAAACTCCTCGGCCCCGACATGCGGTTGGCCGTGCTGACCGGCGACGCCGACACCGTGGACCGGCTGCGCGGCCGCCAGCGGCTGGGCACCGGCTGGGTCAGCCACGTGCTCCAGCGGGCCGCCGCCCGGCTGCTGGCGGACGCCTCGGTGGACCGCGCCCGGGTGGCCGCCCACTACACCGAGCGGCGCGGCGCACTGATCCGCGCGCTGGCCGCGGAGGGCGTACCGGCCCTGGGGCGCAGCGGCTTCAACGTCTGGATCCCGGTGCGGGACGAGACCTCGGCCGTGGTGGCACTGCTCCAGCGGGGCTGGGCGGTGGCCCCGGGGGCGACCTTCCGGCTGCGCTCCGGCCCCGGACTGCGGCTGACCGTCTCGGGGCTCGCCCTGGCGGAGATCCCGGCGCTGGCGGCGGACCTGGCCGCCGCGTTCCGGGTCGATCCGGAGCGCGGGCGCCTGACCTAGGTCCTGTCCGGCCGATCGCGGGCCCGGCACGATCGGCCGGACAGGGCCTAACGGGGCGCCGGGAGACCCGTAGGCGTTCTTGACAGGGTGGATCGGTGCGAACGATCCTGACGGGCGGATCCGGAGAGAAGTCGGCCGTTCCGCCTCTCCACCGATCCGTTCCCACCGGCCCCGCCCGACCGGACGCCCGGCAGCACCCGCCGGCCGCGCTCGGGCAGGCCGCTCCACGCCCACTCAGCACGGACCGAGGAGTCCGAAGGCCGTGACGTCGATATTCGAGCGCCTGCACGACCACACCCTCGCCGACCTGGGCGCGCTCGACGCGCCCTACGACACCGGCCACCTCTCCCGGACCGCCGTGCTGGCGGGCCGGATCGCCGAGGAGTCGGGGCTCGCCGCGGGCACCGCCCACTGCGCCGCCTACCTGTACCACCGCTTCCGGCTGCCCGGCGCGCGGGACGCCCCGGGCGGCGCCCCGGACACCGCCCGGGACACCGCCCTGGACTTCCTGACCCGCTCGGGGGTGCCCGGAAAGCTGCACCCGGAGCTGCTCACGGTGGTCGGCCCGGGCGCCCGGCCCGCCGAAAGCCCGTACGGCGCGGCCGTGCTGGACGCCGAGCGGATCGACGCGATGGGCGCCGCCGGGCTCCAGCGGGCGCTGACCGGGGAGGGCCCGCCCTGGCACCCGGACGACCCGGACCCGGCCGCCGGCCGCCCCCGGCCGGCCCCGCCGGAGCTGTACGAGACGCTGCTGCGGGCCGAGCGCGAGCTGCTGACCGCGCCGGCCCGCCGACTGGCCGCCGACCGGATGGACCTGGTGCACCGGCTGGCCGCCGACTACCGGACGGAGGCCGGGCTGGGCCTCCCGACGGGCGGGCCCGGCCCCGGCCCGGTGGCCGTGCCCCGGGTGGACTGGGACCCGAAGTCGGGCTTCCTGCAAGCCGTGTTCGACGCCCCGGCGACCGGCCCGCTGGTGCGGATCGGCTACCGCGGCGAGGTCTGGCTGACCTTCGACGAGCGCGACCGGCTGCTCGGCGTCGACCTGCGCGACGCCCCGCCCGCCCTGCTCGCCCTGTTCCCGCCCGGGCACCAGCACCGCTACTTCTGGCACAGCACGGCCCGCGGCGACGGGGTGGCGTGCTGGGCGGACCGCCCCACCGGGCACGCCTGGGTCACCGCCGCGCCGGGCCTGGCGCACCACCGCGCGACCGCCGTCACGGACATCGAGGTGGGGGTGCGTACGGACCGTCCGGCGGTGCTCCGTCTTCATGTCCCGGCCAATCCCTGAATCGGTGGGTACACGCGCGTAGATCCCCCTAAGGTGGTGCTCATGAGCTTCCTCGTCTTACTCCGGTCCCCCTCCGTCACCCGTCTGCTGCTGGGCAGTTGGGTGGGGAGGCTGCCCTCCGCGATGGCCGCGCTGACCATCCCGCTGGCGCTGCGCGAGGCCGGGGCGGGGTACGGCTTCGTCGGCGCCGCGGCCGGCTCCTACGCCATCTCGGCGGCGGTCGGCTCACCGCTGCTGGGCCGGCTGGTCGACCGCTGGGGGCAGACCCGCGTCCTGGTGCCGACCGCGCTGCTCGCCGCGGCGGGCTTCCTCGCCATCGCGCTGGCGCCGCACCAGCCCGCCGCCGTGCTGGTCGGCGCCGTGCTCGCGGGCTCCATGACGCCCCCGCTGGAGCCCTGCCTGCGGGTGCTCTGGCCGGCGATCGCCCCCGCCGAGAAGCTGGAGTCGGCCTACGCGCTGGACTCCAGCGCCCAGGAACTCGTCTTCGTGGCGGGCCCCTTGGTGGTCACCGGCAGCGTGGCGATCTGGTCGCCGACGGCCGCGCTGTACGTCCAGGCGCTGCTGGGGCTGTTCGGGGTCGCGGTGGTGGCCAGCGCCCGGCCGTCCCGGGAGTGGCGGGCCGAGGCGCGCTCGACCGACTGGCTGGGCCCGCTGCGCAGCGGCCGGCTGGTCACCCTGCTCAGCGCGCTGACCGGGGTGGGCTTCGCGATCGGCACCCTGAACGTGCTGGTGGTCTCGTACGCGGAGCGCTGGGACGTGCCCGGCGGCGCGCCCTCGCTGCTGGCCCTGAACGCCTTCGGCTCGCTGGCCGGTGTGCTGGTCTACGGCTCGCGCCGCTGGCCGGGCACGCTCGCCAACCGCGGGGTGCTGTTCGCCGCCGGCCTGGTGGTCGGGTACGGGCTGCTGGTGCTGGTGCCGCCGCCGGGCTACATGGTGGTGCTGATGCTGCTCACCGGCGCGTTCCTGGCCCCGATGCTGACCGTCACCTTCGTGCTGGTGGGCGAGTTGGCGCCGCCGGGCACCACCACCGAGGCCTTCGCCTGGCTGGTGACGCTGTTCGCGGCCGGCACCTCGCTGGGCTCGGCGGCCGTCGGCAACGTGCTGGCGCACACCAACGAGCACTGGGCGGCGCTGTGCGGCACCGCGGGCGCCCTGGTCACCCTGACCATCCTGGCCCTCGGCCGCAAGGGCTTCGCCACCGCCCCGGCGGCAGCCGCGGCCCCGGCCACCGCGGAGGCGGCCCAGCACTGAACGGCGGGAACGACGACGGTGGGCCTCCGGGATTCCGGGGGCCCACCGTCGTCGCGGGGTCGGCGCCTCAGCGCGTCGGGACGGCCATCCCGAGGTGGTCGCGCAGGGTGCGCCCGCCGTACTCCTTGCGGAACAGCCCGCGCCGCTGGAGCACCGGCACCACCAGCTCGGTGAACGCCGTGACGGCCCCCGGGACGTACGCCGGGTAGATGTTGAAGCCGTCGGCGGCGCCCTCCTCGAACCACTCCTGGATCATGTCGGCCACCTCCTCCGGGTTGCCCACCACGGTGTACGAGAGCTGGGCGGGGGTGGCGTGGACGAGGTCCCCGTAGGTGATCCGGTCCGGCCCGTCGACGGTGCGCCTGGTCAGCCGGGTGATCTCGGCGAGCCGCCGGGCGCCCTCCTCGGAGACCGCCGCCAGGGTGCTCGCCGGGACGGCCGCGGCCAGGTCGTTGCCGCGCACGTCCACCCCGAACACCTCGGAGGCGGAGGTGAGGTTGCGCCGGTGGCCCTCGCCGATGCCGCCCGCGCGCACGATGTCGCCGATCTCCTGCTCCGGGTCGAGCACCAGCAGCGCGTTGAGCCGGTCGTGCAGGGCGACCGCCTCCTCGGTGGTGGGCGCGACGATCGGGGTCAGGCCGGGCAGCACCGCGACGTGGTCGGCGCGGCCGTACCGGGCCGCCCGGGCCTTGATGTCGGCGTAGTACTCCCGCCGCTTGGCCAGCGTCGGCTGCGGGCCGGCGAACACGATGTCGGCGTCGCGGGCGCCGAGTTCGCGGGAGCGGTCCGAGGTGCCGGCGTTGAACACCACCACGTGGCCCTGCGGCGGGCGGGCGACGTCCAGCGGGCCGTCCACCGCGAAGAACTCGCCGCGGTGGTCGATCCGGCGGGCGCCGGTGCCGTCCGGCTCCGGGGCGGAGTCCCACAGCTCGCGGACCACCCGGAGGGTCTCCTCGGCCCAGTCGTAGCGCCGGGAGGTGTCCCAGTGGGCGTCCCGGCCGAAGTTGTGGGCCGCCGCCGGGTCCGCGCCGGTGACCAGGTTCCAGGCCGCGCGGCCGTCGCTGAGGTGGTCCAGCGAGGCCAGCAGCCGGGCGATGGCGTACGGGTCGGAGTAGGTCGGGTTGGCGGTCACCACCACGCCGATGTGGCTGGTGGCGGCGGCGATCGCCATGGCCGTGCTGTACGGCTCCAGCCGGGAGATCTGGGCCGGGTTGCTGTGCTGCAGGCCCGGGTCGCTGGCCAGCCGGTCGCCCAGGAAGACGAAGTCGAACTTGGCCCGCTCGGCTTCCCGGCTGACCTCCTGGATGAGGCCGATGTCGTACGCGGCGTCGGCGGCCGCGTCGGGGTGGCGCCACCCGGCGGCGTGGGTGCCGGTCGCCCAGAACATCAGCCCGAGGTGCAGTTCTCGCTCGGACACGTCGTCAGCTCCTCTCCGCGCCGGCGGCGGTGAGCCGGGCGACGATCCGGTTGGCGGGCCGGGCCAGCCCCAGCTGCTCGCGCAGGGTGCCCGCCCCGGACGCGCCGGAGTAGCGCCCGGCGGCCCGCAGTTCGGGCAGCACCAGGTCGGTGAACGCCGCCACGCCGGCGGGCTGCGGGAGCCGCAGCAGGAAGCCGTCCAGCGGCGTGCGGTCGGCCCAGGCGGCGAGTTGCCCGGCCACCTGCGCCGGGTCGCCGACCAGCACCGCGTGCCCGTCGTCCGACCGCGGGGCGCCCGCGGCCGCGTGCAGTTCGCGGGCCCGCTGCGCCGTCTCCGCGACGAACGGGGTGACGGTGGCCAGCTGCGGCCGGTCCGCGGCCGCCGCCCGGTCGGGCGCCCCGGCGACCAGCACGTCCGCCTCGGCGGCGAGCAGCGGCTCGCCGGCCGGGGCCAGCACCACCGGGTGGCCCTGCGGCGGGCGGACCAGGTTGAGCGGCCCGCGCACCCGCAGCACCGGGCCCACGTGGTCCAGCACGTGGACGCGGTCCGGGTCGATGAACCGCCCGGTGTCCTTCTCGTGCACGAACGCGCCGTCCTCCCAGGTGTCCCAGAGGTCGCGCAGCAGCGGCGGGAACTCCGCGGCCCGGGCCTCCCGGCCGTCCGCCGGGTCGACGCCGTCCCGGCGGTGGTTGGCGTCCGCCTCCGGGTCGGGGCCGGTCACCACCCGCCAGCCGGCCCGGCCGCCGCTGATGTGGTCCAGCGAGGCGACCATCCGGGCCAGGTTGTACGGCTCGTAGTAGGCCGGCGCGGCGTCCATCACCAGGCCGATCCGCCGGGTGCGCACCGCGAGCATCGAGGCGGTGACGATCGCGGCGGGCGGGGCGGCCCGGCCGGGCCGGGCGGCCGGGCGGTCGCCGAGGAGCAGGGCGTGCACCCCGGCCTCCTCGGCCCTCCCGGCCGCCGCGACGATCCCGGCGGCGGGCCCGGCGAGCAGCTCCTCGGGCAGCTGGTAGACCAGCGCCAGTCCGGTCACGACCGGCCTCCGCTCGCCCCGAACAGCTCCGCCACCGAGGCGTCGTACGCGCTGCTGATCCGGAACGCCTTGCCGGCCAGCGCCAGCCGGCGCTCCACCGGGACGGCGGACGGGCTGCCGCCGCCCTGCTCCAGCAGCTTCAGCACCTCGTCGTAGTCGTCCGGGTCGCTGAGCGGGATGACGTGCTCGAAGTTCTTCGCCGCCCCGCGCAGCATCGCGGGCCCGCCGACGTCGACCTTCTCCCGGAAGCCGGCCGGCTCCAGGCCCGGCTGCGGCTCGGGCAGCAGGTAGTAGTTGTTGCAGACCAGGTCGATCCGGGGGATGCCGTACTCCGCCATCTCGCGCAGGTCGGACTCGGTCTCCCGGGCCAGGATGCCGCCCATCACGGAGACGGTCAGGGTCTTGACCCGGCCGCCCAGCAGGGTCGGGACGCCGGCCAGGTCGGCGATGTTCTCGACCTGGTGGCCCGCGTCGCGCAGCAGCCGGTACGTCCCCTCCGTGGCCGCGACCCTCCAGCCCAGCCGGAGCAGTCCGGCGGCCAGCGGCTCGATGTTCCGCTTGTCGCTCACCGCGAGTACGGCCAGCATGTCAGCGATCCTCCTTGAGTGGTCTGAGTGATCTCGGGTGATCCCGGGTGATCTCGGGTGACCTCGAGTGGTCGGCTACTTGATCTCGATCAGCGCGTCCCGGTGGGAGCCCACCGACACGTGGCGCACCGGCACCCCGAGCAGTTCCTCGATCGCCTCGACGTACTGCCGGGCGCCGGCCGGGAGTTGCTCGTAGCCGCGGACGCCGGAGATGTCGTCGTCCCAGCCGGGCAGGGTCTCGTACACCGGGGTGCTGGCGTCGAGTTCGGCCGGCCGGGGGCTGAACTCCCGTACCGTGCGGCCGTCCCGCTCGTACGCCACGCACAGGTCCAGCTCGCCGGTGCCGCTGAGCTGGTCCAGGTTGGTGATCGCGACCTCGTCGGCGCCCTGGACGCGCACGCCGTAGCGGGTCGCCACCGCGTCGAAGGCGCCGAGCCGGCGCGGCCGGTTGGTGGTGGAGCCGTACTCGCCCCACTGGCGGCGCAGCCGGTCGGCGCGCTCCTCGTCGAACTCGGTGACGAACGGCCCGGCGCCGACGCACGAGGAGAAGGCCTTGGTCACGCCGACGGTGCGGTCCACCCGCGCCCACGGGACGCCGATGCCCACCGGCGCGTGGCCGGCCAGGCAGGTGGACGAGGTGGTGTACGGGTAGATGCCGTAGTACAGGTCCTTCAGGGCGCCGAGCTGGCCCTCGGCGATGACGGAGGCGCCGTCGTCCAGGGCCTTGCCGAGCAGTTCGGTGGCGTCGACGACGTGCGGCTCCAGCCGATCGGCGACCTCCAGGGCCCAGCGGGTGACCTCCTCCAGGCGCAGCGGCGTTCCGCCGTAGATCCGCACCAGCCGCTCGTTCGCCCAGTCCAGCACGGCGGCCAGCCGGTCGGGCAGGTTCTCCCGGTCGTAGAGCTCCCGCACCAGCAGGGTCTTCTTCATCACCCGGTCGCCGTAGGCCGGCGAGATGCCGCGCCGGGTGGAGCCGTACCGGCCGTCCGAGAGCCGCTCCTCCTCGGCGCCGTCGAGGTCGCGGTGGAACGGGAAGCAGATCGAGGCGGCGTCCGCGACCAGCAGCCGGTCGGCCGTCACGCCCTGGTCCCGGATCGCCTCGAACTCGCCGAGGAAGCCCTCGACGTCGACGGTCATGCCGGGGCCCAGCACGCCGGTGACGGTGGGGTGCAGCACGCTGCTGGGCAGGCTGTGCAGCTTGAACTTCCCCTGGTCCGTGTGGATCGTGTGACCGGCGTTGCTGCCGCCGTGGTAGCGAACCGTGTAGTCGGCCTCGGCGGAGAGGTTGTCGACCATTCTTCCCTTGCCCTCGTCACCCCAGTTGAGGCCCACGATTGCCTTCAGCACGACGAAACTCCCTCAGCTCGGCGTCGGTACGGTGGTCAGGCCAGCAGGGCGCGGCGCCGCTCGGCGGCCTGGCCCCAGACGTCCGGGTTGAGGACGGCCGGCGGCTGCTTGCCCTCCAGCGCGCTCAGCAGCTGGGTGGCGGCGGAGAGGGCCAGGGCCCGCTTGGTCTCCACGGTGAAGTCGGCGATGTGCGCGCTGAGCACCAGGTTCTCGATGTCCAGCAGCTCGCTGTCGGCGGCCAGCGGCTCGTCCTCGTAGACGTCCAGGGCCGCGCCGCCGAGGTGGCCGCTGCGCAGCGCCCGGGCCAGCGCCGCGCCGTCGACGACCCGGCCGCGCGAGGTGTTCATGAAGTACGCGCCGGGCTTCATCTGCGCGAAGGTCTTGTCGTTGAACATCTGCTCGGTCTCGTCGTTGAGCTCCGGGTGGCAGGTGACGAAGTCGGCGCGGGAGAGCAGCTCCTCCAGCGTCTCGACCTTCTCGGCGCCGACCTCGGCCATCTTCTCGGCGGAGACGTAGGGGTCGTAGGCGAGCACCCGCATCAGGAAGCCGCCGTGGGCGCGGCGGGCCATCCAGCCGCCGACGTTGCCGAGGCCGACGATGCCGAGCACCTTGCCGGTCAGCTCGACCCGGTGGGTGGTCAGGCGGGCGTCCCAGGCCTTCTCGATGCCGTCCCGGCTGATCGCGGTGAGGCCGCGGGTGACCATCAGCAGCAGGCCGAGGGCGTGCTCGGAGACCGGCTTGCCGCCGAGACCGGGGTTGTTGGCGACGACGACGCCGGCCGCGGTCGCCGCGTCCAGGTCGATGTTGTCCACGCCGCGGCCGCTGGAGAGGACGGCGACCAGGTTCGGGGCGGCGGCGATCAGCTCGGCGTCGATCCGGGCGGGGTAGCGGGCCACGATGCCGTGCGCCCCGGCGACGGCGGCGAGGATCGCCGGCCGGTCCTGGTCGTCCACCCGGCGGACGTCGGCGTGCTGCTCCAGCAGCTCCTCGGCTTCGGGGGCGTACATCGAGCCGATCAGGACCACGGTGGGTCGCATGGCGGGTCTCCTCAGGCAGGGGGTGGAAGGGTGGTGGGGCCGCGTCACGCGGCCATGGCGGCGGCGAGCAGGTGCTCCAGCGGCTTGAGTTCGCCGCCGCGGCTGGCGGCCAGGAACCGCCGGGTCAGCTCGGTGCGCTCGGTGGGCGCGGGGGTGAAGCGGGAGCGGTCGGCGGCCAGCCGGTCGCAGGCCCGGCCGTACAGCTTGCGGCTGTAGGCCTCGCTGATGCCGAGTGCGGCGGCGATCTCCCGGTGGCTGTAGTCGAAGGCGCGGCGCAGCAGCAGCACGGCGCGTTCGGCCGGGCCGAGGCGTTCCAGCAGCCAGGTCATCCGGCCGCCCAACGCGTCCTCGTCGCCGACCAGTTCGTGCGGTTCGCCGCTGCTCGGCAGGGCCTCCTCGGGCACCAGGGCGCCGACGTAGGAGACCTTCCGGGCGTGCGCGGACTTCAGGTGGTCGGCACACAGCCGGCTGACCACGGTGGCGAGGAACGCGGCGTGGTTCTCCACGTTCCGTGCGGCGGACCAGCGCAGCCACGCCTCGGAGACGATGTCCTCGGCCTCGGCGACGGATCCGAGCCGTCGGTAGGCGAGCGCCATCAGCCGGGGGCGCTGGCTCTCGAACCGCTCGTCGTGCTGCTCGTCGGGTGCTTGTTCTCGCTCTTGGACGGGGCGGGACAACGGTGCTGCCTCCCAGGGCTGTGCCGGTGCGGGGCCGCGGTCGCGGACGTGGCCGCGGCCCCGCACCGGACGCAGGCTCGTGTCAGCGGCCCTCGGCCAGGACCTGGCCCAGGCTCTTGGCGAACGCCGCGGAGTACTCGGCGATCTCCCCCTCGCCCATCGGGGTGGAGATGCAGCCCAGGCCGCTGTCACCGAGGTGGATGCCGTTCTCCAGCAGCTTCCAGTACAGGGCCTTCATCGCGGTGGCCGCGCTGTCGTACCCGGCGGGGGCGCTGTTGGCGACCACCCGGAACAGCGAGCCGAGGCCGTTGACCTCCCAGTCCAGGCCGGCCTCGGTGAGGGCGGCGCGCATCCCGGCCCGGGCCTGCTCGCCGAGCAGGCCGATCCGCTCGTGCGCCTCCGGGGTGAGCAGCCGCAGCGCGGCGATGCCGGAGCTCATGCTGACCGGGTTGGCGTTGTACGAGCCCGAGTGCGGCAGGGCCGGCTTGCCCTTGCTCGGGTCGAAGACGCTCATGAAGCGGCGACGGCCGGCCACCGCGCCGATCGGCATGCCGGCGGCGATGACCTTGCCCATGACGGTGATGTCGGCCTCGGCGCCGAGCAGCTGCATCGCGCCGTGGTAGCCGACCCGGTAGGAGCCGACCTCGTCGGAGATCAGCACCGCGCCGCTGGCGTCACAGAACTCGCGCAGCGCGTCCAGCCACTCCTTGCTGGCGGGCAGCAGGCCGATCCGCCACGGCACCGGGTCGATCAGCACGCAGGCCAGCTCGTCGGCGTGCTTGCGCAGCACCTCCAGCGAGCCCTCCGGGTCGTTGAACGGGATGACCACGGTGTTGCCGACCACGCCCTGGGGGTTGCCGGTGACGGCGTGGCTGATCAGGTTGCCCGAGCCGTCGTTGTTGACCGCGACGGCGTCGTAGGCGCCGTGGTAGGCGCCGGCGATCTTGGCGATCTTCGGGCGCTCGGTGAAGGCGCGGGCGGCCTGGACGGCCATCATCACGGCCTCGGTGCCGGAGCTGGTGAAGCGGACGTGCTCGAAGGTCTCGTTGCGGGCCGACAGCGCCTCGGCGTACTCGACCTCCACCGGGGTGGGCATGCCGAAGCTGGTGCCGTGGCCGACCGCCCCCGCGATGGCCTCGACCATCTCGGGGTGGGCGTGGCCGTGGATCAGCGTGGTGCTGTTGTTCAGGAAGTCGATCCGCTCGACACCGTCGACGTCGGTGACCCGGGCGCCGCTGCCGGAACGGACGTAGACGGGGTAGGGCGAGCTGTAGACGGCGGTGCGGCTGTTGCCACCGGGCATGACCTCGACGGCGCGGGCGTACAGGGCGGCGGACTTCTCGGTGTTCACGGGCAACCCTTCGGGACGGGCCTGGACGGCCTTCGGAATCGGGCAGGGCAGAGGCAGGACATGGGGCGGGGCAAGGGTGCGCTCGGCGCGGGGTGCGGCGGATCGCCGGCCGGCGCGCCGGGTCTGGTCTGGTCCGGTCTGGTCTGGTCTGGTCTGGTCTGGTCTGGTCTGGTCTGGTCTGGGACGGGGGGTCAGGTGCGGCGGGGCCGGGTCAGTGCGCGGGGCCGGTCGGCGCGTCCGCGGAGAAGTACGGCCCGGTCAGGGCGACCGCGGTGCCGGGCGCGACCCACCGCACGGGGGCGTCCCCGGCCGCCGGGCCGCTCTCCCCCAACTGCCGTGCGAGGCGGGCGGACAGCTCCGGCAGCAGCGGCTCGGCCGCCACCGCCAGGGCCCGGACGGCGCTCAGCTCCAGGGCCGTGCAGGTCCGCGCGGTGGCCGAGACCGGCTGCACCAGCAGGACGTCCTCGCAGACCTCGGTGAACCGGCGGGCCTCGGCCACGAACTCGCGCAGTTCGCGCGCGGCGGTGCGGGCGGAGAACCGTTCCGGCTCCAGGGCGTTCGCCAGCCGGGCGGCGAAGGCGCGGATCCGGCCGTAGAACTGCTCGGCCTCGCCGTTCCAGCTGCCCGCCTCCGGCGCCACGCCGTCGAAGTGCTTGCGCAGCCGGGCGTCGACCGAGGCCAGCCAGCCCTCCCACTCGCCGAGCAGCTCGGTGCGGACGAACTCCCGGTAGTCCGCGACGACGAAGTCCCGGCGCCGGATGTCCGGGCTGGTGGCGGCCAGGTAGAGCCGCAGCTGGTCGCTGGTCTCCGGGCGGAAGGCGTCCCGGCCCCAGATCGCGTGCTTGCGCCCGGTCGAGAACTTCTGCCCGTCGAGCAGGTAGAACTCGTTGCACACCATGGTGTCGGCGAGCGCCAGCTTGTCGGTGAACGCTCCCAGGACGGCCGGGAAGACCACCGCGCGCAGGAAGGCGTTGTCGAAGCCGAAGAACAGCACCGTGCGCGGCGCCTCGGCCTCGGCGTACTCCTCCCAGCCGGCCAGGCCCTGCCCGACCGCCAGGTCGTCCACCGCGGTGAGGAAGCGCGCGGCCAGTTCGAAGGCCGAGTACATCCGCTGGCCGTCGGTGGCGCCGGACGGGTCCGCGGGCAGCAGGATGCCGTCCGCGGCGACGGTGCTCACCGGCAGGTCGGGCAGCGGGGCGGCCAGCACCCGGTCCACGTAGGACCGCAGCCGGGCGCTCATCGAGACCGACCGCAGGTAGCCGGTCAGCCGGGCCCGCAGCGGCTCCAACGGCATGTAGTAGCGGGTGAGTTCGCGCTGCTCGGCCGGCGTACCGCAGGCGCGGCAGCTCGGGTCCAGCAGCTCGTCGTCGGCGAACGGCAGCGCGCAGGCCTCGCACTCGATGCCCGCGGTGTCCCGCGAGCCGCAGTGCGGACAGGCCCCCGCGACGAACGCCTCGAACAGGTACGTCCCGCACGGGGCACAGTAGTTGGCCTGGACGGTCTTGGCCACCACCGTCCCGTCGGCGCGCAGCCGCTCGAACACCTCCAGGGCCACCTGCGGGTAACGCGGGGAGGACGGCCGGACGAAGACGTCCCACTCGACCCGGGCGGCGGCCAGCGCCTCCTGGATCGCGTCGGTGTTGCGCTCGGCCAGCTGGTAGAACGTCAGCCCCTGCTCCTGGGCGGCGGCCGCGACCTGGCTCTGGTGGCCGACGGTGCCCAGCAGCAGCCGGACCGGGGTGCCCCGCGCGGCCAGGCCGCGGCGCAGCAGGTCGGCGTTGAGGAACGGGCCGGCCAGGTGCCCCAGGTGGAGTTCCCCGTTGGGCGTCGGGAAGGAGGGCAGCAGCAGGACGGGGCGCCCGGCCTGCGCGGTGCGGGCGGCGCGCCGCTCGTGCTCGGCGTCGAACGCGGCCAGGTCCTCCCACCAGAAGGTGAGGAAGGACAGCGGCCGGTCCTCGGCCGGGTTGTGCAGGGTGTGCACGCCCAGCGGCGGGATGCGCAGCGCGTCGCCCGCCGTCACCGGCACGGTCTCGCCGTCCGCGGTGACCTCGCCGCTGCCGTCGAGGATCACCCAGACCTCGATGTCGTGGTGGTTGTGCGGGGCGGTGGTCTCGCCGGGCCGCAGGGTCACCCTGCGGACGTTGACGGGGAGTTCGGGGTTCTGGGCCCAGGCCGGCTGGACGCTGCGGACGAAGTCCGGCAGCCCCATCTCGTTGACGGTGCGTGGAACGGTCACGATGTCCATCGTGTGGTGGGGGTGGACTCGCCCCCGGCTCCTCTCCCGGAGTCATTGGTGCTCGGTCGGTGCCTTCGGTGCTCGGTCGGTGCGTGCCGGGCCCGTGCCCGGTGTCGGCTCGGTGCCCGGCGGCGGCTCAGTGCCGGGCGGCGGCTCAGTGCCGGGCGTGCAGGGCGAGTTCGACGGGCGCGTCGCCCGCCTCCTGCGGACCGGCGGAGGCCCAGTCCAGGGCCGTACTGACCGATCCGGTGTCGTAGCGCCGGCGGCCGAGCAGGCTGTTGGTGATCATCGCGCTGCGCCAGGCGAGCAGGCTGAGGTTGGGGTCCGCGACCCCGTACTCCCGCCGCGCGGCGTTCTGGACGAAGATGCGGTTCTCCGCCGGGCCGTCCCACTGGAGGCTGAAGTCCGGCCCCACCACCGGCAGGCCGTCGCTGATCGCGAGCCGGTCCTTGAGGCCGAGCAGCAGGTCGGGCATGGCGTGCTCGTAGCCGGTGGCGCAGATGACGATGTCCACCGCCTCCCGCACCGACTTCCCGCCGCGGGCCGGGCGCCAGTCGATGACCAGCCCGTCGTCGGTCTCCTCGAGGTCCTCCAGGGTGTGGTCGAGCAGGATCCGGCAGCTGCGCCCGCGCCCCTCCAGGAGGTCCAGGTCGTAGAGCCGGCGGTAGAGGTCCTCCAGCAGCGGGATGGAGATGCCGTCGCTGGTGAGGCGCAGCCGCTGGACGATCTCCTCGCGCTCCTGCTCCGGCAGGCCGTAGAAGTGGTGGCTGTAGTCCGGCAGGTAGAGCTCGTCGACGAACGGGCTGTCGTCCAGCGGGAGCAGGTTGGTCCGCCGGGTGCCCCAGAGGATCTGCTCGGGGCGGCGGTCCTCGCCGGCCAGCAGGTAGTTGACCACCTCCGCGCCGCTCTGCCCGCCGCCGACCACTGCGACCCGCTTGCCGGCGAAGTCGCGCGGCCGGCGGAGCAGTTGGTCGGTGTGGAAGACCTTCTCCGGGTCGTGGCCGCGCAGGCTGTGCGGCAGTCGCGGCGACAGGCCGGTGCCCACCACCAGGTTGCGGGCCTGGAGCAGGCCGTCGCTGGTGTGGACGACGAAGGCGCCGCCGTCCCACTCGACGTTCTCGGCCCGCACGCCGAAGCGCAGGTTGTCCAGGCCGGCCACCGCCCACTGGCAGTACTGCTCGAACTCCCGGCGCGGCACCTTGGACCGGCCGGTCACCAGCAGCCGGTAGAGCCGCTTGGTGTCCACCTGGAAGGCCAGGAAGGAGAACGGATTGGTCGGGTCGACCGGAGTGACCAGGTCCTTCAGGAAGTGGACCTGCATCTCGGCGCCCGGCAGCATCAGGCCGGGGTGCCACTCGAATCGTTCCTTGTGGTCGACGAAGAGGGTCGACAGGCCCGGTTCCCCCGACGTCAGTGCCGCGAGACTCAGATTCGAGGGACCTATGCCGACACCCACCAGATCGAAAGTCTCCGGCATCTCACTCATGCTGTCTCTCCCGTAGTCACTAGGGTGCTGGGTCAGCCGATCTCGTGCGCCGGTAGCCAGGTCACTCCCCGGGCGGTGAGCGACCGCATCAGTCCGTCGAACTGCTCGGCGGACAGGGTGCGGTGCGGTTTGTGCCAGCCCGGGCCGGTGATCGACCGGTCGGCGAGCAGCCCGGTCGCCCCGGCCAGCGCGAACCCGGTGGTGCGGGCCATCGCGGAGAGGCCGGTCGCCTCGTCCGCGGAGTCCAGGAGGGTGCTGCGCAGGCTGGCCGGCGCACCGGCCAGCCTGCCGTGCGCGGTCACCTCCAGGACCACCAGGTCCCGGTCGCCGGCCCGGGCGCGCACCTGCGGGGCCAGTACCCGTTCGACCACTCGCTTGGGCGGTACCTCGACGCCGTCGACGTCCACCGTGTCCTCGGCCAGCAGCCCGAGCCGGGCCAGGTCGGAGACGGCCTGGGCGAAGCCGGGCCAGCGCAGGGTCTTCTGGGTGCAGTCGGCCCCTCGCAGCAGCGGGTGCTCGCCGAGCCAGGGGGCCATGCCGTCGTGGTAGGCCTCCAGTCGGCCGACCCCGTCGACCTCCCGCGTCTCGACCCCGGAGAACCGGGCGTGCCGCACCCGCCGGCCACCGCTCAGGGCGAGTGCCTCGCGCTGGGCGATCGGCAGGTGGTGGTCGTTCTCGCCGCCGAAGAAGGCGGTGTAGCCGAGCGGTTCGCGCGGCTGCTCGGGCACGCCGCCGCAGCAGATCTCCAGCGACTCGACCTGGTCCAGGCGCTGGGCCACGTGCACCGCGAGCAGCTCGGTGAGGCCCGGTTCGAGCCCGAGCGGCAGCAGCACGGTGGCGCCGGCCGCCCGGAACCAGGCGTCCAGACCGGGGAGTTCCTCGGTCGGCGGCCGGGTGATGCTGGCCACCGGCACCCTCGGGTCGGTGCGCACCACGGTGCGGATCACCGCCCGGGTCGCCGCCCACGGCAGTGCCGTGGCGACGGCGTCCCGCCCGGCGAGCGCGTCGGCCGGGTCGGTCTCGACCCGGACCGTACGGTCGCCGAACCCGGCCAGCCAGCGGGCCAGTTCCTCGGCCCGCTCGCGGTCCCGGTCGACCAGCGTCAGCTCGGTGGTGTCCGGGCCGGTCGCCAGCGCGTACGCGGCGGCCCGGCCCATCTGCCCGCAACCCACCAGCGCCGCCCTCACGAGCGCCGTCCCCGCGCCAGGGGGGTCACGGCGCCTACTCGCCGTCGGCCGCGGTCACCCGGGCCACCGTCTCGGCGGGCACCCGGTCCAGCAGCGCCTCCAGGCCGGCCCGGTCGACGTGCCGGGCGATCACCGCGGCGACCCGCTGCTGGCCGAAGTTCTCCGGCGGCAGGGCGACTTCGGTGCCGGCCGGAACCTCGTAGAAGACGTGGTCGAAGCCCGCCTGCTCGCAGAGCCCCTGGAGGCCGCCGACCTCCTCGAAGCGGCCGGCCCGCTCGGCGAGCACGAACCGCAGGCCCGCGTTCATCCGCCGGTCGTGCTCCAGCCGCAGCGGGTCCCCGGTGGCGACCCGGATGACGTTCTCGAAGTAGTCGACACCGGTGGCCAGCGGCACCAGGTGCGAGCCGATGTAGTCACCGGCCGGGCGGGCGGCGATCTCGATGAACCGCAGGCCCTGCTCGCCCCACTTGGCCTCCAGGTGGAAGGCGCAGTGGTCGAAGCCCAGGCCGGCCACGATGTCCTTGGTGGTCGCGGTGATCTCCGCCCAGGCGTCGGCGGGCAGCGCGCTGGGGACCTGGTGCGACAGCTCCAGGTGGTACGGGACGCTGGTCACCTTGTCGGTGACGGTGACGACGTGCACCTCGCCGTCCGAGACGAAGCCCTCGACGCTCAGCTCGTCGCCCTCCAGGTACTCCTCGACGATGAACTCCGCGCCGAACTGGCGGAACACCGGGTCGAAGTCCGGCCGGGCGATGCCGGCCAGCCGCGCCATGGCCGGTTCCAGGTCGGCCGGCTCGCGCAGCTCGAAGATGCCCTTGGAACCGGAGGCCCCGGTGGGCTTGACGACGGCCGGCAGCCCGACCTCGTCCAGGGCGGTGCGCAGTTCGTCCAGGCCGGTGACCCGGGCGAAGCGCGGGAGCACGCCGCCGAGGTGGCGCAGCGCCTCCTTCATCGCGTACTTGTTGCGGGCCCGCAGCGCGGCGGTCTCGGACATGCCGCGCAGGCCGAGGTCGGCGGCGATCGCCGAGACCAGCTGGACGTCGACCTCGGTGAAGTTGGCGACGCCGGCCAGGTCGTAGCTCTTGGCGAGCTCCCGGGCGGCCGCCAGGGAGGCCTCCCGGTCGTAGGTGTCGACCTGGCGGAATTCGTCCACGAGTGGCTTCGCGAATTCCGGGACGGAACGGCCGAGAAGCACCACACCATATCCGAGACGACGGGCCGCGAGCAGGGATTCGAGACCCTCCCGCTGAATCCTCCGCAGGTTCACGAAAAGAACATGGCGCTTCGCCACAGGACCCTCCACTTTGCCTTGCCGGATGAGAAAGCCGAGCAGATCCAACGATGACCCGAGAGGCCTTCGATTGCCTCTCCGGCCTGACCGGTGGTCAAACCTGTTCGGTTACGCGGAATGTGCGAGGGTTTTCGCACGGTAACCGATCGCAGAAAGTTCCGCGCACGACTCCGCGGGCCGCGTCGGAGTGGCACGCGACCGTTTGCGGAGAAGCACACGGAAGAATTGACGGGAATCCCGAGTCGGCGGCATGGGTATCGCCGCGCAGTCCCGGCCCCGGACCGGGTTTCAGGATTCTCAGTTAACACGGGCACCGTCGACAACGCCGCCCCCGGGTTCACCACCAGCATGATTTGCCCTCAGAGACATGTCAACAGGTCTCTTCCGGTCAGCGCCGTCTCCCCGACGATCACCGGCCACTTCGCCGGCGGCACCCGTGGACACCTGCTGTTCCACCGTCAAAGGCCATCTGTTGCACGTGAGTTAGCGACTTCTCCGATCCTGGGTGGAACACCCGTCGGTTTCGTCCTCCGGACACCCACCGCCCTGGTCCGGCCCGCCCGGCGCACCCGCTTGGCCGAAATCCTTCCTTCCGGTAGAAACTTGTCCGGACCTCGGGCGGGACCGGTCCGCCTCTGGCAGGATGATCAGTCCGACCGGGGCGGCCCCGGGTGGACTCCCGCGCCGGCCGTCCGACTGTTCCACGTCACCGAACCCGCCTGCGGCGCAAGCGACTTCCGCCCTGCCCGCACGCACCCGCCGGCCCCGTCCGTGCTCTCCCGCCCCCCGGTCCCCGTTCCCGACCCGGCCCCCATGACTGCCGAGGAGAACGCATGGCAGACCGCGCCCGAAGCGCGCCGTACGGCACCTGGCCCTCCCCCGTCACCCCCGCCGACGTGGTGCGCAGCGGGGTCCTCGTCGAGTGGGTCGGCTTCCTGGGAGCCGACCCCTGCTGGACGGAGGTGCTCCCGGAGGACGGCGGCCGCAACGCCCTGATGCGGCGCGGCCCGGACGGCAACGCCGTCCAGGTGCTGCCGCCCGGCTGGGACGTGCGCAGCGGCGTCATCGAGTACGGCGGCCGGCCGTGGACGGCGGTGTCCGACCGGGCCGACGACGGGGTGGTCTTCAGCCACCGCGGCGACCAACGGCTCTACCGGTGGTCCCCCGGCCGGGAGCCCGTCCCGCTGAGCCCCGAACCGCCGGCCGGCACCCAACTGCGCTACTGCGACTTCGCGGTGCGCGGCTCCGAGGTGTGGTCGCTGCGCGAGACCGTCCTGGACGAGGCCGGCACCGAGGTCCGACGCCACCTGGTGGCCCTGCCGCTGGACGGCGGCGCGGCCGAGGACCCGAAGGCCGTCCGCGAACTGGCCGCCACCCACGCCTTTCTGACGGGGCCACGGCTCTCGCCCGACGGCGGCCGGGTCTGCTGGCTGGGCTGGGACCACCCGAACATGCCCTGGGACGGCAGTGAGCTGATGGCCGCCGGCATCCGCCCCGACGGCACGCTCGACGAGCCGGTCCGGCTGCTGGGCGGCGCCCGCGAGGCCGTGGTGCAGGCCGACTGGGCGGCCGACGGCTCGGGGCGGCTGTACGCGGTCTCCGACCCGGAGGGCTGGTGGAACGTCCACGAGCTGGGACCGGCCCTGGGGCCGGACGGCGTGGTGCGCGCGCTCCACCCGGCCGAGGAGGAGTTCGGCGAGGCCCCGTGGCGGATCGGCCTGCGCTGGCTGCTGCCGCTGCGCGACGGCACCCTCGCCACCGTCCACGGCACCGGCCGGCGCCGGCTCGGCCTGCTCGCCCCCGACGGCGGGCTGACCGACCTCGACCTCCCGTACACCGAGTGGTCCTCGGTGGCCACCGATGGCCGGCGGATCGCGGCCGTGGTGGCCGGTCCGGAGCACCGCCGCACCGTGGTGCTGGTCGACCCGGCCCGGGGCACCGCCGAGGTGGTCCGGGCACCGCTGCGGGCCCACGAGGAGTACGCCTCCCGCCCGGTGGTGCGGACCTTCCAGGGCCCGGACTCCCCCGTGCACGCCTACGTCCACCCGCCGTACCACCCGGAGTACCGGGGGCCGGCCGGCGAGCTGCCGCCGTACCTGGTGTTCGTCCACGGCGGGCCCAACAGCCGCAGCCAGCCGGTGCGCAACCAGGAGTTCAGCTACTTCACCAGCCGGGGCATCGGCGTGGTGGACGTCCAGTACGGCGGCTCCAGCGGCTTCGGCCGGGCCTACCGGGAGCGGCTGCGCGGCCGCTGGGGGCAGGTGGACGTCCAGGACTGCGCGACGGCGGTGCGCGCCCTGGTCGCCGAGGGCCTGGCGGACCCGGCCCGGATCGCCATCCGCGGCGCCAGCGCCGGCGGTTGGACGGCGATCCTGTCGGCGCTCGCCGAGCCGGAGCTGTACCGGGCGGCCGGCCTCTACTTCCCGGTGCTGGACCCGGTCACCTGGCGCACCGGCGGCACCCATGACTTCGAGTCCCGGTACACGGACGCCCTGATCGGCCCGTGGCCGCAGCAGCGCGCCGCGTACGAGGAGCGCTCGCCGGTCCGGCTGGCCGAGGGCCTGGACGTCCCGGTGGTGCTGTTCCAGGGCGAGCTGGACGGCATCTGCCCGCCCGCCCAGGCGGAGCGGCTGGTGGACCGGCTGGTCCGGGCCGGGCTCCCGCACACCTACCTGCTGTTCCCCGGGGAGCGCCACGGGTTCCGCCGCCGGGACACCGTGGTGCGCTGCCTGGAGGCCGAACTCGACCTGTACGGGCGGACGCTGGGCTTCGACCCGGCGTGACCGGGGCGTGCACACGGCTGAGCCCGCGGACCCACCCAGGGTCCGCGGGCTCGGTTGCCCCAGTGCGTCAGAGGGTGTCGAGCAGCCGGCCGGCCCGGTCGAGGGTCTCGCGGAAGTTCTCCTCGGTGGTCCGCTCGCGCGCCTCGGCCACCGTGAGCCACTCCAGCGGCGACTCCGGGTTCTCCGGCCGGGCGCTCTCCGGCGTGCCGGTGGCCAGCAGGAACCGCAGGTCCGCGTGCTCGTGCGCGGGCTCGCGGGGCGAGGCCGGCACCGGCACCACGGTGAGGTGCACCAGGGTGGCGTCCGGCCACGGCACCAGGTCGGTCAGGTGGGTCTCCTCCAGGCCCTCCCGCAGCGCGATCTCCAGCGGGAGCGTCTCGCCCGGGTCGCCGTGCCCGCCGACCTGCAGCCAGGCCTGCTGGCGGACGTGCCAGCGCAGCAGCACCCGCTTGGTCTCCGGGTGGACGATCAGGGCGGAGGCCGTGAAGTGCAGCGGGGTCGCGCGGTCCCAGGCGTCGGGCTTGCCGACCAGGCCCAGCAGCCGCTCGTGGTCCGCCGTCTCGGCCGCGCCCTGGGGCCGGTAGCCGCCCAGCAGCTCGGCCAGGCCGGGGGTCTGCGTCCCGCTCGTCATCCTCAGCACTCCTCGTTCCGTCCGGCCGTTCCGTCCGGCCGTTCCATCCGGCGTTCCACCGGGCCGTCTCATCCGGCCGTTCCGTCGATTTCACGTCATCGGCCGCGCACCGCAGGGCCGTTGGACCCGTTCGCGTCCCGCGTGGGGCGAACGGGCCCACCCTACCCGGTGATCACGGCGGGACGCTCGGTGAGCACCGCGGGACGGCTCGCCCGGGGGGTGTTGCGGCTGGCCAGGAAGCGCACCTCGCCCGCCGTCACCACCGCCGAGATGCCGGGCATGTCGCCGATCGCCAGGGCCTCCAGGGCGGTGTCCGCGGCCGAGCCGCGCGGCGCGTCCAGGAGCACGAGGTCCGCCTCGTCGCCCGCCCGCAGCCGTCCGGCGGGCAGGCCCCAGACGTCGGCGACGTTGCCGGTGGCGAGCGCCCAGACCCGGGCCGGCTCCACCGGTCCCAGCGCGGACAGCTCCACCACCGTCTTCAGCACCGCCAGCGGGATCACCCCGAAGCCCGAGGGGGTGTCCGAGCCCAGCACGATCCGCTCCAGCGCACCCTCCTCCACGGCCCGCCGGACGATCCGCAGGCCGGCCCGGAGGTTCCCGGCCTGGACGATCTGCAGCGCCATCCGGCTCTCGGCCAGCAGCCGGTCCACGGCGGCGTCGGGCAGCGCGGTGGGGCCGCCGTTGGCGTGCCCGCAGACGTCCGGGTCGAGCGCCAGCAGGTCGTCCGCGCCGAGCGAGGCGGAGCCGGCGGCGCTGGCGCCCCCGGCGTGGCACATCACCGTCAGGCCGTGCGCCTTCGCCCAGCGGATCTGCTCGACGCCGTCCACGGCCTTCTCGTAGGCGCCGAAGCCGAACTTCGCCAGCCACACCCCGCAGCTCGCCAGCTCCGCGAAGTCGGCCTCGTCCAGGGTGGGTTCGAGCAGCACGTTGCCGGCGTGCACCCGCATCCCGCCGGGGCGGAAGTTGTCGTACGAGGCCCGGGCGGCGACCGCGAGCGCCTTGACCCCGGCCCGGTCGCGCGGACGGCCGGGGACGTGCACCTCCCCGGCCGAGATGGTCCGGGTGATGCCGCCGTGGACGTACCCCTCCAGGTAGTCCACGGCCTTCTGCCGGGGCGAGTAGTCGCCGAAGGCGACGTGCCCGTGCGAATCGATCAGGCCGGGCGCCACCGTGGCCCCGGCCGCGTCCAGGACCCGGTCGGCGGCGGCCAGGCCGTCCGCCAGGTCGGCGGCCCGGCCCACCGCCGTGATGCGGCCGTCCACGCACAGGACGGTGTCCGCGCCGTCGACCAGCGGAGCGGTGAGATCACCGGAGACCACACACCCGGCCCCCGTGACTGCCAACGTGCCCATGTCGTCTTCCTCTCCTCGTCCCGTCTCACACCGCTGCGAAGCGCTCGGGCCGGAACGCCGCCGCCAGTTCGGACGGCTCGCCCAGCACCTCCCGCGCGACGATCTCCCCGAGCACCGGCGCCAGGGTGAGCCCGCTGTGGGTCACCACCACGTACAGCGAACGGGCCCCGGGCACCCAGCCCAGCACGCTCATGCCGTCCGCCGGCATCGGGCGGACCCCGACGAAGGCGTCCTCCACCGTGATGTCCGCCCCCGCGGTGCCGGGCAGCACCTCGGCGAGGCGCCCGAGCACCTTCTCCGCGGCGGCCGGGCCCTGGCTCTCGTCGGTCAGCTCCTCGTCCACGTCGTGGCAGTGCAGCACCAGCCGCCCGCCGCTGTGCGGACGGATGCTCAGGTGCGGCGCGTGCAGCACCCGCTCCACCCGGACGGGCACCGGGGAGGTCCGCACCAGCAGCCCGCGCACGGTGACCCCGGAGTCGTCCCCCGGCTCCACCAGCGGCACGTCCGCGCCGGCGTGGCCGAGCAGCTCCCGGGTGCCGCGCCCGGCGCAGCCGACCACGGCGTCCGCCTCGATCTGCTGCCCGGAGGCCAGCCGGACGCCGCGCACCCGGTCGGTGCCGAGCAGCCCGGTGACGGCGTCCCCGATCCGCAGCCGGACGCCCAGGCTCCGGGCCCGCTCCTGGACGGCCGAGACCAGCCGGTCGCTGACCACGTGGGCGTCGTCCGGGTAGTACCACAGCGGCCCGTGCAGGCCGTCGAGCGCCAGGCCCGGCTGGAGTTCGCGCCGGACCCGCTCGGCGTCCAGCTCCTCGACCGGGTAGCCCTTGGCCCGGTAGCCGTCGGCGATGCCGGCCAGCCGCCGGGCCCCCTCCGCGCTGTCGGCCCAGTGCAGGTTGCCGCGCCGGAAGAACCAGGGCTCGCCGCCGGTGGCGACGGCCAGCCGCTCGTGGGCGCGCAGGGCCTCGGCCGAGAGCCGGTAGTAGGGGTCGAACCCGTTGTCCACCGCGTTGACCCAGCCGAAGCCGTGGGCGGAGAGCCCCTCGGCGGGCTCCCGGGCGTCCACCAGGACGACCTCGGCGCCCTGTTCGGCCAGCCGCAGGGCGACGCAGCTGCCGATCGATCCGGCTCCGACGACGACGATCCTGGTCACCGCTGCTCCTCCTTGCCGAGCGCCGTCCCGCACAGGTAGCCGCCGACCAGGGCCGGCCCGAGGGTACCGCCGGAGCCCGGGTAGCCCGGGCCCATCACCGGCGAGGTGACGTTCCCGCAGGCGTACAGCCCGGGGACGGGCGTGTCGTCGTGCCGCAGCACCCGGCCGCGCTCGTCGGTGACCAGGCCGCCCTTGGTGCCGAGCATGCCCGGCTCGACCCGGACGGCGTGGAACGGCGGCTCGACCAGCGGCGCCAGGCACGGGTTGGGCTCGTGCAGCGGGTCGCCGTAGTAGCGGTCGTGGCTGGTCCCGCCGCGGCCGAAGGCGGTGTCGACGCCCCGGACGGCGTCCGGGTTGAACACGGCCAGGGTCTCGGTCAGGCCCTGCTCGTCCACCCCGATCAGCCGGGCGAGTTCGGCGGGGGTGTCGGCGCTGGTGTACCAGCCGGGCACCGGGCCGCCCGGCTGCGCGCCGGCGATCGGGTAGGTGCGGCGGAACGCCTCGTCGAAGACCAGCCAGGCGGGCAGGTTGGGGCGCTCGTGCCGAGTGGGGTCGAAGGCCAGGAAGGCCTTGGTGACGTCGTTGTAGTTGACGGCCTCGTTGACGAAGCGCCGGCCGTGCCGGTTGACCAGGATCGAACCGGGCAGGCAGCGCTCGCCGACCAGGTGCCGGGACATCGGCACCCCGTCGTACTCCTCGCCCTGGCCGGACACCGCGGGCACCCACCAGGCCTGGGACATGGTGCCGAGCGCCGCCCCCAGGACGGTCGCCATCAGCAGGCCGTCGCCGTGGTTCCACGGCGGGCTGACCGGGCGCGTCCCGGCCAGCCCGAGGTGGGCCCGCTTGAGCCGCTCGTTCCACTCGAAGCCGCCGGTGGCCAGCACCACGCCGGCCCGCGCCCGGTACTCGACCGGGCCGTCCGCGCCCTCGGCCCGGACGCCGACCACCCGGCCGTCCTCGACCAGCAGCTCGCCGGCCCGCACCCCGGTCTCGAAGGCCACCCCGCGGTCGTCGCAGGCCGCCACCAGGCCGGCCACCAGCGCGGCGCCCACCGTGACGACGCCCTCGGCCTTGCGGCGGGCGACCAGCTCGTGGTCGTAGCGGCCGGGGATCTGCCAGCGGTGCCGCTCGTCGTAGGTGACGGCGTCGAAGTGGCTGCCCTTCCTGATCCGCTCCAGCAGGCCGGGGCGGTCGGCGGTCGGGAACGGCACGTTGTCGAGGGTGCGGCCGACGTCCCGGGCGCCGGGCCAGTCCGAGTGGTAGTCGGGCCGGTCGATCGGGAACAGCCGGACGGGCGTCTCGGCGTGCAGGTAGTCGACCACCCGCGGCGCCGCCTCGACGTACTGCTCCAGCCGCCACCGCTCGACCTCGCCCTCGGTGACGAGTTCCAGGTAGCGCAGCGCGTCCTCGGCGGAGTCGGGCATGCCGTGCTCGCGCATCACGGAGCTGTCGGGCACCCAGATCATGCCGCCGGACACGGCGGTGGTGCCGCCCAGCGCGGGGGTGCGTTCGAGGACCAGCACCCGGTGCCCGGCGTCGGCGGCGCGGCAGGCCGCCAGCAGTCCGGCACCGCCGGAGCCGATCACCAGGGAGTCGGTTTCAACCTGTCGCACGGCAGTCCAATCCTCAGGGGTCGAGCGGGCTCGGGACGGGGAGGTGGTCAGAGCAGCGGGGCGGGCCGGTAGCCGGACGCCTCGGGGTGGCGGGCGGCGAGTTCCTCGATCCGCGCCACCACGGCCGCGACCTGGTCGGTGGCGGCGCCGGTGAAGCCGATCCGGTCGGCCAGCAGGGCGTCCAACTGCGCGCGGTCCAGCGGCAGTCGGTCGTCCGCGGCGAGCCGGGCCAGCATGTGGTTGTCGCCGCCCTCGGAGCGCATGTCCAGGGCCGCGCCGACGGCGTGCTCCTTGATGACCTCGTGCGCGGTCTCCCGGCCGACGCCCGCGCGCACCGCCGCCATCAGGATCTTGGTGGTGCCCAGGAACGGCAGGTAGCGCTCCAGCTCGGCGCCGACCATCGACGGGAAGACGCCGAACTCGTCCAGCACGGTCAGCAGCGTCTCCAGCATGCCGTCGAAGGCGAAGAAGGCGTCCGGCAGCGCGACCCGGCGCACCACCGAGCAGGACACGTCGCCCTCGTTCCACTGGTCGCCGGACAGCTCGGCGGCCATCGAGGCGAACCCGCGCAGCACGATCATCAGGCCGTTGATCCGCTCGCAGGAGCGGGAGTTCATCTTGTGCGGCATCGCCGAGGAGCCGACCTGGCCCTCCGCGAAGCCCTCGGTCACCAGCTCGTCGCCGGCCATCAGCCGGATCGACTTGGCCAGCGAGGACGGGCCCGCCGCCAGCTGCACCAGCAGGCTCAGCACCTCGTAGTCGAGCGAGCGCGGGTAGACCTGGCCGACGCTGGTGAGGCGGTGGGCGAACCCGAGGTGGCCGGCCACCCGGTCCTCCAGCTCGGTGAGCTTCCCGGTGTCGCCGCCGAGCAGGTCCAGCATGTCCTGGGCCGTCCCCATCGGGCCCTTGATGCCGCGCATCGGGTAGCGCTCGACCAGCTCCTCCAGCCGCACCAGGCCGGCCAGCACCTCGTCCGCCACGGTCGCGAAGCGCTTGCCCAGCGTGGTGGCCTGGGCGGCCACGTTGTGCGAGCGGCCGGCCATCACCAGCTCGGCGTGCTCGGCGGCCAGCGCCCCCAGCCTGGTCAGCAGCGCGACGCAGCGGCCGCGCACCAGCAGCAGGCTCTCCCGGATCTGCAGCTGCTCGACGTTCTCGGTGAGGTCCCGGGAGGTCATCCCCTTGTGGATGTGCTCGTGCCCGGCCAGGGCGTTGAACTCCTCGATCCGGGCCTTCACATCGTGCCGGGTGACCCGCTCGCGCGCCTCGATGGAGGCGTGGTCGATCCGGTCCAGGACCTTCTCGTAGTCGGCCACCACGCCGTCCGGGACGGCTATGCCGAGGTCGCGCTGGGCGCTCAGCACGGCCAGCCACAGCCGGCGCTCCAGCACGATCTTGTGCTCGGCCGACCAGAGTTCGACCAGCTGGGGCGAGGCGTAGCGAGCGGCCAGGACGTCGGGGATGTCGGTCTTCATTGCCCTGCTTTCGGGTGGGGTGTCGTCCGCGCGGTCTTCCGCACGGCGTCTTCCGGGGCCTCCGGTGCGGTGGGGCTCCGGGTCCTCCGGGGCCTCCGGTGCGGTGGGGCTCCGGGTCCTCCGGGGCCTCCGGTGCGGTGGGGCTCCGGGTCAGGAGACCTCGGTGGTGGTCAGGCCCTGGTTGTTGGCCCGGGTGAACCAGAAGTCCCGGATCAGGCCGCGGTTCTTCAGCTCCCAGGCCCACCGCTCGGCGTCCTGCGGGCGCCGGGTGAAGGCGAAGCAGGCCGGGCCGGTGACGCTGAGCGCGATCGCGTCCACCGACGGGGCGGCCCGGCCGGCCTCCAGCACGCTCTGCACCGCCTCGCCCTGGAAGGCGATCTGCGCCTGCTTGAAGTGGCCGGTGAAGGTGATCTCGTTGACCGCCGCGCAGAACGCGTCGAAGTCCTGCTCCAGGACGGCCGGGGCGAGCCCCATGAAGACCAGGTGGGAGGTGCGCCAGGACTCCTCGGCCGGGATCGGCGTGACCGAGTGGAACCAGTCCAGCTCCTCCTGGCCGCCCAGGTGGCGACCGTGGGTGAGCAGCACCAGGATCGGCCAGTCCGGGAAGTCCAGCCGGACCACCGGCTTCGGCGGCGCCACCTGCTGGGCGAAGCGGCTCGGCCGCAGGTACTTCTGCGGCTGCTCGGCGAAGTCCGGCGGGTTGACGTGGCCGCCGTCGACCAGGAAGCCGCCGTACGCGGACAGCCCGGTGCTGGCGCCCGAGGTCCGGCCGCGGCCGAGGACGCGGGCCACTTCCCGCTGGTCCGGCTCCAGCCCGCACAGCCGTCCGTAGGCCTGGCCGACGGCCAGCAGCGTGCTGGTCTTGGAGCCGAAACCGCTGTGCTGGGGCAGCGCTTCGAGGACGTCGACCCGGGCGGCCGGACCGTCCCACAGCTTGCGCAGGGTCTCCACGGCGGCGGTCAGCTCGCGCGCCGTCTCCTCGGCGGTGCCGGTCACCGCGACGATCCCGTCCGCGGCCTCCCGCACCTCGGCGGTCAGGCCGGGCCGGTCGACGGCCATCGCGGCGATGCCGTTGCGGCGCTGCGAGCTGCCGTCGAGGCTGATCAGGGTGAAGCTCAGCCGGGCCGGAGCGGACACCCGGACGGCACCGCTTCGGTCGGGTCGGTCAAGTGCCATGGTGGGACCTCCGGTTGATCGTCGATCACGGTCACGGGCGCGCCGGTCCGCACGCGGAACACGGGGTCCGGGGGGTCGCTGGATTCGGGGGCATGGCCGGTCGTCGGCGCGTCACGCCCCTGGGGCGTGTCCGGGGCAACCGGAAGCGGCTGCGGGGCCCGCGGCGATGCAATCTTGGACCGGTTCCGGACGCACCGTCAATCACCGCATTCCGTCGGACCGCTCCTCACCTGGGGTGTCACATCCGCGATCGCCGATTCGTCTCAGGAGTGGAAGCCGATCATCGCGATCGCAGGTCGCGACCACCGAAACGGAGGCCACCAGTGGCTACGCGGAAGGTCAACGAATCCCTGACCCGGGTCGGACCGGGCACGCCCATGGGCCGGATGCTCCGCGAGTACTGGCTTCCGGTGATGCGCAGCGAGCGGCTGGCCGAGCCCGGCGGCGCGCCCGTCCCGGTCGAGCTGCTCGGCGAGAAGTACGTGCTGTTCCGCGGCGCGGACGGCCGGGTCGGCTGCTTCGACGAGGCCTGCCCGCACCGCGGCGCCTCGCTGGCGCTGGCCCGGAACGAGGACTGCGCGCTGCGCTGCGTCTACCACGGCTGGAAGTTCGACGTCTCCGGCAAGGTGCTGGACACCCCGTCGGAGCCCGAGGACGGCGGCCGGTTCGCCTCCCGGGTCTCGCTCAAGCACCACCCGGTGGTGGAGGCCGGCGGCGTCATCTGGGTGTGGCTCGGCGGCACCGGCCGGGAGCCCAACCCCTTCCCGGCGTTCCCCTTCACCAAGCTCCCGGCCGAGCAGGTCTTCGCCACCGTCGCGCTGGTGGACTGCAACTGGTTCCAGGGCGTCGAGGCGGACATCGACTCGGCGCACGTCTCACTGCTGCACGAGACCGAGGCCCGCAACGGCCCGCTGCGCGACCTGCTGGACGACACCGCCCCGCGCGACGAGATCGACGAGCAGCCGTACGGGCTGCGCTACGCCGCGATCCGCTCGCTGTCCTCCGGTGACTCACTGGTGCGGATCAAGCCGTTCGCCATGCCCTGGTACACCGTGGTGCCCGAACTGCCCACCGGTGACCGGCTCTGGCACGCCTGGGTGCCCGTCAACGACCACCAGACCATCATGTGGTACCTGTGGTGGAACGACGACAAGCCCGTCGACCCGACGTACTTCGCCGGGCAGTTCGGCCTCGACCTCGACCGGCTGAACCCCGACAACATCCGCGAGGGCTACACCCGCGAGAACCTCTGGGGCCAGGACCGCGCCGCGATGGCCGACGGCCGCAGCTTCTCCGGCATCCGCGGCCTGGTGCTCCAGGACGTCGCCGTGCAGGAGAGCATGGGCCCGATCGTCGACCGGACCATCGAGAACCCGGGCAAGAGCGACCGCGGCATCGTCCGCGCCCGCCGCTACATGCTGGACGCCCTCGACACCCACGCCAACGGCGGCACCCCGCCCGGGCTCGGGGCCGACGCCGACTACGGCAAGGCGACCTCCGCCAACATGGTCGTCCCGGAGGGCACCGACTGGCGCGGCCTGGTCTCCTGAGGCCGGCCCGCCCGGCCCGCCCAGCCCGCCCAACTAGCCCAACTCGCCCAGCCCGCCCAGTCACTTCGCCGCCACGCCACTCGGAGGAGGATCTGCCATGGCCCACGTGCTGTCCATCTCGGGAAGTCCGTCCGCGACGTCCCGCACCACCGCCCTGCTGCGCCACCTCGGCACCCGTCTCACCGCCCACGGCCACCGGGTGACACCGTTGGAGGTCCGGTCGCTGCCGGCCGAGGCGCTGCTCGGCGCCGACCCCCGGCACCCCGCCATCGCGGCGGTGGCCGGACTCGTCGAGTCGGCCGACGGGATCGTGGTCGGCACGCCCGTCTACAAGGCCGCCTACTCCGGTCTGCTGAAGTCCCTGCTCGACCTGCTGCCGCAGTACGCCCTCGCCGGGAAGGTGGTGCTGCCGCTGGCCACCGGCGGCAGCACCGCGCACGTCCTGGCGATCGACTACGCGCTGCGCCCGGTGCTCACCTCGATGGGTCCCGCGCAGGTCACCCCCGGATGGTTCACCCTCGACCGCGAGATCACCGTGCGGGAGGACGGCACGGTGGCGGTCGCCGAGCCGGCCGCCGACGCCCTGGCCCAGGTCACCGACCAGTTCTCCGTCGCCCTCGGCGGCCGCGCCGCGCTGTCCGCGGCCTCCGCCTGAGCCCGCCCCTATCTGTTGGAGTCCCTGTGAAGCGCTGGTCCACCAAGGACTTGGAAATCCTCCGCCCGCCGGCCGACGGCCGCCCCGGTGACGGCATCCTCACCTTCACCGACCGCTACTCGGTGTACGACTTCGGCGTGATGCCGGACGAGATCCCCGGCAAGGGCATCGCCTCCGCCACCATGGCCGTGCACTCCTTCGGGCTGCTGGAGGCGGCCGGCATCGCGACCCACTTCGTGGAGCAGGTCGACGAGCGCTCGCTGCGCATCCGGCTGCTGGACATCGACCTCGCGGGCCGCAACGCCGCCACCGGCCCGGCCGGGATGATCCCGCTCCAGGTGGTCTACCGCAACGCGCTGCCGCGCGAGTCGTCCGTGCACCGCCGCACCGCCGCCGGCACCCTGGACCGGGCCCTGGTGCCCCCGTACGGCGCCGACGGCGCACCCTGGCTGGCCGCCCCGATGGTGGAGTTCACCACCAAGTTCGAGGAGACCGACCGCTTCGTCACCGCCGAGGAGGCGGCCCTGGTCGGCCGGGTCACCCCCGGCGACCTGGCCGGGATCGCCGAGCTGACCCGCACCGTCGCCGGGGTGCTGACCGCCCACGCGGGCACGGTCGGGCTGCGGCTCGCGGACGGCAAGGCCGAGTACGGCTTCGACGAGCACCGCCGTCCGCTGCTGATCGACCACGTCGGCACCCCGGACGAGAACCGCTTCTACTTCCACGGGACCCCGGTCTGCAAGGAGTTGCTGCGGCTGCTCCACCCCGGACTGCGCGACCAGGTCCAGGCGGCCGTGCGCAACGGCACGCCGCGCTCCCAGTGGCCGCGGCCCGAGCGCCTGAGCGCCCGGTTGGTGACGGCCACCGCCGAGGTCTACCAGGCGCTCACCGCGCTGTGGCTCGGCGGGCGCCCGGACACCCCGAAGCCCGAGCAGCGGCTCACCGCGGCCGTCGAGGAGTTCCACGCCGCGCTGCCCGAACCGCAGTTGCTGGAGCGGGTCGGGCTGGTCGGGGCATCAAAGAACTAGGCTATAGCTCATGGGAGTTGGGGACGTGATCGAGCCGGGCGAGGTGACCGCCGCGCTCCGCCACGCCGGGGTCGGGGCCGACGGCTCCACCCGGCGCAGAGCGGAGTACTCCAGTGACGCCTCGCTCTACCGGATCGTCCCGGCCGCCGTCGCGTTCCCGCGCGACGCCGAGGAGGTGGTGGCGGCACTGGAGGTCTGCCGCTCGCTCGGCGTTCCGCTGACGGCCCGGGGCGCCGGCACGTCGATCGCCGGGAACGCGGTCGGCCCCGGCATCGTGCTGGACTTCTCCCGCCACCTGAACCGGGTGCACTCGATCGACCCGGAGGCCCGAACAGCGGTGGTGGACCCGGGAGTCGTCCTGGACGACCTGCAGCGGGCCGCCGCCCCCCACGGGCTGCGCTTCGGCCCCGACCCGTCCACCCACAGCCGCTGCACCATCGGCGGGATGATCGGCAACAACGCCTGCGGCTCCCGCGCGCTCGGCTACGGGCGCACCGCCGACAACGTGGCCGAACTGGACGTGGTCACCGGCACCGGCGAACGCCTCACCGCCCGCAGGGGCGCGGACCCGACCGGCTCGCCCACCCTCACCGCGCTCTCCGGCGTGGTGCGGGAGCGGCTGGCCGTCATCCGCACCGAACTCGGCCGGTTCGGGCGGCAGGTGTCCGGCTACTCCCTCGAACACCTGCTGCCGGAACGGGGTTTCGACCTCCCGGCCGCCCTCACCGGCTCCGAGGGCACCCTCGGCGTCCTGCTCGGGGCCCGGGTACGGCTCACCGCCGTCCCGGCCGCGACCGCCCTGGCGGTGCTGGGCTACCCCGACATGGCGGACGCCGCCGACGACGTCCCCCGACTGCTGCCCTGCGCACCGGTCGCCGTCGAGGGCCTGGACCGGCGCATCGTCGACATCGTCCGCGGACTGCGCGGCGCCGCCGCCCTGCCCCGACTGCCGCGCGGCGGCGGCTGGCTGCTGGTCGAGGTGCCCGGCGACACGGCGGCCGAGGCCCGGGCCGGCGCGGCCCGGGTGATCGCCGCCGCCGGGGCCCTGGACTCCCGGCTGATCACCGACCCGGCGGAGGCCGCGGCGCTCTGGCGGATCCGCGAGGACGGCGCCGGCCTGGTCGCCCGCACCGGCCGCGCCCACCCCGGCTGGGAGGACGCCGCCGTCCCGCCCGACCGACTCGGCGCCTACCTACGGGAGTTCGAGGCCCTGCTGACCGAGCACGGCCTCACCGGCATCCCGTACGGGCACTTCGGCGACGGCTGCGTCCACGTCCGGCTCGACTTCCCGCTCGAACGGCCGGGCGGCCCGGCCGTGTTCCGCTCCTTCCTGGAGCAGGCCGCGCAACTGGTCGGCCGGCACGGCGGTTCGATGTCCGGCGAGCACGGCGACGGCCGCGCCCGCGGCGAACTCCTCCCGCACATGTACTCCCCCGCCGCGCTGGAGGCCTTCGGCGCGGTCAAGGCCGTCTTCGACCCCGACGGCCTGCTCAACCCCGGCGTCCTGGTGCACCCGGCCCCGCTCGACGCCGACCTGCGGATCCCCGCCGCCGCCCCGCTGCGCACCGGCCTCGCCCTCGCCCACCAGCGCGACGGCGGCGACTTCACCCGGGCCGTCCACCGCTGCACCGGCGTCGGCAAGTGCCGCGCCCCCAGCCCCGCCCCGGACTCCGTGATGTGCCCCAGCTACCTGGCCACCCGGGACGAGAAGGACTCCACCCGGGGCCGCGCCCGGGTGCTCCAGGAGATGGTCAACGGCACCCTGGTGCGGGGCTGGCAGGCCCCCGAACTCGCCGAGGCCCTGGACCTCTGCCTGGCCTGCAAGGGCTGCTCCTCCGACTGCCCCAGCGGCGTCGACATGGCCGCCTACAAGGCCGAGTACCTCCACCAGCGCTACCGGGGCCGGCTGCGCCCCGCCTCCCACTACTCGCTCGGCCTGCTCCCGTACTGGGCCCGGCTCGCCGCCCTCGCCCCGGGGCTCACCAACCGCGCCCTGGCCGGGCCGCTCGGCCGGCTGGGCCGGCGGGCCGCCGGGGTGGACCCGCGCCGGGACCTCCCGCGCTTCGCCCCCCGGACCTTCCGCCAGTGGTTCGCCGCCCGCCCCCGGCCGGCCGCCACCGGCGAGCCGGTGCTGCTCTGGGTCGACACCTTCACCAACCACTTCGCCCCGCAGGTCGGCCAGGCGGCCGTACGGGTCCTCGAAGGGGCCGGCTACCGGGTGCGGATCCCCGACCGGCAGCTCTGCTGCGGCCTCACCACCATCAGCACCGGACAGCTGGACCTCGCCCGCCGCACCCTCGGCCGCAGCGTCGCCGCCCTCGCCCCGCACGCCGAGGCCGGCGTCCCGGTCGTCGGGCTGGAGCCGTCCTGCACCGCCGTCTTCCGCGGCGACGCCGCCGAACTCCTGGGCGCCACCCCGGCCGTGGCCGCCGTCGCCCGGGCCACCCGCACCCTGGCCGAACTGCTCACCGACACCCCCGGCTGGACGCCCCCGCCGCTCACCGGCACCCAGGTCCTCGCCCAGCCGCACTGCCACCACCGCGCCGTCCTCGGCTGGGCCGCCGACCGCGAGCTGCTCACCCGGGCCGGCGCCACCGTCCGGGCGGTGGACGGCTGTTGCGGGCTGGCCGGGAACTTCGGCGCCGAACGCGGCCACTACGAGACCAGCGTGCAGGTCGCCGAAACCTCGCTGCTGCCCGCCGTGCGCGCCGCCGGCGCGGACACCGACCTGCTCGCCGACGGCTTCTCCTGCCGCACCCAGCTCGACCAGCTCGCCCACCGCGAGAGCCTCCACCTCGCCGAACTACTGGACCGCAGATGACCACCAAGCGCCCCCTGCTGATAGGCACCGTCACCCTCGACTACCTCCACGAGGGGCCGGTCGGCCGCGCCCTGCCGCCCGCGGCCCTGCGCTGGGGCGGCGTCATCCACAACGTCGCGTGTGCGATGGCCGCCCGCGGCAGCGACCCGCTGTTCCTCACCGCCGACTACACCGGCGACCTCGCCCCCGCCGTGGCCGCGCACCTCGCCGCCCACGGCGTCGACCGGATCGCCCTGCCCGTCCCGACCCCGCTGCCGCTGTTCGAGGCCCAGCTGGTGGACGGCTCGGTCGTCGACAAGCACTTCGTCGGGCAGGAGGCGCTCGACCTGCTCACCCCCGAACTGCTCAGCACCCGGCCCGAGTTGTTCGACCAGGCGTCGGTCATCGTGTCCGGCACCGACGGCCACCCCGCCACCCTGGCCTGGCTGGCCGCCACCGCCCGCGAGCGCGGCGTCCCGTTCTGGCTGCTCTCCGCCGACCCGACCGAGGTCCACAAGCTGGTCCCCGACGGCGAGCAGGCCGCCTTCGTCTCGCTCAACGCCCGCGAACTCTCGCTCTGGGCCGGCACCGAGCTGCCCGGACTCCCCGAGCCGTCCGGCCTGCCCGGGCTGGCCGAGCACGGGGCGATCGCCGCCGCCCGCAAGCTCGTCACCGCCGACGGCCATGCCCTCGTCACCCTCGGCGCCCAGGGCTCGGTGCTCGTCCCCGGGGACGGCGGCGACCTGCTCCACCAGCCCGCCCCCACCATCAACGGGCAGCCGCTCACCGTCGGCGCCGGCGACATCCTGTTCGCCTGCCTGCTCGCCGCCCGGCTCGCGCCCGCGCCCTGGGCCGAGGCCCTCCGGGAGGCCGCCGCCCTCACCACGGCGTACCTCACCACGTCGACGTACGCCGCGCTGCGGTCGTAGAGGGTGCTCAGAACGCGTCGTCGGGGATCTCCACGGCGGTCCGGTCCAGGCTCTCCAGGAGCCGGAACTGCGCCTCCGTCCTGGGTAGTTCATGGCGGAAGAAGAACCGGCAGGCGTGCCGCTTGCCCTGGTAGAAGGGGCGGCCGCTGCCGCCCTCGGCGGCGAGCAGCTGCTCCAGCCACAGCCAGGCGACCACGGTGTGGCCGACCGCCTCCAGGTAGACGGTGGCATTGGCCAGCGCGGTCTCCGGATCGCCCGTCGCCCAGAGCCGTTCGGTGACCTCGACGACGCGCCGGACGGCCGCGTCCAGCCGCGCCGCGTACTCTCCGGCCTCCCCGCCGAGGGCCTCGGCCCGGGCGACCGTCGCCGCGACCGTCCCGGCCAGCAGGCGCAGCCCCGCCCCGCCGTCCATCACCACCTTGCGGCCGAGCAGGTCCAGCCCGTGGATGCCGTGGGTGCCCTCGTGGATCGGGTTGAGCCGGTTGTCCCGGTAGAACTGCTCCACGGCGTACTCGCGGGTGTAGCCGTAGCCGCCGTGCACCTGGATGGCGAGGCTGTTGGCCTCCAGGCACCACTGGGAGGGCCAGCTCTTGACCACCGGCGTGAGGACGTCCAGCAGCAGCTTGGCGCGGGCCCGGTCCTCCGGCGTCGCGCCGGTGCGCTCCTCGTCCAGCAGCCGACCGGCGTACAGCACCAGCGCCAACGCCCCCTCGGCGTAGCACTTCTGGGCCAGCAGCATCCGGCGGACGTCGGCGTGGGCGATGATCGGCACCTGCGGAGCGGCCGGGTCCTTGGCGCCGACCGGACGGCCCTGGGGGCGGCTGCGGGCGTACTCCAGGGCGTGCAGGTAGCCGGTGTAGCCGAGGGCGGCGGCGCCCAGCCCGACGCCGATCCGGGCCTCGTTCATCATGTGGAACATGTGGGCCAGCCCGTGGTGCGGTTCGCCGACCAGGTGCCCGACGGCGCCCGGCTCGCCGCCCGGCCGGTGCACGCCCTCACCGAAGTTGAGCAGGGTGTTGGTCGTCCCCCGGAAGCCCATCTTGTGGTTCAGCCCGGCCAGGACGACGTCATTGCGCTCCCCGGCCGTACCGTCCGCCCCGACCAGCACCTTGGGCACGATGAACAGCGACAGCCCCTTCACCCCGGGCGGCCCGCCGGGGATCCTGGCCAGCACCAGGTGGACGATGTTCTCGGACAGCTCGTGGTCGCCGCCGGAGATCCACATCTTGTTGCCGAACAGCCGGTAGGTGCCGTCCGCCCGCGGCTCGGCCCGGGTGCGCAGGTCGGCCAGCGAGGAGCCGGCCTGCGGCTCGGACAGGCACATGGTGCCGAAGAACCGGCCCTCCAGCATCGGCCGCACATAGGTGTCGATCTGGTCCCGACTGCCGTGCGCCAGCAGCAGGTTGGCATTGCCGGCGGTGAGGAACGGGTATCCGGACGTCGCCGGGTTCGCGGCCTGGAACCAGGCGAAGCAGGCGTTGGCGACGACGGAGGGCAGCTGGCCGCCGCCCACCTCGTGGTCCATCGCGCTGCCCAGCAGCCCGGTGCCGGCGAAGACCGTCAGCGCCTCCTTCACCTCCGGGATGAGGTGCACCCGCTCCCCGTCGAACCGCGGCTCCTCCGCGTCGTTCCTCCGGTTGTGCGGCGCGAAGTGCCGGGTGGCGACCTGCTCGCTCAGCTCCAGCGCGGCGTCGAAGGTCTCCCGGGAGTGCTCGGCGTACCGCTCCCGCCCGGTGAGGGCGGCCACGTCCAGCCACTCGTACAGCAGGAAGTCGAGGTCACGGCGGGACAGCAGCAGGGACGTCATCGGGCGCGCCTTTCGGGGGGTGGTGGGAGCGGGCCACGGCCGGACTCCTTCTTACCCCTCGAAGATCCGGAAGGGAACGCCTCCTCTCCGGAGAGCCCGGCGGCCACGCCGGGCTCTCCGGGCTCCGGGCGCGGGTTCAGGCCTGGCGGCGGGTGGCGATGACGACGGCGCCGAGGACGCAGGCGCCCGCGGCGGTGGCGTAGGCGAGGTGGTAGCCGGTGAGCTGGTCGGTGCTGGTCGCGGCGACCAGGACCATCACCGCCGTACCGACGCCGGCGCCGATCTGCTGGGTGACGACGTTCACCGCGCCGGCGACGGCGTGCTGTTCGGCGGGGACGCCGGTGAGGCCGGCCGAGGTCATCGACGGGAAGTTGAGGCCCTGGCCGATGCCGCTGATCACCAGGCCGGGCATCACGTGCAGGAGGTAGTTGCCCTCGTGCGGGGTGGTGAGCCAGAGTCCGGCGCCGACGCCGATCAGCACCAGGCCGACGGCCATCAGGGCGCGCGGGGTGTAGCGGGCCAGCAGGCGGCCGGTGGCGAAGTTGGCGGTGAGGAAGACGGCGGCGGACATCGGGACCAGCGCCAGGCCGGACTCCGAGGGCGAGTAGTGCAGCATGCCCTGGAGGTACAGCGGCGCGAAGAACAGCAGTCCGACCGAGCCCATGTACTGGAGGAAGGCCGCCAGGCTGGCGGAGCGCACCGAGGCGAGCCGGAAGAGGCCGAGCGGCAGCACCGGGTCGGCGGTGCGGCTCTCCCGCACCACGAACAGCACCAGGCAGAGCACCGCGGCGCCGAGCACCGCCCAGGCGGTGGCGCCGTCGGTGCTGACGCCGACCACGAGCAGGGTGAGGCCGAGGGTGCCGGACACCGCGCCGGGCAGGTCGAGCCGGCCGCTGTGGCCGGTGCCGTCGGGCAGTCCGACCCGGGTCACGGCGAGCACCGCGACCCCGAGCAGCACCGAGAACCCCAGCACCGAGCGCCAGCCGAGGAACTGGGTCAGCACACCGCCCAGCAGCACGCCCCCGCTGAAGCTGGCGGCGCCGACCGCCGCGTACACGCCGAGGGCCCGGTTGCGGGCCGGGCCGGCCGGGAAGGTCTCGGTGAGCAGGGCCAGCGCGGCGGGCCCCGAGAGGGCGGCGCCGATGCCCTGGACGGCGCGGGCGCCCAGCAGCACCCCGATGTTCGGTGCGATCGCCCCGACCAGTGCGGAGGCGGTGAACAGGGCGATGCCGACCTCGAACACCCGCCGCCGGCCGAGCACGTCGGCGAGTCGGCCGCCGACCAGCAGGAAGCCGGCGAAGGTGACGGCGTAGGCGGTCATCACCCACTGGAGGGTGCTGTCGTGCAGCTGGAAGCGCTCTCCGACGGAGGGCAGGGCGGCGTTGAGCACCCCGAGGCCGCTCACGTCCAGGGCGAGTGCGCCGGCGAGCACTCCGAGGGCGAGTCCTGGTCGGCGCAGCGGCGCGACCGCGGTGTCGGTCATGCCGCTCCGCCCTCTCCGTGCCGGCCGTGCTGACCGTGCTGACTGGTACGGGCATCGCGGGGGGTGGACGCCGGGTGGTGCGGGGGGCGTTCGGCTAAGGACCGACCGGGCCGGGCTGACGCCGTCTCAATGTTCTCAACTGCCATGCTGATCAGACTGCAGTGGTCACGCAACTGCTGTCCACCCCGCCCGGGCCCGAACTGCCACTCGTTCCACCTCCGTTGGGGCGCGACCGACCGGCCGGCGGCCGGCCGTCCGCTGACGGATGGCTGACATCCGACTGACGGCGGGCTCCGGATGACGGGTCGTGGGCGGCTGGTTCGCTCCGGTGCGCGTGAACCTGTCAGCCGTTATCCTCCGTGACCCGCCCGCCACCGCCCGCCCGATCCCCGGGGGTGCCGCTGACCTGGGCGGCCGACCCCGGCGGGCAGCCGGGCGCGAGGGCTCGGGCCGGGCGGGAGGGTGGTCCGGCTTGGCCGAGGATGCGTGGTTTCGGCCGGGTGATCCGAAAGATTCCGAAGGATTCTGCGCAGTTTTCGCGCCTGAAGAGAATGATTCAGACACGTTCGAGGTCAGAACCCGCCACTGCCTCAGCCGACCCTCAAAGTGCGCTTGTCTCACCATTCACAGGGTGGCACTCTGATGTGTGCAGATCAGGTAAGCATCAGGCAATCCGGCCCCATTTAATCCGCATACTCGTTGCCCTCACCTCAGCGACCATGCGTTCCCGCCCGCCCGGTTCCCCACGGCGGATGAAGCGACCAGCGCCACGGATTCCCGCGCCCCAGCCGCCCCCGGCCCGCCCGCGCTTTCATTCAATCCTGAACGACACAACAGCCGTTGACCACGCGCACCCCCACCCCCCTGACCGCCCATTCCACCCGGCCCGCCGAGGGAGTCGCCATGCCCGAACAACGCGCCGCGCGAGACCTGTCCGCCGTCACGGACTTCCTGCTGTCCCGCGCCGCCGAGCTGCTGGCCGTGGCCCCGACCGCCCTGGACCGCCGGGCGCCGCTGCACCGCTACGGACTGGATTCCGGACGGTCGGTGGCCCTGGCCGCCGCGCTGTCCGAGTTCCTCGGCCGACAGGTGCCCGCCACCTGGCTCTGGCAGTACCCGACCGTGGACGAGCTGGCCCGCGCCCTGGTCGCGGGCCCGCGCGCCGCCGAAGCCGCCCCCGGCGACGAGCGCCGCCGGCCCGCCCAGGAGCCGGTCGCGATCGTGGGCATCGGCTGCCGGTTCCCCGGCGGGCCGGACCCGTCCGCGTTCTGGCGGCTGCTGGTCGAGGGCGGCGACGCGGTCGGACCGGTGCCCGCCGCCCGCCGCGAGCTGATGAACGACGCGGTGCGCTGGGGCGGGTTCATCGACGGCATCGACCGCTTCGACCCGCTGTTCTTCGGCATCTCGCCCCGAGAGGCCGTCCAGATGGACCCGCAGCAGCGGCTGGTCCTGGAACTGTGCTGGGAGGCCCTGGAGGACGCGGGCATCGCGCCGCACACCCTGCTCGGCAGCGACACCGGCGTCTTCATGGCCTCCTGCTGGGGCGACTACGCCGCGCTGGCCCACTACCGCGGCCCGGACGCCCAGATCACCCCGCACACCGCGACCGGCATGCACGACGGCATCATCGCCAACCGGGTCTCCTACGTCCTCGGCCTCCAGGGCCCCAGCATGGCCATCGACGCGGCCTGCGCCGGCTCGCTGGTCTCGGTGCACGTGGGCTGCCAGTCCATCCAGCTCGGCGAGAGCGACCTCGTGCTGGCCGGCGGGGTGAACCTGAGCTTCGTCTCCGACTACTACACCGCCATGGACGCGATGGGCGCGCTCGCCCCGGACGGCCGCTGCAAGTCCTTCGACGCCCGCGCCAACGGCTACGTCCGGGGCGAGGGCGCCGGGGTGGTGGTGCTCGCCCCGCTGAGCGTCGCCCTCGAACGCGACCTGCCGGTGTACTGCCTGATCAAGGGCAGCTCCTCCAACAACGACGGCCTGAGCAACGGCATGACGGCGCCCAACCCGCTGGCGCAGGAGAAGATGCTGCGCACCGCGTACCGGCGGGCCGGCATCGCCCCGCACCTGGTGGACTACATCGAGTGCCACGGCTCCGCGACGCCGCTCGGCGACCCGATCGAGGCCAACGCCATCGGCGCCGTCCTCGGCGGCGACCGCACCGAGCCGCTGCGGCTGGGCTCGGTCAAGTCCAACGTCGGGCACCTGGAGGCGGCGGCCGGCATCGTCGGGCTGGTCAAGCTGGCGATGTCGATGCGCAACGGCGTGCTGCCGCCGAGCCTGCACTTCAGCGCGCCCAACCCGCAGATCATGTTCGACGAGTACAACCTGACCGTCCAGGACCGGCTGACGCCCTGGCCGCGGCGCTCGGACGCCCGCCGGGGCGGCGTCAGTTCCTTCGGCTTCGGCGGCGCGATCTGCCACGTCGCCGTGGAGGAACTGCCGCGCCCGGAGAGCTCGCTGCTGCTGCTGGCCGCCGACTCCCCGGAGCAGCTGGCCGAACGGGCCCACGCGCTGCGCGACGCCACCGACCTGCGCGCGCTCTGCCGCCGCACCCCCGGCGAGGGCCCGTTCCGGCTCGCGGCCGCCGCCCACGACCTGGCCGAACTCCGCTCCCAGCTGGACGCCTTCGGCAGCGGCGCGAAGGCCGACGGGCTGAGCGTCGGGGAGGCCGTCGGGCGCCGGCCGCGGGTGGCCTTCCTGTTCTCCGGCAACGGCTCGCAGTGGGTCGGCATGGGCCGCCAACTGCTGGCCGGGCTGCCGGTGTTCCGCCGCTCGATGATGCGCTCCGACCGGCGGATGCGGGAGCTGCTGGGCTTCTCGCTGGTCGACCAGCTGCTGTCGCCGGACGGCCGGCTGGACGACATGGACGTCTTCCAGCCGCTGCTGTTCTCGCTCCAGGTCGCGCTGGCCGAGGCCTGGCGCGCGCTGGGGGTGGAGCCGGACGTCGTGGTCGGGCAGAGCGTCGGCGAGTTCGCCGCCGCCCACGTCGCCGGGGCGCTGGACTTCGCGGACGCCTCCCGGCTGGCCGCCCACCACGGCCGCCTGCTCCAGCAGTTGGCGGTCGGGCGGGGCGAGGGCATCGTGGTGATGACCGCCGCCGAGGAGGTCGAGCCGTACCTGACCGGCGGGCTCACGCTGTCCGGCCGCAACGGGCTGCGTTCCACCCTGGTCACCGGCACCCCGCAGGAGATCGACGGCCTGGTCCGGCGGCTGACCGACCTGGGCGTCACCAACCACCGGGTGCGGATGGGCCACGCCCCGCACTCCCCGCTGGTCGACCACGTCCTCGCCCCTTTGAAGGCCGAACTCGACGGCATCCGGCCCCGGACGGCCCGGATCCCGATGATCTCCACGGTCACCGGCGAGGCCGTCGACGGCGCCGAACTCGGCCCGGACTACTGGGCGGACAACCTGCGCCGGGAGATCCGGATCGTCGACGCCCTGACCGGGCTGCGCGACCACGACGTGGACGCGGTGGTCGAGCTCAGCCCGCACCCGCTGCTGCTCAAGTCGGTCTCGGAGATCCTCCCCGCGACCACCCTGCCCTCCATGCGCCGCGGCGCCGACGAGGCCGCCACCCTGCTCGGCTCACTCGGCGCCCTGTACACCGCCGGACTGCCCGTCCCCGCCCACCCGTTCCTGGCCGGCGACCGGGGCCGGCACACCGCGCCGAGCCCCGGCGACCGTGCCCCCGACGAGCAGCTGCACCTGGTGCCGGTCACCGCCCGTACGGCCGACGCGCTGGCCGACACCTGCCGCGAGCTGTCCAACCACGTGGAGCGCGACCCGGGCCTGCGGGTCTCCGACCTCGCCTACACCCTGGCCGCCCGGCGCACCCACCACGGCCACCGGGTCGCGCTGTTCGCCCGCAACCGGCAGGACGTCCTGGACGGCCTGGCCCGGGTCGCGGCCGGCCGCCCGCACCCCGACGTGGTCACCGGCAGCGTCTCCGGCAACGCCGACCGCCGGGTGGCGCTGGTGTTCTCCGGCGGCGGCACCCAGTGGGTCGGCATGGGCCGCGAACTGCTGCGCTCCCACGCCGGGTTCCGGAGCCGGATGCGGGCCTGCGACGCCGCCGTGCGCGCGGCCGGCGGCTGCTCGGTGCTGGAGCAGCTGGCCGCGCCGGCCGAGGAGGCCCGGTACGAGGAGATGGACTTCCAGCAGCCGGTGCTGTTCGCCCTCCAGGTCTCGCTGGCGCAGGTCTGGCTCGACCTGGGCATCGAGCCGACCGCCGTGGTCGGGCACAGCCTGGGCGAGGTCGCGGCCGCCTGCGTGGCCGGCGCGCTGTCGCTGGAGGACGCCGCCCGGGTCGTGGTCACCCGCTCGCACCTGCTCGAACGCAAGGCCGCCGCGGGCGCGATGATCTCGGTCGACCTGCCGGAGGCGGAGCTGCTGCCCCGGCTCGCCCGGTACGCCGCGCACGCGGCCGTCGCCGTGGTCAACAGCCCCACCAGCGCGGCCGTCTCGGGCTCGCCGGAGGCCGTCGACGCCCTGGCGGCCGAGCTGGAGCGGGACGGCGTCTCGGTCCGCCGGATCCGGGTGGAGCGCCCGGTGCACAGCCCCGGGATGGACCCGCTGCTCCCGCCGCTGCGGGAGGGCATCGAGGGCATCACCGCGCTGCCGCCGGTCATCGACTTCCACTCCACGGCACTGGCCGACACCGTCAACCCGGCCACCGACGTGGAGTACTGGGTGCACAACCTGCGCAACCAGGTCCGGTTCGCCGAGACCGTCGGGGCGCTGGTGGACCGGGGTGTCGACACCTTCATCGAGATCGGCCCGCACGAGACGCTGCGCGGCGCGGTGGAGGAGATCGCCCTGACCCGGGGCGCCCGGGTGCACGCCGTCAACTCGCTGCGGCGCGAGGAGAGCGACCTGCGCTGCCTGCTGGGCGCCGCCGCCTCGCTGTACGTCCGGGGCCTGCCGCTGACCTTCGACCCGCTGTTCGGCGACGACGTCGAGCTGGTGGAGACCCCGCTGGTGCAGTGGCAGAAGGAGCGCCACTGGATCGACACCGAGCCGACGGCGCCGCGGGCGCCGGCCCCGGCCGCCGAGCCGACCGCCGCGACGACGACGGTGGCGACGGTGGCGCCCGAGGCCCGGCCGGTCGAACGGGAGGCGAGCCGGCCGGTGGCCGAGGTCGTCCTCGCCGAACTCGCCGACGCCCTGGGCGTGCCGGTGAGCGGCTTCGACACCGAGGCCTGCCTGCGGGACTTCGGCCTCGACTCGATGCTGGGGATCCGGCTGGTCAACCGGATGCAGTCGCTGTTCGGGCACCGGGTGTCGCCGGTGGTGTTCCTGGACGGCCGGTCGATCTCCGAGGTGGTCGGGCACTTCGTCGAGCTCACCTCCGGAGCGCCCGCCCCCGCCGCGGCCCCCGCCGCGACCCCGGCCCCGGCCCCGGCCCCGGCCGCCACGCCCGCTCCCCCGCCGCGGGCCGAGCCGGACCACGCCTTCCTCGCCGAGCTGTCCGAGCTGGACGCCGAGGAACTGCTGGACGAACTGGACGCCCGCGGCCTGCTGGAGGCCGACGACTCCCCCGCCCTGGAGCAGCTTCGCGCCGAGGGCCTCGGCCTGCAGCTGGCACCGGCCTCGCACGGCCAGGCCTCGCTGTGGTTCATGCAGATGGTCTCGCCGGACGCCGTGCCCTACAACTTCATGGTCACCGCCCGGATCCGCACGGCCGTCGACGACCAGGCCCTGGAGCGCGCCGTCCGGGCCGTGCTGACCCGCCACCCCGCGCTGCGCACCCTGTTCGTGGAGGCCGGCGGCCGGCCGTACCAGGTCGTGCTGGACGAGCCGGTGTACGAGTACCTGGTGGTGGACGGCTCCGGGCTGGACGACGAGCAGGCCCGCGAGGAGCTGGCCCGGCACGGGCACCGGCCGCTGGACCTGGACAACGGGCCGCTGGTGCGGGTCGTCCTGCTGAACCGCGGGCCGGCCGACCACTACCTGCTGGTGCTGGTCCACCACATCGCCTCGGACGCGGCCTCGGCCGACGTGATGATCCGCGAACTCCAGGAGTACTACCAGGGCGCCGGCCCGGCCGCCGACGCGCCCGCCGCCCCGTACACCGAGTTCGTCGCCTGGGAGCGGCAGTGGCTGGCCGGGCCGGCCGCCGAGGCGGCGCTGGACTGGTGGTCGGAGAAGCTGGCCGACCCGCCCGCCCACCTCGACCTGTCCGCCAAGGAGCGGCCGCCGGGCGTCACCTACGAGGGCCGCGACCTGGCGTTCCGCTGGAGCGCCGAGGAGACCCGTCTACTGCGGGAGTTCGCGGTGCGCGAGGGCGTGTCGATCAGCACCGTCGTCCTGGCCGGGTTCTTCGCCACCCTCAACCGCGCGGTCGGCACCGAGGACGCCGTCCTGGCCACCGCGATCGCCCAACGCTCCGAACCCGGCTGGGAGTCGGCGATCGGCTACTACCTCAACACCGTGCTGGTCCGGGCCAACCCGGCCGCCGACCGCAGCTTCCGCGAGCTGCTGCGCGAGGTCCACGCCTTCTCGCTCGGCCTGCTGGAGCACATGAACTACCCCCTGGACCTGCTGGCCTCCCAGCTGAAGCCGCCGCGGGCCGAGGGCCGCTCCCCGTGGTTCGACGTGGTGGTGAACTGGCTGTCCTCGGACGCCTTCCCCCGCTCCGTCAAGCTCTTCCACGGCGTCGGCGAAACCCTCACCCCGGACGGCCCGCTGCCCCTCGAACCGCTCCAGGTGCGCCGGCACCTCGCCAAGTTCGACCTGGAGATCTCGATGGCCGACATCGACGGCGAGGTGGCCGGCCACGTCCAGTTCAAACCGAGCTACCTGGAAAGGCAGACCGTGACCGCACTGCTCGCGCTGTACCGCAGCGTGCTCTTCGACTCGATCGCCCGACCCGACCTGGCCCTGGGCGCCGTCGCGCCGGCCGGCCTGCCCGAGGAGACCGACCGGTGACCGACACCCTGCACTCCGCCTTCGTCGAACTGGCCGCCAAGAGCCCCGACGCGACCGCCGTGTACGCCGAGACCGGCGTCCTCAGCTACGGCGAACTCGACCAGCGCTCAAGGGCGTTGGCCGAACGGCTGACCGCCGCCGGCGCCGGTCCGGGCGTCCCGGTCGGCATCTGCGTCGAGCGCACCCCGGACCTGCTGGTCGGCATCCTGGCCGCCCTGCGCAGCGGCTCCTGCTACCTGCCGCTGGACCCGAACTACCCCGCCGACCGGCTGACCTTCATGGTCCAGGACAGCGGCACCCGGCTGCTGCTCACCACGCCCGCCTCCCGGGCCAGTTGCCCGCCCGGCCCGACCGTCCTGGTACTCGACGGCGGCGGGAGCGGCGGGAGCGGCGGGAGCGGCGGGACCATCGAACCCGGCGCGAAGCCCGTCCCGGTCGTGCCCGAGGACACCGCGTACGTCATCTACACCTCGGGCTCCACCGGCCGCCCCAAGGGCGTGGCGGTGCGGCACGGCGGCGCCGTGGCGATGCTCGCCGCGATGGACCGCGTCCTGGAGGGCTGCGACCTGAGCGGGGTCGCGGCGGCCAGCTCGGTCTGCTTCGACATGTCGGTGATGGAGATCTTCAACGCGCTCTGCCGGGGCGGCGCCGTGGTGCTGGTGGAGAGCGCCGTGCACCTGCCGGAGAGCCGGTACGCCGACCGGATCACCCACCTCAACGTCGTCCCCTCGGTGATGAACGGCCTGCTCGACGCCGGGGCCCTGCCGCCCGGGCTCCGCTCAGTGGTCTTCGGCGGCGAGGCGCTGCGCCGCAAGCTGGTCGACCGCACCTACCGGGAGACCGGCGCCACCCGGGTGTTCAACGCCTACGGCCCCACCGAGGGCACCGTGTTCTGCTCCTTCGGGCCCGTCCCCGAGGACTCCGCCGAGGAGCCGACGCTCGGCCCGCCCACCGAGGGCACCCGGCTGCACGTGCTGGACGAGCAGCTGCGGCCGCTCCCGGCCGGTACGCCCGGCGAGCTGTACCTCGGCGGCGCCGGCCTGGCCCACGGCTACGTCAACCGGCCGCGCACCACCGCCGAGCGCTTCGTCCCGGACCCGTTCACGCCCGGCGAGCGGCTGTACCGCACCGGCGACCTGGTCGAGTTCACCGACGACGGCGAACTGCGCTTCCACGGCCGCAGCGACCACCAGGTCAAGCTGCGCGGCTACCGGATCGAACTGGAGGAGGTCGAGGCCCGGCTGACCGGCTGCCCCGAGGTCCGGGAGGCCGCCGCCGTCGTCCGGGGCAACCGGCTGGTCGGCTACCTGGTGCCGGCCGGCGACGGCCCCGCCCCCGACGGCCCCCGGCTGGACGCCGCGCTGCAGAGCGCCGTCACCGCCCGGCTCGCCACCGAACTGCCGGACTACATGGTCCCCGCGACCCTGGTGGTCCTGCCCGCCCTGCCGCTCGGCCCGGGCGGCAAGCTCGACCGCAACGCGCTCCCCGAGCCGCCGGCCGCCGACACCGGCGGGCCGCGGACCGCCCCGAGCACGCCCACCGAGGTCGCGCTCGCCGAGATCTGGGGCCAGCTGCTCGACCTCGATCCGGCCGGCATCGACGTCCAGTCCGCCTTCTACGACCTCGGCGGCGACTCGCTGCTGCTGATCCGGCTGGCCCGGCTGATGACCCGGCGCTTCGACCGGCGGGTCCGGGTGCCCGACCTCTTCAGCTTCCGCGACATCGCCTCGCTGGCCCGGTGGCTCGACGACGACAGCGGCGACACCCCCGAGGTGGTCCAGTCCGCCCGCCGGCGCGCCGGCGCCCGCCGCGCCGCGCTGCGCGGCCGCTCCGCCGACGACCGCTGAGCCGCGCCCCCACCCCCGACGAAGAACGAGGCAGGAGCCCCCTCATGACCGACCGCCCCGAGCAGGACTACGACCCGGGCGACGTGGCCGTCATCGGCATGTCGCTGCGGGCCCCCGGCGCCCGTACCAAGGAGCAGTTCTGGGACAACCTCGTCCACGGCCGGGAGTCCGTCAGCTTCCTGGCCAAGGACGACATCCACGTCGACGAGACCCTGATCCACAGTCCGTTCTACGTCCGGGCCTGCGGCGTGCTGGACACGTACGACAAGTTCGACCCCTCGGTGTTCGGCATCAGCGACCGGATGGCCGCCGCGATGACCCCGGAGAACCGGCTGTTCCTGGAGAGCGCCTGGGAGTCGCTGGAGGACGGCGGCTACGACCCGGACCGGCTCCAGGCCGAGATCGGCATGTACGGCGCCAACAACCCGCAGACCGCCGCGCTCTACAGCTCCCCGCCGGACCGGGTGTCGGTCGGCCCCGAGGCGATCGAGGCCAGCCTGGCGTGGTCCCCGGACACCATGACCTCCAACGCCCTCTACTACATGGGGCTCACCGGCGAGGCCGTCACGGTGGCCGCGGTCTGCGCGGGCTTCCACTACTCGGTGCACCTGGCCTGCCAGTCGCTGCTGCTCGGCCAGACCGACCTGGCCATCGCCGGTGGCGCGATGGTGCGCCTGCCGCACCCGCGCGGCCACCTGTGGGAGGAGAACCGGATCCTGTCGAAGGACGGCCACTGCCGCCCGTTCGACGCCAACGGCACCGGCACCGCGCTGTCCAGCGGCGTCGTCACCGTGCTGCTGAAGCCGCTCAGCCACGCCGTCGCCGACCGCGACCACATCTACGCCGTGGTCAAGGGCTCGGCCGTCAACAACAACGGCGTCAGCGCGATGGCCTACGGCCTGGCCCAGCCCGAGCGACTGAGCGCCTGCATCGCCGCCGCCATGGAGGTCGGCGGGGTCACCCCCGACACGGTGGGCATGTACGAGGCCAACGGCCTGGGCCTGCCGGTGACCGACGAGCTGGAGGTGCACGCCGCGACCATGGCCTTCGGCAAGCAGACCGCCACCACCTCGATCGGCGGCGTCAAGGGCAACGTGGGCCACGGCGGCGTGGTCTCCGGCGGCTTCGGGGCGATCAAGGCGGCGCTGGCGCTCTACCACAAGCAGCTCCCGGCGACGATCAACCTCACCGAGGTCAACCCCGACCTCGACCTCCCCGGCACCCCCTTCGTGCCGCAGCTCGAAGGCGCGGACTGGGAGCCGGAGTCCGGCATCCGCCGCGCGGGCATCACCTCGATCGGCGGCGGCGGCTACAACGCCCACCTGCTACTGGAGGAGCCGCCCGCCCCCGCCGGGCGGGCCCCCGAGGAGCCGGGCCGGCCCCGGCTGGCCACCCTGTCCGCCCTGGACGACGAGGCGCTGGCCCGTCAGCGCGCCCGGCTCCGCGAGCGTCTGGAGGCCGACCCCGGCCTGCGGCTGGACGACGTCTGCTACAGCCTCAACCTCGGCCGCAAGGTGATGCCCCGGCGCTGGGCGGCCGTGGTCCGCAGCCGCGCCGAGCTGATCGCCGCGCTGTCCGAGGAGGCGGGCGGCCCGGCCGCCGCCACGACCGCCACCGCCACGCCCGTCGACACCGGCGCCTTCACCCGCACCGACCAGGGGCTGGTGCCGGCCGGCCGGGACGCCCGGGCGCTGACCGACCTGGCCGCCGCCTGGGTGACCGGCCGGCAGGTGGACTTCGCCGCCCTGCACCGCGGCGAGACCAGCCACCGGGTGCCGCTGCCCACCTACCCGTTCCGGCCGCGCCGGTTCTGGCGCACGGACTGGTGACCATGAACGCACCGGCCCCGACACCGACACCGGCCCCGGCCCCGGCCCCGACCCCGACCCCGGCCACCGTGGACCTGGGCGACCCGGCCACCTTCGCCGGCCATGACCTCGACGCCTTCTGGCGCACCCTGCGGGACACCGCGCCACTGCACTGGAACCCCCCGGTGGACGGCCGCCGCGGCTTCTGGGTGCTCACCCGGCACGAGGACATCATGGCCACCTACCGGGACGACGCGAACTTCACCTCCGAGCGCGGCAACGTGCTGGTCACCCTGCTGGAGGGCGGCGACGCCGGGGCCGGCCGGATGCTCGCCGTCACCGACGGCCACCGCCACCACGAACTCCGCAAGATCCTCCAACGGGTGCTCTCCCCAAGGGTGTTGGACGAGGTCGCGAAGACCGTCCGGGCCAACACCCGGCGGTGGATCCGCGAGGCCGTGGAGTCCGGCGGCTGCGACTTCGCCGAACGGATCGCCGCCCGGATCCCGATGACCACCATCTCCAACCTGCTCGGCGTCCCCGAACAGGACCAGGACTACCTGCTCGGCCTCACCAAGGCGGCGCTCTCCGCGGACCACGAGTCGATCGACGAGGTCGACTCCGAGATGGCCCGCAACGAGATCCTGATGTACTTCATGGACCTCGTCGAGGAGCGCCGCGAAGCCCCCGGCGAGGACGTCATCAGCATGCTGATCGCCAGCTCCGTCGACGGCGTGCCGCTGACCGACGAGGACGTGGTGCTCAACTGCTACAGCCTGATCATCGGCGGCGACGAAACCAGCCGGCTGACGATGATCGACTGCGTCCGCACCCTCGCCGCCCGCCCCGAGCAGTGGCAGCGGCTCAAGCGGCGCGAGGTCGCGGTGGAGACCGCCGTGGACGAGGTGCTGCGCTGGGCCTCGCCCACCATGCACTTCGGGCGCAGCGTCCGCCGGGAGACCGAACTGCACGGCGTACGGCTGCGGCCGGGCGAGATCGTCACGCTCTGGCACGCCTCCGGCAACCGCGACGAGCGGGTCTTCGCCCGGCCCGGGGAGTTCGACCTCGGCCGCACCCCCAACAAGCACCTGGCCTTCGGCTACGGCCCGCACTTCTGCGTCGGCTCCTACCTGGCCAAGGTGGAGATCGCCGAACTGCTCACCGCCCTACGGGACTTCACCACCGGTTTCGAGCAGACCGAACCGGCCCGGCGGATCCGCTCCAACTTCCTGACCGGGTTCTCCACCATGCCGGTGCGGTTCGAGCCCGACCGCGCCGGACTGGAAGGAGCCGGGTGACGACCTGACACCGACCGAGACCCGACCAGCCAGCGCAGGAGTACGGATGAACATCTACCTATCGGGACAAGGGGCGTTCGCGGTGCAGGTCGCGGAAGCCCTGCTGGACAGCGGACACAAGATCGTCGGCGCGGCCGCCCCCCGGCTGCGCAAGGGGCAGTCCGACGAGGCCAACGCGATGTGCTGGGACCGGCTGCGCTCCTGGGCGTACCCCCGGGACATTCCCTGGACCGACTCGGCCGAACTGCGCGCCCGGCACGTGCCCGACGGGGTGGACATCATCCTCGCCGCGCACTCCCACGCCTTCCTCGGCCGGGAGACCCGCGCCCGGGCCGCCGTCGCCACCATCGGCTACCACCCCAGCCTGCTGCCGCTGCACCGCGGCCGGGACGCCATCCGGTGGACGGTGCGCGACGGCGACAAGGTGACCGGTGGCAGTGTCTACCACCTCACCGAACGCACCGACGCCGGTCCGATCGCCGCCCAGCAGCACCTGTTCGTCCCGCCGGGTTCGACCGCCCAGAGCCTGTGGCGCGACCACCTGGCGCCGCTCGGGGTGCGGCTGCTCCTCAAGGTGGTCACCGACCTCGCCGCGGACCGGCGGATCGAAGTCCCCCAGGACGAGTCGCTGGCGACCTGGGAGCCCGCGATGGGCGCGCCCCCGCTGTTCAAGCCCGAACTCATCGCCCTGCCCGGCACGGCCAGGGTCGACGGCAGCAAGTGGGCCCTCCACGAGCACTGAGCGCCGCCGCCCCGCGTCCTCCCGGTGGATTCCCCGGGAGGACGCGGGGCCCCGGCGTGCCCGGGCACCGTCACCGGGCACCGTCACCGGGCGGCCGACGGGCGGCCGGGCAGCAGCAGGCAGAGCGGGACGGCGACCGCGGTGAGCCCCACCGACCACCCGAAGGCCTGGTCGAAGCCCGCCGCCAGGGCGGCCGGGGTGCGGGCGTCGCCGCTGCCGTGCTGGAGGAGGACGGCGAGCACCGCGATGCCCACCGAGCCGCCGATCTGCTGGGCGACCCGGGTGATGATGCTGGCGTCCGGGATCTGCGCCCGCTCCAGCCCGACGTAGGCCGCGCCCAGCGCGAGCCCGCGCACGAACAGCGCCGCCATCAGCGGCACCGCACCGGTCTCGGCGGTGACGAAGGCGAACGGCACGGTGGACGCGGCGACCAGCGTGAAGGCCCCGAGGGCGACCCGGCGCGGCCCGATCCGGTCGGTGTACCGGCCCGCCAGCCCGCGGGCGAACAGCGCCCCGACGCCCTGCGGGACGAGCAGCAGCCCGGCGCCGCCGAGGCCGGTCCGGCCGTCGATCCGGGAGAGGCCGTAGACGAGCAGGGCGCAGCCCGGGGAGAGCAGCAGCAGTCCGACGGCGTCCAGCGGGGTGCGGGGCTCACCGGGCGCGGGCCGGTCCTCGGGCAGGTTGCGCCCGGCGAGCCAGAGGCCGGCCAGGCAGAACGGGATGTTGACCAGGAACAGCCAGCGCCAGTCGGCCAGGTGGAGGATGGCGCCGCCGAGGACCGGCCCGAGGATCGGGCCGAGCGCGGTGGGCACGGTGATGATCGCCATCACCTTGCGACGAACTGGTCCGCGCCGCCCTCGTCCACGCCCTCCGCCGGGCCCGCCTCGACACCCCCGACACCGGCAGCCTGCGCGGGGACGTGCTCACCCTGATGCGGGAGATCAACTCCACCCGGGCGCAGTTCATCACCGTGATGAACCTGCACCTCGCCGACCACCACCAGCAGACCGGCACCGCCCCCGGCGAACTGCGCGACCCCCTCGTCACCGGCCGCGCGGAAGCCCTCGACACCCTCTACGCCCGCGCCGCCGCCCGCGGCGAGGTCGACCCGGACCGCCTCACCGCCCGCCTCAAGTCCCTCCCCTTCGACCTGCTGCGCCACGAGATCCTCACCACCTACGCCCCGGTGCCCGACGCCGTCCTGGAGGAGATCGTCGACTCCCTCTTCCTCCCACTGCTGCGCTGAGGAGCTCCTCCCGCTACTGCGCCGAGGCGCCAGGGCGGCCCGGGCACCGCAGCCGTCCGGCCCGTGCCGGCTGATTCGGTACCGGCTTTCCGGGCACCCGCCTGATCGTCCATCCGCAGCCGCCTCGGAAGGGGAGCGAACCATGACCACGCGTGACCACCACGGGACCGAGCCGGACGAACCGGCGCAGGAGCGGTCCGCCGAGGAGCGTTCGATCACGTCGCCCACCCCGGCCGACGTCCGGGAGAAGGCGGAGGGGCCGGTCGGGGACCGGGAGCGGTCCGCCGAGGAGCGCTCGATCACCGCCCCCACCCCGGCGGACGTCCGGCGCCGGGCCGAGACCCACGACGACGACCCGGAGCCGCCCGCAGCGGACGCGGTGGCGCCCTGACGGCAGTCCGGCGCAACCGGCACGGGCCGGCCAGGAGGATCCTCCTGGCCGGCCCGACCCGCGTGCGAGCGACTGCCGGTCAGTAGTAGTGACGCCGTCCGCCGACAGCGTGCCCGAGGGTGCCGGCGACCCACAGGACGAGGCCGATGGCGACCAGGATGATCCCGATGGTCCACAGGATCGGGAACCCGATGACGAAGCCGACGATGAGCAGGATGACGCCCAGGATGATCACGGTGTCTCCCTAGGGTGATGGGGACGGTGGCCGAGAAGGCCGACCGCGGCACGCTCGGCGCGGAGCCGGCCCGGGTGGCGGAGCCGTCACGTCCTCCGCCGTACCCATGAACCGCGTCTACCGCTGTCCGGGCCCGGCAAACCCCGACCGGCCCTCCGTCCTCAAAGGCGGGGAGCCGGGGAACCGGGGTCGCCGGTGAACAGGGCACGGCGCTCCGCCGCCGTCAGACCGCCCCGGACGCCGTACGGCTCCCGCACCGCGAGCGCGTGCCGACGGCAGTCCACCCGTGCCTCGCAGCCCGCGCAGAGGGCCTTCGCCGCCTCCTCCCGCGCCGTCGCGGCGGCGCCGTGCTCGGCGGCGGGGAGGAACAGCGGCCCGTGGTCGGCGCCGCGGCAGGCCGCCGTCGGCGCGGGGCGCCAGCGGCGCTCGGGTGCTTCGGGCAGGCGGGAGAGGTCGGCCACGGCGGATCCTTCCGGTCGGGGTGGTTGCCCCGTTCGTCTAACCCCGTCCCGCCCGTTCATGCCCGCCGGCCCGACCGAGAGCGTCCGTCTGCGCCCGTCAGCGCCGGTCAGCGGCGGTCAGCGGCCGTCAGCGGCGGTGCCGACCCCGGCGGCGGACGGCCGGGGCCGGCCCCCGCGCCGGGAGGAACAGCCGGGCCGCCTCCCGCCCCAGGTTGACACCGACGGCGAGGGCCATCGCGGTGGCCGTGGCGTGCCCCAGGCCGCTGAGTCCGGCCTCGGGCTCGCCGCGGACGAAGGCGAGCAGCCCGAAGTACAGCACCGACCCGGGCAGCAGCGCCCCCAGGGCGGCGGTGACGAACGGCAGCACCGAACTGCCCCGGTACCGGGCCATCAGCTGGCCGGACAGGCCCACCAGCACCGCGGCGAGGCCGTTGGCCATGATCGGCTCCGCGCCGGCGCCGACCAGCACCGAGTACGTCGTCCAGCCCGTCGCGCTGTTGGCCAGGACGGCCGGCAGGGTGGCCGGCTCGGTGTTGAGCAGCACCGCGAAGGCCAGCGCCAGCAGGACCGCCGCGGCCAGCTGGAGCGGCGGGTTGGCGGGCGCCGCCGGGCCGCTCTGGGCGGCCAGGTCGGCGCCGTTGTTGACCCCGATGTAGAGCACGGTCATCACCCCGACGACCACGCCCGCCAGCAGGTAGAGCACCTCCAGCAGCCGGGCCGCGGCGGTGAGGTAGAAGCCCGCGAGGCCGTCCTGCACGGCCGCCACCATCGGCCAGCCGGGCAGCAGCGCGTACAGTCCGCCGGTGATCACCACCGAGCCGCGCAGGTGCAGTTGGTTGAAGGACATCAGCATGCCGACCACCGCGGCCGGGGTCGCGGCCGCGGCGATCCGGTAGAACTCCGGCAGGTCGTGCCGCTCGACCAGGGCGGCCAGCAGGGCGCCCGCCATCGTGGTGATCACGGCGCTCACGAACACCAGCCAGGCCCGGGCGTCGGCCCGGCCGCCGACCAGCAGGGTGGCGGCGCCGGCCAGCAGGCCGGAGGAGAGCACCAGCACCCAGGCCGGGTAGTGGCGGCAGTGCCGACGCACGGCCCGCAGCCGCCGGTGGGCGTCGTCCACGGCGACCCCGCCCGCGGTGATCTCGGTGACCAGCCGGAACAGCGCCGCGAGGCCCGCGTAGTCCCCGGCGGGGCGGCGCACGAAGCGCTCGGCCGTCACCGGCGGCTCGCCGTGGCCGGGCTGGTAGGAGATCGCCACCCGGGTGAAGGTCACCTGGGGCTCGCAGGGACGGGCCCGGTAGGTCCGCGCCACGGCGAGCATCGCCGCCTCGACGTCCTCGGCGGCCTCGCCGCAGGCCAGCATCAACTCGCCCACCAGCAGCGCCAGGCCGAGCACGGCGGCCACCTCACCGGGGGCCGGCCCGTCCGCGCCGCCGTCGTCCTCCTCGCCGTGGTCGGCCGGCGCGTGGGCGGTGGTGGGGGTGCGCAGCAGCGGCAGCATCTGCTCGGGCCAGCGGACCGCGCCGCCCGCCCCGGGGCGGGCGGGGGCCGGATCGGCCGCGCCCGGTCTTCCCTGGGGCGGTACCCGTCGGCCCTCCGGGCCTTCGGTCCCGGCCCGCGCGCCGCTCTCCTCGTGTTCCGGCATCGTCGCTCCCTGCATCACCCCCCACTCGGCTACTCTCGGCACCCATCCGACTACCCGCCGACACCGATTCGTGAACGTCAGGCCCGGAGCGCGGACGGGTCGTTCGCGCCCTGGCACGGTTGTCGGTGCGGTTGCCGATGCGGTTGCCCGGGGGGCCGGTGCGGTTGCCCGGGGGGCCGGTGCGGTTGCCCGGGGGCCGGTGCGGTTGCCCGGGAGGCCGGTGCGGTTGCCCGGGGAGACCGGCCGCAGGCGGATCAGGCGGGCACGGGGCCGTCCTGGAGCACCCGGGCCACGATCGCGACGGCGGCCGTCACGTCCTCGGCGCTCACACCGTGGTGGACCACCAGGCGGATCCGGCCGTGGCCGAACTCGGTGGCGGCCACGCCGCGGCGGGCCAGCGAGTCCAGGAAGGTGCGCCAGGTGAAGCGCTCGTCGGTGACCTCGAAGATGACGATGTTGGTCGCGACGGTGTCGACGTCCAGCCGCACGCCGGGGAGCACGGCCAGCCCCTCGGCCAGCCGCCGGGCGTTGGCGTGGTCCTCGGCCAGCCGCCCCCGGGTGTCCAGGGCGACCAGGGCGGCGGCGGCCAGCAGGCCGGACTGGCGCATCCCGCCGCCGAGCATCTTGCGCAGCCGGCGGACCTTCTCGACGAACTCCGCGCTGCCGGCCGCCATCGAGCCGACCGGCGCGCCGAGGCCCTTGGAGAGGCAGAACTGCACCGAGTCGACGTGCGCGGTGATCTCCGCGACCTCCACCCCGGCGGCGATCGCCGCGTTGACCACCCGGGCGCCGTCCAGGTGCACCGCGACACCCCGCGCGTCGGCGAAGCGGCGCACCTCGGCCAGGTAGTCGAGCGGCAGCACCGCGCCGCCGCAGCGATTGTGGGTGTTCTCCAGGCAGATCAGCGAGGGCAGCGCGAACTGGGGGTCGTCCGGGTCGTCCGGGAAGGCGGCGGCGAGGTCGGCGAGCGCGATGGTGCCGTCGGCCCGGTTCGGCACCGGCTCGTAGACGACTCCGCCGCAGACGGCGGCGCCGCCCGCCTCGTACAGCCAGATGTCGCTCTCGGCGCCGACCACGGCCTTGGTGCCGCGCGGGGCGTGGGCCATGATCGAGGCCAGGTTGGCCATGGTGCCGCTCGGGAAGAAGCAGGCCGCCTCCTTGCCGGTCAGCTCGGCGGAGCGGCGTTCCAGCTCGTTGACGGTCGGGTCCTCGCCGTAGACGTCGTCGCCGAGCGGCGCCCCGGTCATCGCGGTGAGCATCGCGGGCGTCGGCAGGGTGAAGGTGTCACTGCGCAGCTCGATCACGGCGGGAAGGCCCTCTCGTTCCAGGACGGTACGGTCACGGATCCCCACGCGCGCGAAACCCTGCCCGGGTCGGCTCCTGATGGAAAGTCAGTGAATGGAGTTCGGATAGCCGGTGACGAACTCATTTGCCGAGTCGCCGACTTGGGTGCGGCCATGCCCCCACCTCGAACGCTTCGGATGCTATTCAGCGTGCCGATCCGCCGTCAAGGGTGATCTCGACGCCCTCGCCGGAACAACACCAACTCATCGGGATTGATCGTCAGTTCATTCTTTTGCTTGCACAGCCGGTGGGCAGCTCCTACTGTCATGGAGTGATCAGGAGTCGCGGCAGCGTGCTGCCCTGAGCACCGCCATCGGTCGGCCTGACTCGGCGTCGACCCAGACAAGGCCCATCCCCAAAAGGGAGAGAGCAGGGAAGTCCGTGGGTGAGCGGCAACGGTCCGGCGTGATCGCCGGGACCGGTATCGTCGACGTGGCCGGAATCGGCTTCGGCCCCTCGAATCTGGCCCTCGCGGCCGCCATCGCGGAGACCGCCGACGGCGCCCCGGTGACCGCGCGCTTCTTCGAGGCGCAGCCGCGCTTCGGCTGGCACCGGGGCATGCTGATCGAGGGCGCGACCATGCAGGTCTCGTACCTCAAGGACCTGGTGACCATGCGGAATCCGCGCAGTCCGTACTCCTTCCTGTGCTACCTGCAGGCGAAGGACCGGCTCGCGGACTTCATCAACACCAAGTCCGCCTATCCGCTGCGGGTGGAGTTCCACGACTACCTGGAATGGGTCGCGGAGAGCTTCGCGGACGTCGTCTCCTACGGATCGCGGGTGGTGGCGGTCGAGCCGGTCACCGGCGAGGACGGGATCGAGTTCCTGGACGTGGTCTTCGTCGCGGCCGACGGCACCCGGCAGGTCCAGCGCGCCCGCCACCTGGTGATGGCCCCCGGGATCGAGCCCCGGATGCCCGCCGACCTGCCCGCCTCGGCCCGGATCTGGCACACCTCCGCGTTCCTGCCGGAGGTCGAGCGGATCGCGCCGCAGGACCCGCGCTCCTTCGTGGTGCTGGGGTCCGGCCAGAGCGCGGCGGAGGCGATCGAGCACCTGCACGCGCGCTTCCCGCAGGCCGAGGTGCACTCGGTGCACTCCCGGTACGGCTTCAGCGTCGCCGACGACAGCCCGTTCGCCAACCAGGTGTTCAATCCCGAGGCGGTGGACCGTTTCCACACCGCGCCGGACGACGTCCGGCAGCGTCTGGTCGATTATCACGCCAGTACCAACTACTCGGTGGTGGACGCCGATCTGCTGAACTCGCTGTTCCGGCAGGCGTATCTGGAAAAGGTGGCCGGAAAGCCCCGGCTGCATTTCCACAACGTCTCGCGGATCCGCGAAGTCGCGGAAACTCCGGATGGTCTGCGGGTCGACGTCGAATCGCTGTCCGCCGGCACCAGCACCGTCATCGAGGCGCAGGCACTGGTGTGCGCGACCGGGTACACCCGCACCGATCCGGCGGTCTTCCTGGACGGCCTGCTGCCGCACTGCCGGTTCGACGACCAGGGCCGGCTGCGGCTCGACCGGGAGCACCGGGTGGTGACCGACGACAGCGTGCGGTGCGGGATCTACGTCCAGGGCTTCGGCGAGCACAGCCACGGGCTCTCCGAGACCCTGCTGTCCCTCACCGCCGTCCGGGCCGGGGAGATCGGCGACATGCTCGTCAAGGCACTGACCGGCTGAGAGGGAGAAGGACGAGTGTTCACGCCGAAGCTCTACCAGGTGGACGGGGACGACTGGCCGCTGCGGGTCGTCGAGCGGCACCCGCTCGCGGTGCTCACCAGCAACGGGAACCCGACGCCCAACGCGACCCACATCCCGGTGATCGTGCCGCCCGACGCCGCCGTCGGCAGCCCGCTGCTCGGGATGCGCCTGTGGACCCACATGACCCGGGCGAACCCGCACTTCCGGCAGCTGGTCGCGGACGGCGGCGGCCCGGCCAAGCTGGTCTTCCACGGCCCCAACGGCTATGTCACGCCGACCCTCTACTCGGCCGCGATGGTCTCCCCCACCTGGAACTACGTGGCGGTCCACCTGGAGGGCACGGTGGAACTGGCCGGGGACGACGAGACCCTGACCATCGTCCACACCACCGCGCAGACGCTGGAGGACCGCTTCGGGGACAAGATGCCGCTAGCCCCGTCGCTGGAGTACCACCGGCAGATCGTGGGCGCGGTCGGCGGCATCCACTTCACCGTGACCAAGGTCGAGGCCATGTTCAAGCTGAGCCAGGAGAAGGACGCCGAGGTGCGGCAGCGGGTGATCGACCGGTTCGCCGACAGCGGCTCCGGGCTGCACCGGGAGGTGGCCGACACCATGCGGGCGCTGCGACTGGGCACCGAGGCCGGCTGAGCCCGTGACACCGGAACGCCGGTGGCCCGGGGCGGTACCACCCGCCCCGGGCCTCCGGCGTCGCCGTACTAGGAGGGGCCGGTGGCGCGCCGCAGGCTCAGCGGGCGCATGTCCGTCCACACCTCCGACACGTGCTCCAGGCACTCCTCGCGGGTCCCCGCGAACCCCTCGGCCCGCCAGCCGGCCGGGATGTCCCGCTCGGCCGGCCAGACGGAGTACTGCTCCTCGTCGTTGAGGACGACCAGGTGCCGGCGGTCGTCTTCGAGCTCGCTCATGTGCGTTTCCTTCCGATGGGACCTAGTGGGCGATGGGACCCAGGTGGTGATGGGACCTAGTTGGCCGGGTAGCCGGGCAGGGGGAACTTGGCCGCCAGTTCGGCGACTTGGGAGGAGACCGCGTACCGGACGTCGTCCGCCAGCAGGTAGCTGCGCGGCCCGAGCGGGGTGACGGCGGACAGCACGGTGTCGATCAGTTCGGCGCAGCGCGCCGCCTCGGGCCCGGCCATCCCCCGGTGGGCGGCGCTGTTGGAGCCGAGCCGCACGCCGCCGCCGACCAGCGGCGGGGAGGTGTCGCCGGGCACCCGGTTCTTGTTGACCACGATCCCGCAGTCCTCCAGCGCCTCCTCGGCCACCAGGCCGCTGAGGCCGCGGGCCCGCAGGTCCACCAGGACGGTGTGGTTGTCCGTCCCGCCGGAGACGATCGGGTAGCCCCGCCGCGCGAGTTCGGCCGCCATGCCGCGGGAGAAGTCGACGATCCGCCCGGTGGTGGCCGCGAAGCCCGGGGTCGCCACGATGGCCAGTGCGCGGGCCTTGGCCGCGATGGCGTTGAGCGCCGGGGCGCCCTGGTAGTACGGGAAGATCGCCCGCTGGAGGAAGCCGGCGAGGTCGCCGCTGCCCTTGGGCGCCGGGGCGTCGTGGTCCCGGCCGGCCAGGATCAGGCCGCCGCGCGGGCCGAACAGCTGCTTGTGGGTGCAGGCGGTGGTGATGTGGGCGTGGTCGACCGGGCTGGGGTGCAGGCCGGTGGCGACCAGCCCGGCGACGTGCGAGATGTCGGCCATCAGGTAGGCGCCGACCTCGTCGGCGATGGCCCGGAACCGGGCGAAGTCGACGATCCGGCTGTAGGCCGTCGCCCCGCAGATGATCACCCGGGGGCGGTGCTCCCGGGCCAGCGCGGCCACCTGGTCGTAGTCGATCAGCCCGTCGGCGTCCAGCCCGTAGCCGACGGCGTCGAAGTACTGCCCGGCGTACGCGGCCGGGCTGCCGTGGGTCAGGTGGCCGCCCTCGGCCAGGTTCATCCCCAGCAGGGTGTCCCCCGGGTCCAGCAGGGCGGACAGCACCGCGTAGTTGGCGGTGGTCGCCGAGTGGGCCTGGACGTTGGCGTAGCGGGCGCCGAACACGCTCAGGGCGCGCTCGATCGCCAGACTCTCGATGTCGTCGATGACGCCGCAGCCCGCGTGGTAGCGGCGGCCCGGGTAGCCCTCCGCGGTCACGTTCACCGCGGTGGACGCCTGCGCCGCCAGCACCGAGGGGTCGACCACGCTGGAGGAGGCCACCAGGGAGAGGGTGGCGTTCTGCCGGGCCTGCTCGCGGGCGAGCACCCGGTGCAGCTCCGGGTCGTCGGCGGCGAGCCGCTCGGCGCCCGCGAGCAGCAGGTCGCGCACGGTGTCCTCGGAGTCGTCGGTCTCCTCGGCGTCCTCCGGGGCGCGGCCGGGGGCGGGTGGAACTGACATGGGATCGTCCTTCGTCAGAGTGGCCGGGCGAGTTCGCGTGCCAACTCGGCCACGGTGGGGAAGTCGAACAGGGTCCAGACGTCGAGGTCCACTCCGAGCGCGGCCCGAATCCGGGTCGCCAGCTTCACGGCGGCCAGCGAGTGGCCGCCCAGTTCGAAGTAGTCCTCGTGGCGGCCGACCTCGGCGACGCCCAGCGACTGGGCGAACAGCGCGCGCAGGGTCGGCTCCAGGCCGGCCTCGGCGTTCCCGGCGTCCCCGGCGTCGTCGGCGTTCCCGGCGTTCCCGGCGTCGTCGGCGTTCCCGGCGTTCCCGGCGTCGTCGGCGGGGGCCTGGGCCTGATCGGCGGGCCGGGCGAGCCCGGCCAGGGCACGGCGGTCGAGCTTGCCGTTGGTCGAGGTGGGCAGGGCGGCGAGTTCAGTGAACTGCTTCGGCACCATGTAGCCGGGCAGCTGCCGGGCGAGCGCGGAGCGGCACCCCTCCGGGTCGAGGGCGCCCGGCTCGACGGGCACCACGAAGGCGGCCAGCCGCCGGGCGCCGTCCTCGCCGACCGGGAGCACCGCGGCCTGCGCGACGCCGGGCAGAGCCCGCAACACGGTCTCGATCTCGCCGAGTTCGATCCGGTAGCCGCTGATCTTGACCTGGTCGTCCAGCCGCCCGAGGTACTCGATCTGCCCGTCGGTGCGGTGCCGGGCGAGGTCGCCGGTCCGGTAGAGCCGACCGCCGGGGGTGAAGGGGTCGGCGACGAACCGCTCCCGGGTCAGCTCCGGCTGCCGGTGGTAGCCGAGGGCGACCTGCACCCCGCCGATGCACAGCTCGCCGACCACGCCGACCGGCACCGGTTCCAGCCGCTCGTCCAGGACGTACAGCCCGGTGTTGGCGATCGGCCGCCCGATCGGCACGTCGCGCCCGGCGAACTCCCGGGTGGCCTGCCAGTGCGAGACCTCGATGGAGGCCTCGGTCGGCCCGTAGAGGTTGTGCAGTTCGCAGTCCAGCCGCTCGAAGAAGGCCCGGACGGTCGGCGGGGCGAGCGCCTCGCCGCTGGCGAACACCAGGCGCAGTCCGGCGCAGTGCTCGGGCAGTTCGTCCTCTTCGAGGAAGGCGTCCAGCATGGACGGCACGAAGTGGACGACGGTGATGCCCCGCTCCCGGATGGTCCGCTTGAGGTAGCGGGTGTCCCGGTGGCCGCCCGGGCGGGCGACCACCAGGCAGGCGCCGGAGACCAGCGGCCAGAGGAACTCCCAGGCGGAGACGTCGAATCCGAACGGGGTCTTCTGCAGCACCCGGTCGGCGGGGGTGAGCGCGAACCGCTCCTGGCGCCAGTGGACGGTGTTGAAGACGCCCGCGTGGCGGTTGAGCACGCCCTTGGGGCGGCCGGTGGAGCCCGAGGTGTAGATCAGGTAGACCGGGGTGTCGCCGGTGATCTCCGGGCGCCCGGGCTCCGCCCCGGCCGGCTCCTCGACCGGCTCCTCGACGGCCTGATGGACCGTCATGGCCGTGACGTCCGGGAAGGCGTGGAGGTCCTCGGGGCGGCACAGCACCGTACCGGCGCCGGAGTCCTCGACCAGGTAGCGGATCCGGTCGGCGGGCAGCTCGGGGTCGAGCGGCAGGTACGCCAGCCCGGCCTTGAGCACCCCGAGGATCGCCACCACCAGCTCGATCGAGCGCTCCAGGTGGATCCCGACGAAGCCGGAGCGCTGGGCGGACAGCAGCCGGCGGCTCACCAGGCCCGCCCGCCGGTCGAGTTCGGCGTAGCTGAGCACCTCGCCCTCGCACTCGACGGCGGGCGCGGACGGCGTCGCCCGGGCCTGCTCCTCGAAGGCGGCCACCACGGTGGAGTCGGGGTACGGCGCCCCGGTTCCGTTCCACTCCGCGAGGACCCGCCGGCGTTCCGCCGCCGAGCCGAACCGGGCCCGTCGGGCCGGGCCGTCGGGGTCGGCGACCAGCGCTTCCAGCAGCCGGGCGGCGTGTGCCAGCACGCGTTCGGCGGTGGCGTCGTCGAGCAGCGCCGGGTCGTACGCGGCTTCCAACGCGGCGCCCGGGCCGTCGGCGCGCAGCCGTACGGTCAGCGGGGCGTCCGACTCCCCTGCGGCCTCGTCCGGTTGTGCGCCGGGGTCACCTGTTGCCTCGGCCGGCTGTGCGCCGAGGTCCCGCCAGATCCGGCGCAGGCTCGTGTCGTCCGCGACCGTGATCCGGGCCTCGCCGGGGCCGTCGGGACCGTCAGGGCCACCGAGGCCACCGCGGCCACCGAGACCGTCGGGACCGTCGGGACCGTCGGGACCGTCGGGCCGCTCCAGCGTGACCACCACGTCGTCCTGGCCGCGGTAGTGGTGCAGCAGCACCGCGAGCACGGCCGCCAGCCCGGCGTCCGGACCGGCACCCAACTCCCCCGCCAGATCGAGGAATCGCGCCAGCACCGGCGCCGGGACCGGATGCGTACGCGAACCGCCGCGGCTGACCGGCCGGTCGGCGGGCCACCGGTCGCACGGCAGCCGGACCAGGCCCACGGCCGCCGTGGTGACGGGACCGCCGGCAGGGTGTGGGCCGGTCATTGGGGACTCCTGGGAGTGAGCATGCACCGGACAGGTTCTGGATCAAGGGATACCTCACCCGCCGAGGGATGACAACCAACTTCCGTTCCCCCCGGAGTTTTCCGGCCCTCCACCCGGAAGGATCTTCCGCAGAGTGCGCATCGCTGACAGACTGGCCCGTGATCGCCCGCGGTCCGGCGCGCCCTCCACCGCCCGCGCCCCGGCACCCGAGCACCCCGGCGACGCACCGGCCCTCCGCCCCGGCCGCTCCGAACGCCCCCGACCCCCCTTCAGCGATGGGAGCACGATGCCCGGTTCCGGCGGCCCGGCCGACCCGGCCGAGCGGTACGAACTGTCCTCCGGTCAGGAGGCGTTGTGGATGTTCGAGCAGCTGGTGCCCGGCACCGCCGCCTACCACGTCCCGCTCGCCTTCCGGCTGCGCGGCCCGCTGCGCACCGATCTGCTGCGGGCCGCGCTGACCGTGGTGGTGCGCCGCCAGGAGGTGCTGCGCACCGCCTTCCGCGAGGACGACGGCGAGCCGTACCAGCAGGTGCTGCCGCCCGCCGAGGCCGAGCTGCCGCTGCGCGAGGTCGCCGACGGGCCCGAACTCGCCGCCGCGCTGCACCGGGAGGCCCGCGAGCCCTTCGACCTGGCGGCCGGCCGGCCGTTCCGACTGCGGCTGTTCCGGCTCGGCCCGGAGGAGCACGTGCTCTCCCTGGTGATGCATCACATCGCCACCGACGGCTGGTCCTTGCGGCTGCTCACCGACGAACTCTCCGCCGGGTACGCCGCACTGCTGGCCGGGCGGGACCCGGCGGCGGCGCTGCCCGAACTGCCGGTGCCCTACCGCCGGTACGCCCGGTGGCAGCGGGACTGCTTCCAGGGCCCGGAGCTGGAGGAACTGCTCGGCTACTGGGCGGAGGCGCTGGGCGACGCGCCGACCGTCGACCTGACGCACGGGCGCCCGCGCCCCCGCCGGCCCTCCTTCGCCGCCGACCGGCTGCTGGTGCGGCTCGACCCGGGCCTGCACCGCGCGCTGACCGACCTGGCCCGGGCCGCCCGGGTGTCGCTGTTCTCGTGGCTCGGCGCGGCCTTCTCACTCGCCCTGACCGAGCGCACCGGTCGCACCGACACCGCCTTCGCCACCCTGCTCGCCGGCCGCGGCGAGCCGGAACTCGAGCCGCTGATCGGCTACTTCGTCAACATGGTGGTGCTGCGCGCCGACCTCGCGGACGACCCGGCCTTCTGCGAGCTGGCCGCCCGGCTGAACGCCGCCAACCTTTCGGCCATCGACCACGAGGTGCCGTTCGCCACCGTGGTGCGCCGCCTCGCCCCCGCCCGCCGGCCCGGGCGCAATCCGCTGGCCCAGGTCACCCTCCAGCTGCGCACCGGCGGCAGCGCCCCGGGCCGCCCGGAGCTGCTCGGCGTGACCTGCGAGGACGTCGACCTGTACCCCGGGCAGCACGCCTTCGACGCCACCGTGACCTTCATCGAGGACGGCCCGGACTTCCTGCTCAGCATCGAGTACTCCACCGAGGCGTTCGACGCGCCGTGGGCCGCCGGCCTGGCCGACCAGCTGCGGGAGCTGCTCCGGGCGGCCTCGGACCGCCCCGGCGCCCGCGTCTCCCGGCTGCTCGCCGCCGTCGCCCCCACCCCTCACGAACCCGACCAGGGAGCCCACCCATGACCGAGCACGCCGATCCCGCCCTCCCGGTGCTGTGGAGCGACCGCGCCGGCGCCGTCGAGTCCGAGCCGCTGAGCGGTCTGCGGGCGGCCGCGCCCGCGGACCTCGCCGCCGGGCTGTGCGCGCTGGTGCTGCGGTACGGCGGCCTGCGGCCGGTCACCGTCTGGGGCCGCGTGGCTGGGGCGGAGGCCTGGACGGCCTGGCGGACCGAACCCGCCGAACTGGCCGGAACCGGTTCCTCCACGCCCACCCTCGGGGCCTGCCGGGCCGCCTTCGCCCGGTGGCTGACCGACTGCCAGGGCGGGCTGGAGCTGTCCGTCGACCCCCAGGCCTCCCCGGCCGTCTTCGCCCTCTCCCCCGCCGCCGACCGCGGCTGGACGCTGCGCCTGCGGGCCACCGCCCGACCGGACGACGAGCAGGCGCTCCCCCGGATCGCCGCCCACCTGGCGGCCTACCTGGACGCCCCCGACGAACTGCGGATCGACCAGGTCGACCACCGCACCGCCGCCGAGCGGGAGCTGGTCGCCGAGCTGAACCGCCCCGGTCCGCCGCTCACCGAGCCGGTCTGCCTGCACCGGCGGGTGGAGCGGCAGGCGGCCGCGGCCCCGGAGCGGATCGCCGTGGTCCAGGGCGGCCTCAGCCTGACCTACGGCGAGCTCGACGCCAAGGCGGAGGCCCTGGCCGCCCGGATCGCCGCCCTCGGGGTGGGGGTCGGCGGGCGGGTCGGCGTGGCGGCGACCCGGAGCGCGGAGCTGGTGGTGGCGGCGTACGCGGCACTGAAGACCGGCGCCGCCTTCGTCCCGCTGGACCCGATGCTGCCGGCCCACCGCCGCGAGGTGCTGCACCGGCTGGGCCGGGTGGACGTGGTGGTCGCCGACGCCCTGGGCGCCGAGAACCCGGCGCCGGACGTGCCGGTGATCGCCCTCGGCCCGGTCGCGGAGCTGCCGTCGGCCACCGCCGGGGCGCCCCGCCCGGACGCCCCGGTGACCGGCCGGGACCTCGCCTACGTCATCTTCACCTCCGGCTCCTCCGGCGAGCCCAAGGGCGCCCTGCTCGACCACGTCGGCCGGACCGGCATGATCCTCGACCTCAGCGCCCGCTACGGCCTCGGCCCCGGCGACCGGATCCTCGGCGTCTCCTCGCCCAGCTTCGACATGACGGTCTACGACGTGTTCGCCGCGCTGATGACCGGCGCCACGCTCGTGCTGCCGGAGCGCGGCAAGGAGAACGACGTCGAGCACTGGGCCGAACTGGTCGAGCACGCCGGGATCACCGTCTGGCACTCCGTCCCGTCCTCGCTGGCCCAGTTCCTGCGCACCTGGGGCACCGGCCGCACCGGCGCGCTGCGGGCCTTCCTGCTGGGCGGGGACTGGATCCCGCTGGCCCAGCCCGACGCCGTCCGCAAGGCGTTCCCCCAGGCCCGCTTCATCAGCCTGGGCGGCGCCACCGAGGTCTCGGTGGACAGCACCTACTACGACGTGACGGCCGTCGACCCGCGCTGGCGCTCGATCCCGTACGGGCGGCCGATGACGAATCAGAGCGCCCACGTGCTGGACGCCTTCGGCACACCCGCCGCGGTGGACCAGCTCGGCGAGCTGTTCCTCGGCGGGCTGGGCGTCGGCTGGGGCTACCAGGACCGGCCCGCCTTCACCGCCGAGCGCTTCCTGCCCGACCCGTTCTCCGCCGTCCCCGGCGCCCGGCTGTACCGCACCGGCGACCTCGCCCGGCTGCGGGCGGACGGCGAGCTGGAGCTGATCGGCCGGGTCGACCACCAGGTGAAGATCGGCGGCGTGCGGATCGAGCTGGGCGAGATCCAGTCCTGCCTGCGCGAGCACCCGGCGGTGGCGGACGCCGTCGTGGTGCCGGTGCGCGACTCGGCGGGCATCGCCCAGTCGCTGGCCGCCTACGTGTCGGTGGCCGGGTCGGCCACCGTCTCCGGCGAGGAACTGCGCGCCCACCTGGGCGAGCGGCTGCCGGCGAGCATGGTCCCGGCCCGGGTGTCCGCGCTCGCCGAGCTGCCGGTGAACCAGAACGGCAAGATCGCCCGGCCGGAGCTGGAACGGCTCGCCGCCGGGGCCGCGGCCCCGGCGTCCGTCGTGGAGTCGGATCCGGCCGTCCGCGACGCCGTCGGCGAGACCTGGCACGAGGTGCTGGGACTGGCCGAAGTCCCGGGCGCCGCAGCCTCGTTCATCGACCTCGGCGGCAACTCGCTGGCCGCCATCCAGGTCGTCGGCCGGCTGAACCGCCGCTTCGGCACCGCACTGAAGGTGACCGACCTGATCACCGCCGACACCGTGGCCGCGGTCGCCGCCATCGTCACCGAGCGGCGCGGCACCAGCAAGCGCCCGTCACTGCGCTGAGCGGACGGCGAAAGGGCCGGCCCCGGAGCCGGCCCTTTCGCACGGTGTCAGCCGCGTGGTGTCAGCCGCACGGTGTCAGCGCGCGGCGAGCGTACGGGCCACCGCGTCCCGGTCGACCTTGCCGCTGTGGGTGCGCGGCAGCGCGGCCAGCGTGGTGAAGGAGCGCGGGAGGTACGGGTCCGGCAGGTGGCGGCGCAGCTCCTCCGCCGCCCGGGCGCCGTCCAGCGGCTCGGCGCCCGCGTCCACCGTCACCGCGCAGTGCAGCGAGCGCGAGCCCTGTCCGTCGTCCAGGGCCACGCAGACCGCGGCGGAGACGGTCGGCAGCTCCAGCAGCCGCACCTCGACCTCCAGCAGGTTGACCCGGTAGCCGCGGATCTTCACGTCCTTGTCCCGGCGGGCGAGGAAGGTCACCACGCCGTCCGACAGCCGGACCAGGTCCCCGGTGCGGAAGGCCGCGGTGTGCCCCTGCGGGGTCGGGTCGACGGTGACGAAGCGCTTGGCGTTCAGCTCCGGCTGGTTGAGGTAGCCGGGCGACAACGGGGCACCGGCCACCAGCAGTTCGCCGACGTTCGGCTCGGCCGCGTCCAGCGGATCGATCAGCAGCTCGCAGCCGGGCAGCGGCGTGCCGATCGGCGGCAGCGCGGGCCAGGAGTCGCTGGGGCCGGTCAGGGTGTGCGCGGTGACCATCGCGGACTCGCTCTGCCCGTAGTGGTTGTTCAGCCGGCACCGCGGCAGCCGGGCGAACAGCGCCCGGATGTCCGGGGTGCAGACCAGCTGCTCCCCGGCCGCGTTGACCTCGGCCAGCGCCAGGTGGTCGAGCGACTCCTCCTCGGCGGCGGCCACCGCCAGCATCTGCAGCGCGACGTACGGCAGGAAGAGCCGCTCGATCCGGTGCTCGCCCAGCCACTCCAGCAGCTCGAACGGGTCCTGCCGCAGCTCCTCCGGCACCACCACGAGCGTGCCGCCTCCGCACAGGGTGCCCAGCACCTCCTGGAAGGAGACGTCGAAGTTCAGCGGGGCGAACTGGGCGGTGCGCAGCTCCGGCCGTACGGAGTGGTTGCGCTGCCAGTCGGCCATGGTGTCCAGGCAGCTGTGCGGGACGGCCACGCCCTTGGGCAGGCCGGTGGAGCCGGAGGTGTAGATGAGGTACGTCCACAGCTCGGGCCGGCAGTCCACCGGGTCGGCGGTTCCGGTGGTCGGCAGACCGGCGATCGGCAGGCTGGGCACCGGCACCTCGAACTCCGGCGGCTCGTCCGCGTACAGCAGCAGGCCGGCGCCGCTGTCCTTGAGCATGTGAGCGAGCCGGGCCGCCGGGTACTCGCGGTCCAGCGGCAGGTAGGCGGCGCCGGCCCACATGGTGCCGAGCATCGCGGCCACCACCGCGGCGCTGCGCCGGCCGGTGACGGCGACCCGGTCCCCCGGGCCGATCCCGGCCGCGGCCAGGCCCTCGGCGATGCCCCGGACCCAGGCCAGCAGCTCGCCGTAGCCGAGGCTCCGGCCGCCGTCCACGACGGCGGTCTGCGCGCCGCGCAGCACGGCCTGGTCGTGGAACGCGGTCAGCAGGCACGGCGGTCGGGACTCGCCGCCCCAGAGCGAGAGTGGAGCGGGACTCATGCGCTTCCTCCAGGAAAGGGGATCAGAACCGGTCGTCGTCGTCGTCGAGGAAGTCGCCGTCGAAGAGCTCGTCGATGCCGAGCATCCCGGCGACCACGGCGAAGTAGCGGCCGGTCAGTTCGGGGGACTCGGCGATCTCGCGCAGCATCCGCAGCCGGGACGGCGTGACGGTCAGCCGGGCCAGCTCCAGGGTGCTCTGGTACGGCTCGGTCAGCTCCTCGTCGCGGCGGCGGGTGAACCGGGCCAGGGCGGCGTCCAGCCGTACCGGGTCACCCTGATCCGCTGCCAACTCCTCGGCCAGGAAGGCGGCCTGGAGCAGCGCGTTGGTGATGCCGCGGGCGCTGATGGTGTCCAGGTGGTGCCCGGCGTCGCCGACCAGCACCCAGCCGGGGCCGTGCCCGCGCCGGAAGTAGTTCTGCTGGTCGCCCGTACCGATGATCGGCTCGACCTGCTCCGCCTCGGTGAGCTGCTGGTACAGCCCGGGCGCGGTGCTGCGGACGGCCGCCAGGTGGTGGCGGAACGGGTCCTGCCTGATCTCGGCGAAGCGGTCCTGCGGGAAGTAGGTGGAGATCAGGGTGACGTCGTCGTGGGTGGGGATCCGGACGATCCAGTTGCCGGGGCTCTCGTGGAAGCCGAAGCCGGTGCTGAGGCCGGCCCAGCCGGTGTAGTACACGCAGCTGGCCCGCGGATCGCCCGACTCGACCGGCGCGTCGACCAGTTGGGCCACCCGGGAGCGCATCCCGTCGGCCCCGACCACCAGCCGGGCGTGCTCGGTGCGCACCCCGCTCGCGGTGCGGAAGCGCACCCCGGTGACCCGGCCGTCGGAGTGCACCAGCTCCTGGAGGTTGGCCCGGTCGACGAACTCCACCCCCGCCTCGACGGCCGCGTCGACCAGCAGCTGGTCCAGCACCCGGCGGCGCGGCGCGAAGGCGGCCGGTGCGCCGTCCAGCACCGGCGCCGGGGCGGCCAGCCGGACGTCACCGACCTCGTAGCTGATGGTGTCCAGCGCCGGGCAGCCGGAGTCCAGCAGTGCCGGGAGGACGCCCCACTCGGCGAGCCTGGCCACCCCGGGCTGGTGGATGTAGAGGGTGGAGGCGGTGTCCGACGGGAAGGCGGCCCGGTCGATCAGCAGCACCCGGTGGCCGCTGCGGGCCAGCAGCAGCGCGGTGGCCGCGCCCGCGACCCGGGCGCCCACCACCACGGCGTCCCAGCCACCGCTCACGCCTGGGCCTCCGCCGGCTCCCCCGCCGTGGCCGGCCGGGCGTCGTCGGCCAGCTTCCGCGCGACCAGCTCCTCCAGGGTCCGGGCCGTCGCCCGGACCGTCGGCTCCGAGTAGAGCGTGACCAGCGGGAACTCCACGCCCAGCCGCTGGCGCACCCGCGCGGTGAACCGGGTGGCGATCAGCGAGTGCCCGCCGAGCAGGAAGAAGCCGTCCTCGGCGCCGATCCGCTCGACGCCGAGCAGCTCCCGCCACACCCCGGCGACGAACTGCTCGGACGGCGTCCGCGGCGCCTCGCCCCCGGAGGCCTGCGAACCGGCCGGCGGCTCGGGCACCGTGAGCGCCCGGCGGTCCACCTTGCCGTTGGCGTTCAGCGGGAAGGCCCGCTCGACCACCAGCTGGGCCGGGATCATGTAGTGCGGCAGCCACTCCTTGGCGTGCTCGCGCACCGCCTCGAAGGTCGGCGGCGCGGCCGGGTCGGCGGCGGTCACGAAGGCCACCAGCCGCTGGGCCGGGCCCTCCGCCGCGACCACCACCACGGCCTCCCGCACCCCGGGGTGCCCGAGCAGCACGGTCTCGATCTCGCCGAGTTCGACCCGCATGCCGCGGATCTTCACCTGGTGGTCGCTGCGCCCGACGAAGCGGAAGGCGCCGTCGGGGTGCAGGAAGCCCTGGTCGCCGGTGCGGTAGAGGCGCTCGCCGGGCCGGAACGGGTCGGGCAGGAAGGCGCCGGCGGTCCGCGCCGGGTCGTTGAGGTAGCCGCGGGCCAGGCCGAGGCCGCCGATGTACAGATCGCCCACCACGCCGACCGGCACCGGCCGCAGCTCGCGGTCCAGCACGTGCACGGTGTTGTTGTCGAACGGGCGGCCCAGGCTCACCGGTCCGGCCGCGGTCCCGTCGGCCGGGCCGCAGGTGTGGCAGGTCGAGTCGATCGACACCTCGGTCGCGCCCCAGGTGTTGTGCAGCGCCCCCGGCATCAGCCGGTGGAAGCGCTCGACGGTCGCGGCGGTGAGCGCCTCGCCGCTGGAGGTGGTGTTCCGCAGCCGGGGCGGCACCCGGTCGGGTGCCTGCTCCACCAGGTCGAGCACCGCGTTCAGCATGCTCGGAACGACCTGGAGGTACACCGACTCGTAGCGGGTCGCGGCCTCCAGCACCGCCACCGGGTCCCGGTGGCGTCCGGGTTCGAGCACCGCCACCCGGCCGCCGACGGACAGCGGCCAGAAGATCTCCAGGGCGGAGTCGTCGAAGGTCAGCGTGGTCTTGTGCAGTACGGTCTCGCCCCGGGCCAGCCGGTGCCGCCGCTGCATCCAGACCATCCGGTTCACCCAGCCCCGGTGCCGGCTGGCCACGCCCTTGGGCATGCCGGTGGAGCCGGAGGTGTAGTAGACCGAGACCAGGTTCTCCGGGTGCGGACCCTCGACAACGGCGATGTCGGCCGCGGCGGGGGCCTCGGGCAGCGTCGTCGGGTCGAGCGTCTCGGCGCCCGCCGAGGCGGCGTCGATCTGCTCGCCCAGGGCCCGGGCCGCCAGCAGCACCGGGGCGCCGGCGTCGGCCAGGATCTGCCGGATCCGGGCGGGCGGACTGGCCGGGTCCAGCGGCAGGTAGGCGCCGCCGGCCTTGAGGATGCCGAGCAGTCCGACCACCAGCTCCACCGAGCGTTCCAGGCAGATGCCGACCGCCCGCTCGGGGCCCACGCCCCGGGCCCGCAGCTCCCGGGCCAGCGCCTCGGCCCGTTCGTCCAGTTCCCGGTAGCTGAGCCGGGCCGTCTCCGAGACCACCGCGGTGTCGTCCGGGGTGCGCGCCGCCTGTGCCTCGAACAGCTCGTGCAGACAGGCGTCCGCCGGGAACTCGGCGTCGGTCGCGTTCACCTCGTCGGCGAAGCGGATTTCCGCCGCGGCACGCGGTTCGAGCCGGGCCAGCGGGGTCTGCGGGTCGGCAAGGGCCGCCTCCAGCAGGGCGCGGTAGTTCGCGCCCAGCCGGGCGATCGTGGCCTCGTCGAACAGGTCGCCGTCATAGGCGATGACGCCCGTCACGGAACCGTCCGCGGCCCGTGCGAGGTCGAACTCCAGGTCCGTCTGGACGAATCCGGTCGGCACGTTCCAGCAGGTGGTCCGCAGTCCGTCCAACGGCAGGGCCGGCAACGGCTCCTGGTGGTATCCGAAGACCGCCTGGACCAACGGCGAGTGGCTGACGACGCCCTGACTGTCCGTCATTTTGACGATGTCGTCGAAAGGAACGGACTGGTTGCGGAAACCTCCGATGAACGTCGCCCGACAACGCCGGAGATACTCCGAGAAGCTCTCCCCGATCCTGCTCCGACTGCGCAGCGGAAGGATGTTGACGAAGAATCCGACCGTCCCGTCCAGGGCGTCGTCGTCCCGATTGGACACCGGCGTGCCGACCACCACGTCCCGCTCGCCGGTGTAGGCGTGCATCAGCAGGGTGAAGGCGGCCAGCAGCACCACGTAGTCCGTGGTGCGGTGCCCGGCGGCGGTCTGCCGCACCCGCTCGGCCAGGGCGGCGTCCAGCGTGATGGGCAGCAGTTCGCCGTGGAAGCGCTGGCGGGCCGGGCGGGGGCGGTCCAGCGGGAGTCGCAGCAGGTCGGGGGCGCCGGACAGGTGCTCGGCCCAGTAGGCGAGTTGACGCTCAGCCAGCCCGCCGGCCAGTCGTTCGGCCAGCGCGACGCCGTACGCGCCGTAGTCGGCCCCGGTCTCCGCGACCGGTAGCGGGCGGCCGGCCAGCGCGTCCGCGTAGTCCCGGCCGATCTCGGCGGCGATCACCGCGTTGGACCAGGCGTCGGTGACGATGTGGTGCAGGTTCACCAGCAGCGTCCAGGCGTCGTCCGCCGAGCGGAACAGCCGGAAGTCGAAGAGCCCGGGGCGTTCCAGGTCGAAGGGCGTCGCCGCGGCCTCCCGCACCCGGACCCGGAGGGAATCGGGATCCCCCCTCAGGTCGTGCACGGTGAGGCCGAACTCCAGCCGGTCCGCTATCACTTGGACGGGTTGGTCGTCCACCGTGGAAAAGCCCGTGCGTAACGCGGCATGACGGGATATCAGTGCACGGATCGACTGTTCCAGCGCCGGAACGTCGAGTTCTCCGCGGATCTCGTGCGCCACCGGGCCGTTGTAGAGCGGGAGCCGCGGATGGAGGTTGTGCAGCAGCCACAGCCTCCGCTGTTGCGGCGAGATCGGAACGACGCGGTCGTGCATGGACTGATTCCCCCGGATCCCATCAGTGCAGGACGCGGCGAGACTACCCTACTCGCAGCGATCATGACAGAGGTCAAATCCCTTGCCGACGGGGCGAGATCTTGCCCCTTGCCGGGCGAATTCCCGGCTGTATGCTGGCGTTCCGGGGGCGGCGTTCCCGGGGCGCGGAGGTGTCGCCATATCCCGCGGGAATGGTGTTCCCGCACCGCGGACATCGGGTTCGGCGTGAACGCCGAGTTCGCCGTGGGCGTCGAGTTCCCCGCAGACGTCGAGTTCCCCGCCCATCGGGCATCCGGCCTCGGACATCCGGCCTCGGACACCCGGCGCGCGACACCACACCCCACTTTCCGCATTCACGACGCAGGAAGGACCGACGGCGTGAAGCTCGACGGACTGTGGCAGCACGCGGACTTCCGCCGGCTCTGGGCCGGGCAGACGCTCTCCATGCTGGGCACCAACATGGTGGCGGTGGCCGTCCCGCTGCTCGCCTCGGTCAGCCTGGGCGCCTCGGTGTTCCAGATGGGCCTGCTGCTGGCCACCGAGTTCCTGCCGTACCTGCTGATCAGCCTGTTCGTCGGGGTCTGGCTGGACCGGCGACCGAAGAAGCTGATCATCGTGGCGGCGGACGTCGTACGCTCGCTGGTCCTGCTGTCCGTCCCGCTGCTGGCCTGGGCCGGGCTGCTGAGCGTCCCGCTGCTGCTGGTGGTGGTGTTCGGCACCGGCGCCTGCAGCACCGTCTCGGACATCGGCAACGCCGCGATCCTGCCCGCCCTGGTGGAGCGCGCGGACCTGGTCGAGGGCAACAGCAAGCTGGAGCTGAGCAGTTCGGTCTCCAGCATCGGCGGCCGGACCTTCGGCGGCCTGCTGGTGCAGCTGCTCACCGGCCCGGTGGTCATCCTGCTCGACGTCTTCGCCTTCGGGCTGGCGGCGGCCTGCACCCTGCGGATCCGCCGGCGCGAGCCGGTACCGCAGCGGCCCGCCGACGGCGCGCCGTCCTCGCTGTGGCAGGAGATCGGCGAGGGCCTCGGCTTCGTCTTCGGCAACCGCACGCTGCGCTTCCTGGTGCCCGCCACCTTCCTGATCAACTTCTGTGCCATCGCGATCGACCCGCTGTTCCTGGTCTTCATCACCCGCACCCTGGACCTGCCCGGCCTCCTGGTCGGCGCCCTGCTGGCCGGGACGGGCGCGGGCTCCCTGCTGGGCGCCCTGCTGGCGGGCCGGCTGGGCCGGCTGCTGCCGTTCGGCCGGATGGTGGTCTGGGTGACGGCGGCGATGACCGCCGTCGAACTCGTCATCCCCGCCGCCACCCTGATGCCCCGGGGCGTCGCCGTCGCGACGCTGATGTTCGTCCAGATCGCCTACGCCGTGCTGGTGATCTCCAGCAGCATCAACATCCGCAGCTACCAGGCCGCGATCACCCCGGACGCCATGCAGGGCCGGATGAACGCCTCCACCCGGATGATCGTGATGGCCGGCACCCCGTTCGGCGCCATGGCCGGCGGCGCCCTCGGCGCCCTGCTGGGCACCCGGCCGGCGATCGTGGTCTGCGCCGGCGGCATCGGCCTGGCCGCGCTGCTGCTCGGCCTCTCCCCGGTGCGCCGGGCGACCGGCGCCCCCGTCGAGGCTCCCGCCCCCACCCCCGCCACGGTCTGACGCCCCGCCGGACGACCGGACGTTCCGTCAGAACACCCCCACGACCAGGAAGGCCAGGAAGGTCTCGTGAACGACACCGACGCGGTCGGCCGCGCCGCACTGGACGCCGTCTTCTCCCGCGCACTGGCGGAGGAGACGACCGCCGCGCCCGCCACCGCCCCCGCCACCCCGGCCGCCCGCCCGGGTGACGGAAGGGCGCCCGCGTCGCTGGCCCAGAAGCGGCTCTGGTTCCTGGAGCAGCTGAACGGCCCCAACAGCACCTACAACGTCCCGTTCCGGCTCCGGCTGGCCGGCCGGCTCGACCCGGAGGCCCTGCGGCTCGCGGTCGGCGACCTGGTGGCGCGGCACGAGGGCCTGCGCACCACCTTCGCCGGCGACGAGGACGAGGTCTTCCAGCTGCTGCTCGACCCGGAGCAACTGCCCTGGGAGCAGCAGGACCTGACCGAGTCCGGCGAGCCGGCCGCGATCGAGCTGATCGAGCGGGAGAGCCGGATCCCGTTCGCGCTGGCCGGCCGGCCGCTGTTCCGGACGAAGCTGATCCGGGCCGGGGCCGAGGTCCACCACCTCGCCGTGACCCTGCACCACGCGATCACCGACGGCTGGTCGGAGGGGCTGTTCTTCCGGGAGCTGGGCGCCTGCTACACCGCCCGGGTCGGCGGGCCGCCCAGCCGACCGGCGCCGCTCGCGGTGCGCTACGCCGACTACTCGGCCTGGGAGGCCGAGCCGGCCACCGTGGAGCTCTACCGGGGCCAGCTCGCCTTCTGGCGCGAGCGGTTGGCCCGGCTGCCGGAGGAGGCCGGCATCCCGGCCGACCTGCCGCGGCCGGTGCTGCTCAGCGGCGAGGGCGCCACCGTGACGGTGCCCGTCCCGGCGGATCTCCAGCGGCGGCTGGCCGCCTGGGGTTCGGGCCACGAGGCCTCGCTGTTCGCCACCGCGGTGACGGTGCTCGCCGCGCTGCTGCACCGCTACAACGGCGAGGACCGGGTGGTCGTCGGCGTGCCGGTGGCCAACCGGCCGCGGGCCGAGTGGGAGCCGGTGATCGGCTACTTCGCGAACACCCTGGCCCTGCCGGTGGACCTGTCCGGCGATCCGAGCCTGCGCCAACTGCTCGGTCAGGTACGGACGGTGGCGGCGGAGGCGCTGTCGCACCAGAACGTGCCGTTCGACCGGGTGGTGGAGGCGCTCGGGGTGCCCCGGGACCCGTCCCGCAACCCGGTGTTCCAGGTGATGTGCAGCGTCAACCAGGTGGTGCCGCCGCCGGAGCTGCCCGGGCTGTCGGTCGAGCTCACCGAGATGCGCAACGACTCCGCCAAGTTCGACCTGGAGCTGGCCGTCAGCTACACCGCGGACGAGGTCGGCTTCGCCTTCGACTACGCCAGCGACCTGTTCGAGCGGGAGACCGTGGAGCGGCTCGCCGCCGACTACCTGACCCTGCTGGAGGCCTTTCTCGCCGAGGGCACCGAGACCACCACGGCCACCACGGCCACCACGGCCACCGCCCCCGGCATCGGCCGGCTGCCGCTGGGCGTCCACGGACCCGCCACGGTGGAGGGCGCCGAGGCGGAGGTCCGCGACCGCCACGGCAACCGGGCGCCCACCGGGGTGTACGGCGAACTGCTGCTGGCGGGCACGCCGACCGGGCGCCGGGCCCGCGTCCTGGCCGACGGCCGCCTCGAGTACGCCGCCGACCCGCAGCACGCCGCCGCGGCCGCCCGTCCCGCCCCGGCCGCCGGGGGATCCGCCGCCCCCGAGACCCCCACCGAGCGGGCCCTGGCCGCGATCTGGTCCCGGCTGCTGGGCACCGAGGCGGTCGGCCGGGACACCGACTTCCTGCGCGACGGCGGGGACTCCCTGCTGGCCACCCGGTTGGTCGCCCGGATCCGTCGGCAGTGGTCGGTCAAGCTGTCCGTCCGCCACGTCCTCAAGGCCCCGGTCCTCGCCGACCTGGCCAAACTGCTGGACGAGACCGCCGCGGCCCCCGCCGGGGCACCGGCCCGCAGCGCGATCCCGGCCGCCACCGGGCCCCGGCCCGAGGTGCTGCCGCTGTCCATGGCGCAGCGCGGGATCTGGGTCGTCAACCGGCTCGGGCAGCAGCAACAGGCCTTCTACCACATGCCGTTGGCGGTGCGGATCGACGGCGACATCGACCTCGCCGCGCTCGGCGCGGCCGCCGCCGACCTCGGCCGGCGGCACGAGATCCTGCGGACGGTCTTCCCGGCCGACACCCGGTCCGGCGCCCCCCGCCAGTCGGTGCAGCCCCCCGAGGCCCTCGCCCGGGTGGTCCGGACCGCCACCGTCCACCCGGACGGCCTCCGCCAGGCGCTGCGCGAGGCGCTGGACACCCCCTTCGACCTGACCGCCGAAGTGCCGCTGCGGCTCTACCTGTTCAGCACCGGCCCGCGCTCCCACGTCCTGCTGGTGGACGTCCACCACATCGCCTGCGACGGGCTCTCGCTCGCCCCGCTCTGCCGCGACCTGGCCACCGCCTACGCCGCCCGGTCCGCCGGCCGGTCGCCGGACTGGCAGCAACTGCCGCTCCAGTACGCCGACTTCGCGCTCTGGCAGACCCAGCAGCTAGGCCGCGCCGAGGACCGGGACAGCCCGTCCGGCCGCAGCCTGGCGTTCTGGCGGCAGGCGCTGGCCGGACTGCCCGAGGAACTCGCCCTGCCCGGCGCCCGGCCGCGCCCGGCCACCCCGACCTTCCGCGGCCTGCCCACCCCGGTCGACACCGGCCCCGAGCTGTACCGGCGGATCACCGCGGCCGCCCACGAGCACGGCGCCAGCGTGTTCATCCTGCTCCAGGCAGCGCTGGCGGCGATGTTCACCCGGCTCGGCGCCGGCACCGACATCCCGCTCGGCACCCCCACCGCCGGGCGCTCCGACCAGGCGCTCGACGAGCTGGTCGGCTGCTTCATCAACACCGCCGTGCTGCGCGCCGACACCTCCGGCGACCCGAGCTTCCGCACCCTGATCGCCCGGGTGCGGGAGACCAACCTCGCCGCGCACGACCACCTGGACCTGCCCTTCGACGAGATCGTCACCGCCCTCAACCCGCCCCGGGCGGCCGGCCGCAACCCGCTGTTCCAGGTGATGACCAGCCTCAACGGCGAGCCCGAGCCGGTGCCGACGCTCGGCGGGCTGCCCACCGAGGCCTTCGACCTGGGCACCCCCGCCACCCCCTTCGACCTCATCGTCGAGCTGACCGAGGACCGCGCCCGCGCCACCATCAGCGGCACCCTGACGGTCGGCGCCGACCGCTTCGACGAGGCGGCCGGCCCGACACTGGCCGGGCGCCTGCTGCTCGCGCTCGCCGTCGCGACCGAGCAGCCCGACCTGCCGATCTCCCGCTGGGAGCTGCTGCTCCCGGGCGAGCGCGAGGCCGTCCTCGACGCCTGGGGCACCGGCGCCCCCGCCCCCGAACCGGCCACCCTGGCCGGGCTGTTCGAGCAGGCGGTGGCCGCCGCACCGGACGCCCCGGCCCTGGAGACCGACGACTTCGCCCTCAGCTACGCCGAACTGGACGAGCAGGCCGACCGGCTGGCCGCCGAGCTGGTCGCCCGTGGCGTCGGACCGGAGCGCACCGTCGCGCTCGCCCTGCCGCGCGGCGGCGAGCTGCTGCTCGCCGTCCTGGCCGTCGCCAAGGCGGGCGGGGCGTTCCTGCCGCTGGACGTCCGGCTCCCGGTCGAGCGGCTGGCCTTCGTCCTCGCCGACGCCCGGCCCGCCCTGGTGGTGACCGACGAGGACGGTGCCTCCGCCCTGCCCGTCGGGGCCCCGCCGACGCTGCTGCTGGACGACCCGGACCTGCTGGACGCGCTCGCTGACCACCCCGGCGACCGACCGGCCACCGCACCCGTCCACCCGGCGCACGCCGCGTACCTGCGGTACACCTCCGGCTCGGCCGGGCGGCCCCAGGGCGTCCTGGTCACCCACGCCGGACTGGCCCCGCTCGCCGAAGGGCTGCACCAGGTCACCGGCGCCGACGGGGAGCAGCTGCACCAGGTCACCGGCGCCGACGGCGACCGGCCCCGGGTGCTCCAGCAGGCCGCTCCCACCTCCGACCCGTACCTGCTGGAACTCCTGCTGGCCTTCCGCACCCGGGCCGCCCTGGTGGTGGCACCCGCCCACCCGGTGCGGGGCGAGGAGCTGGCCCTGCTGCTGGAGCAGCGCCGAATCAGCCACGCCGTCCTGCCCCCGACCGCGCTGGCCGCGCTGCCCGACCGCGCGTTCCCCGCGCTGCGCGCCCTGGTGAGCGGCGGCGAGCCGCTCGACGCCGAGGCGGCCGCCCGCCAGGGGCACGGCCGCCGGCTGCACAACGCCTACGGGCCGACCGAGGCCACCGTGCTCGGCACCCTGTCCGGCCCGCTGGGCGGTGCGGACGTACCGCCGCTCGGACGGCCGATCGCCGGCTCCCGGCTGTTCGTCCTGGACGACCGTCTGCGCCCCGCGCCCCCCGGCGTCACCGGCGAGATCCACCTCTCCGGGCCGGGCCTCGCCCGCGGCTACCTCAACCGCCCCGAGCTGACCGCCGACCGCTTCCTGCCCTGCCCGTTCGGAGCGCCCGGCGAGCGGATGTGCCGCACCGGCGACCTGGCCCGCTGGACGGCCGACGGCGAACTCCTGTACCAGGGGCGGGCCGACGACCAGCTGCGGATCGACGGGGAGCGGATCGAGCCCGGCGAGATCGAGGCCGTCCTCCGCGCCCACCGCAAGGTCGCCGACGCGGCCGTGCTGGCGGACGCCCCGGTGTCCGACGGGCCGCGGCTGGTCGCCTTCGTCACCCCGGCCGCCCCCGCCGACCCGGCCGCCCGGCCGACCCCGGCCGAGCTGCGGGCACACTGCACCCGCTCGCTGCCCCGGGCCATGACGCCGGCCCGGTTCGTGGTGCTCGACGCCCTGCCGAAGCTGCCCTCCGGCCGGACCGACCGCACCGCGCTGCGCGTCCCGCCGGAGCAGCGGGCCTGACCCCGGACGCGACGGGGGCGCCAGCGGACCATCCGTCCGCCGGCGCCCCCGTGCCGTCCCCTACTGCTCCACCTGCTCTACCTAGTCCAGCTGCTCCACCTGCTCGACCACGACGGCGAGTTGGGCCAGCGCGGCGTCCAGGGCCCCGGTCACCTGCTCCGGCCCCTCCCCCACCGCGATCACATGGCCCAGCCGGTCGTACGACTCCCGCACCGGCCGCACCGGGCGCCCGGCGGCCGCCGTCACGGTGACCCGCTCCACCCCGGCGACCGCGCCCGCCCGCTCGACGCCCTCGACGGCGGCCAGTCGGCCCTCCTCGGCGGCGAGCAGGAAGCGGATCCCGGCGGAGCGGGCCCGCTCGGGGGCCAGGTTGAGCGGCAGACCGGCGGCGGCGCGGATCTGCTGGTCCAGCAGGTCGATGCCGGTCGCGGGCCGGATCAGCTCCGGGATCATGCCGCCGGCCAGCCGGGCGTTGATCTCGATCACGGCCGGGCCGTCGGCGCTCAGCCGCAGCTCGACGTGCGCCGGGCCGCGCTCCAGCCCGACCGCCGCCAGAGCGCGCCGGGCGGTGTCGGCCATCGCCGCCGCCGTCTCCGCCGGCAGCACGGCCGGGAACAGGTGCCCGGTCTCGACGAAGTACGGCAGCTCGCTGACGGTGCGCTGGGTGACGCCGACGCAGACCGCCTCGCCGCCGGCCAGGAACATCTCGGCGCTGAACTCGGGGCCGGTCAGGTACTCCTCCACCAGCACCGTCCGGGCGCTGGCCTGACCGCGCACGTTGTGGGTGACCGCCAGCAGCCTGCGGGCCTGCTCGGTGGCGGTGGCGACGTCCTCGCACCACAGCACCTCGTGCGAGCCGGACTCGTCGACCGGCTTGACCACGCAGGGCAGGCCCACCGCGGCGACCGCCGCCGCGACCCCGGCCGGATCCCGGACCTCGGCGAACCGGGGCTGGCGCACCCCGTGCGCCGCCAGGGTGCGCCGGGTCGCCGACTTGTCCCGGCAGGCCGCCAGGGCCGCCGCCGGGTTGGCCGGCACGCCCAACCCCTCGGCCAGCGCGGCCGACTGGACCAGGTAGTACTCGCTGGTGGTCGTCACGCCCGCCACCTCGCGGCCGCCGGCCGCCTCCTCGGCGGCCTTGCGCAGCAGCTGGGGGTCGTCGGTGTCGCACACCACCACCCGGGCGCCGGTCTCCGCCAGCCCCTGGTAGCGGGCCGGGTCCACCACGAACAGCACCGGCTCCAGGCCCAGCCGCACCGCCGTGGTCAGCGCGAGCATGCCGGTGCCGGTGGTGTTGGACTCCACGAACAGCAGCAGCGGGCGCTCCCGGCGGGAGATCCCGGCGTACGACCAGCTGTGGACCAGTTCGCCGTAGCGCACCGGGGCGGGCTCGGTCGCGACCGAGGCGTCCCCGCTGACGTCGGCGTCCGCCGCGTACACGGTGTCCACGTAGCGGTCCCCGCGGTCCGGCATGATGCCGACCAGCCGGGTGCCGGGCGCGGCGTGCGCCGCCAGGTGGGTCAGCACCCGGTACACCGAGCCGGAGGTGTTCCCGGCGAAGATCTTCTGCTCCCGGGCCAGCGCCCGGGTCGCGGCGAAGGCCTCGTCGTCGGAGAGCCAGTGCACCTCGTCGATCAGCCGGTAGTCGATGTTGTCCGGGTGCAGGCTGTTGCCGAGGCCGCCCTGCCGCCGGGTCGGCACATCGGGCTGGCCGAACAGCACACTGCCGACGGCGTCCACCCCGACCACCTTCAGCTCGGGGAAACGTTCCAGCAGCGCCCGGGACGTCCCGCACAGCGAACCACCGCTGCCCACCGAACCCACCACCACGTCCACCCGGCCGAGATCGGCGACCAGCTCCTCCGCCAGGCCCCGGTACGCCGCCGGATTCTGCGGATTGGAGTACTGCTGCGGCCAGAACGCGTCCGGCAGACCGGTCATCAGCTCGGCCAGCAGGTCCAGCCGGGCCGACTGCCAGCCCTGCTCGCCCATCGCCGACACCACGTGCACCTCACAACCCAGGGTCCGCAGCTTGGCCAGGGTGACCGGGTCGATCCGCGGATCGGTCACGATGTGCACCGGATGCCCCAAGTGGGTGCCCACCAGCGCCAACCCGAGCGCCATCGTCCCCGACGAACTCTCCACGATCGGCGCCCCGGGCTTCAGCGCGCCACTGCGCCGCGCCTCGGCCACCACCTGCCGCGCCACCCGGTCCTTCATCGCGAAGGCGTTCGCCAGCTCCAACTTGGCGTACGCCTCGACACCCTCCGGCGCCGGCACCCGCAGCCGGACCAGGGGCGTGTGCCCGATGGCGTCCACGATCGATTCATGCCGCATGAGCGAGCTCCATGTCTCGGAGAGTGAGGGCCCGGACCGTGGTGGCGGTGCCGGGCAGGGCGGAACAGGCGGCCAGGGTGGCGGCCAGGCGGGGGCCGTGGTCCGCGGCCGTCGCGTCCAGCAGGACGCCCAGCAGGGTGCCGCTGTGGGCGCACACCACCCCCTCGGCGCCGACCCGGGCGGCGATCGCCAGCAGCGCGTCCAGGTTGCGCTTGGGCGCCAGGCGCTGGTTCAGCACCGCGCTGCGGGTCGCCACCGCGCCCACCCGGGCGAGGTCCCCGGCCCGCACCGCCGCGGCCAGCTCCGCCAGCAGCTCGGCGTACTCGGCGCGCCGCGCCGGGGAGTACGCCTTCGGCACCCGGTTGAAGGCCACCGTGTCCAGCAGGCCGCCCTCGTCCACCGCCACCACGGTCGCCGCCGGGAGGCCGCCCAGGCGCTCGCGCAGCCGTACCTCGCGGTGCTCGAAGGCCACCACCCCGGGGTGCATCACCCCGTCGGTCGGCTCGATCGGGCGCAGCCAGCGCTCCACCGCGGCGGGTGAGGTGTCCAGGCCCAGCGCGGCGCCGACCGCCCGGACGGTGGCGACCAGGTCGGCCGAGGAGCTGGCCATGCCCTTGCCCACCGGCAGGTCGCCGTCCAGCAACAGCAGCCCGCCGGCCGGCCGGCCGTGCGCGGCGAGCATCGCCTCGGCGACCCGCCGGGTCTTGGTCTTGTGCGCGGGGAAGACCCGCAGCGGGCCGTCCGGGTCCAGTCGGAAGCGGGCCCGGGCCCAGCGGTCGACCGGCAGGGTCACCAGGAACTCGGCGCCGTCGGGCAGGGCGCCCTGGAGCAGTTCGCCGAAGGTGCCGAAGGCCCGGGCCGAGCCGGTCCGCAGCTCGACGCCGGGGCGGGACGGGGCGGGCGGGGGCGTGCTCACGACCTCTCCGACCTCTCCCGGTCCGCGGCCAGCAGTGCCGCGACCCGGTCGGCCGCCGTCGCCGCCGCCGCGGTCCGCTGCGCCCAGCACTCGGTCAGGCGCTCCTGTTCGGCGGCCAGTTCGGCCAGGGTGGCGCGGACCTGGTCGGGGTGGGTGGAGCCGACCGAGGTCTTGGCCCGCAGCCCGGCGTCCACGCTCAGCGACGCGTCCAGCAGCGCCTGCGGCCCGGACAGCCGGTGCCCGGCCTCCTCGGCGACCGCCGCCAGCAGCGCGGCGTCCCCGTCCGCCGGGGCCAGCCCCTTGTCCAGCGCGGCCTTGATGTAGCGGCCCGCGATCACCTGCGCCGTCCGCCACGGCACGCCCTCGTCCAGGGTCAGCCGGTTGGCCAGGGTGAAGCCGCCGAGGAACTCCCCCTCGCAGGCGGCCCGCATCCGGTCGGTGCGGAACACCAGCCCGGTGACCACGGCGTGCGCCAGCCGCAGGGTCGAGCGCAGCGCCTCGGTCTGCACCCGCAGGTGCGCGCCGGCCTCCTTGGACACCTCGACGGTGTTGGTGTACGGGGTGTTGCGCTGCGCCGCCGCCAGTTCGGCCGCGCTGCCGGCCACCAGGGCGCAGCGGCCGCGGATCCGTTCCAGCACCGGGAAGTTCTTCTTCTGCGGCATCGCGGCGGAGATCCCGGAGAGTTCGTCCGGGAGGTCCAGGAAGCCGTGGGCGCTGCCGCCCCAGGCCATCAGGTCGGTGGTGAAGCGGCTGAGCGCCACGGCGAAGTGGGCCGCCTCGGCCGCGATCGCCAGCGCCCAGCCGCGCGAGGCGACGGCCACCAGGGCGTGCGGCTGGGGGCGGGCGAAGCCGAGCAGTTCGGCCATCCGGGAGCGGTCCCAGTCGAGTTCCTGCCCGGCCATGCTGCCGGCGCCCAGCGGTGAGGCGTCGATCTCGTCGTAGGCGGCCAGCAGTCGGCGCACGGCGGTCAGCGTCTCGCTGGACAGGGCGGCCAGGTAGAAGCCGGGGCTGATCACCTGGGCGGCCTGGGAGTGGGTGTAGCCGGGCATCGGCACCTCGACGGCGCCGCCGGCCAGCGCGCGGACGGCCGCGTCGAAGGCCAGCAGGTCGGCGGCCAGTGCCCGGACCTGCTCGCGGGCGGACAGCAGTTGGGCGCAGACCTGGAGGTCGTTGCGGCTGCGGTCGGCGTGCCAGGCGGCGAACGGCGGGACGGGACCGCCCGTGACGTGCCGTTCCAGGGCGAAGGAGATGTCCGACATGTTCTCGCGCGGGTTCGCCCGGACGGTGTCCGGGGAGACCTCGTCCAGCCGGGCGGCGATCGCGGCGGTGCCGACCCCGTCGACCAGTCCCATCCGCCGGTACTCCAGCAGCAGCACCCGCTCGATCTGCACGTAGTGCCGCAGCAGGTGTTCGGCCTCGTAGGCGAACTGCGGTGCCAGCACCTCCTGGTGCCACACCTCGCTCGGTATGCCCTCGATCCGACCGGTCACCGTCATGACGTGCTCCTCAGTAGTCCTCGCGCAGGCCGCGCGGGGTGGCGGAGGGCGCACCGCCCGGTGGTTCCGTCCCCCATCACCGTTCCTGACTCGTCGTTCCGACCCGCCGCCCGTCCTTCGACCCCTGGCCGGGGGCCCCTGCGGATCCCGGCCGGGCGCCCGCCCCTCGGATCCCGGCCGGGGCTCGTCTCGCAGGCCCCCGCCGGGGCGCCCGGGTCGGGGTCGCCGGGCTGCTCGCCGCGGGCTGCGACCTCGGCGTCACGCCTCGAGGCTCCCGAGCCCGGCGCGGATCGCCCGGCTGATGGCGTCCAGGTTGTCGTCCAGGAAGAAGTGGCCGCCCGGCACGGCGTGCTGGGTGAACGGCCCGGTGGTGTGCGCGGCCCAGCCGGCCGTCTCCTCGGGGCGGGCCGAGGCGTCCTCGGTGCCGACGAAGGCGGTGATCGGCACCGGCACCGGCGGTTCGTCGCCGCAGTCGTAGGCGTCCAGCCAGCCGAAGTCGGCCCGGCAGACGGGCAGGACGAGCTCCAGCAGCTCCGGCTCGTCCAGGACGAAGGCCGGCAGGCCGCCGCCGCGGACCAGCCGTGCCAGCAGCTCGTCGTCGGGCAGGGCGGACAGGCCGTCGAAGATGTCCTCGCCGCGCTGGTGGTCGGGCCGTGGGCAGCCCGACACGAAGAGGTGGACGGGCGGTCGGGCCCCGGCCCGGCGCAGCCAGCGGACCACCTCGAACGCCAGCAGGGCGCCCATCGAGTGCCCGAACAGCGCGTACGGCCGGTCGGCGGTGGCGGCGACGGCTTCCCCGATCCGCTCCACCTCGACGGCCGCCGGCTCACCGAGCCTGCGCTCCCGGCCGGGCAGGGCCAGCGCGGCGACCTCGACGCCGGGACCGAGCGCGGCCGGCCAGCGGGTGTAGACGGCCGTGGCGCCGCCCGCATAGGGGAAGCAGATGAGCCTGACCGGCGCCTCCGGACGCAATTCTCGGGAAACGAACCATTTGTCGGGAAGTATCTGGCCGTTCACGGGCGCCATCCCGGAAGTCCGGCTATTGGCCCGAGGTCGTCCGGAAAGTCCATGGTCTCCGAAGCGGCCTTTCTGGAATAGCTGCCAGAACCCATTCGATCCGCTCTGGATCGCCGCTCTGCGGAGGCCGGTTGTGCCGCCTGGTCGGTTCTGCCATCGAGGATGATGAATGGTGTGCCGATCAACCGCTGATGACTGTACCTCAGCTGAGTGAGCACGCTCAATAGTTGACGATCATCGGCCGTCCCACTCTACGGCGCCCCCACCCGAAAGCGCTCCGATTTCTCCAACTCGCCGACTCGGGAGGGAAACCCGTGGCACAACCCACGGGGAACTCGCATTGGCCAATCCAACGACATCCGTTGGGGCCCGCCGAGGCCCGCCGAGGCCCGTCGCGACCCGTCGAGGCCCTGGGCTTCCGACGACATCCGGTCGGCACGGGGTTCAGGACACCAGCGGCCCCTCCGCGATCTCGGTCAGCGTCACGGTGCACAGCCCGCCGCGCTGGGCCCGGACGTCCGTGACCTCCAACTGGGTGCCCGGCAGCAGGATGTACTCCTCCTCGCCCGTGAACGCCGAGAACCGCTGGATCCCGGTCGCGCGCAGCGGCCGCACCTCGAACAGCGTCCGCTTGCCCCGGCTGCCGAGGAAGGCCTTCGCCACCCCCAGCTCGGAGGTGCAGGAGGACACGCCCCACCACGTCACCGTCCGCCCCAGCGGGTACTGCTTCCGAAGGTCCAGCGAGACCCCGCGCCAGAGCGGCTCCGTCCGCACCGGCAGCTGCGACACCGCCGCGAACAGCAGCCGCAGGTACGGCAGGTACGGCACCAGCCGGCCGCGGTCCGGCGAGCGCAGCACCGCGTTGATCTCCCGGTAGAACGCGGACTCGCAGGTGTAGAGGTACAGCGCGGCGATCGCGTCCGCGGACAGCCCGGCCGCCGCGCCCTCGCCCGCCCGCCGCCTGCCGAAGTCGTACGACAGGGCGATGTGCCGGTCCAGGCCGCGCAGCAGCTCGGCCACCGGCGCCACGGCCTCCCGGAAGTCCATCAGCGGCGTGTCGAACACCCCGCTGATCGCCGGGAGTTCGAGGCCCTCGTCCTTCACGCCGGCCAGGCGGTCCAGGTACAGCTGGTGCAGCTCCATCGTGGAGGCGATGAACGCGCCCATCCGCTCGGCGACGCCGCCGTCCGCGCCCGCACCCGCCGCCGCGCCGGCGTTCCAGCCCTTGCTGGGCAGCCAGTCCACCTCGTCCGCACCGAGCGAGGCCAGGGCGGCGTTCACCGTGGCGAAGTGCTCGTCGTCGCAGAAGATGTCGCCCTGGGCCGCCGGGTTGGCGTGGTCGATGTGCCGGACCTCGACCTCCGGGTACTTCTTCTCCAGCCGCTGCACCACGCTCTTCAGGCTGCGCGCGTGCGCACCCCACCAGGCGAACACGACGCCCCGGTCCTCCTCCCCCGCCTGCTGCTTGGCCCGCAGGATCTCCTCCACGATCCGCTCGGCCACCGGCCGCCAGAACCCGGTGTGCTGGTCCGGGCCCATCGCGCCGTCGGCGCTGGCGGTGAGCGCCGCGTTCAGCAGCAGCACGCCCTGGGTCAGCATCGCCTGGAACCACTCCGGCGGCTGGACCGTCTCCTCCTTCTTCAGCAGCGCCCGTATGTCCGCGATCGGCGTCTTCTTGGGGATGCCGTACTTCCACATCGCCGCGGCCTTGATGATGCAGCGGATGCTGATCACCCGGCCGAACTGGCTGTCCTTCCAGTCGTGGAAGGCGTTGTCGAACATCGCGATGCCGGTGGCGCTCTCCGGCCGCGGGTACGGGTTCTGGCCGAAGACCACCACCTTCCACTTGTGCGGGGCGTGCGGCTTGAGCGCCTGGAAGGTCAGCTCGCGGACCGGCACGACGTCCGGGCCGCGCCCCGGGCCGATGAACGAGGCCGCACCGGACTGCGCCTCAATGACGGGCTTCAGCACCGGCAGCCACGGCTCGCCGCCGCCCTGGAAGAGCTCGGCGAGGGCCAGCGGGTCGTTCGGGTCGGGCTGGGTGGTGGCGGAGGTGTCGGCAGCGCTCATGGTGGTACTCCGGCTGGTCAAGGGCATCGGATGACGATCCGTCAGTTCTCCGGCGGACGACACCTTCCTAACAGCCCGGACTGACACTCCGGCCCGCCCGGTGAGCGGGCGACGGACTGTCAGTGGCACCCACTAGCGTCGGAACCGACAACGAGAGACCCTCGGGCCCCCTCTCCCGGGCCCTGCCGTACGACAGGAGTTGCAGCATGACGACGGACCGCGCGCAGTCCCCGCTCCGGGTGGTGCTGACGGACCTCAACGCGACGGTGGTCGAGTCCTGGCGGGCCGCCTTCGCCGACACCCCCGAGATCGAGATCCGGCACGGCTCGATCCTCACCGAGCAGGTCGACGCCTGGGTCAGCCCGACCAACTCCAAGGGCCGGATGGACGGCGGGACGGACGCCGCGATCAAGCGCCACCTGGGCGCGGGCATCCAGCTGAAGGTGCAGCGCGCGATACGCGACCACCACGCGGGCAGCCTGCCGGTGGGCAGCGCGGTCTGTGTGCCCTCCGGCGCCGTCACCCCCGGGTTCCTGATCTCCGCGCCCACGATGCAGAGCTCCTCGCAGAACGTGAGCGAGACCCTCAACGTCGCCCTGGCCTGCGCCGCCGCCTTCCAGGCCGTCCACCGGCAGAACCGGCTGGCCCCGGGCAGCATCCGCTCGGTGGCCCTGGTCGGCATGGGCGCCCAGACCGGCCGGGTGCCGGCCCGGGTCTGCGCCAACCTGATGTGGACGGGCTACACCCTCTTCAACGACCACCACTTCGAGGACGACAACGAGCTGCGCGCCACCATCCTGGCCCAGCTGGACGACATCGAGAAGGCCCCCGCCACCACCAGGGTCCGCATCACGGCGCCGTCGCCCCGCAGCCGCTCCGGGCGGTAACCCGACCCCGAGGAGCACCCTCCCGCCTCCCGCGCCGTGCCGACCCTTCGGCGCGGCGCGGGGCGTTTCCGGTCACCCGGACTCGAAGACACAGCGGGTCCGGAGCCGCCGCCGGTTCGGAGCCACCGCGGGGTTCGGAGCCGCCACGGGTTCGGAGCCGCCGGGGATTCGAAGCCGCCGCCGGTTCGGAGCCGCCCCCGGTCAGTCCGCGACCAGCGCCAGCCGGATCCAGCGCTGCGCCTCCGTGGTGGCCACCGCCACGTCGAAGGCCTCCGGCGCGGCCGCCGCCTGAACCACCAGCCCCTTGAGCAGCCCCACGAAGGCGAACGCGAAGGCCTGCGGGTCCACCCCGGCGCGCACCTCCCGCTCGGCCACGCCCTGGCCGACCGCGTCCACCACCCAGCCGCGCGTCCGGGAGTCCAGCTCGGCCACCGCGCCCGTCAGCTCGGAGGCGCCGGCCAGCGCCTCGGCGCCCAGCACCACGAAGGCCCGGCCCAGGTCGGTCGGGTTCCGCACCCCGTCGAGCACGCCCCGGGCGAAACCGCACAGCTCCTCCACCACCCCGGCGCCGCTGCGCTCGGGGGCGGCCGCCGCCATCGCCTCGGCCAGGGCCTCCTCCTGGAGCCGGGCGAGCAGCGCGGCCTTGGAGCCGAAGTAGTGGGTGGCCAGGCCGCGGCTGAATCCCGCCTCCTCCCCGACCCGGGCCAGGGTGACCCCGGTGCTGCCGTGCTCGGCGATCAGCCGGGCGGCGGCGGCGAGCAGCGCGGCCTCGGCGTGGGCGCGCCGTTCGGCCTGGGTGCGGCGGGGCTGGGCGTCCTGCGGGGCGGTCGTTCCGGCAGGCGTGCTGGCGGTCGTGCGGGCGGGCGGGTCATCGTGCGTGGGCATGGCACCATGCTAGGGTCGAACTTGCTTGTTGGATAACAAGCAAGTTCGGGGCGGCGGGGCACTCCCCCAGCCCCGCCGCCCCCGGCAGAAGGGAAGTCCCGATGACCGCCACGATGCTCGCCGGCCGCCTCGACGTCACCAAGGGCGCGTTCGCCGTCGAGGAGGTGCCCGTCCCGGTGCCCGGCCCGGGCGAGGTGCTGATCAAGGTCGAGGCCGCCGGCGTCTGCCTCTCCGACGTCCACCTGATCGACGGCACCCTGAAGCCCTTCCTCCTCCAGGGCGACAAGGTCACCCTCGGCCACGAGGTCGCGGGCACCGTGCACACCCTCGGCGAGGGCGTGACCACCGCCGCCGTCGGCGACCGGGTGCTGCTGCAGGCCGGCGAGACCCGCAACGGCCGGGTGTACACCCGCGGCGTGGACTACGACGGCGGCTGGGCCGAGTACGCGCTCGCCACCGCCACCACACTCGTCCCGATCCCGGACGAACTCCCCTTCGAACAAGCCTGCTTCATCCCCGACGCGGTCTCCACCCCGTGGGCCGCGATCACCGGCACCGGCGCCGTCCGCCCCGCCGAGGCCGTCGGCGTCTGGGGCGTCGGCGGACTCGGCGCCCACGGCGTCCAGCTGCTGCGCGCCATCGGCGCCTTCCCGATCGTCGCCGTCGACCCGCTCCCGGCCGCCCGCGAGCGCGCCCTCGCCTTCGGCGCCGACGCCGCCCTCGACCCGGCCGACCCGCAGTTCGCCGAGCAGCTCCGCACGGCCACCGGCGGCCGGCCGCTCGCCGCCGCCTTCGACTTCGCCGGCGTCGCCCCGGTCCGCGAGCAGGCCATGGCCACCCTCGGCGAACGCGGCCGCCTGGTGCTCGTCGGCCTCACCGACAAGCCGCTGACCATCACCGACGGCACCCGGCTCAGCTACCTGCGCCAGCAGATCCTCGGCCACTACGGCTCCGACGGCCAGGACGTCGTCGACCTGGTCGACCTGGTCCGCGGCGGCCGCCTGGACTTCGCCCGCTCCGTCAGCGGCACCTTCCCCCTCGCCGACGCCGCCCGCGCCGTCGAGGCCCTGGAGCGCAAGGAGGGCAACCCCATCCGCCTGGTCCTCAAGCCCTGACAGCCCCCACCCGCCCCCCACACCTGCCCGACTGAGCCGGGCACGGCCCCGGGCCGGCAGCCGCCCCACGGCTGCCGGCCCGCGCGCTATCCCCCCGCCGGGACGTGCGCCGCCGTCCCCTGCTGAGCCAGGTACAGCCCCGCCCCGCCCACTGCCGCCACCGTGATCCCGGCCGGCAGCGGCAGCTCCTTCCGCCGCCACACCACCTTGGCCACCCGCCGATCCACCGGCCGACCCCCTACTCCAGCAGGCTGCCCATGTGCCCGTCGTCGATCCGCATCGGCCAGAAGTGCCTCTCGCTCGCGAACGCCTCCGCATCGAGGGCCCGCATCGCCGCCTCGGCCGCGCCGTCGAAGAGTTCACACGGGTCGAAGACCGACCACGGAGCCTCCCGCCGCAGCCGGTACGCCGCCTCCCGCGCGCCTCGCAGCCGGTGGAAGGTCCAGAGCGTGTACAGCAGCGCGGACAGGTCGCGGTGCAGGTACGCGGCCGGATCGCCGTCGTCCCAGAAGTCCGGGAGTTCGACCCGGCCGGTGGCGCCGTCGAGCACGACGTCGAGGTCGTACATCCACTCGCCGACGACCAGGAACCCGCCCTGGTACGCGCGGGTCGACAACTCCTCCTCGTTCTCGGGGTCGAAGTTCTCCGGAGAGTCCTCCGCCAGGGTGCGCAGCGGCCCCTCGGCCTCGACGGAGAGCAGGCACTCAGCAGAGAGCGGCAGGCCGACCTCGGTCAGCAGGCGGCGACTCGGCCCGTGGCTGACGCCCGCGGGCAGTTCGGCCTCCGCGAACCGGCGGACCCCACCCCCGCCGCCCTCCAGCATCGCGAGGTCCTCGACCAGCTCCGGCGTGACCGCGTACGCCAGCCCCTCCGCGCCGCCGGCCCGGGCACCCCGGGCGAGGGCACGGATCGTCAGCGCCGTCTCCCAGTGCGCCGGCCGCCCGTCCGTCCGCCGGTACAGCTCCGAATCCGCCGCACGCAGCCGCTCCCGCCCGACCCGCTCGACCTCGGCGACGGCCGCCGGACCGTACTCCCGTCCCCCGCCGAGCGTCTCCATCACCCGCGCCAGCGCGACCAGGCACGCCGGACTGCTGGCCAGCAAGTCCCGCCGCAGCACCCCGTCATCACCCGGCCGCCCCAGGAACACCTCCCCGCTCACACCGTCCAGCAGCACCGCCACCGGCCCCTCCCAGGCCTCGTAGCACGCCTCCCCCAGCAGTTGGAACCCCTCGACCGACCGCAGCGGCTCCTCCCCCGCAGCCCCCAGGTCCAGGTACGCCCGCTCCCAGCACGACTCCCCGGCAGCCGACAACTCCCGCACCCATCTGTCCCCCATACCCGCCCCAGCCACGCCACTGCCTCCTGCCCCGCCACCCCACGGCGGACGATCTCCATCGACCCGGGCGACCCTAGTCGACCCCACCGACAGTCAGAGCCGCCCCCATCCGCCCGACCAGGCCCGACCCACCGGCCCACGCGTCACGATCAAGCCCAACTCCTGGGCGCCGCGCGCGAAATGGCATGCACGCCACTAGCCAACCGTCCAGTAGCACCCCTACCGTCGACTCCCCGTGGCTTCGACGGAGGAGCTCGCCTTGCGCAGACCCCCACGCCCCCACCCCCACCCCCTCCGGTTCGCCGCCGTCGCCCTCGCGTCGGCCCTGTTCGTGACCGCCGCCCTCACCGCCCCCACGACCGCGACCGCGACCCCCGCCGCTGCCGCCGCCGCGCCGGACTACTGCGGCGGGCGGTGCACCGACATCCTGCCGCCCGGTGAGAACGGCAATGCGACACTCGCCGAGATCCTGCTCAACCGGATGTTCGGCAGCCGCCCCGCCCACACCGACGACCAGTTGGGCCCGTACTCCGGCCTCGCCTCCGGCTATCCGGGGCTGACCGAGGCCGGGTTGCGCAGCTTCTTCAACGACGCGTCGTTCGGCGTGCCGGCCGACCAGGTGGCCAGCACCGCGACCCCGCGCCCGGACGTGACGATCGTGCGCGACAAGGCCACCGGCGTGCCGCACATCACCGGCACCACCCGGTACGGCACCGAGTTCGGCGCGGGCTACGCCGCCGCACAGGACCGGCTGTGGGTGATGGACCTGTTCCGGCACGTCGGCCGGGGCCAGCTGTCCGGCTTCGCGGGCGGCGCGGCCGCCAACCGGCAGCTGGAGCAGAGCTTCTGGCAGGCCGCCCCGTACACCGAGGCCGAGTTGCAGCAGCAGATCGACGCGCTGGCGGCCCGCGGCGGCCGGGCCACCCAGGCGCTGGCGGACGCCAACGCCTACCTGGACGGCATCAACCAGTACGTCACCCAGGCGTACAACGGCCGGACCTTTCCCGGCGAGTACGACCTCACCGGGCACATCGACCCGATCACCAACGCCGGTTCGATCGAGCCGTTCAAGCTGACCGACCTGGTCGCCCTGGCCTCGGTGGTCGGCGCGCTGTTCGGCTCCGGCGGGGGCGGCGAACTGGCCTCCGCCCAGGTCAAGGAGGCCGCCGAGGCCCGGTACGGCAAGGACGCCGGGGACGCGGTGTGGAAGTCGCTGCGGGAGGCCGACGACCCGGAGGCGGTCAAGACCCTGCACGACGGGCAGAGCTTCCCGTACGCGACCGTGCCCGACGCCCCGCAGGGCCAGGCGCTGCCCGACCCGGGCTCGGTGGTGCCCGAGCGGATGATCTACGACGCCACCGGATCGGCGAACACCGCGACCACGAAGGCGGACGGCGTCCTGCCCGGCAATCTGCTCACCGCCAAGCACGGCATGTCCAACGCCCTGCTGGTCTCCGGCGCGCACACCGACGACGGCCACCCGGTCGCCGTGTTCGGCCCGCAAACCGGTTACTTCGCACCGCAGTTGCTGATGCTGGAGGAGATCCAGGGCCCCGGGATCAGCGCCCGCGGCGCGGCCTTCGCGGGCCTCAGCTTCTACGTGCAGCTCGGCCGCGGCCAGGACTACGCCTGGAGCGCCACCTCCGCCGGGCAGGACATCACCGACACCTACGCCGTCCCGCTCTGCACCACCGACGGCTCGCCGGTCACCACCGCCGCCAACTCCTATCTCTGGCACGGGCAGTGCCAGCCCTTCGACCGGCTGGAGCGCAAGGACGCGTGGAGCCCGACCACCGCCGACTCCACCCCGGCCGGCTCGTACACCCTGGTGGCCTACCGCTCGAACTACGGGCTGGTGACGGCCCGCGGCACCGTCGGCGGCGCGCCCGTCGCCTTCACCTCGCTGCGCTCCACCTACCGGCACGAGGCCGATTCCATCATCGGCTTCCAGGAGTTGAACGACCCGGGCGCGGTGCACGACGCCCAGAGCTTCCAGCAGGCGGCGCAGGACATCAACTACACCTTCAACTGGTTCTACGCCGACTCCCGCGACATCGCGTACTACAACTCCGGCAGCAACCCGGTCCGCGCCCCCGGGGTGGACGCCGGGCTCCCGGTGCTCGCCCAACCGGCCTACGAGTGGGCCGACTTCGACCCGGCGACGAACACCGCCCGGTACACCCCGCCGACCGAGCACCCGCACTCCGTCGACCAGGACTACTACGTCTCCTGGAACAACAAGCAGGCGGACGGCTTCACCGCGGCCGGCTTCGGCAACGGCTCGGTGCACCGCGCCAACCTGCTGGACGACCGGGTCAAGTCCCTGCTGCGGAACGGCGGCAAGGCGAGCCGGGTCACCCTCACCCAGGCGATGGAGAGCGCCGCCCTGGCCGACCTCCGAGCCGAGGACGTGCTGCCCGACCTGATCCGGGTGCTGCGCAGCGCGCCGGTCACCGACCCGGCCGCCGCCACCGCCCTGCAGCAGCTGGAGGCCTGGCTCGCGGACGGCGCCCAGCGCAAGGAGACCTCCCCGGGCAGCCACACCTACGCGGACGCGGCCGCGATCCGGGTGATGGACGCCTGGTGGCCGCTGGTCGCCGACGGGGTGATGCGGCCGGGCCTCGGTGACCAGTTGTTCGGCGCGCTGACCGGCGCGCTGCAGATCAACGAGTCGCCCTCCGGCGGCCAGACCGGGGCGACGGCCGGCGGGCCGGTCAGCGCCAACGAGTCGATCCCGCACAAGGGTTCGGCCTTCCAGTACGGCTGGTGGAGCTATCTGGACAAGGACCTGCGGGCCGTCCTCGGCGACCCGGTGGCCGGGCCGCTGGCCCGTCCGTTCTGCGGCGGGGGCGACCTCACCGCCTGCCGCAACGTCCTGCTGACCACCCTCACGCAGGCCGCCGCCCAGTCGTCCGCCCAGGTCTACAAGGGCGACACGGACTGCTCGGCGGGCGACCAGTGGTGCGCCGACACCATCATCCAGCGCCCGCTGGGCGGGGTGACGGACTCCAAGACCACCTGGCAGAACCGCCCGACGTACCAGCAGGTGGTGCAGTTCTCCAGCCACCGGCCCTGACCGACGGAACGGCCGCCGGCGCCCCACCCGGGGCACCGGCGGCCGTGGCACGCTCGGCCGACCCGCTCGACGACCTCCCGCCCAGCCGACCCGCTCGACGGCCCCGCGCTCAGCCGACCCGCTTGACGACCTCCCGCTCGGCCTCCCGCAGGTGGTCCGCCTCGTCCCTGAGCCGCACGCCCGCCAGGTGATAGGCCTTGGGGCTCTGCGCCGTGGCCATCCGCTCGGAGAGGGCCGCCGCCAGCTCGCCCGCGACCTCCACCAGATCGGCGAGCGCCCCGAGCATCACGGCCGCCTCCGCCGCCGGGACCTTGTCCCGCCCGCTGTCCTTCGCCTTCGGCAGGGCGTTCTCCCGCAGCTGCCGCCGCGCCTCGTCGACCGCGTCGACCATCGCCCGAATCCCGCTGTCCATCCCGCTCCCCGGCTTCCGTTCCGTTGTCCGTCCTCGGACACCCCCGCTAGTGTGCCCAACCGGTCAAGATTCAAAAACTCGCCCGGTAGCACCTGAAACAGCCCTAGGCTACTTACATGGCAACAGACGACTCCCTCGCAACCGGCCAGCGCTCACTCGGCGACCCCACCCTCGACTACCCCCTCCACCCACCGCTGACCTCGGGCTGCCCGAACACCGGCACGGCGGACGTCTCCTACCCGGTCGAGGTCGACTACGCCTACGACAAGGTCGACCCGGCCGCCCTGTTCGCCCCCGTGCGGACCCGCGGCGGCCTGGAGCGCTGGGCGCCGCTGCTGCCCCCGCTGCTCGCGCCCGGCCTCGGCGAGGGCGCCACCCCGCTGGTCGAGCTCGAACCGGGCGTGTACGTCAAGGACGAGTCCCGCAACCCGACCTGGAGCCACAAGGACCGGCTGAACCGCTGCACCACCAGCGCCGCCGTCGGCGTCGGCGCGCCCGGCATCGCGGTCGCCTCCTCGGGCAACCACGGCGCCTCGGCGGCCGCCTACGCCGCCCGCGCCGGGCTGCCGTGCGTGGTGTTCACCGGCCCGGACACCCCGCCCGCCGTGGACGCCTTCCTCAACGCCTACGGCGCCGTGGTGCTGCCCGTCCCGTGGGAGGCCCGCTGGCCGCTGCTGCGCCAGGTCGTCGAGCGGCTCGGCCTGCATCCGGTCAGCAACCTGACGCCCACCCACACCGGCCACGCCTACGGCCCCGAGGGCTACAAGACCGTCGCCTACGAGATCTTCCAGGACGTCGGCGTGCCGAGCGCGGTGTTCGTCCCCACCGGGTACGGCGAGCTGCTCTTCGGGGTGTGGAAGGGCTTCGTCGAGCTGCGTCGGCTGGGCCTCGCCGACCGGGTGCCGCGCATCTACGCCTGCGAGTCGGCGGCCTCCGGCCCGCTGCACCGGGCGCTCGCCGAGGGACTCCCGGCCGCTCACGTGCCGGTCGGCCCGAGCGCGGCCTACTCGATCGCCTCCCCGGTCAGCGGCTACCGGGGCGTCCTGGCGGTGCGCGAGAGCGGCGGTGCGGCACTCACGCTGGACGACGTCCAACTCGCCGACGCCCAGGGCGAGATGGCCCGCGCCGGACTGTGGGCCGAACTGTCCGCGGCGGCCGGACTGGCCGGACTGCGCAGCCTCGGCGCGCAGGCCCCGGACGACGGTCCGGTGGTCTGCGTCTCCACCTCCAGCGGCTTCAAGGACAAGGGCATGGGCACCCACCGGACCGCCCCGGCCACCCCGACCTGGGAGGAGGTCGAGCGCCGCCTGCGCGCGGCCGGGATCACCGCCTGACCGAAGCGCCCGACCGAGCCGCGCACCGAAGCCCGCAGCCGGAGCCCGCAACCGAGGCCCGCACCCGAAGCCCGCACCCGAAGCCCGCAACAGAAGTGCACGACCGGTACCGGAAGCCTGCTGTTCGTCGTACCGTTCGCTGACGTAGGGTCGGCGTTCGCCCACGCACAGCAGGCTTGCTCCGCCCCAACTCCCCCGCGTCGAAGGGCTGTCACCGTGATCCTGTCCTCCCGTCGGCTGTTGCCGCTGGCCGTCGCCGTCGCGGCGGTGCCCGTGCTCGCGCTCCCCGCGGTGCCGTCCGCGGCGGCCTCGTACGGCACCCCGACCATCACCTTCTCGGCCGGCTACCTGTCCGGCGCGGTCGGCGCCACCGGCGATCCGACGGTGAGCGTGACGGTCGCCCAGAGCGGCGCCGCCGCCTCGGCGTTGACGGTCGCCGCCTCGGCCAGCACCCGCGGCAGCGTGGCCCGGGCCGGCGACGTGACGGTGACCGGCAGCGGCGCCACCCGCACCCTGGCGGTCGCCGCCCAGGGCGTCGGCTACACCGACCTGACCGTCAAGGTGACCGGCCTGGGCGGCAAGACCGCCACCCGTACGCTGCACTACGCCGCCTCGGCCGCCGTCCGGGACTCCGCCGCGACCCGCTACCTGACCGGCTCCAGCGACGCCTCGGCCGCGGTGGACGCGGGCGGCGGCTTCATCCTGGTCGGCGACGACGAGTCCAACACCCTGCGGCTCTACGACCAGAGCAACTCCGGCTCCCCGGTGCGGACTTGGGACTTCAGCTCGGCGCTCGGCGTCGACAAGGAGATCGACATCGAGGCCGCCGCCCGGGTCGGCGACACGATCTACTGGACGGGCTCGCTCGGCAACAACAAGGACGGCAAGGTCAAGCCGGACCGGCACACCCTGTTCACCACCAAGGTCACCGGTTCCGGCGCCAACACCCAGCTGTCACTGGCCGGTTCGTACCACGGCCTGCGCGACGACCTGATCGCCTGGGACAGCGCGCACGGCGACCGCTACGGCTTCGCGGCGGGCTCCGCCGAGGGCCAGGCGCCCAAGCAGATCGACGGATTCAACGTCGAGGGCCTGGAGTTCGCCCCGGGCAGCGGCAGCACCGCGTACATCGGCTTCCGCGCCCCGCTCACCCCGGCGGTCACCGGCGGCCGGGCGCTGCTGGTGCCGGTCACCAACTTCCCTTCGCTGTTCGACGGTTCGGCCGCGCACGCGGCCATCGGCGAGCCGATCGAGCTGGACCTCGGCGGCCTGTCCGTCCGCGACCTGCGCCGCAACGCGCTCGGCCAGTACCTGATCGTGGCGGGCTCCTGGGCGGCCGAGGACAACTCCGCGCCGTACGCGCTCTACCGCTGGGACGGCCGGCCGGGCTCCCAGCCGGTCAAGCTGATCGACCTGCCGACCAGCGACGCCGGCGCCTGGGAGGCCGTCCCGGACGTCCCGGACCTGAACGCCCCCGGTGCCCGCGCCCAGCTGATCACCGACAACGGCTCCGCCGACCTGTACGCCGACGGCACGGACGCCAAGGACCTCACCCACCCGGAGTGGAAGAAGTCCCGCAGCACCTGGTTCACCCTGGGCTGACCACCGCGCCCACCCCAGACCGGCCCCTCGGCCCCGCCAGGCCGAGGGGCCCTTCCCCGCCCGAGCGCCCCCACCGCGGGAGCGCCCGCTCCTAGACCGTCGTCCGCCCCCGCCGCACCAGCCACCAGGTGAGCACCAGCGAGAACACGAACACCGTCAGGTTCAGCCCGTTCTCGATCAGGTGGAAGGTCCCCAGTCGACTCGCCGGCTGGTAGGCCTGCTGGACGCCGACCAGCCCCTGCTGCTGGAGGCAGGAGACGAAGGCGTCGCCCCGCCCGTCCGGGATGCTGCCGCAGTACTGCGTCATCACGTCGCCGTACGCGTGGACGTGCCCGGCCGCGTCCACGAACGGCGCTTTGCCGCCGTCCAGCAGCAGTTCGTTGGGCACCGCCGCCAGCGGATCGGCGCCGGCCGAGCGGTCCGGCCCGAGCGGCAGCACCCGGGTCAACGGGTCGAGCAGGTGCGGGCGCAGCTGTTCCATCGCCCAGGTGCGCAGCCCGAAGGCGCCGAGCACCACGGCGAAGGCGGGCAGCAGCCGGCGCAGCGCCGCCCCCGCGGCCACCCCGAACATCCCCCAGGCGAGGCCGAGGGTGAGCGGCATCCACCCGCCCGCCTGGAAGAGCGTCCCCTCGAACAGGCTGCGCCGGTCGGCGAGGTGGACGAGCTGGGAGACGTGCAGGCACTCGGCGGCGAGCGCCGCGGACAGCGCCGCGACGGCGGTGCCCAGCACGGCGAGCTTGCCGAACAGCCAGCGCTGCGGGCTGAGGTCCTGGGACCAGGCGAGCAGCAGGGTGCGGTGCTCGTACTCCTTGGCCAGCAGCGGCACCCCGAGGAAGGTGCCGATCATGGCGGGCAGGAAGACCACCAGGTTCAGCTGGTAGCCGGCGAGGTCGGCGGCGTCCCTGATCCGGGCGGCCCGCTCGTCGGCGACGGCCTTGGTGCAGCCCGACCCGTGGCACAGCTCCATGGCGCTCCGCAGTTCGGCGGCGTTGACGGCCATCCAGACCAGCAGGACGACCGTGACGGCGGCGAAGCCGATCAGCGCCGCACGGTGCTGGCGCCAGGTCAGCCAGAGGATGCCGCGCCACACCCGGCCCCGGGCGGCGGCCGCGGGCCGGGTGTCGCCGGCCGCCGGCCGGGCGGTGAAGACTGCGCTCGCAGTACGGTCACTCGCAGTACGGTCGCTCACAGTCCGGTCTCCCCGAGCGAGGTCTTCAGGTAGGCGAGCACGATGTCCTCCAGGGTGACGGGGTGGCTCGTCCAGCCGGGGGCGTCCAGCGGAGTGGCCGCGCCGAGCAGGCTGCGCACCACGAAGGTGGACTGCCGGGCGGTGTGGCTCCGGTGGACGACCTCCCCCTCGACCGGTGGCCGCTCGGCGCGCGGGCCGGTCAGCCGCAGGTGCTGGGTGAGCAGGTCCTCGGTGTCGCCGCCGAGGATGGAGCGGCCTTGCGAGAGCAGCAGTAAGTGGTCGCCCACCCCGACGAGTTCGGCGACGACGTGGGTGGAGAGCAGCACCGTCATCCCGGTCTCGGCGACCTCTCCGAGCAGTTCGCCCGTGACGGCCTTGCGGGCGACCGGGTCGAGGTTGGCCAGGGGCTCGTCCAGCAGGAGCAGCGAGGGGCAGGCACCGAGCGCGACGGCGAGCGCCACCTGGGCCTGCTGTCCGCCGGAGAGCTTGTCGCAGCGCCGGTCGAGCGGCACGGCGAACCGCTCCAGCCAGTCGAGCGAGCGCCGCTGGTCCCAGACCTGGTTGGTGTGGCGGCCGAAGGTCAGCATGTCGGCGACGCTGAAGCCCCGGTAGAGCGGCTTGTCCTGGGAGAGCAGCACCACCCGGCCGCCGGCCCGGTACTCCCCGGCGGTGGGCCGGACCATGCCGCTGACGATCCCCATCAGGGTCGACTTGCCGGCGCCGTTGGCGCCGACCAGGGCGATCACCCCGCCGGCCGGGAGGGTGAAGGTGCAGTCGTCGAGTGCGGTGACGCCGCGGTACCTCTTGGTCAGCCCGTGCGCCGCGAGCGCCGGCTCGGTGGCGATCACGAGCTCGCCCCGTGCCGGGCGGCATCGCGGTCGACGGCATCGTGGTCGACGGCGTCACGCTCGGCAGCGGCGCGGCCGACGGCGTCACGCTCGGCGGCGGCCGGCTCCTCCGCGAGTACCGCCGTGACCAGGGCCTTGACGTCCTCGTCCTCCAACCCGGCCCGACGGGCCTCGGCGACCCAGCGGGCCAGCCCGGTGCGCAGCCGCGCCATGTCGTGCGGTTCGACCGCGCCGAGCGAGCCGGTGACGAAGGTGCCGGAGCCCTGCCGGGCCTCGACCAGGCCGACGTGCTCCAGCTCCTTGTAGGCCTTGAGCACGGTGTTGGCGTTGACCGTGCACGAGACGACGACGTCCCGTACGGCCGGGAGGCGGTCCCCGGGCTTGAGCACCCCCAGCCTGAGCGCCTCCCGCACCTGGCGGACGAGTTGGGCGTAGGCCGGGACGCTGTCGCTCCGGTCCACGTGGAATTCGATCACGGGCATCTCCTCGCATCGCTGAGGGTCTTGAGGCGTGCCCGTGAATTGTTACGGTCTACTAGAACACTGGTCAACCACTACACTGAAACTCCGTTACCGGATCCCGTGGGCTCACACCTCGACCAGCACCTTCCCCCGGCTCGCCGAGCGGTCGGCGTACAGGCTGCGGTAGGCGGCCGGGATGCTGTCGAAGCCCTGGTGGACGGTCTGTTGGTAGCTCAGCTCCCCGCTGCGCACCAGGGCTCCGAGGTCGCGCCGCAGCGCGGCCCAGTTCTCCTCGGTGAACCACTCCAGCGAGAAGATGCCGCGGATCACCGTGCGCGGGAACATGATCATCGGCAGCAGCCGGGGGCCCACCCACTCTCCGCCCACCTGACTGCCCCACTGCCAGCAGACCGCCACCCGGCTGTCCACCGAGAGCATCCGGAACACCGTGTCGGTGAGGGTGCCGCCCAGGCTGTCGAAGTAGCGGTCGACGCCGTCCGGGGCGAGTTCGGCCAGCTCCTTCGCCAGCCGTTCCGGATCGTCGCCGTCCCGGTACTCCAGCACCGCGTCGAAGCCCAGCTCGCGCAGCCGGGCGGCCTTCGCCGGGGTCGCCGTGGTGCCGATCACCCGGGCGCCCCGGTGCCGGCAGAGCTGTCCGACCACCGAGCCGACCGCGCCGCTGGCCCCGCTGACCAGCACGGTCAGTCCGGGCCGCACGTCCAGGAACTTCTCCACCGTCCCCCAGGCCGTCATCCCGGGGCCGCCCAGCAGGCCGAGCGCGGTGCTGATCGGCAGCTGTTCGTCGTAGTCCGCCCGGTCCAGCCGGCGGTAGGCCGGGAAGACCATCGGGAAGGTGCCGGTCTGCCAGAGCCAGGACTCCCCGGTGCCGATCACATGGCTGCGCCAGCCGCCGAAGCCCTGCACCAGGTCGCCGACCGCGAACCGCGCGGCGGGCCCGGCCCGCACCACCTCCATGATCGAGTCGGCGCCCATGTGGTCGCCGACCGGGGTGTCCAGCGCGATCCCCTGGAGGTAGGGGTCCACCGACACCCACCGCGTGCGCAGCAGCATCTCGTCCTCGGCGAGCCGGACGTCCACCTCCTCCACGACCTTCCGGTACATCCGCGCCACGTCCGGCACGCCGTCCAGGTGCTCGCGGACGACCCACTTCTCGATCCGCACCTTCTCGGCCGTCATCAAGGACTCTGCGGTCGTCAAGGGCTCTGTGGTCGTCACGGGCTCGGCGGTCGACAAGGGCTCTGTGGTCGTCACGGGCTCGGCGGTCCTCATCAGGTGACTCACGAAGTGACTCCAAACTGCCGGTCGTCGGGCCCGACCGGGTCGGTGATCAGGGTGGGCGGCGGCGCGTGGTCGTCCACCTCGGCGGTGAACGGCCGGGCGTCGTCGCGGCAGATGAACTGCACGACGTGCCGGCCGGCGGCGGCCGCGCGGATCAGGCCGCCGGTGGTCGCCCAGACTCCGGAGAGGTAGAAGTTGGCCAGGCCCGGCAGCCCCGGGCCGTTGCGTTTGATCTCCTCCTCCAGGGTCTCCCCGCTCTCCACGAAGGGCTGCCAACCGAGCACCGTGCCGTCGTAGTTGCCGGTGTAGCGGACCTGGGTGAGGGGGGTGGAGACGTCCTTGACGGCCACCGCGTCCCGCAGCCCGGGGTGGTGGCCGTCCAGGAACTCGATGACGGCGTCGCGGACCCGGCGCTTCTCCCGCTGGTACTCCCGGCCCCGGCCGACCGGCAGGGTGTGCAGTTCCTCGCCGCGCCGCAGCCGGGGCATCTGCTCGGGGCCGGTGCTCAGCGCCCGCCAGGGGGCGATGTCGCAGAAGTAGCTGGCGTAGACGACGGTGGTCCCGGCGGGCGACAGCTCGGGGTAGTGGCGGCTGCGGAACTGGATGTTGATGCTGGGGTGCCGGATGCCGGTGAGCCGCGCCGCGAACTCGTCCTCCAGCAGGTACGTGGTGCACGGGTCGCCGGCCGGGAAGGGCGTGCGCAGGCCGAGGAAGACGGTCAGGTAGCCGGGGAAGACCATGCCCGGCTCGGTCAGCGTCCGGGTGTAGAGCCGCCGGTAGGTGTCGGTCAGGTAGCGGCCCTTGAGCAGGTCGAGCATCGTGGTGCGGCCGTCGCAGGCGGCCACCACGATGTCCGCGCGCAGCTCGCGCCCGTCGCTCAGCCGCACCCCGACGGCGGTGTCCCGCTCGACCAGGATCTCGGTCACCTTGGTGTTGTAGTCGATCTCGCCGCCGAGCCGCCGGTAGCGCTGCTCGATCGAGCGGGCCAGCCCGAGCGAGCCGCCCTCCGGTACTCCGGCGGACTGCCCGGCGTGCGAGGCGAGTTGGAAGTACGTCGGCAGCACCGGGAAGTTGGGGTGCTTCTCGTACAGCACGAAGTTGAACGCCTCGCGCAGCAGCGGGCTGCGGAAGCGGGCCGAGTAGTCGCTCATCAGCACCGAGATCGAGCGCCGGATCACGTTGAAGTACGGCAGGAAGGAGGCGAGCATCCGCCAGCGCTCCCACCGGCCCATCAGCCCGACCGGCTTGAGGAACGGGTAGCGGGCCAGCGCCTGGCGGAACGTGCGCAGTCCGGCGCAGAACTGCCGGATCTGCCGGGCGTCCTCGGGGGCGAGGTCCAGCAGGTGGGCCTCCAGCCGGTCCGGGTCGGAGTAGAAGTGCACCGCCCGGCCGTCCCGGGTGCGCACCACGTTGAAGACGTCGAAGTTGCGCATCCGCTTGCCCTGCAGCGCGCCGAGCTCCAGCCAGATCCGGTGCATCTCGTTGCCGGGACCGCTGCCCAGCAGCCAGCTGATGCAGCAGTCGAAGGTGAACTCGCCGCGGTCCCAGGCGGTGCAGCAGCCGCCGGGCAGCTCGTGCATCTCCAGGACGCGGGTGCGGTAGCCGTTCATCTGCGCGTAGCAGCCGGTGGACAGGCCGCCGAGGCCGCCGCCGACGATGATCATGGACTGCCTGGGGCTCATTCGGGTACTCCCATGGTGACCGCGTCGAGTTGCGGCAGCGGGCCCCACTTGCCCGGGTGCCAGGGCTCCCGGTTGTCGCTGGGCCAGGCCCGGAACGGCCGGCCGAGTTCCCGGCAGAGGTACTGGGCGGCGTACCGTCCGCTGGTGGCGGCCCGGATCAGGCCGCCGAGCGAGGCCCACTGACCGGCCATCGAGAAGCCGCTGAGGCCGGGCAGCCGCATCCGGTCCCGGTTGACCAGCCGGTTGGCGGCGTCCTCGGCCTCGGAGAACGCCTGCCAGGCGAGGATGCTGCCGTAGGTGTTGCCGGTGAACCGCTCGGTGGTCACCGGCGAGGCCACGTCGACCAGTTCGATCCGGGCGCCGAGCCCGGGGTGGGTGCGCTCCAGGAACTCCCGGACGAATCCGGCGACTTGTTGCTTGCGTGCCCGGTAGGCCCGGCGGTCGCGGGTCCGCAGCTCCTTCCAGGAGCGGTAGTCGCTGAAGTAGGTGCAGTGCAGCACCGACTTGCCGGGCGGGGCGAAGCCCTCGGCGTAGTTCGAGCGCAGCTGCACCACCAGGCTCTGCTGGAGCGAGCCGGGCAGGCGGGCGGCGTCCTCGGGCGTCAGCAGGTAGGTGGTGCTGTGCGGTTCGCCGGCCTGCAGCGGGCCGTCCACGCCGACGAAGGCGGAGACCACCGCCGGGTAGAGGTTGCCGGGCTTGTCCAGCAGTTCGCCGTACAGCCGGTCGGTGGCGGGGCTGGAGTAGCGCCCGCGCAGCAGCCGGTCGAGCACCGTCGGGCCGTCGCAGGCGGCCACCACGTGGTCGGCGAAGTGCCGGGTGCCGTCGCGCAGTTCGACGCCGACGGCGCGCCCGTCCTCGACCAGGATCCGGTCCACCCGGCAGCGGTAGCCGATCGCCCCGCCGAGCGAGGTGTAGCGCTCCTCCACCGAGCGGGCCAGCCCGAGCGAACCGCCCTGCGGGAAGCCCGCGTTGCCGGTGTGGGCGGCGGCCAGGGTGTACAGGTAGGGCAGCAGCGGGAAGCCGGCCGGCTCCTGGAGGAACATGGTGGGGAAGGCCCGGCGCAGCAGTGGGTCCTGGAAGCGCTCGGCGAAGCCGCTCATCGGGGTGGTCGCGGTGCGCCAGAACAGCCGGAAGGCGGGCAGCAGGCCGCGCAGGGTGCGCAGCCGTTCGGCGGTGGTCCGCAGCGGCGGCGGGGTGAGGTCCCAGGGCAGGTCGATCGCGGCGAAGCGGCGGAGGTCCCGGCAGAAGGCCCGGATCGGCGCGGCGTCGCCGGGGGCGAGGGCCAGTAGGTGGGCCTCCAGCCGGTCCGGGTCGGTGTGGAAGGTGACGGCGCGGCCGTGTTCGTCGACGACCCGGTTGAAGGTGTCGAAGTGGGTCACCGACTTGCCGTCCAGGGCGCCGAGTTCGCGCCAGACCTGGTGGGCGCCGGTGCCCTCGGCGGTGCCGATCAGCCAGTCGATGCAGTAGTCGAACAGGTAGCCCTGCCGGGACCACGCGGTGCAGCAGCCGCCGGGCAGCACGTGCTTCTCGAAGATCCGGGTCTCCAGCCCGCTCATCTGGGCGTAGCAGCCGGTGGCGAGGCCGGCCAGGCCGGCCCCGATCACGATCACCCGGGGCGGGCCGGCGGTGGCCCGCTCCCGGCCGGACCAGTCCGGCCCGCGGTCAGCCGCGGCCATCGGCGCCGCCTCCCGTCCGGAGGTCGGCGGCCGGGAGGTCGGCGGCCGGGAGGTCGGCGGCCGGGGCGGCGGCCAGCAGCCCGGCGGCCAGTTCGGCGTTGCGGGCGGCGAACTCGCCGTCCAGCATCTCGGCGTGGCTGCCGTGGCCGGGGTGCACGGCGGTGCCGGCGGTGGAGGCGCCGTGCCAGGAGCCCGGTTCGCCGGCCGTGTGGAGGCCGAGCCGCTCGCGCTCGCAGACCACGGCCAACCGGGCCCGGACGGTACCGGTGTTGGGCGTTCGGCTGCAGAACTCGAGGTAGTCCCGGGCCTGCTGGAGCGTCTCCTGGGCGACGATCGTGGAGCCGGTGTGGCGGTGCAGGTGCTCCCGGAGTTCGCGTTCGAAGACGGCCACGTGCTCCGCGCCCAGGTCGAAGGCGTCCAGGACCCGGTAGGCGTCCACCAGCAGCAGCGCGTCGACGGTGCGGCCGCGCCGTTCCAGCTCCTTGGCCACCTCGAAGGCGAGGTTGCCGCCGAGCGAGTAGCCGAGCAGCAGGTACGGCCCGTCCGGGTGCAGCGCCTCGACCAGGTCGGCGTAGCGGGCGGTCTTGTCGTCGCCGGTCAGGTAGTTGAAGGCGGCGATCCGGTGCCCGGGCAGGTGGGCGGCGAGCTGGCGGTAGACCAGGCCGTGCCCGCCGGCCGGCGGGAAGCAGAACACCGTACGGGCTTCCGGCGCCTCGGCGTTGAACCACAGGTGGGGCTGGCCGCCGGCCACCTCGCCGGTGATGATCTGCTCGACGGTGCGGGCCATCCCGTGCAGGGTGGTGACCTTGAACAGCAGGCCGACCGGGATGCTGATGTTGAACTCGGTCTGCAGGTGGTGGATCAGCTCGATCAGCCGGATGGAGCTGCCGCCGAGCTCGAAGAAGTCGTGCTGGAGGCCGACTTCGGCCAGGCCGAGCAGCTTCTGCCAGTGTTCGGCGACCCGCGTCTCGTAGAGGGTCACCGGCGGTTCGTGCCGGGCACCGCCGGTGTCGGCCTCGGGCTCGGGCAGGGCGGCGAGGTCGACCTTGCCGTTCGGGGTGAGCGGCAGGGCGGGCAGTTCGGTGAGGTAGGAGGGGATCATCACGGTGGGCAGGTGTTCGGCGAGGTGGCGGCGCAGTTCGCGGCGGTCCAGCCGGACGCCCTCGGCGGGCACCAGGTAGGCGGCCAGCACCGCCTCGCCCACAACGTCCTGACGGACCGTCACGCAGGCTTCGGCGATTTCGGGCCGGGCGGTCAGATGGGCCTCGATCTCGCCGGGTTCGATCCGGTGGCCGCGCACCTTGACCTGGTTGTCGATCCGGCCGAGCAGGTGCGCGGTGCCGGCGGTGTCCCAGTGGCCGAGGTCGCCGGTGCGGTAGAACCGCCGGGGGGTGCCGTCCAGGTCGAGTTCCCGGAAGCGCCGTTCGGTCTGTTCCGGGTCGTTGGGGTAGCCGGCCGCGACGCCCGCGCCGCCGATCCACAGTTCGCCGGGCACCCCGACCGGGACGGGCTCGCCGTAGCGGTCCAGGACGTACAGTGCGCTGTTCGGGAAGGGGCGCCCGATCGGGACCATCCGGCCGGGCTCCAACTCCTCGGCACCACCCTCGTAGTAGCTGCTGTCCACGGTGGCCTCGGTCAGGCCGTAGGAGTTGACCAGCCTGGTCTCCGGGCCGCACAGGGCGCGCAGTCGGCGGTGCTCGGCGGCCTTCCAGGAGTCGGAGCCGACCACCAGCAGCCGCAGGAAGTCCAGCCGCTGCCCGGAGCGTTCGCAGTGGGCCAGCAGGGCCCGGGCCACGGCGGGCACGAACTCGCCGCAGTCCACCGCCTCTTCCCGCATCACCCGGTACAACCGGGCGGTGTCGAAGAGCAGTTCGCGGTCGACCAGGACGAGGGTGCCGCCGGTGCCGAGCGCCCGGGCGAGATCGCCGGAGAACACGTCGAAGGCGCTGCCGGCCATCTGGAGGTGCACCCGGGCCTCGGTGTCCAGCCGGTACTCGGCGCGCCAACCGGCCGTCGCGGCCGCCAGGTTGCGGTGGTCGACCCGGACGGCCTTGGGGCGCCCGGTGGAGCCGGAGGTGTGGATCACGTACGCGGACCGGTCCGGGTCGGCCGGGGGCAGCGGCCCGGCGCCGGCGGCGGGGCCGTCCAGCTCGGCCAGGGTGACCAGTGGGGCGGGCAGTTCGGCCGGGAGGGGACGGCGTTCGTCCACCACGACCAGGGCCGCCCCGGCGTCGGCCACCTGGTACGCCAGCCGGTCGGCCGGGTGGCCGGGGTCGAGCGGCAGGTAGGCGGCGCCGGCCCGCCAGACCGCCAGCAGGGTGGTGATCAGCTCGGGCGACTTGTCCAGGCAGACCGCGACCACCGATCCCTCGCCGACACCGAGTCCACGCAACCGGGCGGCGGCCCGCTGGGACGCGCGGTCCAGCTCGCCGTAGCTCAGCCGCCGGACGGCGTCCCGGCCGGGGGCGACCACCGCGACGGCCTCCGGGTGTTCGGCGGCGGCCTTGGCGATCAGCTCGGGCAGCGGCACGTCGTGGTCGATCCGCCGCCCGGCGCCGCTGAACTCGTCGAGGATGCGGCGCCGTTCGGCCTGGTCCAGCATCGGCAGCCGGCCGACCGGTTCGCCCTCGGCGGCCCGGGTCATGGCGACCAGCAGGTTGCGGTAGTGCGCGGCCAGGCGCCGGACGGTGTCGGGCTCGAAGAGGTCGGAGTTGTACTTGAGGACGCAGTGGTAGCAGCCGTCCGCGCGGTCCTCGTAGGCGGACAGGGTGAGGTCGAACTGCCCCTCCTCCTCGGGGAGTTCGATGTACTCCAGGCGGTAGCCGAAGCGCTCCACGGCGACCTTGTGGGTGAGCAGGATGAACATCGCCTGGAACACCGCGGAGCGGCTCGGGTCGTGCTGCAGGCCCAACTGCTCGACCAGCAGCGGGAACGGGTACTCCTGGTTGTCCAGCCCGCCGAGCACGCTCTCCCGCACCCGGGCGATCAGCTCGGTCACCGTCGGCTCCCCGGCCAGGCTGACGTGCAGCGGCAGCGGGTTGACGAAGTAGCCGTAGACGGAGCCGAACTCCTCCTGGGTGCGGCCGGTGACGGGGCTGCCGACCACGATGTCTGGCTGCCCGGACCAGCGGTGCAGCAGGAGGTAGTAGGCGCCGAGCAGCACCATGAACGGGGTGGCGCCGTGTGCGCGCGCCAACTCGTGGACGCGGGCAGTCAGTTCGCCGTCCAGCCGGAAGAACTCGGAGGCCCCGTTGTGGGTCTGCACCGCCGGGCGCGGCTTGTCGGTGGGCAGGGCGAGGACGGGCATCGCGGCGGGCAGGTGGCCGCGCCAGTAGTCGAGCATCCGCTGCGCCTGCGGCCCGGCCAGGAAGCGGTTCTGGTGGTTGAGGAAGTCCAGGTAGCGGGCGGCTACCGGGGGCAGTTCGGGGGTGCGGCCCCGGCGCAGCGCCTGGTAGACCTCGAACAGCTCCTCGATGAAGGTGAAGGTGGAGATCGCGTCCGAGACGATGTGGTGGACGGCCTTCATCAGCACCCAGCGGTCCGGTCCGCGCCGGAACAGCCGCAGCCGTACCAGCGGGTCCTCGGCGAGGTCGTACGGCCGCCGGTACTCGCGGACGATCAGCTCGTGGATCTCCTCCCACGGGCGGCCCTCGACGTCGAACAGCCCGGTGTCGGCGACGACTTCGCTGCGGATCCGCTGGACGGGGCGGCCCTCCTCGGCGGTGAAGGCGGCGCGCAGGCCGGGGTGCCGGGCGACCAGGAAGGCGAAGGCGGCGAACACCAGGCCCGGGTCGAGTTCGGCGCGCACCTCGACGGCGCCGCCGATGTTGTACGCGAAGCCGTCCGGGTGCAGCTGGCGCAGGAACCACAGCGCCTGCTGGTTGTGGGTGAGCGGGTAGCGCGAGGCGTCGGTGTGCAGCTCGACCTCGGCCCGCTCCGGGCCGCCCTCGGCGGCGAGCCGCTCGGCCAGGCCCTCGGTGAGCAGCTCGACCAGGTCGGCGACGCTGCCGTTGCTGAGCAGTGCCACCACCGGCAGGGCGACGCCGAGTTCGCCGTGCACCCGGGCGCGCAGCTCCATCGCGAGCAGCGAGTCCAGGCCGTGGGCGCCGAGCCGGGTGTCGGGGGTGATCCGCTCGGTGCCGGTGCGCAGCACGGCGCCGGCGGCCGCGGTGAACCGTTCGGTGACCAGCGCGCGGCGGGTCTGCGGGTCGGCGGCGCGGTAGCCGTCCAGGAAGCCGCCGCTCTCGGCCGGGGCCTGCTCGGCGGCGTTCGCGGCCAGCTCGGCGACCAGCGGCGGCGGGGTGGGGTACCAGGCGAGGAAGGTCGGCCAGTCGACCACGGTGGCGACCAGCAGTTGGGCGCGGTCCTGCCCGAGGACGCGTTCCAGTACGGCGGTGCCCGCCTCCGGCGGCAGCGAGCTCATGCCGCGGGCGTCGCGGTAGTGGGCGACCAGGCCGAGTTCCTCGATCATGCCGGTGGCCCAGGGGCCCCAGTCCAGGCTGAGCGCGGGCAGGCCGGCGGCTCGGCGGTGGTGGGCGAGGGCGTCCAGGAAGGCGTTGCCGGCCGCGTAGTTGGTCTGCCCGGCGGTGGTGAGCAGCGAGGCGACGGAGGCGAACAGCACGAAGTGGTCGAGCGGTTCGTCGGCCAGCAGCCGGTGCAGCAGGTGGGCGCCGGTCACCTTGGGGGCGTACCCGGCGTCGAAGGCGGGGCGGTCCATCTGCGCCAGCAGGGTGTCCCTGACCTGTCCGGCGAGGTGGAATACACCGCGGATCGGCGGGAGCCGGCGCTGCCGGTGGTCGGCGAGCCAGTCGGCCAGGGCGCTCCGGTCGGTGACGTCGACGGCGGCGAGCAGCGGTTCGGCGCCGAGTTCCTCCAGTTCGCGCAGGAAGGCGATCCGTTCGCCGGCCGGGCTCGCCGGGTCGACGGTGTGCCATGCGGTGCGCGGCGGCAGGGCGGTGCGGCCGACCAGGACGAGCCGCCGGGCGCCGCGGCGCACCAGGGTGCGGCAGAGCAGTCGGCCGAGCGCGCCGAAGGCTCCGGTGACGAGGTAGCTGCCGTCGGGGCGCAGCACCGGCGGCAGCGGCCGGGTGAGGCCCTCGGCGGGGCGCAGCCGGCTGGTGAGCCGGCGCTCGGCCCGCAGGGCGAGTTCCGGTTCGGCGTCCTCGGGGGCGGCGAGTTCGGTGAGCAGTGCCTCGGCTTGGGCGACGGCCGGGGCGGCGAGGTCCAGGTCGATCAACCGGCCGCGCTGGGCGACGAGTTCCTGCTGCCAGAGCACCCGGCCGATGCCCCAGGCGGGGGCGCCGAGCGGCTCGACCGGCTCGGCCGGGAGGACGGACTGGGTGCCCCGGGTGACGATGTGCAGCCGGCCGTCGGGGCGGGCGGCGGGCAGCGCCTGGGCGAGGGGGATCAGCGAGTAGGCGCCGAGGGTGGCGAGCCGGTCGAGCTGCCCGGGGTCGGTGGTGTCCAGGGCGGGCAGGTCGAGGTTCCACAGGTGGCCGACGGTCCGGTAGGTGGGGTCCAGGTCGGCGAGCAGCTGCCGGAGGTCCTCGGCGGAGTCGGGCCGTACGGTGCTCTCCTGGGCGCCGGCCGCGTAGGCGGCGCCGGGCCGGACGAGGTGGCTGCGGGCGCCGCGCTCGGCGGCCAGGGCGGCCAGCCGCTCGGCGAGGCCGCCGGAGTCGGCGAACAGCAGCAGGTCGCCGATCGGCTGCTCGGCGGGCGCGGCCGGGGTGTCCTGCCAGCCGAGTTCGGTGAGCCAGCCGTCGATGGTGGCCAGGCCCACCGAGCCGGCCGCCTTGGTGACGTCGGCGGCCTTGAAGCCGGTGATCCGGCCGAGCGGGGTGCCGTCCTCGGCGTACAGGGCGAGGTCGCCGAGGAGTTCGCCGCCGCCGTCCCGGGTGACGGTGGCGTGCGCCCAGAGCGGCTGGTCGCCGATGGCGTCGAGCCGGACCTCCGCGATGGAGACCGGCAGCCGGACGCCGCCGTCCTCGGGCACGTGCAGCCGGGTGGTGAGCAGGGTCTGGAAGCAGGCGTCGAGCAGGACGGGGTGCAGGTGGTGGTCGGCCGCGTCGGGGCCGAGTCCGTCGGTGGGGCGGATCCGGGCGAGCGCCTCGCCGGGCCCGGCCCACACCTCGGCGACGGCCCGGAAGGCGGGCCCGTAGTCGTAGCCGCGCTCGGCCAGCCGCCGGTAGCAGTCGGGGCCGTCGAGGTGCTGCCCGCGGGCGCGCAGCGCGGCCAGGTCGGGGGCGGGCCCGTGGGAGCGGCGCTGGCCGGTGCGGACCCGACCCCCGGCGTGCACAACGGGTTCGGCGCCGGCCGGGGTGGCGGCGATGGTGAAACGGGCGTCCTCGGGGGCGTAGCCGAGCTGGACCGGGACGGGTTCGGTGTCGGAGAGGAACAGCGCCCGGTGCAGTTCGATCTCGGCCAGGACCACCTCGGTGCCGCCGGTCAGGGCGCGGACGGCCTGGGCGGCCATCTCCAGGTAGCCGGCGGCGGGGAAGACCGCCCGGCCCTCGATCCGGTGGTCGTCCAGGTAGGGCAGCCGCTCGGGGTCGAGCGCGGTGGTCCAGGTGGGCTGGGCGGCGGTGGTGCGGCGGCCGAGCAGCGGGTGGTCGAGCTGTCCGAGCCGGACCTGCTCGACCGGCTTCGGCTCGACCCAGTAGCGTTCGCGCCGCCACGGGTAGCTCGGCAGCGGCACCGGGCGGCCGGCCGGGTGCAGTGCGTCCCAGCTCAACTCCACTCCCAGGGTGTGGAGTTCGGCGAGGGTGCGGGCGATGCGCTCGGGTTCGTCCTGCTGCCGGCGGATCGACGGCAGCGGGTGCGCCCGCTCGGCGCACTCGCGGATCGCGTGCCCGAGCACCGGGTGCGGGCCGACCTCCAGGAACAGCCGGTGGCCGTCCTCGGCCATCCGCTCGACGGCGGCCCGGAAGCGCACCGGGTTGCGGACGTTGCCCCACCAGTAGCCGCCGTCCAGCTCCGGGCCCCGGGCGAGCCCCTCGCGGGCGGTCAGGTAGATCGGCAGCTTCGCCTGCTGCGGCTTGATGCCGTCCAGGGCGGCGAGCAGTTCCTCCCGGATCGGGTCCATCCGCACGCTGTGGTACGGGACTTCGACGTCGAGGAAGCGGGCGAACACGCCCTGCCGGTCCAGCTCCCCGGCCAGTTCGCGCAGCGCCTCGGTGTCCCCGGCGAGGGTCACCGCGGAGGGGCTGTTGACGGCGCCGAGCGAGACCAGGTCGCGGTACGGGCGGATCCGGCGCTCCGCCTCGGCCTCCGGCAGGCCGACGGCGAGCATCGAGCCCGTCCCGGCCAGCCGCTGCTGGAGGCCGCTGCGGGCGAGCACGACCCGGACGGCGTCGGCCAGGTCGTAGACCCCGGCCTCGTGGAAGGCGGCGACCTCGCCGGTGCTGTGACCCACCACCGCGTCGGGGCGCACCCCGTGGCTCCGCCAGAGCGCCGAAAGGCCCAGCTGGACGGCGAAGTTGGCGGGCTGGGCGAGCCAGGTCCCGGCCATCCTGGAGTCGGCCTCGTCGCGCCCGAGTTCCGTCAGCAGCGACCAGCCGGCCTGGGCGCGGATCTCGGCGTCCACCGCCCGGACGGCCTCCCGGTAGACCGGCTCGCTCTCGTACAGGCCCCGGCCCATCCCCCACCACTGCGGTCCCATGCCGGTGAACACCCAGGCCAGGCGCCGATCTCCGGGCTCCAGGGCGCGGCCCTGGACGACCCTCGGGTGGGCCTCGCCGCGTGCCGCGGCGGTCAGTGCCTCGGCCAGGTCGGCCGGTCCGGTGTGCACCACCGCGAGCCGCTCGGGCAGGTGCTGGCGGCGGTGCGCCAGGGTGTGGCCGAGGTCGGCCGGGCAGGCGCCGTCGGCCAGCTCCTGCCGTACGGCGGCGGCGAGTTCGGGCAGTCCGGCGGCGTCCCGGGTGCTCAGCGGGAGCACCGTGACGGCCGGCCGGGGCGCGGGGGCGGAGGCGGGGGGCGCGGGCGGCGGCGGTTCCTCCAGCAGGACGTGGGCGTTGGTGCCGCCGAAGCCGAAGGAGTTGACGCCGGCCCGGGCCGGGCCCCGGTGGTCGGGCCAGTCGACGGGGGCGGTCGGGATGTCGAAGGGCAGCGCGGCCAGGTCGATGGCCGGGTTGGGCCGCTCCAGGTTGAGGTGCGGCGGGATGCGGCGGTGCTTGAGCGCCAGCGCGGTCTTGATCAGCCCGGCGACGCCGGCGGCGGCCTCGGTGTGCCCGATGTTGGTCTTCACCGAGCCGACGTAGCAGCGCTCCCCCGCGCGGCGGCCGATGCCCAGCACCCGGCCGAGCGCGGCCGCCTCGATCGGGTCGCCGACCGGGGTGGAGGTGCCGTGCGCCTCGACGTACTGCAGGCTGCCGGGCGTCACCCCGGCCCCGGCGCAGACCCGCTCGATCAGGGCCGCCTGGGCGTCCGCGCTGGGGACGGTGATGCCGTTGGTGCGGCCGTCCTGGTTGACGCCGCTGCCGAGGATCACCGCGTGCACCTGGTCCCCGTCGCGCAGCGCGTCGGCGAGCCGCTTGAGCACCACCACGCCGACCCCCTCGGCCCGGACGTAACCGTCCGCGGCGGCGTCGAAGGCGCGCGAGCGGCCGTCGGCGGAGAGGAAGCCGCCCTTGGTCTCGGCGATCGTGTACTGCGGCGCCATGTGCAGCAACGCACCGCCGGCCAGGGCGAGTTCGGTCTCGCCGCGGACCAGGCTCTGGCAGGCCAGGTGGACCGCGACCAGGGAGGAGCTGCAGGCGGTGTCGATCGAGACGCTGGGGCCGCGGAAGTCGAAGCAGTGCGAGATCCGGTTGGACACCATCGTCATCATGGTCCCGGTGGCGGTGTGCGCGGCGATGGTGGCGAAGTCGAGGTCGGCGAACTGGAGGATCTTCCAGTCCAGGGTGAAGGCGCCCATGTAGACGCCGACGTCCCGTCCGGCCAGTTCGCCGGGGCGCAGCCCGCCGTCCTCCAGCGCCTCCCAGCTCACCTCCAGGAGCTTGCGCTGCTGCGGGTCCATGTGTTCGGCCTCGCGCGGGCTGATCCCGAAGAAGGCCGGGTCGAAGGTGTCGAAGCCGTCGATGTAGCCGCCCCGGCCGCCGATCAGCCGCCCCGGCTTGGCCCGGTCCCGGCTGCCCAGGGTGCCGGTGTCGTACCGGTCGGCGGGGGTGTCGGTGAGACAGTCCCGGCCCTCGATCAGGTTGCGCCAGTAGGTCCGGTGGTCGTTGGCGTGTCCCGGCAGGCGGCAGCCGATGCCGGTGATCGCGATCCGTTCGCAGGGCACGGCGAAGGGCGAGGTGGTCATGGTCCATTCCGAGGGTGGTGGCGGGGCGGCGCGGGCGCGGGCGGGGTGGCGTGGGGGTGGGTGGGGGACTCGGGCCCGGCGGGACTCGTCGGGTCGGCCGTCGGCCGTCGGCCCGGCGGGCCGGCGAGGGGTCAGACGGACTGCTCGGTGGTCTTCATCCGGCGCCAGGGGTGCAGCAGGGTGGCGCCGAGCTCGCCGGTGGCCGGGAACGCGGTCGGGTCGGTGAGACCGACGGTTTCCGGGATCCGTCCGGGCCGCCAGGTGAAGCTCCCGAAGACGTGGTCCCACAGCGACAGGTCGGAGGCGTAGTGGCCGGCTTCGGCGAGGTCGGTGCTGTGGTGCAGGCGGTGGAGTTCCGGGCCGGCCAGAACGTGACCGAGCCAGCCGATGCGGACGTCGATGTTCGCGTGAACGAAATACCCCTGCGCCATCACGAATATTCCGACCACGAACACTGAATCCGCCGAGAATCCGATGATCGCCAGCAGGAGTTGGACCACGGACTGTGCGAACAGCACGTCCAGGAAATGGTTCACGCCGTTGTTGGCGACGTTCACCTTGTCCGGCACGTGGTGAACGCCGTGCAGCCGCCAGAGCCAGCGGTTCCGGTGTGACCAGCGGTGCACCAGGTAGTCGCCGAGCGAGCCGATCAACAGGGCGAGCGGGATCTCCACCGCGAACGGCAGCGCCGGACGACTCGGTCCGACCACCCCCACCAGCGCGGTCACCAGCCCCTGGGCCAGTCCGCCGCCGAGCATGCTCAGCACGAAGTACACCCCGTACCAGCGGAGTTCACGACCGCTCGGGTGCCAGTCGGCCCGGTGGGGGATCAGCCTCTCCAGCGCCGCCAGGTAGCAGACGACGGCGATCAGCACGAGCGGGGAGACCCGGTCGGGCGCCCAGTGGAAGCGCAGTGTCGCGACGGCAGTGCACAGCACCCCCAGGAGCAGCAGCGGATGGGCGAGCCGGCGTGCGATGGCGGACAGCACGCTCCCCCTAGTTCTTCGCGGACCAACGAATGGAAACGTCAGAGACTCTAGCGGGAGCCGCCGGAACGGTCAGTCATTCGACGTGTTAACGCCATGAATAACCCGATCGGCGGAAGCTACGCACACGAAGTTGACGAAAAGGCGGCGTGAATGGGGCGCGCTCGACCCCCGCCCACAGGGCAGCGGCGTGCGGCAGGAGGAGCGCTCGGAAGGCCCACCACCCGCGCCCCCGTTCGGGATCCGCCCGGACCGGCCCGCCTCAGGGGCCGGCCAGCTCCGCCAACCGCCGGGCCACCTGCGGCTCGTGCGCCGCGAGGCGCTCCCGCAGACCGCGCAGCTCGTGCCCGACCAGCGCGGGCAGGGCGGCCGCCGGGACGGACTCCAGCGCCGGCCCCAGCAGTTCGACGGCCGTCCGCGGATCGTGCGCGCAGACGTGGCAGTCGGCGGCCCGGACGGTGAACAGCAGGCGGCTGGACGGCAGCTGGGTCGGACCGAGCAGGCCGAGCGCCGTCTCGGTGGCGGCCAGCGCCCGCCGGGCCAGCCGCGGATCGTCCACCGCGGCGGCGAGGTCGCGCAGCGCGGCGGCCGCGGCGGACTCCACCCGCAGCCGCATCGAGGCGATGGACAGCCACGGCACGTCCGCTTCGTCCCGGGCGCCGATCCGCTCCACGTCCGCCCGGGCCAGGCCGATCTGCCGCACGGTGCCGCGCACGTCCCCGGTCAGCGCCCGGGCGCGGGCCCGGCTGATCCGGCCCATCGCCCCGGCCCACGGCCGCCCGGGGGCCACCAGGTCGATCTCCCGGGCGTAGCCGAGCGCGGCCACCGGATCGCCGTCCAGCCGGGCCAGGATGCTGAGGTCGCTGAGCGTGCCCACCTGGGTGGCCCGGTCGCCGGCCAGTCCGGCCCAGGTGAGGGCGCGGTCGAAGCAGGCCATCGCGGTGGCGTTGCGGCCGTCCTGCATCCGCAACGCGCCCGCCGCGTGGGCGTGTTCGGCCGCCAGCCGGGCCAGCGGGCGGCGCTGGGCGGCGGGCGCGACGGCCAGCCGGGCCAGCACCACCGCCAGGGTGCGTTCGACGGCGGCGACCAGCCCCGGGTGAGCGCCGGTCTCCGCGGCGCGCAGCTGGGCGGCGAGCAGCCCGGCCAGGGCGTGCGCGGTGACGGCGTCCAGCGGCGGGGCGACGGCGGGCTCGGCGGCGCAGAACTCGGCGTACACGGCCGCCAGTTCGCCGGGCGGCGGCACCTCGCAGCCCTCGGCGTCGTGCAGCGGGCAGAGCAGTCCGTAGTCCGGCAGCCGGGCCGGTGCGAGCACGGCCGGTGCGAGCAGGGCCGGATCGCCGGGGGCGGGGCCGTCCGGTGTGCCGCCGGGCAGTGGCGGCCGGAGCAGACCGGGGGCGAAGGGGGCCGGCAGGGGCAGCTCGGCGGTCTCGGCGCGCAGACAGGCCGCGACCAACTCTCCTCCGGCATCGAGGAGTTCGTCGATCCGCCCGGCGACCCTCGGGGTGACCCGGCGGGCGCCGTGCTCGATCTTGCTGACCGCGGTGTGGTCGTAGCCGATCCCGGCGCCCAGCTGCGCCTGGGTGAGCCCGGCCCGGCGCCGCCAGTGCCGCAGCCGGGCGCCGAACTCCCGCCAGGCGCCCGGGTCCTGGGGCCTGGCCGGCGGCGGGGCCGAGGCGGCGGGGGCCACACGGTTCCGGTGCACGGCTGCCTCCCCGGGGACGGGCCCCTGACGCGGGGCCCTGGGACGAGTCCGACGGGCCCGACGAGCCCGATGGCGAGGCCTGCGCGTCCGACGCGTTTGACGAACCTCGACGACGGGCCCCGACGACGGGCCCCGACGACGAGTCCTGCGGTTCCGACGAGGAGGACGGTACTCGATGACCTCCGCCCCGTACATGAGGTGGTCTCAACCACTGCCGAGAAAGCCCAGCTTGACGCGAAACGGCGCCCGCACCTTGACGGAATTTGCCAACCCTATGCCGAGCCCGCACCAGCCATTGACCCGAGCATGACGCCATGTGAGTGTTCGGGCACCCGAGCGCGGACGGCCCGCAGCGGCCGTCCCCCAGACGCGGCCTGCGGTGCGCCACCAGCCTTGCCGTCCGCGGTCGAGGACCCCCACGTGCGAGGAGCCTCGATGCAACGCAGAGTTTCCCCAGGCCGGTTGCTCACCACGGCGACCACCCTGACCGTACTGGCCGGCCTGATCGGCGCCACCGCCGGAACGGCCGCCGCCGCGCCCGCCCCCTCCCCCGCGCCGCCCAGCGCCCTGGCCGCCGCCGTCAGCGCCGCCGACGCGGCCGCCGCGGCCGGCACCGACGCCCTGGCCAAGGGGCCGGGCGAGACCTACGAGCGGAAGACCGTCACCCCCTGGCTGAACGGCCTCTACTCCGTCTCCTACGAACGCAGTTACCGCGGCCTGCCGGTGGTCGGCGGCGACGCCGTGGTGCTCGCCGACGGCAAGGGCGCCGTCCGCGGCCTCCAGTCGGCCGCCACCGGGCCGGTCGGCGGCTCCACCACCCCGCAGATCAGCGCCGCCCAGGCGGAGAAGACCGCGCGCATCGAGCTGCCGACCGTGGACAAGGTGGAGTCCCGCCGCCTGGTCGTCCGGGTCAAGGACGGCGCCGGCCGGCTCGCCTGGGAGACGGTGCTCAACGGCCGTACCGAGCACGCCCCCAGCCGGCTGCACGTCTTCGTCGACGCCGCCACCGGCGAGGTGGTGGACAGCTACGACGACGTCGAGGCCGGCACCGTCAACAGCAAGTGGAACGGCCCCGGCCCGCTCACCATCAGCACCACCAACTCCGGCGGCTCGTACGCGCTGCGCGACCCGAACCGGCCCGGCCTGTCCTGCTCCGACAACGACACCGGCCAGGTGTTCACCAAGTCCTCCGACTCCTGGGGCAACGGCAACCCCTCCAGCCGGGAGACCGGCTGCGGCGACGCCATGTGGGCGGCCCAGAAGGAATGGGACATGCTCCGCGACTGGCTCGGCCGCAACGGCCACGACGGCAACGGCGGCAGCTGGCCGATCAAGATGGGCCTCAACGACGTCAACGCCTACTGGGACGGCAGCTCGGTGTCCATCGGCCACAACCAGGCCGGCCAGTGGATCGGCGCCCAGGACGTCGTCGGCCACGAGTTCGGCCACGGCATCGACCAGTACACCCCAGGCGGCGCCAACAACGAGAACGGCCTCGGCGAGGGCACCGGCGACATCTTCGGCGCGCTCACGAAGGAGTACAACAACGAGCCCGCGCCCTACGACTACCCGGACTACCAGGTCGGCCGCCAGATCAACCTGGTCGGCCAGGGCCCGATCCGCAACCTCTACCAGCCCTCGCTGGTCAACAACGACCCCGACTGCTACTCCTCCTCGATACCGAGCACCGAGGTGCACGCGGCCGCCGGCCCCCTCAACCACTGGTTCTACCTGCTGTCCAACGGCTCCAACCCGGGCGGCGGCAAGCCCACCAGCCCGACCTGCAACAACTCCAGCGTCACCGGCATCGGCGTCAAGCAGGCCGGCCAGGTCTGGTACGGCGGCATGCTGCTCAAGACCAGCGGCATGACCTACAAGCGGTACCGCACCACCACCCTGACCGCCGCCAAGAACCTCGACCCCAGCTGCACCTTCTACAACCGCACCAAGGCCGCCTGGGACGCCATCAGCGTGCCCGCGCAGAGCGGCGACCCGAGCTGCACGCCGTCCGGCAACAACGACTTCTCGCTCGCGCTCGGCCCGGCCGCCGGCTCCGTCCAGCCCGGCGCCTCGACCACCGCGACCGTCTCCACCGCCGTCACCTCCGGCACCGCGCAGACCGTCAACCTGACCGCCACCGGCGCCCCGACCGGGGTCACCGCGACGCTCAACCCCGGCTCCGTACAGGCCGGTTCGTCCGCGACGCTGACCCTCTCGGCCGTCTCCGGCGCCCCCGCCGGCACCTACGTGATCACCGTGACCGGCACCGCCGGCGCGGCCACCCACACCGCCCAGTACACCCTGACCGTCGGCGGCGGCGGCACGCCCGGCGGGCCCGCGCCGGACATCGACGTGGCCAAGATCCAGGCCGACCTCGCCCAGCTGAACAGCATCGCCAACCAGAACGGCGGCAACCGCCGGGCCGGCAGCGCCGGGCACAGCCAGTCCGTGGCGTACCTCAAGGGCAAGCTCCAGGCGGCCGGCTTCACCGTCAGCGAGCAGACCTGCACCTCCTGCACCTACCAGTCCAACAACCTGATCGCCGACTGGCCCGGCGGCCCGTCCGACCAGATCACCATGCTCGGCGCCCACCTCGACAGCGTCTCGGCCGGCCCCGGCATCAACGACAACGGCTCCGGCTCCGCCGTCCTGCTGGAGAACGCCCTCGCGCTCGCCCAGCAGAACCCCACCCTGACCCGACACGTCCGGTTCGCCTGGTGGACCGGCGAGGAGCAGGGCCTCCAGGGCTCCCAGTACTACGTCGGCCAGCTCGGCTCCACCCAGCGCTCGGCGATCAAGGCCTACTACAACTTCGACATGGTCGGCTCGCCCAACGCCGGCTACTTCATCAACAACCTCACCTCCGCGGCCTCCGCGCCGATGAAGGCCTACTGGGACTCGCTCAACCTCCAGCCCGAGGAGAACGTCGAGGGCCAGGGCCGCTCCGACGACTACTCCTTCCAGCAGGCCGGCATCCCGACCTCCGGATACGCGGCCGGCGCCAGCGCCGTCAAGACCTCGGCGCAGGCCGCCAAGTGGGGCGGCTCGGCCGGGCAGTCCTACGACTCCTGCTACCACCAGTCCTGCGACACCACCGCCAACGTCGACGCCACCGTCCTCAAGCGCAACGCCAACGGCGTGGCCTCCACCATCTGGAAGACCTCCGTCGGCGGCACCACCCCCGCCAACGACTTCTCCCTCTCGGTGAACCCGGCCACCGCCACCGTCAAGCCCGGCACCTCCGCCACCGCCACCGTCGCCACCGCGACCACCTCCGGCTCCGCCCAGACGGTCAACCTGACCGCCACCGGCGCCCCGGCCGGGGTCACCGTCACCTTCAACCCGGCCTCGGTGCAGTCCGGCGCCTCCGCCACGATGACCGTCGCCACCGCGGCGTCCACCGCGGCCGGCACCTACAGCATCACCGTCACCGGAACCGGCTCGGCCACCCACACCACCAGCTTCACCCTGGTCGTCGGCAGCGGAACGCCCAACCCCGGCAACGCCTGGACCCCCGGCACCACCTACCAGGCCGGCGACATCGTCACCTACAACGGCGTCAGCTACCGCTGCGTCCAGGGCCACACCGCCCAGGTCGGCTGGGAGCCGCCGATCGTCCCCGCCCTCTGGGAGGCCGTGTGACCAGCACTGCCTGACACCCCCTGAACCGCTGCGCCGCGATCCGTCGAGGGGGACGGACCGCGGCGCAGCCGTCCGCGAGCCGGGTGCTCAGCCGGGATGGACGGCGACCCGGACGTCCGCGGTCATCGGCAGGATCAGCAGGTTGCCGTGCTCCCAGGTCCAGTGGCGCGGCAGGAGGAACATCCGATCGCCGGACTGCGCGAGCAGGCGAAGACCGCGGTAGCGGTAGCGGAACCGGTCCTGGAGCCCGACGTCCGGCGGCGTCGACTCCGTCAGGCCGGGCCATTCGGAGTCGCGGCACGCCGCGGTGTCCGGCCGGGCGCACGCGGAGAGGTCCAGGTGAAGTCGTTCAGCGGTGTCGAGGATGACCGCGGGGCGCGTGTACAGGTTCTTCCCGACCCACTCCGCGTGATCGCTCCCCCGGTCGGAGGCATAGATGGTGCCCGCCCAGAACGCGCAGAGCGCGGTGATCGCCACCGCGATACCGATCGCCGCCCGCTCCCCGGACAGCCAACGGTCGCTGCCGGTGCTGCGCTTGATCAGGACCCGCGCCAGCACGATCAGCAGTAGCGCACCACCGATCATCAGCGGAGTGCTCAGGCCACCGGGTCGGATCATCTGGAAGCCCGCGAGAAAGCCGAGGACCAGGAGCACCACGGCCAGCACGGTGACGACCTGGCAGGTTCGGCGGACCATCCGTGCGCTGCCCCGCCCCCGCCGGATGAGCTTGCTCGCGGCGTGGAAGACCAGCGCGGCTGCCAAGGCCGTGAAGGCCGCGACTCCGGCCGGCAGGTAGAGCGCGCTCTCACTGTCCACCAGCACTTCCCGGGTGGCGAAGCCGAGCGTCGAACTGTCGACGCCGAAGTAGCCGTAGTAGGCGCTGGTGTGGACGTAGCCGAAGAAGAACAGCAGCGCGGTGATCAGTGTCGTCGGGGCGATCCAGGTGGCGAGCCGGGTGATCGAGGCGCTCGTCGCACCGGCGGCGGCCGTCTCCCTCGCCGGGCTCAAGGGGTTCCGCCGCTCGTACTCCCGTCGGTGGGACTGGCCTCGCTCGGGGCACCGCTCGGGGCACCGCTCGGGGCACCGCTCGGGGCACCGCTCGGGGCACCGCTCTGGTCGGACGGCCCGCTCGTCGGGGAGACCTCAGCCTGGTCGTTCTTGCTGGTGTCGCCGATGGTAAGCGTGTAGCAGATCGCGGGCTGACCGCCTCCGGACGGCGTCCCCGGGAGGGTGAACTCCACCGGCGGGCTTGCGCCGTTGACCAGTGTGACCTCCTGGCGTGCAGGGGTTGCGACGGCTGTGCTGTCCGAGCAGACGTGAACCGCGCTGATCTCGGCGAGGACCGGGGAGGACGAAGCCTCCGGCGAAGGCTCGGTCGTGGGCGCCAGCGACATCGCCACCTGTCTGCCCTTCACCTCGGCCTGTGCCTTCGGCTGGCCCGCGGTCGCGAACGACCCCGAGTCGCCCCCTGCATGGGTCCTGGGTTCCTCGGGCTGCTGCCCGGCCGAGGGCGACCCCTGCCCGGCCGAGGGCGACTCCTGGCCGGCTCCCCCCGCCGGGCCGACGGGGGCCCCGGGGGCGGACCCGCCGCCACCACCGCAGGCCGTCAGAGCAGCTACCAGCAGCGCAGCGGCGGCCAAACAGCGGGCGCTCCCGGCGACGGTCGGACGGGAGTCACGGCGAGCGGTCCTGGGCATGTGGTCTCCCATGTCGGGCGGGACGAAGGACGGGGCGGGACCGACCCCGCCGAACCGTACCCGTTCGTGCACGCCGAGACTGTCCTCCGCCCGGGTGGGCCTGGCCGGGCGGGGCCCACCGAAAGTCATCACACCGCCACTCGACCCCACCCGTCCGGCGTACAGTCAGCCGAGCTGTTCCCAGGCCCCCTCCGGCCGTCGACCCGAGGAGATACCCGTGACCACGCAAACGCACCCCGTCCCCGAGCTGGCGGCGGAGGCCGTCGAGCAGTGGCGGGCCGAGGAGGCCCAGCTGGTCGACCTGCTCGCCCGGGCGCAGCGCGGTATCGGCGGCATCGCCGCCTTCCGGCTCGCCGGCGCCCCGATGCCGACCGTGCTGGTGACCGACCCGGCCGCCGTCCAGCACGTGCTGGGCCGCCACCCCGACCGGTACGTCAAGCGCTCGCACCGGGCCCGGATGCTGGTCGGCGACGGCGTGCTGTCCGCCACCGGCGACGCCTGGAAGCGCCAACGGCGGCTGTTGCAGTCCCAGTTCACCGGCACCGGCATGCGCCGCTACGAGCAGCGGATCGCCGCCGCCGCGCGCCGCACCGCCGACCGCTGGGAGGGGTACCGGCGCAGCGGGGAGCCCTTCGACGTGGCCGAGGAGATGCGCGGTTTCGCCCTGGACACCGTCTGGCGGGCGCTCACCGGGCTGGCCCTGGACGACCGGACCGACGCCGAACTGCGCTCGGTGGAACGGGTAGTGGCCGCCATGCCCACCCTGCCGACGAACGCCGCCGACGCCCGGGACGCCGTCGCCGAGGACCTCGCCCGGATCGACGCCGTCGCCCAGGCCGCGATCGACGTGGCGCGCACCGCCTCCGACGTCCCGGAACCGGGTGTGCTGCGCGTCCTGCTCGACGCGGCCGACCAACACCCCGAGTACACCGACCGGTTGATCCGCGACGAGCTGGTCACCCTGCTGGTCGCCGGCCACGAGACCACCGCCACCACCCTCACCTGGCTGTTCCTGCTCCTCGACCGCAACCCCGGGGCGCGCGGCGCCGCCCCGCAGGCCCTGGTCAGCGAGACCCTCCGGCTCTACCCCTCCGCCTGGATGCTCCCCCGCCACGCCATCGAGGACGACGTGATCGCCGGGCACCACATCGCCGCCGGCACCGACGTCCTGGTCTGCCCCTACCTCACCCACCGCGACCCGGCCCTGTGGCCCGACCCGGACCGCTTCGACCCCGGTCGCTTCGCCCCCGGCGCCACCCGCCCCGCCCACCTCGGCGCCTACTTCCCCTTCGGCCTCGGCGCCCGCGCGTGCCTGGGCACCCAGTTCGCCCTCCGGGAGACCACCGCGCTGCTGGAACTCCTGCTCCCGCTGGGCCGCGTGGAGTTCCGCTCCCGCCCGACCGGCGCGGCCTACAGCATCACCGTCCGCCCCGACGGCCCGACCCCGGCGGTGCTGCGCTGAGCGAGCCCCACCCGCGGCGGCGCCCGCCGACCTGCCGGACGGACCCGAAGGTGACGACCAGCCGGCCGGCATACGAGATCTCCGCCCGCTGGCCACCGGTCGGGTTCACCGAGGACACCACCGAACGGCTCAGGTCCCGGGTGGTGAACACCTCGGTGATGCAGCCGGGCGGGAGCCGGTCTTGCCCCAGGCGATGACCCCGTTCTGCTCGACCCGCTCCAGGCCCATGCACAGGCAGGACCGGGAATCCGGCTCCTCGCTGGAGTCCTTGTTCCGGTGATTCGGCAAGTCGGGGAAGCTGAAGACAATCCCCCGCACGGCGGCCGGCAGCAGCCGGTCCTGTCGGCCCTCGGCAGGTGGACCGACTCGAAACTGCGTCGTGTCCGTGGTGAGGGCTTGGGCGGTGGGCCATCCCGTCGGCGGTGTGGAGTCGGTAGGCCAACCGACTCCACACCGGCGCCCCGCGCCACGGCCGCGCCGGTCAGTCGGTGCGTATCTTCGGATTCACCGTACAGAAGTAGACCCGGCTGTTCTGCTTGTCGAAGTAGAAGCTCCCCGAGTACTGGTTCTGCGTGACCGTCCGGTCGAACGATTCGCTGTGCAGCCACGGCACCACCAAGGCCTGACCGCCCGCCCGGCGGGTGACCACGCGGGCGTGGCCGCTCCCGGCGCCGGGAGCGGCCACGCCCTGTGTGCGAGGGTCGGCGTCGACCTCAGGGGCCTCCGAGGCCGCAGGGGCCTCAGAAGCCGAGGACGTCGCCGGTGAACTTGGTCAGCTCGCTGCCGTTGACGTAGGTGTGCGACCAGTCGGCGGAGGCCGCGCCCCAGTTGCCCTGGGCGGTGGCGGCGATCGGCGCCTGGAGGGCCATGACCATCCAGGTCGGGTGCACCAGCAGCCTGCTGAAGTCACCGTTGACGGCGGCCAGTTCGGTGCAGGCGGCGTTCGGGTTGGTGACGGTTCCGGTGCCGGTGACGGTGGTTAAGCCGGAGCCGTCGTGGGTGGCGGAACAGGACAGGTCCGCCGAGGTGGTGTTGCCCGCCTGATCGGTCTTGGTCAGGTGGATCGAGCCGAGCTGGGTGGTGACCGTGGTGGCGGCCTGGGCGGTGCCGGCCATGAGGATCATCGAGGCCGCGCCGGTCGCCAGGAGGCTGGTGACCGCCATCGTCATGCGTCGCATTTGTGATGCCTTTCCTCCGCGTTGCCCGGACCTTGTGTGTCCGGGCAGCTGTGTGCGCCACGCAATCAACTGAAAGCGAGCGATGCGTTACGCTCACATGAACATTCATGTCAGGCTCACGTCAACACCACGCTTCCACCACCGGACTCACTCACCCGAGGAGATCACCTGCACAGCCCCGAGGAGCGGATCGAGGACGACCCCCGCCCACGGGCCGTCGACCTCGATGTCCGTCACCACGTACGTCCAGTCGCTGAGTTCACTCATCCACCCGACGCTACTGCCGTCGCTGTCGCGGCAGCGGGCCTTCGCTCCCGGGGAAATCGGTGACAGAGCGCCCGGTGGTGCGGAAGGATCGCGGGGTACGGCCCTTGCTGCGCTCGGCTCCGCCGAACCCGTCACGGGGGATCGATGCTCGGCTCGGCCTTCCACGGCCGGCCGGAGAGGACGCGCGTGTCACTCGCCCTGGAAGACCGGCTGGCCATCACCGAGTTGGTGTCCCTGCACGGCCACGTGGTCGACGACGGGAGCCTCGACCGGTTGGCGGAGGTGTTCACCTCCGATGTCGTCTACGACCTCACCGACTTCGGCCAGGAGCCGCTGAACGGGCTCCCGGCCGTCCGGGAGGCGGCGTGGGCGCTGGGGGCGGCCAACCCCGTCGCGCACCACGTCACCAATGTCGTCGTCACGGAGGCGGACGACGGCCGGGTGCACGTCCGGTCGAAGGGGCTCGGCATCCGGGCGGACGGCTCCTGCGGGTCCGTCTCCTACGACGACATCGTGGTGCGCACGGCGGAGGGCTGGCGGATCGGCCACCGCACGGTGTCGGCACGGCGCGCTCCCCTGGGCGGGATGACCCGGTCCGACTGATCGCGGGCGGTGGAGGGCCGTCAGGGGTTCAGGGCGTGCCCGGTCGTCGCGTCGACGTGGGACGGGACGGGGTCGTGGCGGTCACCGACGCTCGGGGTGCCGGTGGGTTCGAACATGAGGATCGCGGCGCCGGTCGGGGCGTGCGGCTTGTGCTCCGTACCGCGCGGGACGGTGAAGACGGCGCCCTTCGGGAGCACCACGGTGCGTTCGCCGGCGGGTTCGCGCAGGGAGATGCGCAGTTCGCCGTCGAGGACGAGGAAGAACTCGTCGGTGTCGTCGTGGGCGTGCCAGAGGTACTCGCCCTCGACCTTGGCGATGCGGACGTCGTAGTCGTTGACACGGGTGACGATGCGGGGGCTCCACAGGGCGTCGAAGGTGGCCAGGGCCTGGTCGAGGGCGATGGGTCGGTTGCTCATGGACCCATCCTGGGCCGTCGCGGGCGCTCGGGGTGAGTGCTAGAAATGGCACATGTCGCAAGGATCCTCGCAGTCCGCGCGCCCGGCGGGTGGCGTGCACCGGGTCGTCGTGATCGTCGACGAGAACTCGAACCCGTTCGAACTCGGCTGTGCCACCGAGGTGTTCGGGCTGCGCAGGCCGGAGGTCGGCCGGGACCTCTACGACTTCCGGCTCTGCTCCCCCGAGCCGGGCGTCCTGATGCGGGACGGGTTCTTCACCCTGACCGGGGTCGCCGGACTGGAGGCGGCCGACACCGCCGACACCCTCATCGTGCCCAACCGCCCCGACGTCGAGGTGCCCCGCCGGCCCGCCGTACTGGACGCCGTCCGTCGGGCGCACGCGCGCGGCGCGCGCCTGGTCGGCTTCTGCAGCGGCGCGTTCACCCTGGCCGAGGCCGGGGTCCTGGACGGGCGCCGGGCCACCGCGCACTGGCAGTGGGCGGATTCCTTCCGGGCCCGGTTCCCGTCCGTCCGGCTCGAACCGGACGTGCTGTTCGTGGACGACGGCGACATCCTGACCGCTGCGGGCAGTGCGGCCGCGCTCGACCTCGGACTGCACCTGGTGCGCCGCGACCACGGCGCCGAGGTGGCCAACGCGGTGAGCCGGCGGCTGGTGTTCGCGGCCCACCGGGACGGCGGCCAGCGGCAGTTCGTGGAACGTCCGGTGCCCGAGCGGCCCGACGAGTCGCTGGCCCCACTGCTGGCCTGGGCCCAGGAACGGCTGGACGCGCCCCTCACCGTCGCCGACCTCGCGGCGCACGGGGCCGTCAGCCCGGCGACCCTGCACCGCCGCTTCCGCGCCCAGTTGGGCACCACCCCGCTGGCCTGGCTCACCGGCGAACGGCTCGCCCTGGCCTGCCGGTTGATCGAGCGCGGCGAGCCCCGACTGGAGGCGGTCGCCCGGCGCAGCGGGCTCGGCACGGCGACCAACCTGCGCGCGCTGATGCAGCGCGAGACGGGCATCTCCCCGTCGGCGTACCGGCAGCGGTTCGGGCCGGGGGGCGAGCTGACGGCGGGATGAGCCGACGACGGGGGTGAGCTGATCGCCGGGGGAGGTGAGCTGACAGCGGGCGCAGCGGCTCGGCGCCGCGAGACCTCCTTCCCGTTCTTCGGATCATCTGCCCCGCCTCAGCAGGCACCGGGGCACCCAAATGGTTTTGACCTTGTCACCGTGACAAGGTGTCCACTTGGGTGCAGGAGGTGGTCCCGATCAACGCCACGAACGCGATCGCGAACGAGAACGAGAACGAGCAGCACACCCGCATGATCAGCGCCCTGGGCGCGGAGGACGCGTCGGTCCGGCTCCAGGCCGCCCTGGCGGTCGGCTCGAACCCCGACCCCGGGTTGGTGGAGCCGCTGGTCCAGCGGTGCTCGGTCGAGCCGGACTTCTTCGTACGGGACATGCTGTCCTGGGCGCTGACCCGCCTACCGTCGGAACTCACCCTGCCCCGGATCCGCCGGGAACTCGACTCCGAGCGCCCCCAGGCCCGCAGTCAGGCGCTGCACACGCTCTCCAAGATCGGCGACCGGAGCGCCTGGCCCTGGATCACCCGCGACCTGCTCCGGGACGCCGACGACGAGGTGGCACGCACCGCTTGGCGTGTCGCGGTCGTCCTCGTCCCGGAGGACGGGAGGGAGGACCTCGCCGACGAACTGGTCCGACAGCTCGGCCGCGGCGACCGCACCGTACGGCTGAGCCTGAGCCGGGCCTTCGTCGACCTCGGCCCGGTGACCGAGACCGCCCTGGAGAAGGCAGCGGCCGACCCCGACCCGGCCGTGGCGGCACACGCCCGCGCCACCGTGCTGCTCCTGCGGGACCCGGAGACCGGGTTCGACGCGGCCGTCTTCGAGGCGCAGCGGCTCACCGCGCTGGGCCCGGAACGAGCGGCTGCCGTCGAGGCTGCGGTGGGAGGCCCGGAGGCCCCGGAGTGCTGATCGGTGATGTCGCCCGCCGCTCGGGCGTGAGCACCCGGATGCTCCGGCACTACGACGCCCTCGGCCTGGTCCGGCCGACCGGCCGCACCGTCGGCGGCTACCGCGAGTACTCCGACGAGGACGTCCGCCGGATCTTCCACGTGGAGTGCCTACGCTCCCTCGGACTCTCGCTCAAGCAGATCGGCCGCGCGCTGGAGGATCCCGCCTTCACGCCGTCCGAGCTGGTCGGCGACCTGATCCGGTGGACGGAGGACCGCCTGGCGCAGGACCAGGAGCTGCTCGGGCGGCTCCGCGCGGTCGACGCCTCGGCGCCCACCGGCTGGCAGGACGTGCTGCGCATCGTCGAGCTGCTCCAGGGGCTCGGCTCCACCAGCGCCGCGCGCCGGCAGCAGGCCGTACTGGCCCGGCCGGAGGGCGTGCCCGTTCCGGCCGAGCTGCTGGCCGGGGCGGTCCTGTCCGAATCCGACCCCAACGTCGCGGGCGCCCTGCGCTGGGCGCTCGCCCGGGCCGGCGGCGACGGCGTGCCGGAACTGGCCGCCGGCCTGCGCTCGGAGGACGTCGACGTCCGGCGGCGCGCGGCACGGGCGCTCGCCGGGATGCCCGAGGCCCCGGGCGCGGCCACGGCCCTCGCGGACGCCCTCGGGGACGAGGACCCGACGGTGCGCGAGCACGCCGCGCTGGCGCTGGGCCGGCGCGGCGTGCCCGCGGCCGTACCGACGCTGGTCGCCATGGTGGTCGAGGGCTCCCACGACGTCGACGCGGCGGAGGTCCTGGGAGCCCTGGCCCGGGACGGTGACGCCGAGGACCGGATCACCACCGCGCTGGCCGACCGACTCGCCGCCCACACCGTGGATTCCGCGGCCCGGATCCGCCTCACCCAGGCCCTGGTCGAACTGCCGGGACCGACCGCGCACGCCCTCCTGCACCGACTGGCGCGGGACGAGGACCACACCGTCGCCCTCGTCGCCTCGGCCTTCCTCGGAGTCCTCGAAGGAGTCCCCGAAGGAGTCCCCGAAGAGCACTCCCCCGTGGGCGGTGACGGTGACGGCGACGGCCCCTGAGGTCCCCCGCCGGCGGCACCCCCCCGGGGGCCGCTACCGGGACGCCGTCAGCCGCTCCTCCGCCACCGGCAGGGACTGGTCCCGCCCGGCACGCCCTCGGTAGGCGAGCCAGCTACCCAGCACGGCCAGCGCGGTCACCGGCCAGGTGGAGATGCTCAACGGGCCGGCGAGCAGCGGATCGACGAGACGGCCCGAGACCTCGCGGGTCAGCGGCAGCGTGAACTCGTTGAGCGACAGGTGCGCCGCGACGGCCGCCCACACCGACCCGGTGGACAACCGGACGGTGGCGATCACCGTTCCGAGCAGCATGGCGGTCACCACGGCGACGGGTACGCCCAGCAGGACCGAATGGCCCGGGTAGCTCCCCCCGAGCGCGGTCATCGGGACGTGCCACGCCCCCCAGATCGCGCCGCCGATCAGCAGGCCGCGGGTCCTGCCGTAACGCAGCAGCCGGGGCAACAGGTAGCCCTGCCAGCCGAGTTCCTCGCCGAAGTACAGCGGCACGGACAGCAGCGCGCTCAGCACGAGCGGCAGGACGGTGGCGGGCCCGGGCAGGTGCGCGGGGGTGTACCAGCCGACCAGTGTGGCCAGCGTCAGGCCGGCCGCGGTGAGGCCGAGCGGGATCGTCAACGCGACCGCGACGGACCGGACTTCACGCCGCCACGGGGTGGCCCTGGCGAGCCCGAGGACCCGTAGCGCCTGGCGCGGCCCCCGGCGGCGCGCGGTCAGTCCGAAGGCGGTCAGCGCCGGCACCAGCATCATCAGGATCATGCACAGCGCCGCGAGCCGCGGCGTCCCCTGCGCGGCGCTCGTCCGGCGGAGGCCGTCCACCCAGAGCGGGATCATGGTGATCCACGCGCCGACGAAACTGATCGACAGGAAGAGGACGAGATCGGAGCGCGAGCCGCCCGAAGTGTCCGTTCGTTTCATGCGTTTCGTGCGATTCATGAGTTTCATGGCGGTGACGCTACGAATCGTGGGGTGGCCCGGGCGATCGTGCAGGCTCGTCGGCCGATGGTGTAGCAGGCTCCACTGCGCCGGGAGGACGAGGAACGGAAGACTGTCCGCCGTGAAAGACGTATCGATGACACGAGCGGGCGCGGCACGCTCGGCCCGTGCCGCCGGGTACTGCACGGCGGTGTTCGCCCGCGGCTTGGCCCTGGTCGTCCTGGTGCCCGTCCTCCTCTACTCGGCCGTGCTCTGCCTGGTCGGCGTGGGTCTGCTCGTCCTGCCGCACGAGCTCCGGCTGCTGCGCCGGCTGGCCGACCGCGAGCGCGACCGGCTGGGACAGTGGGCGGCGAGCTCCACGGCGCCGGCCGGACCGCACGCACGACGGCGACTGATGGCGGTGCTGTCGGACCCGGCGACCGGCCGCGACCTGCGGTGGGCGGCCGCCATGGCGGTCGCCGGCCCCGCGCTCGGGCTGATCGGCGCGGCCCTGTTCCTGTTCCCGGCGGCCGTGCTCGTACTCGTCGGCCTGTGGTGGCTGTTCCCCACGGACGATCCGATCAGGCTGATCCTGAACATCCCGATCGACAGCTGGGGGTCGGCGGTCTACGCCGGGCTGCCCCAGTTCCTGCTGAGCGTGCTGCTCGCCCAGTTCGGCCCGCCGCTGGTCGCCAGGCTGGCGGCGTCCCTGAGCAGGTGGCTGCTCGCCCCCTCGGCCGCCACGGTGCTCGCCGAACGCGTGTCGACGCTGGACCGGACCCGCACCGGGGCGATCGACGCGCACGGCGACGAGCTGCGCCGCATCGAACGGGACCTGCACGACGGCACCCAGGCCCGGCTCGTGTCCCTTGCCATGCAACTCGGGCTCGCCGAGCGGACATTCGGCTCCGACCCCGCTGCGGTCGGCCCGCTGCTGACCCGGGCACGGGAGGGCGCCGAGGAGGCGATGGCCGAGCTGCGCGACGTGCTGCGCTCCGTCTACCCGCCGATCCTCGCCGACCGGGGCCTCGCCGGCGCGGTCTCGGCGGTCGTCGCCCGCTGCCCGGTGCCGGCCACCCTGGAACTCGGCGAACCCGGCAGACCCAGCGAACTCGGCGAACTCGGCGACGTACCGGCGCGCATCGAGGTCGCCGTGTACTTCGCCATCACCGAGGCGCTCACCAACGCGGCCAAGCACGCCCACGCCGGCTCCGTGGCGGTCACCCTGGCCAGGACCGGCGGCTCCCTCCGCGCGGAGATCACCGACGACGGCCGCGGCGGGGCGGCCGAGGGCGGCGGCACCGGACTGCGCGGCATGCGGCAGCGCATCGAGGCGGTCGACGGAGCGCTGCGGATCCAGAGCCCGCCCGGCGGACCCACCGTGATCACCGTGGAGTGCCCGTGCGGATCGTGATCGCCGAGGACAACGCCCTGCTCGCGCAGGGACTCACCGCACTGCTGGAGGCCCTGGGCAACCAGGTGCTCGCCACCACCGAGGACGCCGAATCCTTCGTGACGGCCGCCGTCACCCACCGGCCGGACGTGGCCGTGGTGGACGTCCGCCTCCCGCCGTCCTTCACCGACGAGGGCATCAGGGCCGCACTGCGCGCCCGGGAACACGTCCCCGGCCTGCCGATCCTCGTCCTCTCCCAGTACGTCGAGGACACCTACGCCCGAGAACTCCTCGCCGACGGCACCGGCGTCGGCTACCTGCTCAAGGACCGGGTCGCCCGCGTCGACGACTTCCTCGACGCCCTCCACCGCGTCGCGGCCGGCGGCACCGCACTGGACCCGGACGTGGTCCGGCAGCTGCTCGCGATGCGCGGCAACCCGCTGTCACGACTCACCGAACGCGAACGCGAAGTCCTCGCGATGATGGCCCAGGGCTACGGGAACACCGAGATCGCCGACCGCCTCGTGGTCACCGAGCGGGCCGTGCACAAGCACATCGGAAACATCTTCGTGAAGCTCGACCTCCCACCCGAGGACAGCGGCGACCGCCGCGTCCTCGCCGTCCTCACCCATCTCGGAGCCCCCCAGCGCCGCCCCCGGCAGACGGGACCGGACGGTGACTAGCCGGCACCTGTCCGCCCCGGAATCACTTGGCGCCGGGTGCGGCGGATGCGGCATGCTGCAGGTGAAAGGCAGGTGGCTGTGACCGAGACCGACCCCGAGGACGTACTGAGCAGCTTGCGCTGGCTGGCCATCGAGCGCGCTTCCGGCAATCCCGCCGGGTCGGACCGCCTGATCGCAGCCGGCCTCGACGCCCTTCTCCGTGGGGTGGACTCGCCCTCGCTGGCGCTGCTGGCCGGTCTCGGGCGCAACGAGGAACCGGAGGCCCCTGAGCTGTTCGCCAAGGTCCTCGAAGAGCTCGGCCTCCTGCCCGACCTGCCCACCGACCGTGATCAGGCGCTCTGGGCGATGGCCCGTTGGTGGGCCGGCCTGATCGTGGACGGGAAGCTCGATCCACTGACGGGCGCCGATCTGATCTGGTGGCGTGTCGCGATGGAACTGGGATATCCCGAGGAGCTCCAGAGCCTCGTCCACGGGGCCATCAACGGCGACGACTGGAACGAGAACTGGAACATCCCGCTGGAGCAGATCAAAGGTGAGATCGTCGAAGCCGCCCGCGCCTTCGTGGCGCAAGGTGCGGCCGGCGTCGGCCACTCCACGTCAGACTGACCGGCCGCGAACCTCCTCGACCAGGTCGGACGGGTCGGTGTTGGCGCCGCAGAGCACCACGCAGACCTTCTCCCCGGGCTCGGGCCGGTAGCCGCCCGGCTGACCGGACGTGCCGTTCAGCGCCGCCAGGGCGGTGGCGGCGCCGTGCTCGACGACCACCCGGCGGTCGTCCCAGAGGTCCCGGCGCGCGCGGACGATCTCCGCGTCCGGCACCAACACCGAATGGACACCGTCCAGTTGGGCGACGCCCAGGGCCGTGGCGGAGACCCGTCGGGCGCCGAGCGAGTCGCCCGCGACCGAGTCCACCGTCACATCGACCGGGCGGCCCGCCGCCAGGGCGGCATTCAGCGCGCGGCTGTGCTCCGGCTCCACCGCCACCGTCCGGACGCCGTGCTCCCGGGCGGCGGTGGCTACGCCCGCGAACAGCCCGCCGCCGCCGACCGCGACCACCACGGTGTCCAGGTCCGGGATGCGGTGGTGGATCTCCTCCAGCAGCGTGCCCGCCCCGGCCGCGATCAGCGGATGGTCGTACGCGTGCGCCGCGAGAGCCCCGGCCTCGGCCGCGAACTCCTCGCACGCGGCCAGCGCCTCGGCGTACTCCGTGCCCACCAGCCGCACGTCGGCGCCGAGGCCGCGGAGCTTGGACACCTTCACCGCCGGCGCCGTGGCCGGCACGAACACCGTTGCCCGCACGTCCTGTTGCCGCGCCGCCCAGGCGCACGCCAGCCCGGCGTTCCCCCCGGAGGCGATGGTCACCCCCACAGCGGGCAGGGTTCCGGCCTCACGGTGCGCCTGGAGGAAGTTCTGCGCACCACGGGCCTTGAACGACCCGGTGTGCTGCATGAACTCCAACGCCAGCCACAGCTCGCCGGACCGCTCGGGAGACGGATCGACCGCCGTCAGGGCGACCGGGCGGACGCGCCCCGCGATCCGCTCGGTGGCGGCCTCGATGTCGCCGTACGTGAGGTGGTGCACTTCGCTGCTCCTGCCGATGGGGGATCACGACCAGGCGACGATCATGCCCGGGCCGGCCGGGCCGGGGAAAGGGCCGCCGGTTCGAGCCGGTCCAAGAACTCCCGGACGCCGTCGACCCGACGGTACGGCGCGAACGCCGGCCCGAGATCGCGCACCAGGGCGACGCACCGCGGGGCACCGATCCGGGTGGCCAGGTCCAGCGACTCCCGGGTGACGGCGAGCGCCTGCTCGACGTCCCCGGACTGCAGGTACCCGTTGGCCTGGTAGGTCAGGAACACCCCGCGCGTCTTGTCCCGGGCCCGGGGCAGGAGGGCCACCCCCTCGGCGATGCGGGCGTGGGCCTCGCCGGTGCGGCCGAGGTCGAGCAGGCACCGGCCCGAGTCCACGGCCAGGTCCGCCGGGCCCATCCACGCACACCAGTCCGGCGCCGGGTCGACGGACCCCGCCCCGAGCGCGGCCTCGGCCTCCGCCAGATCGCGGTAGCAGGCGGCACGGTCCCCGAGGGCGGCGTGCGCCCTGGCGCGGCGCAGCAGCAGGAGCGACCTGGCGGTCGGGTGCCGCGTCCCGGACAGGGCGTACCCGAGCTGGTCGACGGACACCTTCGGCTCGCCCAGCCAGTTCGACTGGTAGGCGAAGTCGGAGAGCACCCCGGCGCCGTGGTCGCGGTCGCCCGCCGCATGGGCGGAGTGCAGGGCGGCACCCCAGAGCTTGCCGGCGGCCCAGTGCCGCCCGTGGTCGAAGCGGTACCAGCCGCAGGCGGTCGCGAGCGCGGCCGCCAGCAGGTGGAGCCGTCGACCGATGGTGTCACCGTAACGGCCCTCCGCCATCAGGTCGGTCACCGTGGTCAACTGAGCGTCCATCAACTTGATGGTGTGCTGCCGCCGTTCGGTCGGCATGGCCGTCAACTGCCGGCTGGTCTCCTCCAACCAGTCCACCAGCCCGGAGTCCACCTGCCTCCCGCCGAGCGCCGACCCGAGCCGGTCGGGCTCGATCGCGGCCCACTGCGCGGCGAGCCCTGCCAGTGCGACGGCGCTGTACGTCATGAAGCTGCGACGGTCCATGAGAGCCCTCTGTGCGTCGTGGAGTGTTCGAACGGTATGGGCGGAGCCCAGCGGCAGCGGCTCGTCCCGCCCGGGCAGCCAGTACGGCCAGCCGTACGCCTCCAGTTCCGACACCGTGACGCCGAAGACCTCGGCGATCAGCAACTGGGAGTCGAGGTTCGGCGTCTTGCGCCCGTTCTCCCACCGGCTCACGGCCGCCTTGTCGGCCCCCGAGCGCAGCCCGTGCCCACGAGCGGCCCGGTCCATCAGGGCGGCGAGTTCGCCCTGCGACCAACCGCGCAGTTCACGCGCGTAGGCGAGGGGGTGCCGGATCGGGTCGTCCACGGGCCAATCCCATCATCGACAGTGCCCGCGAGCCTACCGCCGACAAGGGCGGGACAACCCCGGGACCACCGACAATGCCTGTTCGGCGACGACAAGTTGGGCTGTACTCGCACTACACCGAAGAACTTCCTCCACGAATGGAAGGAGTCCGCGCATGAAGCGATGCGCCGCAATCACCGGCCCCGGGCATCAGGCCGCCGAAGAAGAAGAGACGACGACGCCCGTGCCGTGGGGCACCCGGCGCATGGGACCGTACTCGGCCACCACCACGGTCCCCCGGTTCACGCCCGTGATCGACCCCGAAACCCAGATCGCGGTCATCGTGGACGAGCACGGCCGCTCGGTCGAGCTGGGCAGCCACGGCACCAGCACGAGTGGCCTGACGCCCACCACGACCACCCCCGGTGACGGGGCCGGTCCGGGCGGTGCGACCGACGCGGACAGCACCGAGTCGTACGACCAGGACCAGAGTTCCGGCTGATGGGTGACAGCAGGTCGGTGCTGGTACTGACCAACCCCCATGACGTGACGGCGGACGTGGTGTTGCGGCTGCTCGCCGAACGCCGGGTTCCCGTGGTCCGCCTCGATCCCGGCACCGACCTGCACGCGGGTGCCTCGCTGACCGCCAGGTACCGCACTGGCGAGCAGCGGGGCATCCTGCGCACGGCGAGCCGGGAGCTCGACACCACCCGGATCCGCTCCGTCTGGGTCCGCAGGCCGTCCCCGTACGAGGGACCGCCCGGGTTGAGTCACCAGGATCGCCGGTTCGCCGCAGAGCAAGCGCTCTGGGGCACGGGAGGCATCCTCGCGTCCCTGCCCGGCGCGCACTACGTCAACCATCCGTGGCGGAACCGGGCCGCCGAGTTCAAACCCGTGCAACTCTCGACCGCACGACGCTGCGGACTCCTGGCGCCCGACACCGTGATCACCAACGAGCCGCACGAGGCACGGAGGTTCGCCGCTCGTCAGCACGGTGGCGTGGTCTACAAACCGCTGTGGAACACGCCCTACCTCGTGGACGACCAGCCGCACAGCGTGTGGGTCCGGGATGTGCGGGCGGACGAGATCACCGACGCCGTGTCCGTCTGCCCGCACATGTTCCAGGCCAAGGTGGACAAGGCGTTCGACGCACGGGTGACCGTCGTGGGCGGTCGGGCGTTCGGGGTCCGGATCGACAGCCCTGATCTGGACTGGCGTCACCGCCAGGACCTCATGACGTGCACACCGGTCGAGGTACCGGAGCCGATCGCCCGTTCGGTCGTCGCCTACCTCGCTGAACTCCTTTTGGTCCACGGTGCGTTCGACTTCGCCGTAACCGCCGCCGGCGAGTGGTACTTCCTTGAGTGCAACCCGAACGGCCAGTGGGCGTGGCAGCCTGCCCAGACCACTGCCGCGATCGCCCACGCCATCGCCGACCAACTGGAGAAAGGCCCCGACACGTGAGCACGGCAACTCAGCTCCGCGCTGCCCTGGCGGACGGACTCACCGAGGACGGCATCCTCACGGATCCCGAGTGGAGCAGCGCTGCCAGGGCGGTGCCCCGCGAGCTGTTCACGCGGTCCTACTTCCGGCCGGTGGCAGGCAGCGTCCCCACCCGCTACCGCCCCGTCCGGGAGGGCGAGCCCGGCTGGCTGGAGGGGGTCTACTCCGACGAAACGCTGATCACTCAACTCGACGGCCGCACCCGGCCCGACGACGTGACCGAGGGCACCGTGCCCGGCTCCCCGTCGTCCTCGTCCACCCTGCCCTCGCTGGTGCTGCGCATGTGGCATCAGCTCGACGTCGAAGCCGGACACCGGGTGCTGGAGATCGGCACCGGAACCGGCTATTCGACCGCGCTCGGCACCCACCGCCTCGGGGACACCCGTCTCACCAGCATCGAGTACGACCCGGTGGTGGGCGCGGCAGCGGCGGCAGCACTCAAGGCAGCCGGGCTCGCGCCACGGCTGATCATCGGGGACGGGCTGCGCGGGGATCCGGACGGCGGGCAGTACGACCGCCTCATCGCCACCTGCTCGGTCCGGTACGTCCCGCTCCCGTGGCTGCACCAGGTGAGGCCGGGAGGCAAGATCCTGGCCACCCTGTCCGGGTGGGGCTACGCCAACGCCCTCGCACTGCTCGATGTGACCGGCCCCGGTGAGGCCACCGGCCGTTTCCTGCCCGGCTACACCAGCTTCATGATCGCCCGGCCCCATGACCGGCCGCCCCGATCGACGCTGGCCCTGCTGCCGGGAGAGGAGAGCCTGAGCCGGATCGACCCCGCGAAGCTCGACGACTGGACCGGCAGCTGGGTCGCGCAGCTCGCGGCGCCCTCGGCGGAACGCATGGGAGCGGGAGCGGAACAGATCCTCTTGGACGTGTCCACCGGCTCGCAGGCCCGGACGGCACCCGACCCGAAGGGCGGGTGGACCGTCGTGCAGCGCGGTCCCGTCCGTCTGTGGGATCAGGTCGAGCGGGCGATGCAGCACTGGCAGGCCGCCGGCGAACCCCACCAGCAGGAGTTCGGCATCACGGTCTCCGCCGCCGGACAGCGGGTGTGGCTCCGTACCGAGGACGGGCCCGGCTGGAACCTGCCGATCTGACGCACAGCGGTCCTGGCCACTCTGCCCGCCGCGCCCGGGGGCCGGGCGCGGCGGGCGGAGTGCCGGGCTGCTCAGTGGCGGTGCTGGTTGTCGGGCTGGGCCGGGTCGCCGGGGTGTTCCAATCCCTCGACCAGGGTGAGGCGTTGGGCGCGTTGGTGGTCGAGCCAGCGGACGAACTCCGCTCTGCGGGCAGCCTCCCGAAGGACCGGGGTGGGGTCGGGGTTCTGCGGGATGGTGAGGGTGGCGAGGAGCATCGCCGTCCAGGGGCCTACGGTGACCCACTCGCCCGGCGGGGCCTCGCGGAGGGCCTCGGCGAGGGCCTCCGGGAGGGTGTCGGGGTCGGCTTCGAAGCCGCCGTCGGGGAGGGCGAGGTGCCAGCGGGTGGCCGGTGGGCGGGCGGTCATGCCCCGGTAGTGGGCGATGTCCTCGGGTGCGGGCTCGATGTCGGCGGTCACGGATTGATAGACGGCCCGGACGGCCGCGCTGCCCTCGTAGGCCGCCGCCGTGATGGAGCCGAGCTCGACGGCCGCTTGTTGGTCCAGGCGGGCGGGGCCGGAAGACGCGACCGGCAGCCCCCGCTCGGCGGCGACCACCTCACAGAGGGCCTCGGTCAGCAGCACCTGCGCGACCCACCGCGTGAGTTGCCGATCCTCCGAACTGCCGGGCTGCGGCAGGGCGGTGGAGCGCGGGCCGGTCCGCAGGGCGGCGAGGCGCACGTCGAGGGCGGTGCGCGGGATCGGGCGCCCGTCGAGCAGGCCGAGGGTCATGCCTCCACCACCAGGGCGACGGTCGGGGCGTACTGGCAGCGGCCGAACCACATCACCTTGGCCAGGGCCCAGTACGCGCCGGGGTCGGCGGACTCGGGGGCGGTGACCGCGAAGTCGACGGTGACGGCGGAACCGGCCGGGACGGCGAAGCCGCGCACCGGGTCGGCGATCGCCTCCCAGGTGCCCCACGGGGACACCAGTTGCAGCTCACCGCGGATCTCCCCGCGCGTGCGGTTGGTGAGGGTGAGGCTGAGAACGGCACGCCCGCCGGGGGCGACCCGCAGGAGCTCGTCGGAGACGTCCACGGACAGTCCGGTGTCCCGTCCGGTCGTCGCCTTGGTGCCCTGGGCGGCCGTCCAGTCCTCGGGGGCGTCCCCGACGACGGGCAGCAGCCCGGGCAGCTCGCCGACGGCGATCGACACCACGTCCTCGATCTGCTGCCCGTCGTGCTCGATCCGGACAGCGGCGAAGTGCAGCCCGGGTTCGACGTCCGACGGCGGCGTCAGGGTCACCGGGAACCGCAGGTGACCGCCGGCCGTCAGCCGGTACGGGCGGCTGCCGACGCTGCTCGCCCAGCCCTCCGGCGGCAGCACCACCGCCGTGCCCTCGACGGCGGCGTCCCGCAGCTGCGAGGAGAGCGCGACCGAGAGCGTCACCGTCTCCCCCGCCGTCCGCAGCAGCCCGGGCGAGGCACCGACCGACACCGGCAGGTAGCCGAGCGGTGCCGGGCCCCGGTTGTGCAGCCAGTAGCGGGCGTGGACGGGCTGGGCGGGTTCGGCCACCGGGCCGAGTACCGGACCCTCGGAACGGGCCACGACGCCGGGAACCCCGAGCAGGGTGACGATCTGCGAGCCGGCCAGGTCCAAGTCGGCCGGGCCCTGGGGGCGTTCCAGCAGGTCGGCGGAGCGCAGGTCGGTCAGGCCGAGCGCGCCGCCGAGCCGTGCCGTCCGTCCGAGGCCGGTCGACTCGACCAGCCGGACGGTGAGGTCGTCGCCCCCGGGGGACGCCGAGCCGTGGGCGATCGGGTTCCCCACCGGCTTGAGCGCGCCGAGCAGCACCTCGCGCTGCGGCTCGACCCGCAGCCAGGAGAGGGTCCCGGGCAGCGGCCCGTCCTGCGGCGCGGACACGAACCGCGCGTACAGCGGGTGGTTGAACTCCTGCCCCTGCGCAGGCAGCGTCTGGGCCCGCCAGTCGCCGTCACCACCGACCAGCGCATAGCTGAACTCATGGGTCCAGTGCTGGAGTTGGAAGGAGGCGCCGTCCGGCAGGGTGCGCCGGGGCGGGTCGATCCAGACGCCGGACGGCCAGCCGGTGCAGGAGCGCATCAGCGACAGGTGCAGCGCGCCGGTGGTGTCCACGGCGAAGCCGGGCAGCCCGAAGCTGAGCAACGCCACGGTGTGGTCGGCGAGTTGATCGGTCACGACCGCCGGGCAGACGGCGGTGATCCGGGCGTCCGCGAGGTCGTCCACCAGGGCCGGCACATCGGCGACCACCAGGGCCGGCAGGGCGCGCAGGTCGCGCAGGTCGGCGTCCGGCCGCCAGACCTCGGCGAGCGGGGTGAGCGCGGGCACCCACACCGCGCCGTGCGCCTTCAGCGCGGCCGCGTACTCCTCTCCCGCCTGATCGATCAACTCCCGTGCCGCGTCGTTGACTTCCGAGCCGCCGACGACGATCCGGAAGTCCGGCAGGTTGGAGTCGACGTCCAGCCAGCCGTACCGCGCCCAGTCCGCCCCCGAGGTGGTGGCGGTGACGCCGACCCGGGCGAGGGCGACCACCAGCGGGCGGGCGTCGGCGGCGTCGTCCAGCGCGGGGACCACCACCTCGGCCACGCCGAGTGCCCGTGCGCCGGTGACCTCGCCGGTGGCGGAGGTGAGCACGGCGCGCGCTGTGGCGCCGAGGCCGAACCAGGTGTTGGCCGGGTTGTCCAGCGTCCACGGCGCCTCCGCCGAGTCGACGTCGGGCATCGCGAAGCCGCGCCCGACGACCGCCCCGGCGACCTCGCTGACCGGCAGCCCGCCGGGGACGTCCACCGGGAAGCGCAGCCGCAGCAGCCGGTCGGCGCCGGAGTAGTCGAGGACCCTGGTCCGGCAGTCGACCCGGTCCAGGCCGCGCCAGAGCGTCACCGTCTGCTCGTAGCGGAGGCCGTCGACCGTGCCGCCGATCACCAGCCGCTCGCCGAGCGGGCCGGTCTCGCGGCGGACGGAGCCGGCGGCGGCCCCGGAGCCGGCCACCGGCCCGCTCGGCACCAGGTGCCACGGGCCCTCGCCGAAGTCGGGGTGCTGGGGGTACTCCTGGTACACCCGCAGTTCGTTGCCGATCAGGCCGTCCTGGATCAACTCCCGTCCGTGCAGCAGGTCGTAGACGGAGGACAGCCCGCCGCCCCGCGCCGGGTCGGCCGTCACCCGGTACCGGCCGTTGGTGATCACCCCACCGGGCGCCTCGACCCAGGCCGGCTCGGGCTCCCCGGGAACCAGCCGCCAGGTGCGCCACCCGAGCGCGGGCACGTCCGCCGCCAGGAACCGCAGCATCCCCCGGTCGACGGCGCTCGGCACCGGCGCGCCCGTCTCGTCCAGCACGCGCACCGACTCGACGCCGGACGGCAGTTCAACCGTGACCAGGCCCGTCCGGTCGAAGGACAGCGTGTTGGTCACCACCACCGCCGCACCCACGCCCACCACCGAACCGGGGCCCACCGCCGAACCGGGGCCGGCCGTGGAGCCCCCCACCGCGGACATCCCCACCGTGGAGATCCGGGCCGTCAGCGCGTCCAGCGCCGCGTCCCGGACGGCCGCGGCGAGGTCGTACGCCTCCCGCCAGCCGCCGAGCAGGTCGAGGTACACCTGGTCCGACTCGCTGCCCGTGATCGCGTCGTGGTGCGCGCCGTAGGCGAGTTGGCGCCACACTTTGTCGAGCGCGGCGGCCGGGTAGCTGCCGAGCCCGTTGACGACGGCCAGCGCGGCGAGCTTCTCCGCGTCCACCGCCGCGACCTCGCCCGCCCGTTGGGCCTGCTTGGTGTCGATGTAGGAGACGTCCTTGCCGGTGTACACCGGGTTCATGTCGCGGGTCTGCGGGCTGGGCCGGCGGCCGGTGGCGGCGAGTTCGGCCCGGACGGCGTCCAGGAAGTCGCGCGGGGTGGCGCAGACGAAGCGCGGCCACAGGTACTTGTCGGCCCAGGAGCGGTGGATCGCGGTGACCCACTTGTTCGGCGGGGTGTAGTCCGTCCCCACCGGCAGCAGCAGGTTCTTCGTCGCCCCGACCGGCTTGAGCTTCCGGTACAGCTCGTACACGGCCTGCTCGGCGGTGGCGAGGTCGGGCGAGGAGTCCATCCACCAGCCGGCCGAGTAGTGGTGCGGCATGTAGTGGGTGAGCACGCCCTCGCCGCCGGGGGCGATCCACTCGAACTCGCTGGGAAACTGCATCACCCGGGCGTCGTCCTTGCCCTGGCGGAAGTTCTTCTGGATCGGGCCCCACTGGTGGAACGGCCCGCGGGCCCAGGCGCTGCCGGTGAGCCCGGCCGCGGCGAGGTGGCCGGGGAACTGCGGGTCGTGCCCGAACACGTCGAGCTGCCAGGCGGTTTGCGGGTCGCCTCCGAGGATGTCGCGCTGGTAGCCGATGCCGTAGACGATGTTGCGGATGGTGGTCTCGGCGCCGGTGAGGTTGGTGTTGGGCTCGTTGTAGGTGCCGCCGACGAGTTCGACCTGCCCGCGCTCCAGCAGCGTCCGGAGCACCGAGCGCCGCTCCGGGTGCTGGTCGAAGTACGGCTTCAGGTAGTCGACTTCGGCGAGTACGAACTTGTACACCGGGTCCCGTAGGGCGAGGTCCAGGTGGGCGTCGACCAGGGCGAAGCCGTTGCGCTCCCACAGCGGCCGGGTGGTGGCGTCGGCGGAGAGCAGCTCCCACGGGGAGGTGTAGGCGGCCTGGGTGTTCCACCAGACCGGGTCGTAGTGGAAGTGGGAGACCAGGAACATCGTCCAGCCGGGCTCCGCGACCTCCACCACACCGGCAGCCTCACTGGACAACGCCCTCACCTTGACGGGCAGTTGGGAGCCGACGGCCGCTCCGGTGATCTCCAGCGGGACTTCGACCAGCCCCGTGCCGGTCGCCTCGCCGCGAACACCCGCCCCGCTGACGGTGATCCGGGCGGCCGGCCCCTCGACCGTGACCCGCAGCAGCTGGCGCGGGGCGTCCTCGGGACCGGTGAAGAGGTCGGTGCTCTCGACGGCGGTGATGGTGGTGACCGGCACGGGGGTGGTCCTTTCGGTACGGAGGCCTACTGGCCCCAGGCCTCGAACTCGTAGATACGGGCGGCCGGATCGCTGTTCTGGGTGGGCTTGGTGACGACCAGCCGGACGTAGCGGGCGGTGGTGTCCACCGGGTGGGTGGTGGTGCCCGCGGTGTTGCCGGTCACGGTGGCGACGGTCGTCCACGGGTCGGTGGTCCTGGAGCGGGTCTGGATGGAGAAGTCCCGGGTGTTGTACGAGGCGCTCTCGCCGCCCGCCTGGGCGTGCTTGACCACGAACTTGTCCAGCTTCTTCGCCGAACCGAGGTCCACCTCGAGCCACTTGGACCCGCTCAGGGTGCACCACTTGTCGCTGGTACCGCCGTTGACGCTGCCGTTGACGGCCTTGGCCGGGCCCTCGTTGGCGTTGCACTGGCCGGAGGCGGTGGCGGGGCGCTTCAGCGCCAGGTTGGTCGACGTCGAGGGCGGCGAGCCGTCCCAACCGACCGTGGTGGAAGCGACGTTGGAATGCCCGTAGGTGGTGGACACCGCCTCGACGTCCAGCGTGGTGGTGGCCTCTGTACCCGCCCGGTCGAGCTTCCCGACGAAGTACGCGTCGTTGGGCGTGGCCCCCAGGAAGGTGCGGGTGCCGTCCGGGTTGCGCCGGTACACCTCGTAGTGGTGGACGTTGCCGCCGGGCGCCGCCGTCCAGGAGAGCCGCAGCGACTGGCTGGCGCCGGCCGTCACGTCGCTCGCGCCGAGCACGGTCAGCCCGCCCGGCGCCGCCGGGGTCTCCACCGCGCCGTCGTAGAGGGCGACTTGGCCGACTCGCAGGTCGTACGAGGGATCCGATCCGGCCGCCTGGAGGGCGAGCTGGGAGATGGTGCGGCCCGCGTACCGGGAGAGGTCGAGGGTGTGCCGCTCCCAGCCGGTCCCGGAGTTGTCCCCGACGTCCACGGTGGTGAAGCTGCCCGGGGCGTCGGTGAAGGAAACCGCGGCCTTGAGCCTGGTCGGGCCGGCGGCCGGGGTCTTGACCACCAGGTCGAGCTTGGTGTTCGCGGCGACCGGCAGCTTGGTCTGGTACAGCCGTACGGTGTTGGTGGCGTCCAGGGTGCCGGTCAGCCGCAGCGAGGAGCCGCCCTGGTAGGCGTCGGTGAAGTCGACCGACGGCCTCAGCTTGCTGCCGCTGGAGTCGACCACCCAGCGGTAGGTCGGCGGGACGTCCTGCAGTGAGAGGTTGTTCCAGCCGCCGGTGGCGACCCGGGTGCCGGCCGCGTTGTAGAAGTCGCCCTGGCCGGTGTCGAAGTTGGTGACGAAGGGTTTGGCGGTGATCGGCGAGGACTCGGCGACGTAGCCGGCCAGACCGGGCCAGCTGCTGGAGAGGTCGGTGTTCGACGGGTCGTTCTTGGCGCCGACCCAGTAGCGGGCGTCCTTGGCGTAGAAGTCGGCCCGGTCGGTGGCGGACTTCCAGGTCCACTCGGGGCGGTAGAGGCCGAGCGAGGTGGTGTGCGGCTGCCCGGACGGGAAGAGGGTGTTCCAGTCGACGGAGGTGTTGTAGCCGTTCGCCTCGGTGTCGATGCCGGAGTACAACTCGTACTCACTGCGGCCGAGTTTCCGGGCCAGGGTGCGGGAGGAGTCCAGACCGTCGGACGTCCAGCCGAAGTTGAGGAACATCGAGTCCGAGGTGCGCTTCGGACCGTCCTGCAGGAACGGCGAGTTGGCGGAGGTGAGGGCGTTCTGCCAGTCCACCGCGCCCGAGGTGGTCATCGCGTCGTACCACATGAACTCGGTGCCGCTCTGCGCCTTGGTGTACTGCATCAGGTCGCGCAGGTCGGTGGCGAGGCCCGCGTCGCCGCCGCTGGTCTCCTGGTTGATGAACCAGCCGTCGAAGCCGTAGTACTGGGCGGCCTGGGTGAGCTTGTCGGCGACGGGGTAGCGGCCGCCGGACTTCTGGACGAAGTCGCGCACCCACTGGAGCTGGCCGCCGTACGCGGCGGGCGGGAAGAAGACGGTGCCGTAGACCTTGACGCCGTTGCGGTGGGCGGCGTCGATCACGGTCGGGTTCGGCGCGAGGACCAGGCCCTCGCCGGCCGAGCCGCCCCAGAACACCAGCTTGTCGACGTACTGCCAGTAGCCGAAGGCGTAGTAGTTGGGGTCGGCGGAGCCCTGGGAGGGGTTGTTGGAGGTGGGGCCGAAGGAGACCAGCGAGGCGATCTTCCCCTCACCCGCCCTGGCGTTGGGGTTGGCGGCCAGGGCCGGGTCGCTGGTGCGGGGCTGGAGCGGGACGCGGGAGCGGTTGAACCGGGCGTCCGGGTCGGTGGCCGGGTCCCAGTTGAGGATCGAGCTGGGGTACCAGTAGGAGGCGTACGGCTGGCTGCCCGAACCGGCTGTCGCGGTCGTGGCGGCGGGGGCGGTCGCGGCTGCGGGAGCGGCGGCGGGCCCGGTCGCGGCGGCGGGCGCCGGGGCCGGTCTCGGTGCGGCCCCGGCCGAGGGGGCTGCCCCGGCCGAGGGGGCGGCCGTCAGCGCGGCCGTCGCGAGCGCGGCGCTGAGCAGCAGGGGGAGGCGTCGTGACATGCGGTGGCTCCGATCGAGCGGAGGGAGTGGGGGCGGGCCGCCGCCGTCGCGGACGGGGGCCCGGCTGCATGTGGGCGTGCCGGTACTGAGCGGTGGAGTCGCAACGAGCGGACCTCCCGGGGGGCCGGGACCGGTACGCACCCAGGGCGGAGCCCGCTCGGCGCAGCGAGGCTAAACCGGTTCAGAACGACTGTCAACGGCTCGCGCAGCAACCACTCCACGGAGCTACGACGCGCCGCGCTGACCGCCGTACGACGCGCCCCCCGGCGGCGAGGTCGACTCCCGCACCGTCAGCCGGGGCGTCGGCATCTGCAGGTCCCGCCCGGCTCCCGCCCCGTCCAGCGCCTCCAGCAGGCTGCGGGCGACCTGCTCGCCGAGCGCGAAGGTGTCCCGGCTGAGCGCGGTCAGCGGCGGGTGGACGATCCGGGCGAGCACCGAGTCGTCGAAGGAGACGATGGACAGCTCCCCGGGCACCGCGACGCCCATCTCCCCGGCCACGCCGAGCCCGGCGACGGCCATCACGTCGCTGTCGTAGACGATCGCGGTGGGCCGCCGGGGCCGGGAGAGCAGGGTACGGGTGGCCGCCGCGCCCTCGGCGTCGCTGAAGTCGGTGGGCACCGACAGGGCCTCCTCCAGGCCGAGCCGGCGCGAGGCGTCGCGCAGCGCGCGGATCCGGCGCTGGGTGTGCTGGAAGTGCGGCAGCCCGGCGAGGTGGGCGATCCGGCGGTGTCCGATGGCGGCGAGGTAGTCGACGATGGAGAGCATCGCCTCCCGGTCGTCGGCCCAGATCCGCAGCTGGTTGCCGCCCTTGCCGGGGCCGCCCAGCACGACGGCGGGCAGCCCGAGTTCGTCCAGGACGGGCAGTCGGGGGTCCTTGACCTGGAGGTCCACCACGATGAAGCCGTCCACCCGGTGTTCGGAGGCCCAGCGCCGGTAGACCTCGATCTCGGCGGCGGTGTCCTCGACCACCATCAGGTGCAGGGCGATCGAGCTGGCCGAGAGCACCGCCTGCAGGCCGGACAGCAGTTGGCTGAAGAACGGCTCGACGCCGATGGTGCGGGCGGGGCGGGCGATCACCAGGCCGACGGCGTCGGACCGGGCCCCGCCGAGGGCGCGGGCGGCGCTGTGCGGGCGCCAGTTCATCTCCTCGGCGACCCGCAGGATCCGGTCCCTGGTCGCCTCGCTGACACCCGGGCGGCCGTTGAGCGCGAAGGAGACCGCGCCCTTGGAGACACCGGCCTGGCGCGCGATGTCGGCGATCGTCGGTCTGCCCACAGAACCCGACTCCTCTCTTGACAGCCAAGTTTAGGCGGGAGCATAGTCCCTGCCAGAGCTAGACCGGTTTAGTTAGTCAGTTTCTGGAACTCGACACAACCCAAGAACGCGCAAACCCGCGAGCTCACCGTCCACGTGCACCCACCCCGGACGCATCACCCCGGACACCCACCCGAGCTCGCCGCGATCCCCCACCCACCCCAGGACCGGGAGACCCTCATGCGAAGAATCTGGGCGGCACTGACCACGACGGCCCTCACCGCGGCGGCCCTCACCGGCTGCGGACTCGGCTCCGGAGACACCAAGAGCAGCGACAACGTGGCGAGTGCGGCCGCCACCGGTGAGGTCAAGGGCAAGGTCTCGATCCAGACCTGGTCACTCAAGCCGAAGTTCACCGACTACATGCAGGGCGTGATCGACGGCTTCAAGAAGAAGTACCCCGGCGTCGAGGTCGACTGGCTGGACCAGCCCGGCGAGGGCTACGCCGACAAGGTGCTCAGCCAGGCCGCCTCCGGCACCTTGCCCGACGTGGTCAACCTCCCGCCGGACTTCGCCTTCCCGCTGGCCAGGAAGGACGTCCTGCTGGACGTCGCCAAGGCCGACCCCAAGCTCGCCAACGAGTACGTGGCCGGCGGCGTGGACGCCTACCGCTACCACGGCTACCAGGGCACCTTCGGCTACCCCTGGTACCTCAACACCGATGTGAACTACTGGAGTTCGGACCTCCTCGACAAGAACGGACTGGACCCGAAGAAGCCCCCGGCCAACCTGGACGAACTCATCGCCCAGGCCCGGGTGATGAAGGAGAAGTCCGGCGGCCAGACCTACCTGATGAGCCGCAAGCCGGGCCTCGGCGACCTCTACAACATCGGCGTGAAGATCATGGCCGACGACGGCAAGTCCTTCACCTTCAACACCCCCGAGGCCGCCGCCCTGCTCGACAAGTACCGGGCAGCCTTCAAGGACGGCCTGATGCCGAACGGGGTGCTCACCGACACCTACGCCGGCAACTCCAAGCTGTTCAGCGCCGGCACCGCGGCCTGGACCACCGGCGGCGGCAACTTCATCACCAGCCTCGCCACCGACAACCCCTCGCTGGCGCCGAAGGTCGTCCCCTCCCCCGCGATGGGCACCCCGCCGCTGTACGTCCAGGGCCTGTCCATCCCCAAGAACACCAAGAACCCGGCCGCCGCGGTGGCGCTCGCCCGCTGGGTGACCAGCCCGGAGAACCAGGCCGCCTTCGCCCACCTGACCAGTGTCTTCCCGTCCACCAAGGCCTCCGCGAACGACCCCTTCTTCAGCAAGAGCGACGGCACCAACGCGGGCGACGCGAAGGTGATCGCCTTCAACTCGCTCGCCAAGGCCCAGCTGATCCAGCCGGTCGAGGTGGACGACGCGATGGGCACCATCGTCAAGCAGCAGTTCGCCCTCGCCATCGGCGGCCAGGCCAGCTCCAAGCAGGCGCTGGACACGGCCGTCGAGCAGTGCGACAAGCTGCTCAAGGGCTGACCCACCCACCCCGGCACCACCCCGCACCACCCCGCACCGGCACCACCCCGCACCACCCCACCCCACACCACACCCCCCCCGGTGACTCCCGTACCGGCGCAGCGGCGGGCCTCCCCCACGCCCGCCGCCCCGGGAATGACCCGTACCGCCCCGGCCCCCGGAAGGCCCAGGGCCCAGCCCCAGGAAGGCCCCGCATGACCCACCGGCGTTGGTTCACCCCCTGGCTGCTCGCCGGCCCCGCGATACTCTGGCTGGCCGTCTTCAACCTCTGGCCGGCCGTCAACACGGTGATCCTGTCCTTCACCAACGCCAAGCCCATCGGCGGCGGGCACTTCACCGGCCTGGAGAACTACGGCCGCCTGCTGGACGACGCCCAGCTCGCCGACGCCCTGCTGAACAGCATCGTCTTCATGCTGGTCTGCCTCCCGCTGCTGACCGTCCTGCCGCTGCTGCTCGCCCTGCTCGTCCAGCGCCGGATCCCCGGCATCACCTTCTTCCGCACCGCCTTCTACACCCCGGTGATCGCCTCCGCCGTCGTGGTGGCGCTGATCTGGGGCTGGGTGCTGGACGACCGGGGCCTGGTCAACGGCCTGCTCCAGCAGACCGGCCTGGCCGACTCCCCCGTCTCCTTCCTCACCGACCGCTGGCTGCTGCTGTTCAGCGCGATCGCCCTGACCGTCTGGAAGGGCCTGGGCTACTACATGGTCATCTACCTGTCCGCCCTCGCCAACGTCCCGCGCGAGCTGCACGAGGCGGCGGCCGTGGACGGCGCGAGCTCGCTGCGCCGCTTCTGGCACGTCACCCTGCCCGGGGTGCGGCCGACCATGGTGCTGATCTCCGCGCTGATCTCGGTGAGTTCGCTGCGCGTCTTCTCCGAGCTGTACGTACTCTCCAACGGACAGGGCGGCCCCGGCGGCCGCGACATGTCGGTGGTGATGCTGATCCAGATGTACAGCCGCGGCTTCAACGGCCACCTGGGCTACGCCTCCGCGCTGAGCCTGCTGCTGTTCGTCATCACCCTCGGCCCGATGCTGTTCCTGATGCGGCTGAACCGGAAGGCGGCCTGACCCCGTGACCACCCTCCGCCCGAAGACGGCCCGCGGCTTCAACACGTCGTCCCCCGCCCGGACCGCCGCCCGCTACCTGCTGCTCCTGCTCGTCCTGCTGCTGGTCATCGGCCCCTTCCTGTGGCAGCTGTCCACCGCCCTCAAGGGCCCCACCGAGGACGTCTACACCCGCACCCCGGCCTTCCTGCCCGAGCAGCCGACCCTCGGCAACTTCGGCAAGGTCGCCGACACCATCCCGGTGTGGACGTACGCCCTCAACTCGCTGACCGTCGCGGCCGTCTGCATCACCGGCAACGTGGTCGGCTGCACCCTGGCCGGCTACGCCCTGGCCCGGCTGCGCTTCCGCGGCGCCAGGCTGGTGCTCGGACTCTTCCTGGCCACCCTGGTGCTGCCCGGCGAGGTCACCATCGTCTCCCAGTACGTACTGGTGCGCGGTCTCGGCCTGGCCGACAGCCTGGCCGGCGTGGCCCTGCCCGGGGCGATCGCCATGCTCAACGTGCTGCTGATGCGCACCGCCTTCGCCGCCGTACCACTGGAACTGGACCAGGCCGCGCTGGTGGACGGCGCCAACGTCTGGCAGCGGCTGTGGTACATCGGTCTGCCGAACGTGCGCGGCATGCTCAGCGTGATCGTCATCTTCACCTTCATCGGCGCCTGGGACGACTTCCTCTGGCCGCTGATCGTGCTCAACGACCCGCAGAAGTACACCCTGACCGTCGGGCTCCAGTACCTCAACGGCACCTTCTCCGCCAACCCCCGGCTGATCGCGGCCGGCACCATGATCGCCTTCCTGCCGATCGTCGTGGTGTTCGCCGTCTGCCAGCGCTTCTTCTTCAAGGGCGTCGAGGAGGGAGCCGTCAAGGGCTGAGCCCTCCAAGGGCGGGAACACCGTCCGTACGCCCCGAACCAGTTGAGGTAGCCCCCGTGCCAACCCCCGTGACCGCCACCCCGCAGCCCCCGCGCTTCGGCGTCAACTACACCCCCAGCTCCGGCTGGTTCCACCACTGGCTCGACTTCGACCTGGAAGCCGTGCGCGCCGACTTCGACTCCGTCGCCGCCCTCGGCCTGGACCACGTCCGGGTCTTCCCGCTGTGGCCGCTGTTCCAGCCCAACCGCACCCTGATCCGCCCGCGCGCCGTCGAGCAGCTGACCGCCCTGGTGGACGCGGCCGGCGAACGCGGCCTGGACGTCGCGGTGGACGGCCTCCAGGGCCACCTGTCGAGCTTCGACTTCCTGCCGTCCTGGACCCAGACCTGGCACCGCCGCAACCTCTTCACCGACCCCGAGGTGCTGGACGGCCAGGCGGAGTACCTGCGCACCCTCGCCGGGGCGCTGAGCGAGCGGGCGAACTTCCTCGGGATGACGCTCGGCAACGAGATCAACCAGTTCTCCGGCGCCCCGCACCCCGATCCGGACCGCTGCACCCCCGCCGAGGCGGAGGCCTGGCTGCGCCGGATGCTCGCCGCCTGCGAGCAGGGCGCGCCCGGCCGGCTGCACCTGCACGCCTCCTACGACGCCGCGTGGTACCTGGACGAACACCCGTTCACGCCCTGGCACTCGGCCCGCCTCGGCGCCGCCACCGCTGTGCACTCCTGGGTGTTCAACGGCACCGCCCAGCGCTACGGCGCCCACTCCACCGCCACCGCCCAGCACGCCGCCTACCTGGTCGAGCTGTCCAAGGCCTGGGCCGACGACCCGGCCCGCCCGGTCTGGCTGCAAGAGGTCGGCGCGCCCGCCCCGCACATCACCGCCGCGGACGCGGCCCGGTTCACCGGCGCCACCGTCGAGGCCGTACTGGACTGCCCGGACGTCTGGGGTGTCACCTGGTGGTGCTCCCACGACGTGGACCGCTCGCTCGCCGACTTCCCCGAACTCGAGTACAGCCTCGGCCTGTTGACCACCGAGCGGAGGGTCAAACCGGCCGGCGCCCGGCTCGCCGAGGCCGCCGCCGAGGCCCGCCGGAGCTGGCAGCCGCCCGAGCCGCGCAGCACCGCCGTGGTGGTCGCCACCGGCGACGAGGTCACCTCCCCCCGCCGCGCGGACTGCGGCCCCGGCGGCCCGGTGTACGAGGCCTTCATGCGCCTCGCCGAGGCCGGCGCCCGGCCGACCACCGTGCTCGCCGAACGCGCGGAGGACGCGCCGCACCTGGCCGCGCGCGGCATCACCGAGGTGGTCCACCCCTCCGACGTACGTCCCCTGTAAGCACCCCAGCCGTCAGTACCCCAGCTGTCAGTACCCCAGCTATCAGTACCCCAGCACGCAACGGAGCCTGCCGACATGCACGATGACCGCACCCTCGTCGAGTCCCGCCTCAAGCGCGTCCTGGAGGAGCGCATCCTCCCCGCCGTCTACCCCGAGTCCGTCCCGCTGGAGGCCGGCATCTGGACCGCCCCGGGCGAGCCCGTGCCGGTGGCCGAGGGGCTGGCCGCGCCGCGCACCCCGATCGCGGCCGGCGACGCCTGGGGCGCGCCCTGGGGCACCAGTTGGCTGACCGTGTCCGGCACCGTGCCCGAGGCCTGGGCCGGCCGGACGGTCGAGGCGCTGATCGACCTCGGCTTCGACGCCAACATGCCCGGCTTCCAGTGCGAGGGCCTGGTCTACCGCTCGGACGGCAGCCCGGTGAAGGGCCTCAACCCGCGCAACCAGTGGGTGCGGATCGCCGCCCCGGCGGCCGGCGGCGAGCAGGTGCTGCTGCACGTCGAGGCCGCCGCCAACCCGGTCATCCTGGACTACCACCCCTTCCTGCCCACCGAGTTGGGCGACAAGGAGACGGCCGGCGACCAGCCCCAGTACAAGCTGGCCCGGCTGGACCTCGCGGTCTTCGACGACACCGTCTGGCAGCTGGCGCTGGACCTGGAGGTGCTCGGCGAGCTGATGGCCGAGCTGCCGGTGGACGGCGCCCGCCGCTGGGAGGTGCTGCGCGCGGTCGAGCGCTGCCTGGACGCGATCGACCTCCAGGACGTCAACGGGACGGCCGCGCGGGCCCGTTCGGAGCTGACGGCGGTGCTGGCCGCGCCCGCCGCGCCGTCCGCGCACCGGATCAGCGCGATCGGCCACGCCCACATCGACTCCGCCTGGCTGTGGCCGCTGCGCGAGACGGTGCGCAAGGTGGCCCGCACCACCGCCAACATGACCGCGCTGCTGGAGGACGAGCCGGAGTTCCGCTACACCATGTCCCAGGCGCAGCAGTACGCCTGGATCAAGGAGCACCGGCCCGAGGTGTACGCCCGGGTGCGCAAGGCGGTGGCCGAGGGCCGGTTCATCCCGGCCGGCGGCATGTGGGTCGAGTCCGACACCAACATGCCCAGCTCGGAGGCGATGGCCCGGCAGTTCGTGCACGGCAAGCGGTTCTTCCTGGAGGAGTTCGGGATCGAGAACCACGAGGCCTGGCTGCCGGACACCTTCGGCTTCACCGGCGGCCTGCCGCAGATCATCCGCAACGCCGGATCCAAGTGGCTGCTGACCCAGAAGATCTCCTGGAGCCAGGTCAATAAGTTCCCGCACCACACCTTCCTCTGGGAGGGCATCGACGGGACCCGCATCTTCACCCACTTCCCGCCCGTGGACACCTACAACTGCTCCATGAAGGGCAGCGAAATCGCCCACGCGGCAAGGAACTTCAAGGACAAGGGGGTGGCCCGGCACTCGATCGCCCCGACCGGCTGGGGCGACGGCGGCGGCGGCACGACCCGCGAGATGGTCGCCAAGGCGGCCCGGCTGCGGGACTTGGAGGGCTCGGCCACCGTCCGCTGGGAGAACCCCGCCGAGTTCTTCGCCAAGGCCGAGGCCGAGTACCCGAACCCGCCGGTCTGGGTCGGCGAGCTCTACCTGGAGCTGCACCGGGCCACCCTGACCAGCCAGGCCAGGACCAAGCAGGGCAACCGGCGCAGCGAGAACCTGCTGCGCGAGGCCGAACTCTGGTGCGCCACCGCCGCGTTGCGCACCGGGACCGCCACCGGCACCGCAACCGCCACCGGCACCGCCACCGGCACCGGCACCGGCACCGGCACCGAGGAGCCGTACGAGTACCCGTACGAGCAGCTGGACCGGATCTGGAAGACGGTGCTGCTGCACCAGTTCCACGACATCCTGCCCGGCTCCTCGATCGCCTGGGTGCACCGCGAGGCCGAGGCCACCTACGCGGCGCTGGCCCGGGAGCTGGAGGCCCTGATCGGCGCGGCCCAGCAGGCACTGGCCGGTCCGGCGGAGGGCGGGCGCGAGCTGGTGTTCAACGCCGCGCCGCACCCGCGCTCGGCCGTCCCGGCGGGCGGCGCGGCCGTCGCCGTCACGGCCGGTCCGGCCTGCACGGCGACCCCGCTCGACGGCGGCGGCTTCACCCTGCGCAACGGCCTGCTGGAGGTGGTGGTCGACGCCGACGGCCTGATCACCTCGGTGGTGGAGACGGCGAGCGGCCGGGAGACCGTCGCCCCCGGCAGTCGGGCCAACCTGCTGCAGTTGCACCCCGACTTCCCCAACATGTGGGACGCTTGGGACGTCGACCAGTTCTACCGCAACACCGTCACCGACCTGACCGGCGTGGACTCGCTCACCGCCTCGGCCGGCGACGACCGGGCCGAGGTCCGGATCGCCCGCTCCTTCGGCTCCTCCACCGTCGTCCAGACCCTCACCCTGCGCGCGGGCGAGCAGCGGCTCGACATCGACACCGAGGTCGACTGGCACGAGACCGAGAAGTTCCTCAAGGCCGCCTTCCCGCTGGACGTCCACACCGAGCGCTACGCCGCCGAGACCCAGTTCGGCCACCTCTACCGGCCCACCCACACCAACACCAGCTGGGACGCCGCCAAGTTCGAGGCCTGCAACCACCGCTTCGTCCACCTGGACGAACCCGGCTGGGGCGTCGCCCTGGTGACCGCCTCCACCTACGGCCACGACGTCACCCGCACCGTGCGCCCGGCCGACGGCGGCACCACCACGACCGTCCGCTTCTCGCTGCTGCGCGCCCCGCGCTTCCCCGACCCGAAGACCGACCAGGGCCTGCACCGCTTCCGGCACGCGCTCGTCCCGGGCGCGGCGATCGGCGACGCCGTCCGCGAGGGCTACCGGATCGGCCTGCCCGAGCGGCGGGTCACCGGCAGCGCCGAGCGGGTGGCACCGCTGGTCGAGGTGGACGACGACGCCCTGGTGGTCAGCGCCGTCAAGCTCGCCGACGACCGCAGCGGCGACCTGATCGTGCGGGTCTACGAGGCGGGCGGCGGCCGGGTCCGCGGCCGGCTGAGCACCTCCTTCCCGCTGGCCGGCGCCGTCCCCTGCGACCTGCTGGAGCGGCCCTGGGACGGTACCCGCGGCGAGGTGACGGTGGCGGACGGCGCGGTCCGGCTGGCACTGCGGCCGTTCGAGCTGGTCACCCTGCGGCTCAGCGCGGCCCGCTGACCGACCGTCCCGCGTACCGTGAGAGCGCCCCGGCCCCGCCCGGCCGGGGCGCCGCCGACCCCCGTGGAGCCCGCCATGCCGTTCACCCCGCTGTTCGCCGCCGTCGACATCGGCGGCACCAAGATCGCCGGGGCGCTGGTCGACGGCGCCGGGCGGCTGCGGCACCGGCTCCAGTTGCCCACCCCGGCGCGGGAGCCGGGCGCGGCCGTGCTCGCCGTCGTCCACAAGGTGCTGGAGCAGCTCGCCGGCACCCCCGACTGGGCCGCCGTGACGGCCGTCGGCATCGGCAGCGCCGGCCCGGTCGACCTCGCCGACGGCACCGTCAGCCCGGTCAACATCCCCGGCTGGCGCGGCTTCCCGCTGGTCGCCGAGGTGGCCGGGCACCCGGCGGTGGCCGGCCGTCCGGTCCGCCTGGCGGGGGACGGCGTCGCGATGGCCGCCGCCGAGCACTGGCAGGGCGCGGCCCGGGGCGCCGACAACGCGCTCTGCCTGGTGGTGTCCACCGGCGTCGGCGCCGGACTGGTGCTGGACGGCGCCGTCCGGCCCGGCCCCAGCGGCAACGCCGGACACCTCGGCCACATCACCGTCGAACTGGACGGCGATCCCTGCCCGTGCGGCTCCCGCGGCTGTCTGGAGGGCCTGGCCAGCGGCACCGCGATCGCCCGCCGGGCCCTCGCCGATGGCTGGCGCCCGCCCGGCGCCGACCGCACGGCCCGCGCCGTGGCCGTCTCCGCCGCCGCGGGCGACCCGGTCGCGCTGGCCTCCTTCGACCGGGCCGCCCAGGCGCTGGCCGCCGGGATCGCCGCCACCGCCGCCCTGGTCGACCTCCAGAGGGTGGTCGTCGGCGGCGGCGTGGCCACCGCCGGAGCAGTGCTGTTCGACCCGCTCGCCCGCCACCTGGACCGCTACGCCGCCCTGTCCTACCTCCGCGGCCTGGACGTGCGCCGCGCCGAACTCGGCACCGACGCCGGGCTGATCGGCGCCGCCGCGCTCTGCCGCTGACACCTGCCCCCCCCCGGAGACCCCGGCATGCCGCCCTACGCCCTGCTCGACAACCCGGTCCGCCGCTACGACTGGGGCTCCCGCACCGCCCTCCCCGCCCTCACCGGTACCGCACCCGACGGCACCCCGCAGGCCGAACTGTGGATGGGCGCCCATCCCTCCGCGCCATCCCGGGTGGACGGACGGCCGCTCGACGCGCTGATCGCCGCCGACCCGGACGGCCTGCTCGGGCCCGACACGGTACGGCGGTTCGGCCCGGCGCTGCCGTTCCTGTTCAAGGTGCTGGCCGCCGACCGGGCGCTCTCCCTCCAGGTGCACCCGAGCCGCGCCCAGGCCGAGGCCGGGTACGCCGACGAGCAGGCCCGGGGCATCCCCGTGGACGCCCCGGAGCGGGTGTTCAAGGACCGCTCCGCCAAGCCCGAACTGCTGTGCGCGCTGGGAGACTTCGAGGCCCTCTGCGGCTTCCGCCCGGCGGCCGGCACCGCCCGGCTGCTGGACGCCCTCGGCGTGCTGGCCCCCTGGTCCGCCGCCCTGCGCGAGCGGCCCGCCGCCGAGGCGCTGCCCGCCCTGCTCCGGCAGGCGCTGGGCGCCGACGGCTCCCGACTGACCGCCGATGGTTCCCGACTGGCCACTGACGGCTCTCAGCTGGCCGCCGACGGTTCCCGGCTCGCCGCCGACGGTCCCCGGCTGGCCGCCGTCACCGCGGCGCTGCACCGTACGGCGGCCGCCGGTGGCCGCTACGCCAAGGCCTGCGCCGCCTACGCCCGGCTGGCCGAGGAGCACCCCGGCGACCCGGGGCTGCTCGCCGCGCTGCTGCTCAACCACGTCCGGCTCCGCGCCGGGCAGGCGCTGTACCTGGACGCCGGGGTGCCGCACGCCTATCTCCGGGGCACCGGTGTGGAGTTGATGGCCAACTCGGACAACGTGTTGCGCTGCGGGCTCACCAACAAGCACGTCGACGTGGACGGACTGCTGGCCGTCACGTCCTTCCGCGCTGCCGGGCCGGTCCGCCGCACCGCCCGCCCGCTGAACGACGTGGAGGCCGAATTCCGCTCCCCCGCACGGGAGTTCCGCCTTTCCCGGCTCCGGCCGTCGGCGGCCCCGCACCGCGTCGAACTGCCCACCCCGCAGATCCTGCTGTGCGTCGCGGGCCACGCCCGGCTGCACTCCCCCGGCCACCCCGGCCTGGACCTGCCCAGGGGTGCCTCCGCCTACCTGCCCCCGGGGGCCGGACCGGTCGAACTGACCGGCCCGGGCGCGGAGCTGTTCCGCGCCACCACGGGCGGCTGAGGCCCGATTCGCGGCCCGATTCGCGGCCCGGTCCGAGCTTCAGGCGGGCAGCGTCCTCAGGCGAGGAGCGTCCTCAGGCGAGGACCGTTCTCAGGCGGGCAGCGGGTGGCCGAACAGCAGGTCGTAACCTTCCGGCAGCTGCTCGACGACCCGGTCGACCACGTCCCCCGGGACGAGGTCGGCCACGGTGCTCAGCACTGCCCCGATGTCCCACTGCGCCGTCGCCGTGGTCGCGCCGTCGATCCAGCCCACCACGGCCTCCACGAAGCGCTCGGCGGTCAGCGGTTCCGCGGCGGGTCCGGCGGCCCGGAGCAGCGAGGCGTACGTCCCGGGCAGCGCGTCGGCGATCTCCATCCGCTCCGCGCCCACCAGGTGCTCGCCGAGCAGGCCGAGCACGACCCGGGAGGCGTGGTCCGCCTCCGCCGCGCCCCGGTACTCGCCGCGTTCCACGACGCGGGCGAGGAAGTCCTCCGAGGAGATGGTCATCGCGTCCTCCTTCCGGCCTGCGGGGCCGGGCCGGGCCGGCGGCGATGGGTCCGGAGGGGCCGCCTCATCGCAGCCCGTGACCGCCGGGGGACGTACCGGCTCCCGTGCTGCTCAGGGTACTGCGGTCCGGCCGGGGCGATGCCCGGCAATCCGGGCGGGGGCCTGGTCCCGAACACAACCTTGACGGCAGGGGCCAAGGGGTGGGGACACCACGAAAGGGGGGCCCAGGCCGGACCGACGGATCGACGCCGTTGTCGATCACGCCGCCGGCCCGCGCCGTCACCGGCACGGGAGCCCACGGGCGGGCGGTCAGCCCGCCGAGGTGCGACACCGGCGGCGCGGGCCCCGCGGCGAGCCCACCCCGCCACCGAACCCGGCCGGCATGCGCGGCACCGACCCCGGCACCGTCGGCCTCGCGCCGGCAGCGGCGGCAGCGGCGCTGCCGACGGCCCGGCCGTCGCCACGCCCCGTGTCCGAGGCCGCACCGGCCTCCGAGACCGACGAGACCGACATAAACGCCGACAGAAAACGCCGCTCGTTCTGGCTGAGTTTGCGCGAACGACCGGATTCCTGGTCCCGCGCGACCACCACGGTCCGCGCCCGCATAAAGGTCAGCGGATCGCGGCAGACATTCACCTCGACGTGTGCGGAACTCCGTCCGAGGTGTTCCACGGTGAGCCGCACCGACAATGGCTCGGGGCGGTGGTGCAACTGCTCCAGGTAATCGATTTCGTGCCGGGCGATAATGAATCCGGACGGGAACAGCGATTGCCGGACGGCGGTCGCGTGGTGCCGGAGCAGGTCGTGAATCCCCTCCTGGATGTAGCCGACCAGCCGGGCGTTGTTGATGTGCCCGTTCTCGTCGACGTCGCTCCACCGGGTGGGGCAGGACAGCACGTGCACGCCCGGGTGCAGCGCGCTCACTGCTGCGTCAGCCCGGCGCCGGCGCCGGTGGGGAGCAGCGCCCGCTGCAACCTGGCGTAATAGCCGGACTGTTCGGCCGCCATCCGGGCCGCCGTCCAACCCTCCTCGGCGGCCTCGGCGGCCGCCTGGACGACCAGGCTGTCGAGCATCATGTCGACCGACCGGCAGAGTTCGGCGACCGCGGCGAGCCGTTCGGTGACGTCCGCCGCACCGGCCGCATTCCGGGCCGGAAAGGCCGCCAGCGAGTCGACCGCGAGCTGCAGATCGTCGATGACGTCCGACCGGCTTTCCTCTGGGGAATTCCGCATGCTTTTCTCCAGGACCAATTCGAGCCATTACGGCCCGGTAACTGACGTTCGAATACACCCTGATCGGTGTCGGCCCCCCGACGGCTTCGACGCTATCCCAGTCGGCGCGGGTCCGCAGATGGTTTTCGGACCACGACGGGAAACTGACTTCCATTGGAGTAGTTTGCCGGGGTACACAATATGCCCCATCAGCCGAACGCGGTAAGCAGAACGGGTGGTATCGCCGACCCGCCGAGCAAGATCGACTACGGTCCGTCACGAATCTGCTACCAGCCGCCCCACCAGCGCGCCTTGTACAGGTGGGTGCCGCGCAGCGTCCGCGCACCCTCCGGCCGGTGCAGCCGGATCACCGAGGTGCACCAGTCGCAGGCCGCGGAGTGATCGGGCGCCACCGTGAGCAGCCGGCCCGTCCCGGGCTCGTCGCCGATGCTCTTGACGTCCCGCTCGGCGGCGGGATCGGCCAGCCGCACGGCCGTGAAGCGGTCGGCGGCCGGGTCGTAGCGCCACAGGCCCCGCAGGGTGCTCAGCCAGAACCGGCCCGGCTCCGCCAGCACCGGCGCGAGGTCGTGGCCGCCCCGGCCCGGCAGCGGGGCGGTGCGGACCGCGGTCAGCGTCGGCGCGGCCGGCGAACCGCCCACCCGCAGCCCGACCAGCGCCTCGTCACCGAGCACCCAGAGCAGCCCGGACCGGCCGTCCCAGAGCACCCCGTGCGCGCCGGGCAGCCCGAACTCCGCGTACGCCGTGGCACGCGGCCCCCGCGAGGCCGCGTACAGCCGCACCCAGCCGGCCGCGGCCACCACCGCGACATCGCCGTCCGGCAGCAGCTCGATGCTGTGCGGGTTGACCCCCGGGCCCAGGTCCGCGGCCCAGTACGTCCGGCCGGTGGCGGTCTCCACCACGGCGGCGAGCCCGCCACTGGCCGTGGTCAGCAGGTAGCGGCGGCCCTGCCGGATCCGGCTCTTCGCCTCGTCCACCAGCGACCAGCTGCGGTCCACGGCGAGATCGGCGAGGTCCGGCGCCCGGTCCGCGCTCCAGGACCACACCACCGGAAGCCGGTCCGGACCCTGGTAGGCCATCAGCTCCTCGGCACTCTGCAGCACGAACACCCGCCGGGAGCCCTGGTCGGCGACCACCACCTGCCAGCCCGGCCGCCCCGCCTCCGCCCGGCCGGCGGGCACGCAGCACAGCAGGGCCAGGCACAGGGCGGACAGCATTCGCATCGGCACGCCCCCACGGTGGCCGCTCCGGCACCACCCCGCACCACGACTCGGCCGAACGGCGCCGCGCCCGGTACGGCCGTCAGTGCCCGCGCACTGCCGGGATCCGAGCAACCGACCAGCCGCCCGGTCAGACCGCCAACAGGTCCAGCACCCGCGTCCAGTCGTACGACCCCGGTACGAACTCCGCGATCCGCACGCCCATCCGCCGCAGCCTGTTCAGGCTCTCCTCGTACGCCGGATGCGCCGCCTGGGCCGCACTCAGGCACGGCTGAACGGCCACCGGGATCCCCCACCCGTACGACTCGCACAGGATCCCCAGCGCGAGCGTGTCCGAGATCCCCGCGCTCCACTTGTTGATCGTGTTGAACGTGGCGGGCGAGACCACGAGGGCATCCGGATCCGGCAACGGCCGAGGATCCCCCGGCTTCCGCCAGGCGGAGCGGATCGGATACCCCGTCCGCGTCTCGATCGCCTCAACATCCAGGAACCCCACGGCAAGAGGAGTCGCCACCACACCGACCTCCCACCCCCGCCCCTGCGCGGCCGAGATCAACTCCCCCACCCCGCCGGCCACTCCCGCCGCACACACCACCACATACAGCATCGGCATCGTCCGCACTCCCCTTCTACACTCAGCGGCCCACCACCAGAGCCGCATGCACGATCTTCCCGAACGCCTCAGACCGACGCCGACATCTTCGAGGCCGTCGAGCACCTCCTCTGACCGCGCCGGACCGCCCGCGCCTGCGGGACCGCAGGCGCGGGCGGGGAGCAAGTGCGCCTGGCCGTGAAGGAGTTCGGCGTGCTGGATCGCCCGGCCCGACGGCCCGGTGCACCCGTAGGAACGGGCGGCGTCAGGTCGGTATCCGCGCCGGGGTGACCACGGAGGACGGTGAGCAGCGCGGGGAGGTGCGGCAGACGGTCAGCGGCCGGGGGTTGAGGCCGTCGAGGACCTGGACGGACCACAGCACCGGGTAGCTGCCGCCGCAGATCCCGCAGGTCGGCGGCGGTGGCGGGGTGAAGCCCTCTGGTGCTGGGCCGAAGCCTGGCGGTACGACGGGTGGCGCGGGCATCAGGGCGATGGTCGGCATCGGCGGAATGGCCGGCATCGGCGGGGCGGCCGGCGGCGCGGGCGGCCCGGGCGCAACCGGCGGCGCGGACGGCACCGGAGGCATCGGAGGCGGCACCGCGCCCCACACCGCCAGCCCCGCCACCAGCGCCTCGAAGTCGTACCCGCACTCCCCGCAGGTGATCAGCGCCCCCTCCGTCCGCATCTCCCCGCAGCCCGGGCAGAACGTCACCGGGTGCTCGTCGGCCTCTGTGCTCTCGCAGCGCGAGCAGATGAAGTCGGGTTCGACCTTGCGGTGTTGGAGGAACGCCCCGAAGAGCTGGAAGGGGCTGACCTCGCCGTCCTTGCCGTGCGCCGCGTGCATGACGGAGGTGATCATCTTCAGCCGCCGTCGCCGTTCCCGCATCCGCTGGAGGTCCAGGTTGACGACTTTGGTCTGTCGGCAGTCCCGGCAGGTGCACAGGGTCCGTACGGGCAGTCGGGAGCGAATCGCGAACTGCCGGTACAGGAACTCGAAGGCCGGGCGCTGTTCGCTGCCGACCCGCACGTTCACCATGCCGCCGCCGACCGCCGATATGCTCCCCTCGACCGAAGCGGCCAACTGCGCCACCTCGGAGCCGAGTTGCTCCGGGACGCCGTCCGGTCGGCGACTCATCAGCACCGGGATCGCCAGCAGGCCCACGAGGGCACCCCGGTCCAGGGCGACGGCGCCCTCCCGGGAGTGGAAGACAACACCCTGGACCCCGCCCCACAGGGACGGTCCGGTGGCCCGGGGCGCGCCGGAGAGTCGGTCGTTGACGAGGGCGGTGACGCCGCCGACCACCCGCTGACCGGTCTGGTGGTGCCGGGCCAGCGCGTCCGCCTGGGGCGCCCGGGCCCACCAGCGGGGCTGGGGGAAGCCGGCCGCCGCGTCGGGGTCGAGGCCGGTCAGTGCCTGGTCCAGGGCCAGCAGCGCGCTCTGGTAGGCCGTCACGTACGGGGCCTGCACGCCCAGGGCGACCACCGAGACGGCGCGGTCGGTCAGGTGCAGCGACACCGTGGTGCCGCGGTCGGGGTCCGCGGCGAACCGCAGCCGCGCCGCCAGCGGGACTTCGTCGGGCAGCAGCATCGCCGAGCGGACGGCCGAGCCGCGCCGGGCCTCCACGACGGTGGCCAGCTCCGCGGTGACCTGGAAGCCGAGCGAGCGCAGCGCCTCCACGGCGGCGACCCGGACACGTCCGGCATCGGCCCGGACGCGGCGCTCGGCGTCGAGGGTGATCGAGGCCAAGACTCCTCCGTGGGGCTGGAATTCGGTCCACAATGACCGAACGACGGTGCGGGAGTCTAGTCAGGGCCGACCGCACCCCGCACGAGGAATCGTCGGATCGACCGCCCCGCCCCGGCCCGAACGCGCCGCGCCCGCCCCCGCGCGTCGAGGCCGGGGGCGGGCGGGGCGGGCGGGGCGGGCAGGCGTCGGGAGCGTCAGCCGATGGTCGAGCCGGCGACCGGCTCGGACAGCGCGACGGTCTTGCCGTTCACCCCGGTCTTGACGAACTGCCAGGTGAGGCCGTTGATCACGCCCTTGTCCAGCGGGGCGAGCTTGGCGAAGGCGGGCTGGCTGAGGTCGATGTGGGTGGAGTCGCAGGACGGACACTGGTCCTTCACCGGCACGGTGATGGTCTTGCCCTGGTAGCTCACCTTGACCGAAATGCCCTTGCACAGCGGGTCGTTGTTGGGGTTGGCCGAGGTCCACCAGGAGTGCGGGACGGCGACCAGCAGCTGGTCGGCGGCGTTGATCCGGGTGCCGCAGGCGCCGTAGCCGGCGTCGTTGTAGTAGGTGGCCTTGCCGGTGATCGGCTTGTTGAGCGGTATCGCGGCGCTGGCGGAGCCGGCCGTGAGGGCGATGAGGGCGGCGGCGGCGAGCGGGGCGCCCGCGAGGATCCTGAGGTTCTTGCCGATGGCGCGCATGGTTCGTTCCCTCCGGTTCGTCGATCCCGGGGATAGTCATGGGCATGACAGGCAGAAGTCGCCGGAGCCGCAGTGCAGTTCGGCGGTCCGATCCGACCCGATGCCCACCCGGTGAAGGGAACGTATGCGTTCCACCTCGGCGTGGTCCAGACCTCCTCGGTGTTGCCATGAACACAAGTCAAGGATCTTTACCAATGCGGCCGAAGGGGCGAAGATGCGTGACCGTCCCGCCACGCAGGGTGTTGACAGGCCGTCACCCCCGCCCGCTCCGGAGGCCCGCCCCATGCGCACCGCACTCGCCGCCCTGCTCCTCGGCGCCGTCCTGACCCCGGCCCTCGCCGCTGCGGCGCCGGCCGCCGCGACCCAGCGCGAGGCGACCCGACGCGAGGCGACCCAGCGCGAGGTGAACCAGGGCTACAGCATCCCGGTCGGCGGCGTCACCGACCTCGGCGCGCTGCCCGTCCTCGGCAGCCTCGGACTGGACTTCGCCCACCTGCTCGGCCAGTAACCCTCCCCGGCCCCGGCCCGGTTGGCGAAGATCACCGACCGGGACCGCCCACCCGGGTTAGGCTCGACCCGCGCGGCCCGCCGCCCGCGCTGCCGACCTAGGGGGGAACGCGTGATCGGGGACCTGCTGCCGGACGTCGTGGTGACCGAAGTGGCCTACGACGACCCGCCCGAGGCGCGGCTGGAGCCCGCCGAGGAGGCGGCCGTCGCCCGGGCCGTGGACAAGCGCCGCCGCGAGTTCACCACCGTCCGCCACTGCGCCCGCACCGCCCTGACCCGCCTCGGCGTCCCGTACCGCCCGCTCGTCCCGGGCCTGCGCGGCGCACCGAGCTGGCCGGAGGGCGTGGTCGGCAGCCTCACCCACTGCGACGGCTTCCGCGCGGCCGCCGTCACCCGGGCCGGCACCCTGGCCTCGCTCGGCATCGACGCCGAACCCGCGCTGCCGCTCCCGGAGGGCGTCCTCGAATCCGTCGCCCTGCCCGTCGAGCAGCAGCGGCTGGCCGCGCTCACCGCCGCACAGCCGGCCACGCCGTGGGACCGCATCCTGTTCAGCGCCAAGGAGTCCGTCTACAAGGCCTGGTTCCCGCTGACCGAACTCTGGCTGGACTTCCACGAGGCCGAACTCGACCTCTGCCCCGACGGCACCTTCACCGCCCGGCTGCTGGTCCCCGGCCCGGTGGTCGGCGGCCGCCGGCTGGACGGCTTCGACGGCCGCTGGGCGGTGCGCGACGGACTGCTCGCCACCGCGATCGCCGTCGAGCCGTGAGCGTCGAGCCGTCGAACTGTAGCCGTAGCTGCGGAGCCGAAGCCGTAGCCGAAGCCGTAGCCGTAGCCGTAGCCGTCGAACCGTAGCCGTCGATCATCCCGCCGTAACCGTTCGTCACCCGGCGGTTCGCCGCCCGGGCATATCCTCGACCGCGTGACGGTGACCTATGTGATCGACGGCAACGAGATCGGCAGCCTGGAGGACTTCTGGGACGTGGTCGGGCGGGAGATCGGCGTCGACGGCTACTTCGGCCGCAACCTCGACGCCTTCGCCGACTGCCTGAGCGGCGGCTTCGGCACGCCCGAGGACGACGACTACGTCATCGAGTGGCGCCACCACGAGGCCTCCCGCCGCAGCCTCGGCTACCCGGAGACGGTCCGCCAGCTGGAGCGCCGGCTCGCCCGCGCCCACCCCGAGAGCCGCGCGTACGTCGCCGCCGAGCTGGCCGCGGCCAAAGCGGGCAAGGGGCCGACGGTCTACGACTGGCTGGTCGACATCATCGAGCAGCGGCACCCGGGCGGCCTCCGCCTGGTCTGACCCGCCTGCTCTGACCCGCGTGGTGTGACCGGGCGGGGTGTGGCCCCACATGGCGCGACCCCGCGTGGTGGCCCCCGCCCGGCGTGACGCGCCGGGCGGGGGCCAGCGGACTCCCGGGGGCTACAGCACGTCGGACAGCCGGACGAACCGCCGCCCCGCCGCCAGCAGCCCCGGCAGTGCCGCCGTGAACCCGGCGGCGGTGCCCCGGCCCGGCTGGTTCATGTGCCCGATGACGATCGCCCCCGGCGGCGCCGACGCCACCTCCCGCCGCACCTCGGCGGCCGGCATCGTCGCGCCGCCGTCCCCGTTCACGGTGAACCCGGCGATGCGTTCGCCCAGGTCGGCGACCACCCGGACGGCGACGTCGTCGTAGTACGCGGTGCCGGAGCGGAAGAACCGCGGCGGGTGCCCGAGCAGCTCGGTCAGCTTGTGGGCGTTGCCCGCCACCTCGTCGTACACCTCGCCGACCCCGCCCGTACCGGCGATCCCCTCCGCCGAGCGGCCGGTCACCGAGAGCGGACGGTGCACGGTGCCGTGGTTGCCGATCTCGAACAGCCGGTCGGCGGCGAGCTGCTCGAAGATCTGCGGATTGGCGTCGATCCAGCGGGCGTTCAGGAACAGCGTGGCCGGGACGGAGTGCGCGCGCAGGAAGTCGATCAGGTCGGCGTCGTAGCGGCTCCCGCCGGGCCCCCCGCAGGCGTCGAAGGTGAGCGCCATGGCCTGCTCGCCCTCCGGCAGCCCGGTGACCACCCCGGGGAGGTCCAGACCCCACGCGGTCGGCGCCACGGCCCCGTAGCGCTGGACCAGCTCCGCCCGGCCGGGTTCCCGAGGGGCGGCGGACCCGGCGGCGGACCCGGCGGCGGAGGGCACCGCCGACGACGCGGCTGACGGCGTGCCGGACGGCGTGCCCGAAGGACTGGCCGAAGGAGTGGCCGACGGCGAGGCCGACCCGGCCGCCGGGGCCGCCCCGCCCCCCGCCTCCTCCCGCCCCGCCCGGCACCCCGCCAGCGCGCCCCCGGCCACCACCGCCGTCAGCAGAACCCGCCGACTCAGTGCCACATCAGCCTCCAGACCGACCCGTCGCCACCTGTCATGCCGATCGGCACATGACTATGAACCGACCGATCGTCACTCAGCGCAACTTGCCCCGCCCGTGCCCCGGTCCCCTTTCACCGACCCGCCCCACCCCGGTGGGCCCTGCCTCACCCCGGGTTCACCCCCCGGGGTAGGCGTGCCGACGGACCCGCCCACCCCAGCCCGGAGGCCCCGATGCCCGCCGACCCCACCCCGCCCGTCCAGCCCGAGCGCCCCGCCGAGCCATCGAGCCCCACCGAGCCACCGCACCCCGCCCGCCGCGACCTGCTCCGCACGGGCCTCGCCACCGGCGCCGCCACCGCCCTCGGCCTGGCCGCGAGCGCCGCCACCGCCGGCTCCGCCTCGGCCGCCCCGAGCCAAGGCCCCAGCCAAGGCCCCAGCGAAGGCCAGGGCCCGAACCGCGGCGACCGCACCCTCACCCTCACCGGCCACCTCCCCACCGGCGCCCCCGACTTCGTCCACCTCCCGGTCGAGGTCCCCGAGGGCGTCCGCGAGATCGCCGTCTCCTACGGCTACGACAAGCCGCAGGTCCCGGCCGGCACCCCCGGCAACTCCTGCGACATCGGCATCTTCGACGAGCGCGGCACCGACCTCGGCGGGGACGGCTTCCGCGGCTGGTCCGGCGGCTTCCGCACCGAGTTCGCGCTCGCCCGCGACTCCGCCACCCCCGGCTACCTCCCCGGCCCGATCAACCCCGGCACCTGGCACGTCGTCCTGGGCCCGTACCAGGTCGCCCCGCAGGGCCTGGAGTACCGCGTCCAGGTCACCCTCCGGTTCGGCGAGCCCGGGCCGGAGTTCACCCCGCACTACCCGCCGGAGCGGGCCCGCGGCCGCGGCCGGGCCTGGTACCGCGGCGACTGCCACCTGCACACCGTGCACTCCGACGGGCGCCGCCTGCCCGAGGAGGTGGCCGCCGGGGCCCGCGCGGCCGGCCTGGACTTCATCGTCTCCACCGACCACAACACCAGTTCCTCGCACGCCGTCTGGGGCCCGCTGGCCGGCCCCGACCTGCTGATCGTCCCCGGCGAGGAGGTCACCACCCGCAACGGCCACTGGCTGGCGCTCGGCCTGGAGGCGGGCCAGTTCGTCGACTGGCGCTACCGCTCCCGCGACGAGGAGTTCCCGCGCTTCGTCCGCCAGGTCCACCGCTCCGGCGGCCTGGTGGTGCCCGCGCACCCGTACTGCCCGTACGTCGCCTGCCAGTGGAAGTTCGGCTACGAGCAGGCCGACGCCGTCGAGGTGTGGAACGGGCCCTGGACGTACGACGACGAATCGGCCGTCGACACCTGGGACTCCCAGCTCGCCGCGGCCCTGCGGGGCGGCGGATCCGGCGGCGGGTCCAACGGCGGATCCAACGGCGCATCCGGCCGCGGATCAGGCGGCGGATCCGGCGAGCGCTCCTGGCGGCCCGCGATGGGCAACAGCGACGCCCACAGCGCGCCCCAGGTCATCGGCCTGCCGCACAACGTGGTCCTCGCCGAGGACCTCACCCGGGACGCCGTCCTGGACGGCCTGCGCGCCGGGCGCAGCTGGCTGGCCGAGTCCGCCGCCGTCCGGCTCGACCTCACCGCCACCGGCCACGGCCGCCAGGCGGGCATCGGCGAGGAGCTGACCGTCCCCGCCGACGCCCCGGTGGACGTCCGGCTCACCGTCTCCGGCGTGCCCGGCGGCACCGTCCGCCTGATCACCGACGAGGGCCAGATGCACCAGGAGTCGCTGTCCGCCGACGGCTCCGGCACGGTCGTCTGGCGCACCACCGCCTCGCTCGCCGGCTACGTCCGTGCCGAGGTGCGCCACCCCAGGGCCGACGGCACGCCCGGCAAGGGCAACACCATGGGCGCGGACCTCCCCTGGGGCCCGATGGCGGCCCTCACCAACCCGATCGTGCTGCGCGCCGACGAGCACTGAGCACGCCCGCCGACCCGCCCACGGGCCGGGAGGGGGACGACTCGGGGCACCCGTTTGGACTAGGTTGATCCCCGAAACGCATCAGTCGTAGGGACGAGGCGGTCGGCTGTCCGCATCCGGGCCGACCGGCTCCTTCGCACTCCCACCGCCTCGCCCCGGCTGCCCGTCCGTACCCGTCCCGTCCCCGGCCCGCGAAGGGATCAGCAGCTGTGAACCGTACGACCGTAGGTGGGCCGGAGCTCGGGGGCGGCCGGGGGGCCGGGGGCGTCCTCGTCCTCGTCGACCCCACCGGGGCCGCCGGCGAACGAGGGGGCGGCAGCCCGGTCGCGGCGCTGCTCGCCCAGGAGCTGCGCCCCAGCGTCCACCTGCGGACGGACGACTTCCTCCAGGTCATCCGCAACGGCCGGCTGCCGGACGGGCTCCCCGAGACGGCCCGCCAGCACGCCACCGCCCTCGCGGCCACCGCCCAGGCCGCCTTCGCCTACGCCACCGGTGGCTACCAGGTCGTCGTCGAGTGCACCGAGCCCCCGGCCACCCTCGACACCTTCCGCCGCGAGAGCCGCGCCACCGGCGCCGCCCTCCACCACGTCGTCCTCACCACCACACCCCCCACCACCCCGCACGAGCTCGACACCACCCCCCTCACCCCCGAAACCACCGCCGAGTCCCTCCTCACCGCCCTCACCACCCGCACCCACCTTCTCGGCTGGTAGCGGGCCGCCGCGGGTGGTGTCAGACGCCCACCACGCCGTCGACGGCCTCGCGGAGGAAGTCCGCGTGGCCGTTGTGCCGGGCGTACTCGTGGATCAGGTGGAGCATCACCAGGCGCAGCGAGACCTCGGCCTGCCAGCGGGGCTGGTAGCCGGTCACGTCGAGCGACGGGGCGGCCAGCTCGATGCGGCGGGAGTGCTCGACCTCGGTCTGCCAGGCGGCGAAGGCCTCGGCGCGGGTGGCGCCGGTGGTGTCGTAGGCCACCTGGTAGTCGCCGTCCTCGGACCAGACCAGCGGGACGTCCTCGCCGTCGATCACCCGGCGGAACCAGGTGCGCTCCACCTCGGCCATGTGGCGCACCAGCCCGAGCAGGCTCAGCGTGGACGGCGGGCTGGAGCACAGGCGCAGCTGTTCGTCGGTGAGGCCCTCGCACTTCATGGCGAGGGTCGCCCGGTGGTAGTCCAGGAACTGGCGCAGCATGTCGCGCTCGCCGCCGGTCAGTGACGGTACGGGACGGTCGTCGGTGCTCATCGGTCGGTCGCTCCTCTGGTTCGGGTTCCCAGCTGGTTCGGGTTCCCGGCTGATTCGGATGTCCGGCTGGTTCGGACACCCGGCGGACTGTAGCGAACCGGCGCCCGGCCGGACACCGCGTTTTCCGGCGCGACCGCCGGCCACCGGCCGGCCGCCGCCCGGCTGCCACCGCCCGCCGCCACGTCGCGTCAACCCCGAACCCGGGCGGTCACGTACCGTGTTCGGACCGCCACCGGTTTGGGTACGTACCTCGGCGCGCCCGACCGCCGGGCGCCCACCGAGCAGGAGACCCGACCACCCATGGACCACAACCACATCCCCCCGACGGTCCGCCGGACGTACGGCGCCGATGACCTCGCCAAGGCTGCCAGCTTCGCCGGCGGATTCATCAACTTCGGTGACTGGCACGGGATCGACCTCACCGCCCCGTCCCCCGAGGACCGGGTGCACAGCCAGGAGCAGCTCTACCGCCGGGTGCTGAACACCTTCCCCGAGCCGCGCGAGCAGCTGCGCCTGGCCGAGGTCGGCTGCGGCCGCGGGCTCGGCGCGGCCCTCGCGCTACGGGAGTTCCGCTTCGCCTCCGTCACCGGCGTCGACATCCACCCCGACCAGATCGAACGCGCCCGCGCCGTCAACGCCCGCGCCCTGGCCACCTATCCCGACCGGCTCGCCTACACCCTCGGCTCGGCCGACCGACTCCCCTTCACCGACGGCCACCTGGACGGCCTCTACTCCGTCGAAGCCGCCCAGCACTTCCGCGAACTCACCACCTTCGCCCGCGAGTCCGCCCGGGTCCTGCGCCCCGGCGGCCGCCTCGCCGTCACCACCTTCTTCGCCGCCCCCGGCCCCGAGATCGCCGAACGCCTCAAGATCCTGCTCGCCAGCTTCGCCGACGGCCTGGACGTCGCCCACCCCCTCGGCACCTTCACCAGCGACCTCACCGGCGCCGGCTTCACCGACGTCACCACCCGCTCCATCGGCGCCGACGTCTGGCCCGGCCTCGACCGCTACCTCACCGACACCGTCCCGCCCGCCCACTGGAGCCGCAACTTCCTCCCCGCCTGGCGCGACGGCCTCCTCGACTACCACCTCGTCACCGCCACCCGCGCCTGACCCGGCCACCCGTCGGACAGGCCCGAGCCCCGGCGCGCGACGACCACGACCTGACGGGCCGCCCGGAGGTGAGCGGCCCGTCAGGTCGCGGTGGGTCGGTCAGGTCGTGGTGGGCCGTCGGTCAGGGTGCCAAGCCGTCAGCGTGCCAGACCGTCAGGGTGCCAGGCCGTCCGGGTGCCGCCAGCTCACCAGGCGGGCCCCGTCCGGCGGGGCGTCCAGGACGTCCTGCCCGAAGACCCGGTTGATCGAGGTGCCGCCGTTCAGCGAGATGTCGGCCCCGTAGACGTGCAGCGAGACCGCGCGCCCGGTGCCGCCGTTGGACACCCGGTGGATGTCCTCGTCCGGCGGCACGAGCAGCTGCACCCGGCCCGCGGAGCAGGTGGTCCGGCCGGACGGCACCAGCACCCGGCGGCCGGAGCGGGGCATCCGCCACAGCCGGTACGCCTCGTCCACCTCCACGCCCTCCAGCACGCCGGAGACGCACCAGGCGAGGTGGTCGTGGATCGGGGTGGCCTGCCCGGGCAGCCAGGTCAGGGCCACCACGGAGTGGGTCCGCCCGGCGTGCAGCAGCCGCTGGGCGTAGCCGGCGGTGTCACCGGCGCACAGGTCCGCGGGGACGATCAGCCCGGCGCGCAGGTACTTGCGCAGGGTGTCCGCGGTGAGCTGGGCGGTCAGGACGTCAGCGGCGGCGTAGCGATCGAGGTCGGAGAGGAACTCGTCGAGGTTGGAACCCGTCGTCATGGCTACCGCCCCGCCCCGGTGAGCGCGCGGACCTCCAGCTGCGCGAAGGATCGTCCGTCCGCGTCCTCGTCCCGGCGGCGACGGCCGCCGGCGAGCGAGCCGAGGATGGCGGCGGCGAAGCCGATCGGGATCGAGATGACCCCGGGGTTCTGCAGCGGGACCGGCGCGGTGGTGGTGCAGGAGATCAGCGCCGTGGCGTTGCCGACCTCCTTGCTGGCGGCCGGCACCCCGCAGTCCTTCGCCTGGGCGGCCGTCAGCTTCACGGCGGGGACGGTGGCGCTGGCGCCGCCCCAGCAGATCGGGGAGAGCAGCACCAGGCCGATCGCGCTGACCAGGCCGGCGTAGATGCCGCACTTGGCGCCGAAGGTGGTGAAGCGCCGCCAGAACAGGGTCAGCAGGATGGCGGGCAGGTTGGCCGAGGCCGCGATGGCGAAGGCCAGCGCCACCAGGAACGCCACGTTGAGGTCCCGGGCGAAGATCGACAGGGCGACCGCGGCGGCGCCGATGACCACGGCGGCGATCTTCGCGGTGATCAGCTCCTGCCGCTCGGTGGCCCGACCCTTGCGGATCACGCTGGCGTACAGGTCATGGGCGAACGAGGACGAGGAGGTCAGGGTGAGCCCGGCGACCACCGCCAGGATGGTGGCGAAGGCGACCGCCGCGATGAACGCCAGCATCAGCGAGCCGCCGGTGGTGCCCGCGCCGCCGCCCAGGTGCTCGGCCAGCAGGGTCGCGGCGGTGTTGCCGGACGGGTCCTTCTCCTTGATCGTCGCCGTGCCGACCAGCGCGGCCGCGCCGAAGCCCAGCACCAGGGTCATCAGGTAGAAGACCCCGATGATGCCGATCGACCAGTTGACCGACTTGCGGGCGTCCCGGCCGGTCGGAACGGTGTAGAAGCGGACCAGCACGTGCGGCAGCGCCGCGGTGCCCAGCACCAGCGCGGTGCCCAGGCTGACCAGGTCGAGCTTCGACCAGCCGTCGGTCGCCCCGTACTTCAGGCCGGGCTGGAGGAAGGCGTCGCCCTTCTTGGAGGCCGCCGCGGCGTCCCCGAGCAGGTGGCTGATGTTGAACCCGTACTTCGCCAGCACCCACACCGTCATGGTGGCCGCGCCGGCGATCAGCAGCACCGCCTTGACGATCTGCACCCAGGTGGTGCCCTTCATCCCGCCGACCACGACGTAGACGATCATCAGGGCACCGACCCCGACGATGGTCCACACCTGCGCGGCGCTGCCCTTGACGTCGAGCAGCTGCCCCACGATCGTGGCCGCGCCGACCATCTGCGCGATCAGGTAGAAGATCGACACCACGATGGTCGACACGCCCGCGGCGGTCCGCATCGGTCCGCTGCGCAGCCGCGCGGCGAGCACGTCGGCCATGGTGAACCGCCCGGTGTTGCGCAGCAGTTCGGCCACCAGCAGCAGCGCGACCAGCCAGGCCACCAGGAAGCCGATCGAGTACAGGAAGCCGTCGTACCCGGCCAGCGCGATGATCCCGGCGATGCCGAGGAAGGAGGCCGCGGACAGGTAGTCGCCCGAGATCGCGATCCCGTTCTGCAGCGCGGAGAACTCGCCGCCGCCGGTGTAGAAACCGCCGGTGCCCCGGGTGCTGCGCCGGGCCCACAGGGTGATGACCAGGGTCACCGCCACCAGGGCCACGAACAGGCCGATGGTCAGGCCCTTGTTCGACGCCGACGCCGACGCCGACGTCGACGCCGCCTGTGTCGCCTGTACCGCCGCGGCGGCGGCGTGGGAAAGGTGCTGTGTCATGCCTGGATCTCCGTCGGCTCCTGGTCACCGTCGCGGCGACCGGAGGCCGCCGCCTTCCGCAGCGCCGCCGCCAGCGGGTCCAGCCGCCGGGCGGCGAACCGGCCGTAGGCCAGGGCGATGGCGAAGGTCGAGACGAACTGCAGCAGTCCGAAGACCAGGGCCACGTTGACGTGCCCGGCGACCTTGGTCGCCATGAACCCACGGGCGTAGGCGGAGCAGAGGACGTACGCCAGGAACCAGAGCAGGAACGCCGCCGTCACGGGGAAGACGAACCTGCGGTAGGTGGAGCGTAGTTCGGTGAATCTCGGATCGTCGCCGATCCAGGGTGTGTCACCGCGCGACGACGCGGCCGGGTCAGTCATGTGGGTCCTTCGGAACGGTGCGGAACTTGCCGATGGCCCGACCGTAGAAGTGCCCGGTAGACAAGTGATCAACGCGCGAAGCGCCCCCGGCCCCGGCGCCGGCGCACGGGTGGCTACTTCTGCCAGCCGATGGTCTCGGGCAGCGGGCTGTAGAAGATGGTGGCGCCGACGTTGGCGAGGCCCTTCCGGATGCCGTAGGTGGAGGGACCGCTGTAGAGCGGCAGGAAGGCGTACTGCTGGAGGGCCTTCTGCTCGACCTTGTTGACGGCCGCGGCCTGCTGGCCGAGGTCGGCGATCTGGCCGGTGGCGCGGATCTCCTGGTCCAGCTCGGGGGTGCCGGCTCCGGTGAGGTTGGAGTCGCGGTCAGAGCAGTAGAAGTCGCACAGGTAGCGCGCGCCGAAGGGGTCCGTCGAGCGGTTGCCGGAGATGAACAGGTCGAAGCGGCGCTCGCTGAGCACCTTGGAGAAGTCGTTCTCGGAGACCTTGTTGACGTCCACCTTCACGCCGACCGCCTTGAGCATCGCGGTGAACGCCCCGGCGGTGGCCTTCTCGATGGGGTCGTCGCCGAGGAGGGTGTAGCCGAGTGCGAGCTGCTTGCCGTCCTTGGTGCGGATGCCGTCGGCCCCGGGCGTCCAGCCGGCCGCGTCCAGGGTCTTCCGGGCCTCCTGCGGGTCGTACTTCAGAACGGCCGCGACGTTGTCCTGGTAGCCCTGCTGGAAGCTGTAGAGCACCGCGGAGCCGGGCAGCGGCTCGGTGTAGTCGAGGCCCTGGAACCGGATCTTCGCTATCTGCGCCCGGTCGATGCTCTCCTGCACCGCCTTGCGGACCTGGATGTCACCGAGGAGCGGGGACTTGGCGTTGAGGTACAGCGAGTACTCGAAGGGGCTGCCGCCGCTGCGGATCTCGGCGTCCTTGACCGCCTTCACCTGCTTGAGGTTCTCCGCGTCCACGGCGGAGGTGTAGTCCAGCTCGCCGTTCTTGAAGGCGTTGATCGAGGCGGCGCTCTCCAGGTTGACGTAGACGCGCTTGTCGAGCTTGCCCTTCCTGCCCCACCAGTTGGGGTTGCGCACGAAGGTGACGTTGCCCGAGTGGGCGTCCCAGGTGCCCACGGTGTACGGGCCGGTGCCCCACTCGGGGTGGGCCGTCTTCACGTACGCCTTGTTGAAGTTGTCGACGGTGGCGGCCTCGGGGTGCAGGAAGGTGGTGAACAGCGCCGACCAGGAGGCGTTGACGCCCTTGAAGGCGATGACCGCCTGCTTGTCGTCCGCGCCCCGGGTGACGGAGGTGATGCGGTCGTAGCCGTCGGTGGAGTTGGCCGCGTAGTCCTTGTTCGAGCCGTTGTCGGCCTTCCAGGTGGCCTCGATGGCCCGCCAGTCGATGGGGGTGCCGTCGTTGAAGACGGCCTTGGGGTTGAGGGTGATGACGACCTTCTGGTCGCCGCCCTCGACGGAGACCTTCACGTCGCTGTAGTAGTCCGGGTTGTACTGGACCTCGCCGGTGGGCGAGTAGGTGATCGCGTCGGCGTTGTACCAGGACCAGATCCGCAGGGCGTTCAGGGTGCTGTTGACGTTGAAGGGGTTGCCCTGTTCGTCGAAGGTGCCCGCGGTGGTGTAGGTGCCGCCGTCCTTGATGTTCTCGTACGGCTGGGGGTTGTAGTCGGTGACCGAGGACGCGACCTTGGCGGCGTTCTGGGCGCCCTGCCCGGCGGAGCCTCCGGAGGAGGACGGGGAGGGGGAGGACGAGGAGCACGCGGTGGCGGCGACCGAGACGGCGGCGACGAGCGCGAGGGGCAGGACGAACTTCCTGAGCATGGGGTGTCCTTGGTGGGAATCGGCGGAAACCAGCGGGAATCGCTGGGAAGGGGTGGAGCGGCGCGGGGGTCAGACCGCGTGGCAGGCGTACTGGTGGTCGGAGCCGTCCGGGGCGCCGACGGTCGCCGGGCGTTCGGTGCGGCAGCGCGTCCGTACGCTCTCGTCGGCCTCCCGGTACAGCGGGCAGCGGTCGGCGAACACGCAGCCCTCCGGCAGCCGGGCGGCGCTGGGCTGCTCGCCCACCAGGACGATGCGCTCGCGCCGGCGCTCGCGCTCCGGGTCGGGCACCGGGATCGCCGACAGCAGGGCCTTCGTGTACGGGTGCCGGGGCCGGGCGAAGATCTCCTCGGTGGCGCCGGACTCGACGATGTGCCCGAGGTACATCACCGCGATGCGGTCGGAGACGTGGCGCACCACGGCCAGGTCGTGGGCCACCACCAGGTAGGCCAGGCCCAGTTCGTGCTTCAGCCGGGCGAGCAGGTTGATGATCTCGGCCTGCACCGAGACGTCCAGGGCGGACAGCGGTTCGTCCAGGGCCAGCAGCTTCGGCTCACGGGCCAGGGCGCGGGCGATGCCGACCCGCTGGCGCTGGCCGCCGGAGAGGGCGGCGGGGAAGCGGTCGCCCATGGCGCGGTCCAGGCCGACCAGGTCCAGGAGCCGGGTGACCCGGGACCGGATGGCCGCCCGGTCGGCGCCGGCGGCCTGGAGCGGTTCGGCCAGCAGGTCGAAGACGGTCAGCCGGGGGTCCAGGGCGTCCGTCGGATCCTGGAGGACGATCTGGACGTCGCGCCGCAGCTCGCGCACGCGGGCCGCCGAGCGCAGGGTGGCGACGTCGGTGCCGGCCAGTTCGATGCGGCCGCCCTCGGGGGCGCGCAGCCCCAGCACCTCGCGCAGCGTGGTGGTCTTGCCGCTGCCGGACTCCCCCACCAGGCCCAGGGTTTCGCCCGCGCGCAGTTCGAAGCTGACGTGGTTGACCGCGTGCAGGGTGCCCACCCGGCGCTTGAGGAGGGCCCCCTTGGTGACGGGGAACGTCTTGACCAGGTCCTCGACCCGCAGCACCACCTCGCCGACGGTCCGGCGGCCGGCGCCGGGCGGTGGCACGGGGGCGGCGCCCCCGGCCGGGTCGAGGGTCCCGTCCACGATCTCCTGCGCGCGGTGGCAGGCGACCCGGCCGTGCCGCCCGCTCGGTGCGGTCAACGTCGGTACGGTCAGGGCCGGTTCGGTCAGGGCCGGTTCGGTCAACGTCGGTACGGTCAAGGCCGGTTCGGTCAACGTCGTTACGGTCAGGGCCGGTTCGGTGGTCCGGCACACGTCCTGGGCCACCGCGCAGCGGGGTGCGAAGGGGCAGCCGCCGGGCAGGCCGACCAGGGACGGTGGCTCGCCGCCGACCGGGATCAGGGGCCGTTCGACGCCGCTGTCCACCGTGGGGACGCTGGCCAGCAGCCGGGCGGTATAGGGCATCGTCGGGCGGCGGAACAACTCGTCGACACTCGTGTGCTCGACGATCCGTCCGGCGTACATGACGGCGACGTCGTCGGCGTGACCGGCCACCACGCCCAGGTCGTGGGTGATCAGGACGAGCCCGGCGCCGGTCTCGCGCTGGGCGAGGCGCAGCACGTCCAGGATCTGCGCCTGGACGGTGACGTCGAGCGCGGTGGTGGGCTCGTCGGCGACGAGGACCGAGGGCTTGTTGGCGATGGCCAGGGCGATGACGACGCGTTGACGCATGCCGCCGGAGAACTCGTGCGGGAACGACTTGGCGCGTTCGCGCGGGTCGGGGATGCCGACCAGGTCGAGCAGTTCCACCGCCTGCTCCCACGCGTCCCTCTTCGACAGCTCCCGGTGCACCCGCAGGGCCTGGGAGAGCAGCCGGCCGACGCTGAAGATGGGCGTGAGCGCGGACATCGGGTCCTGGAAGACCATGCCGATGGACTTGCCGCGCACCCGGGACAGCTCCTTGTCGTTCATCGCCGCCAGGTCGCGGCCGCCCAGCAGGATCCGGCCGCCGAGGCGCGCGGTGGGCGGCAGCAGGCCCATGACGGCGAGGGCGGTGGCGGACTTGCCCGAGCCGGACTCGCCGACGATGCCCAGGGTGCGCCCGGGCAGCAGGTCGAAGTCGATGCCGCGCACGGCCTCCACCGGTCCGGCCTCGGAGGGGAAGGAGACCCGCAGGTCGCGGACGGACAGGACGGGTTCCGGCTCGGTCGGCCCGACGGTGGACCCGGCTGTGGATCCGGCGATCGGCCCGGCGGTGGACCCGGCGTCGGGTCCGGTGCGGTGGCTGGGTGCGAGGGTCATCGTCGGCCTCCTGCCGCGCCGGTGGTGGACGTGGGGTCGAGGGCGTCGCGCAGGCCGTCGCCGACGAAGGTCATCGAGACGGTGAGCAGGACGGTCAGCCCGGCGGGGAAGGCGAAGAGCCAGGGGGCGCTGGTGATGGTGCCCGCGCCGTCGGCGAGCATCGTGCCCAGCGACACGTCCGGGGTCTGCACGCCGAAGCCGAGGAAGGACAGGGCGGTCTCGCTGAGCACGGTGGAGACCACGCCCAGGGTGAGGTTGACGATGAGCAGGGAGCCCAGGTTGGGGATGATGTGGCGCAGCACGATGCGCAACGGGCGCACGCCCATGTACTCCGCGGCGCGCACGTAGTCGCGCTCGCGCAGGGACGTCGACACCGACCAGACCACGCGCGCGGTGGACATCCAGCCGAACAGCGTCAGCACCAGGATGAGGACCCGCCAGTCGCCCGCCAGCCGGTGCGAGACCAGGGCGAGGACGAGGAAGGAGGGCACGATCAGCAGGAAGTGGATGACGGCCAGGGTGGTCTTCTCCACCCGGCCCCCGACGTAGGCGGCGCCCGCGCCCACCACCGCGGCGATGGCGACGGTCAGCAGGGACACGCTCACCGCGATCACCAGCGAGCGCTGGAGGCCGTGCACGGCGGCGGCGTAGACGTCGTTGCCGCCCTGGTTGGTGCCGAACCAATGGTCGGCGCCGGGGGCCTGGGTCAGGGCCGAGAAGTCGGCGTCCGCGTAGCCGTACGGGGTGAACAGGTCGCCGAGGGCGCTGAACAGCACCAGCAGCAGGAAGATCACCACACCGGCGACGGCGATCCGGTTGCGCAGGAAGCGCCGCAGGTAGAGCCGGCGCCGGCCCAGGTAGCGCCCGTCGTGCCCGTCCTGCGCCTCGTGCCCGTCCTGCCCGTGCGGCGGCGGTCCTGCCGCCGGTGCGGGTGCAGTGGCGCTGGCGAGGACGCCTTCGGAGGTGGCGTCGGAACTCACCGGAGTGCCCATCTCAGTTCACCCGCACTCTCGGGTCGAGGAGAACGGTGGCGATGTCCGCGAGGATCGCGCCGATCGCGGTCAGGGCGGCGGCGAAGGCCGCGGTCGCCACGGTGCCGTGCACGTCGTTCTTGTTGATGGTCTGGATGAAGTACTGGCCCATGCCGTTCCAACCGAAGATCGTCTCCGTGAGGACCGCGCCGGTGAAGACGGCCGGGATGCTGAAGGCCACGGACTGCGCGGTCGGGATCAGCGCGGTGCGCAGGGCGTGCCGGCGGATCGCCTGGGCGCGGGTGAGCCCGGTGGCCCGGGCGGTGCGGACGAAGTCGGAGTGGATGACGTCCAGCAGCAGCGAGCGCTGGGTGAGGTGGTAGCCCACGTACCCGGTCAGGGTGAGGGTCAGCGTCGGCAGGATCAGGTGCAGCAGCCGGTCCCCGACCGTCGCCCAGAACCCCTCCACGTCGGGCGAGTTCTCCCCCGCGACGTACAGGAAGTGCCAGCCCGCGTGTTCGTTCAACCGGATGGCCAGCAGCACCAGGGCGAGGGCGGCGATGGACACCGGGACGTTGAAGAGCGCCATGGAGAGGGCTTGGGCGGCCCGGTCCCGCCAGCCGTACTGGCGCGAGGCGGTGTGGACCGCGAGCGCGACACCGACGACGACGGACAGCACCGTCGCGCCGATCACCAGTTCCGCGCTGACCAGGGAGCGGTAGCCGATCTCCCCGTTCACCTGGACGCCGACCGGGGAGCGGCCCCAGTCGAAGTGCAGGACCACCCCGGTCAGCCAGTCCCACCAGCGGTGGAGCAGCGGCTCGTGCGGGTCGAGGTTGTAGGGCGCCAGGGCCCGGGACAACTGCTCCTCGGTACGGACCGGGCGCAGCTCCTTGAAGTTCGAGCGCGGGTCGAGGAACCAACTGGCCAGGAAGTACGTGGCGTTGGTGGCCACGGCGATCACCAGGAACCAGCCCAGCGCCCGGCGGGTCACGTACCGGAGCACGGACGGCACCTCCCCACAGGATGCGGCGGGTGCGGCTGGGGAGCGCCGGGTCTGGGGGAGGTACGCATGCGGGTGGGGTTTCCTCGGTCCAAGGGGTGGGTGCACGACCGTGCAGTGGCCAGTCTGTGTGCGAGCGGACCCGTCGCACCAGGGATCGAGGCATCTGGCCACGAAGACGAAACACCCCCGCAGCACAGGTTGTGCTCGCGTCACATTCCCGTCGAATTCGCAGGTCGGAGCGGTCTCCGGGGCCGCCGGGCGCGGTGGCCCGGCAGGCCGGGCGGGCGCGGTCGCCGACGGGCCGCATGACAGCGCGATGACGGCCCGTGGAACAGCCGATCGACGGACCGGGTACAGGACCTACGCCTCCGACGACAGTCACGTGACTGATGCCCGCCCGCCGCACCCGCCGACACGATGGTGCGACACCACGGGCCCAGCCGAACGCACGCACCCCACCGACCCGAGCAGGCTCCTGCCCCGGCGTCGGGTTCGAAAGGATCGACATGTTGAACGAGAGCACCGTCACGACGCTCTCCCGCCTCTGGGAGGAAGCCCTCGGCGAGCCCGTCACCGACATCGACGCCGATTTCTTCGACCTCGGCGGCGACTCGCTGATGGCGCTGACGATCGCGACCCGCGCGATCGACGCCGGCCTGCCCATGCCGCGCTCCGGGGTGCTCCGGCGGAGCACCATCCGGGAGCTCGCGGCGGCGGTGGAGCGGCCGGAACTCTTCGAACAGGACTGAGTCCGCTGTCCAGCACCCACACCCGACCACTCGACCTGCGCGACCTCGTCCCCGAGCCCGGCGCGGCCCGCCCGATGGCCGTCCTGACGCTCGCGCAGTCGCTGGGCACCGGGCTCTTCCTCACCTCCAGCGCGATCTTCTTCACCCGGACCGCGGGATTCTCCGCCGACCAACTGGCGTTCGCCCTCTCGGTCGCGGGCGTCTGCGGCTTCCTCTGCTCGATGCCGGCCGGGCGGATCGCCGACCGGTTCGGGGCGCGCGTTCCACTGACCGTCAGCTACGCGCTGCTCGGTCCGCTGTTCTTCGTCTACCCCTTCGTCGACGACGTGGCCGGGTTCACCGTGGTCGCGGCCCTGATCGGGGTCTGTGAGACGGGGGCCGGCGGCCCGCTCCGCGGGGCCCTGATCCACGCCCTGTTCGGCCGGGCCAGGGCCACCGGGGTGCGCGCCCAGCTGCGCAGCCTCTTCAACCTCGGCTTCACCGGCGGGGCGGCCCTGGCGGGCCTGGCGCTGGCCGACGGCAGCCGGACCGCGTTCGCCGCGGTCACCACGGCGAACGCGGTGCTGCAACTGGGCTGCGCCGTCATCGCCTTCCGGCTGCGGCCGCCGGCCGGGGCGGAGCCCGTACCGGCGGAGCCCGTACCGGCAGAGCACGTACCGGCAGAACCCGCACGACGGTCCTGGGTCGCGATCAGGGACCGGCGCTTCCTGCTGGCGACCGGGCTCAGCGGTGTGCTGGAGTTCTACCTGCCGGTCCTGACCGTGGGCATGCCGTTGTGGATCGCCCACCGGACCGGTGCCCCCGAGGCCCTGACGGCCGTACTGGTCGCCCTGAACGCGCTCCTGGTGGTGCTCTTCCAGCGCGCCGCGAGCAAGGGCTCGGAGACGGTGCACGGCTCCGGCCGCCTGCTCGTACGGGCGGGCGTGCTGCTGGCGGCGGCCTGTGGGCTGTTCGCGCTGTCCGGGGACGGCGGAGCCGTCCGGGCCACGGTGTTCCTGGTGCCCGCGCTGATCGCGCTCACCCTGGGCGAGCTGGCCCAGGCCTCGGGCAGCTGGGGACTGGCCTTCGCCCTGCCGCCGCCCGGCCGGATGGGCGAGTACCAGGGCGTGTTCGCCCTCGCGCGGGGCCTCCAGCAGTTCCTGGGCCCGGCCCTGGTCACCGTGCTCACGACGGGCCTCGGCGGCGCCGGCTGGCTGGTCCTGGCCGCGCTGTTCCTGGTCACCGGCCTCGTCGCCGGGCGGGCCTTCGGCCGGGAGACCCGAAGCACCCAAGACATCTGAACCACCCGAACCACCCCGGCAGCATCCCCCGCTGCCGCTACACCAGAGGAGCCACCCCCGTGATCCGCAACAGCTACCCGTCGTTCCGGCAAGTACTGGCCGACAACCCCCTCACCAAGATCGCCGGTGCGCACTCCTCCCTGGGCGGCCGCATCGCCGAGCAGAGCGGCTTCCAGGCCGTGTGGGCGTCGAGCTTCGAGATCTCCGCGGCGCGCTGCCTGCCCGACGCCAGCCTGCTGAGCATGACCGACTACCTGGAGGCGGCCGCCAACATCCAGAAGGCGCTCTCCGTGCCGGTGGTCGCCGACTGCGACACCGGGTTCGGCAACAGCATGAACGTCGCCTACATGGTGGCCGAGTACGAGAGCGCCGGCATCACCGCCGTGAGCATCGAGGACAAGGTCTTCCCGAAGATGAACAGCTTCGCGGCCGCCGACCACACCCTGCTGGACGTGAACGCCTTCGCCCACAAGATCGAGACGGCGAAGAACGCCCAGCGGACCGACGACTTCTTCGTCATCGCCCGCACCGAGGCCATGATCAGCGGACTCGGTGTCGACGAGGCCCTCAAGCGCTGCCACGCCTACGCCGACGCCGGCGCGGACGCGGTGCTCGTCCACTCGAAGCAGAAGACCAAGGACCAGGTCCTGGAGTTCCTCGGCCAGTGGGACGACCGGCTGCCCGTCGTCGTGGTGCCCACCACCTACCCCGACTGGCACGCCGACGACGCCCGGGCCGCCGGCGTCTCGGCCGTCATCTACGCGAACCAGGGGCTGCGCGCCACCATCACCTCGCTGCGCACCACCTTCGAGTCGATCTACGAGACCGGCCACACCGCCCACCTGGAGGACGGCATCTCCGGGGTCCAGGACGTCTTCGCCCTCCAGCGGCTCGACGAGTGGCAGCAGTTGGGCGTCTGACCGTCCCCCACTCGTCCCCCATCTGACACTCCGTCAGAATCCGAACCAGAAAGGGCCACAGTGTTGTTGCAAGACGCGGCCACGGTGCGCCGCCAGGCGGCGCGCGCCCGGGCGCTGGCGCTGACCACGGTCAGCACCGCCGGGACCGGCCACATCGGTGCGGACCTCTCCGCCATGGACATCCTCTGCGCGCTCCACTTCGGCGTGCTGCGCGGCGGCCCCGAGGAGGCGGACCGGGACAGGTTCATCCTCAGCAAGGCACACGCGTCCGCGGCCATGTACAGCGTGCTGGCGCTCAAGGGGCTGCTCCCGGAGGCGGAGCTGGCGACCTTCGGCGGCCCGAACTCCCGTCTGAGCACCGTGGTTTCGACCCGGGTGCCGGGCATCGAGTTCAACACCGGCTCGCTCGGCCACGGCCTGTCCCTCGGCGTCGGCGCCGCGCTCGGCGCCCGCGTCCAGGGCTCCGCCCGGCGGACGTTCGTCCTGACCGGCGACGGTGAGCTCCAGGAGGGCAGCAACTGGGAGGCCGCCATGCTCGCGGCCTCGCGCGGGCTGGACAGCCTGGTCGCGGTGGTCGACCGCAACCTCGCCCAGAAGGGCGCCAGCACCGAGGACGTCAACGCCCTGGAGCCGCTGGACGAGAAGTGGCGCTCCTTCGGCTGGGAGGTGGTCACCGTCGACGGCCACGACGTCGACGCGCTGCTCGATGTGTTCCGCTCGGCGCCGCTCACCCCCGGCAGGCCGACCTGCGTCATCGCCGCCACCGTCAAGGGCAAGGGCGTGTCCTTCATGGAACGCAACCTGGAGTGGCACAGCCGCCAGATCACCCCGGACCTCCTCCAGCGGGCGCTGAAGGAGCTTGAGGAGGCCTCCCGTGCCTGACTGCGCCACCGCGTTCTCCGCCGCCCTGCTCGAACTGGCGCGTACGGACGAGCGGATCTGCATCGTCAACAACGACTCCGCCGAGACCCACTCCGCGCTCGGCTTCCAGGCCGAGTTCCCCGACCGCTTCGTCGACGTCGGCATCGCCGAGCAGAACCTGGTGGGCGTCTCGATCGGCCTGGCCAACAGCGGCCTGCGCCCGTTCGTCTACTCCGCCTCCTGCTTCATGGCCTCCCGGGCCCTGGAGCAGATCAAGAACGCCGCCTACACCGGCTCCGACGTGGTCTTCTGCGGCTTCGTCAGCGGACTGGCCTACGGCGCGCTCGGCGGCACCCACCACGCCGTCGAGGACCTGGCCTGGATGCGCGCCATCCCGCGGCTGAAGGTGCTCGCACCGGCGACGCCGCGCGACACCGTCGCCGCACTCCATGAGGCGCTCGCCCACGACGGCCCGGTCTACCTCCGGATCGTCAGCAAGCTGGACACCCCCGAGCTGTTCCCGGCCGACCACACCTTCGGCTACGGCGGATCGGCCCAGCTGCGCGACGGCGCCGACGTCACCCTGATCGGCACCGGTCTGCTCACCACCCGGCTCGCGGAGGCCGCCCGCCTCCTCGCCGAGGACGGCGTGGACGCCCGGGTGCTGCACCTGGGCTCCGTCGAGCCGATCGACGCCGGGGCCGTCGCCAGGGCGGCCCGCGAGACGGGCCGGCTGGTGGTCGCCGAGGACCACGTGGTCAACGGCGGGCTCGGCGGGGCGGTCGCCGAGGTCGTCGTGCGCACCACCCCGGTTCCCGTGCTGCAGATCGGCGTACCGCAGGTGTTCGCCCCGATCGGCCCCGCCGAGTTCCTGTACGAGCAGTTCGGGCTGACGGCGCCGCAGCTGGCCCGGCGGGTACGGGAGTGGTTGGCATGACCGTGCGCGTGGCCGACTACGTGGCCTCCTACCTGAGTTCGCTGGGCGTCCGAACCTGCTACAGCCTGTCCGGCACCGGCTCCATCCACCTCGACGACGCCTTCGCCCGGCAGCCCGGGCTGCTCTCCGTCTGCGCCCGGCACGAGACCGCCGCCGCGCTGATGGCCACCGGCGCCGCCAAGCTCACCGGCAACCTCGGGGTCGCCCTGGTCACCAGCGGCCCCGGCGCGGTGAACGCGCTCGCCGGGCTGGTCGACGCCTACGCCGACGGCGTGCCCGTCCTGGTCGTCTCCGGCCAGGTCGAGACCCGGCACATCGACGAGGACGCCCGGTCGTTCGGCGTCCAGGGCTTCGCGGTGGTGAAGAGCGCCCGCAGCCTGACCAAGTACGCGGCGGTGGTGGAGCACCCGTCCGACATCCGGGCGCACCTGGACCGGGCGGTCCGGGAGGCGCTCTCCGGCCGGCCGGGCCCGGTCTGGCTGGACATCCCGCTCGACGTGCAGGCCGCCGAGATCGACCCGGCGACCCTGCGCGGGGCGCCGTCCGCCGAGGGCGAGCCGAGGGGCGCGGGCGCCCGGCAGGCCGCCCGGCAGATCATGGCGATGCTGCGCTGCGCCGAACGGCCGCTGGTCGTCGCGGGCCAGGGCATCCGCCAGGGTGCGGCCGAGGAGCAGTTCCGGACGCTGATCGAGCGGCTGCGACTGCCGGTGGTCGCCTCCCGGCTGGGCAACGACCTGCTGCCGTACGACTCCCCGCTCTGGTTCGGCCAGGGCGGCATCCGGGGGCGGCTCTACCCGAACCTGATCATGGCCCAGGCGGATCTGGTCCTCTCCCTGGGGTCCAGCCTGTCGACCGCCTTCGTCGGCGAGGACGCGGACGGCTTCGACCCGGACGCGACGGTCGTCGCGGTGGACATCGACCCGTCCCAGCTGAAGAAGAAGGGCGTGCGCGTCGACTTCCCGGTCTGCATGGACGTGCGCGACCTGCTGGACGCGCTGCTCATCGAGTCCGCCGAGTCGACCGGGCCGGTCGGCGGCGAACGCTGGCTGGCCACCTGCGCCGAGCTGAAGGCGGCGCACCCCACGATCACCGGCGGCGAGCCGCGCGAACCGCTCGACTCGTACCGCTTCGTCGAGCGGCTGGACGCCCACACCGGCCCCGGCCACGTCTTCGTGGTCGACACCGGCAGCGCCTACTACGTGACCGGCCAGACGCTGGAGTTCGCCGCCGCGCAGCGCGAGATCACCTCGGCGGCGTTCCTCAACATGGGCGCCGCGGTGCCCATGGCGGTCGGCGCGGCGTTCAGCCGGCCCGACTGCCAGGTGCTGGTGCTGGTGGGCGACGGCGCCATCGAGCTGAACATCCAGGAGCTGGCGACCATCCGCCAGTACGGCCTGGACGTCAAGGTGTTCGTGCTGAACAACGGCGGCTACGCCTCGATCCGGGAGTCCCAGGAGGCGCTGTGCGAGGGCCCCGCCCTGGCGGAGCCGGAGACGCTGAACTTCCGCGACGTGGCGACGGCCTTCGGCCTGCCCTACCGCAGGCTGGAGCGCGCCGCCTCGCTCGACGCCGACCTCGCCGGGCTGTTGGCGCACCCGGGCCCCGAACTCGTCGAGGTGATGTGCGACCCGGAGCAGCTGCTGCTGCGCCCGCTGCGGGCCGACGGCGGCGCCCGGGCCCACGACGGCGCCTCACTGCGGCCGGTGGGGGAGCTCAACCATGCGTGAGTCGATGCCGGTCTCCTGGAACCAGCGGCACCGCCTGGGCCAGACCCTGGAGGACGCCGGGCGCGGGGTCTTCAACCCCCACCACGCCACCCTCCCAATGGCGTTCACCGGCCCGCTGGACCTGTCCGCCCTCAACCGGGCCTGGCACGCCCTGCAGCGGCGCCACCCGGTGCTGCTGAGCGGCTTCGACCTGGACGCCCTGGTGTGGCACATCGGCCTGGCCGATCCGGTGGACATCGAGCAACTGTCCACCGCCGGGAGCGCGGACGCCGACCTGGCGGCCCTGCGGGCGGCCTGCGCGGCCCCCTTCGACCTGGAGCGGGGCCCGATGGCCCGGCTGCTGGTGGTGCGCCGCCCCGACCAGGAGACCCACCTCGCCCTCGTCATCGAGCACCTGGTCAGCGACGGCTGGTCGCTCAACGTCCTGATGCGCGACCTCGCGGCGCTCTACGCCCTCGAGCGCGACGGCTCGGGCCTCGAACTGCCGCCCGTGCGGCTGAGCTACCCCGACTTCGTCCGGCGGCAGAACCGGCTGACGGACTCCCCCGAGGGCCGGCAGGCCCTGGACCGGCTGGCGGCCGGGCTGAGCGGGGTCGGGGCGATCCCGGCGATGCCCATCTCCGGCTTCAGCGGGACGTCCGCCGTCCGCTACGAGGAGAAGGACGGTTTCAGCCGCCGGCTGCCGCTCGACGTCTGCCGGCGCCTGGACACGGTGGCCAGGCCACTGCGGATGACCGCGCTGAACCTGATGCACGCCGCGCTGCACCGCGCGCTGTTCGACCTCTCCGGCAGCGCGTCGGTGGCCACCACGCTCTCCACCGCCAACCGGGAGCTGCCCGAACTGCACCAGACCACCGGCTGGTTGGCGAGCAAGGCCGTCCTGATCAGCGAGCCGGGGAGCCGGCCCGACCCGGCGGACTACCTGCGGCACTTCCGCCGCCGGATGCTCGACACCCTGGACCACGCCCACCTGCCCTGGCCCGCCCTGATCCACCGGATGGACCCGGACGCCGTGGGCCGGCAGTCCCGCGTCCCCTACGTCACCTTCAACGCCCGCCCGCTCGGCATGCGCAAGACGGTGGGCACCGTCGGGATGCCCGGGGTGGAGGCCCGGCCGCTGCCGATCGCCGTGGGCTGGCACGACGCCTCGATCGCCACCTTCTGGGTCGAGGACGAGGACGGCGTGACGGCCACCGTCAACTTCAAGACCGACTGGTACGCGCGGGCGGACGTCGAGGCCCTCTGGGACGGCGTCGACACCCTGCTGCGCACCTGGTCCGCCTGAAGCCTGAAACCCGCAGCCCGCAGCCCGCAGCCCGCAACCCGCAACCCGCAACCCGCAACCCAAAGCCTGAAGCCCGAGGACACCCCCCAGCGCCACTGACGGCGCGTACCCCCCCACCGCAGAGAGGATCCACCATGATGCACGTTTCGACCATGCGCGACTCCACCCTGGTGACGCAGCGCGAGCGCGACTGGACGCCGCTCACCGAGGAGCAGTTCGAGAGCTACGAGCGGGACGGCTACATCCACCTCAAGGGCGTCTTCGACGCCGACGAGGTGGCCCGCGGCCTGGAGATCATCGACCAGGTGGTCGCCGAGGGCGCCCCGACGATCGAGAACCACGCGAGCTTCACCGACCGCAGCCACACCGTCCGGGTCCGCGACGCGGTCAGCCGCACCGCGGGGATGGACTACTTCCTCGACCACCCCAAGCTGGTCGGGCCGCTGATGTCCGTGCTGAACGGCAGCGTCCAGATCCTGGGGACGGAGATCTTCGTCCGCTCCCTCCAGCAGGAGGCCCTGGAGTACTGGCACACCGACGGCGGCGAGTACCTCCAGCGGATCCAGCTGACCCCGGGCAGCCCCGGCCTCCAGGTCAAGGCGCAGGTCTTCCTCACCGACGTCACCGAGCCCGACAGCGGCAACTTCCTGCTGATCCCCGGCAGCCACCGCAAGGTGCCCACCACCACCAACGCGCTCTGCTACATGGAGGAGTTGGACGAGCCGCTGCGCCGCGGCGTGCTGCCGGACGAGGCCGTCGACGTCCGGGCCGCGCCGGGCGACGTGCTGCTCTTCCCGTACTCGCTCTGGCACGCGGTGGCGCCCAACACCCGGCAGGAGCGGAAGACGTTCATCCTCCGCTACGGCCAGCTGTGGCACCGCCCGCACGACTACTTCAACCAGCCCCGCGAGGTCCTGGAGCGCATGTCGCCCCGACTCCGCCGGATGTTCGGCGACTTCGGCGACGCCGCGCACCCCACCGACTTCTACAAGCCGGTCGACCAGGGCGACGTGATGGCCACCGGAGGCAGCTATGACCAGCGCTGACCCCCTGGTCGGCGCCCGCAGCCTGACCGACCTGTTCGCCGGGTCGGTCAGGCTGCGGGGCGGGGCCGCCGCCCTGCGCGAGAGCGGCCGGGAGACCAGCTACGCGGAGCTCGACCAGGCCTCGGACGCCGTCGCCGCACTGCTCGCCGACGCCGGGGTGGGCCCGGGCGACCTGGTGGGCGTGCTCCTGGAGCGCTCCCACCGGGTGCCCGGCTGGATCCTCGGTGTGCTCAAGGCGGGCGCGGCCTACGTCCCGCTCGACCCGACGTACCCCCGCGAACGACTGCACTACATGGCCGCCGACGCCCAGTTGAAGACCCTGGTCGGCGACCCGGAGCAGGCTGCCGCCTGCGGGCTGGACGGCGTCGAGGTCATCGACCCCCGCCGGCCCGCGCCCGGCGCCCCGCCCGCCGTCACACCCGGGCCGCAGGACCCGGCGTACGTGATCTACACCTCCGGCTCCACCGGGCAGCCCAAGGGCTGCGTGGTGACCCACGCCAACGTGCTGGCGCTGCTGGAGGCCACCCTGCCGCTGTTCGACCTCGGGCCGCGGGACCGCTGGACGCTCTTCCACTCCTTCAGCTTCGACTTCTCCGTCTGGGAGCTGTGGGGGGCGCTGGCCACCGGCGGCACCGCCGTGGTGGTGCCCACCGCGGCGGCCCGCGCGACCGAGGACTTCCTGCGGCTGCTGGCCGAGGAGGGCGTCACGGTGCTCAACCAGGTGCCGTCCGTCTTCCGCTTCCTGGCCCGGGAGTACGCCGACTCCGGCGCGCCCGAACTCGCCCTGCGCTACGTGGTCTTCGGCGGCGAGAACGTCGACCTGGACGTGGTCCGGGCGTACACCGAGGCCGCCGGGGCGCGGGCACCGGAGTTCGTCAACATGTACGGCGTCACCGAGACGACGGTGTTCACCACCGCCAGGGCGCTCACCCCCGAGGACCTCGCCGGCGCCGTGCGCTCCCCCATCGGGGTACCGCTCCCCCACCTGACGGTCCGGCTCCTCGACGGCGACCTCGCCCCGGTGCCGGCCGGCGAGCCCGGCGAGATGTGGGTGGCCGGCACCGGGGTGACGGCGGGCTACCTGCACCGGACCGAACTCACCGCCGACCGCTTCCGCTCCTTCGACGGGGCCCGCTGGTACCGCACCGGCGACCTCGCCCGGCTGCTGTCGGACGGCACCCTGGAGTACCTGGGCCGCAACGACCAGCAGGTCAAGATCCGCGGGCACCGGGTGGAGCTGGCCGAGGTGGAGGAGGCCCTGCGGGCCGACCCGGCCGTCCACGACGCGGCCGCCGCGGTGACGTACGACGCCGACGGCACCGCCGCGCTGGTGACCCTGGTGGTCCCGGCCGGCGACGGCGCCTTCAGCGTCGCCGCACTGCGCCGCCACGCCCGCGCCACCGTGCCCGCCCACCTGGTGCCCAACCGCTACCTGCGGGTGGACACGCTGCCGCTGACCCCGTCCGGCAAGCTGGACCGGCGCGCCGTCCAGGAGCTGGCCGAGGCCGGCGGCGCCCCGCCGCCCGCGCCCGCCGCCGCGCGCACCCGGGTCCTGGTGGTGGACCCGATCCACGAGAGCGCCCTGGCGGAACTGCGCCGCGGCCACGACGTCCACGTCGAACTGCGGCCCGATCCGGAGCGCCTGCTGCGACTGGTCGAGGACGCCGAGGTCATCGTGGTGCGCAGCGGGGTCCGCATCGACGCGGACGTCATCCGGGCGGCGCCCCGGCTGAGGGTGGTGGCCCGGGCCGGCTCCGGGGTCGACAACATCGACCTCGACGCCGCCGGTGCCGCCGGGGTGGCCGTGTTCAACGTGCCCGGCGTCTCCGCGCCGGCCGTCGCCGAACTGGCGCTGGGGCTGATGCTGTCGGCCGCCCGGCACCTCGTCCTGGCCGACCGCCAGGTGCGGGCCGGAGTCTGGAACAAGGCCGCCCTCGCCGGCATCGAACTCGGCGGGCGGACCCTCGGACTGGTGGGCCTGGGCCGGATCGGCTCGCGGCTGGCCGAGCTGGCGCAGGGCATCGGGATGCGGGTGGTCGCCACCGTCGACCGGGACACGCCCGAGCGCCGGGCGCAACTGCGCGAGCGGGGCATCGGGACCGCAGGCCTGGACGACCTGCTGGCCACCGCCGACGTGGTGTGCCTGGCCGTGCCGCTCACCGACCGTACCCACCACCTGATCGACGACCGCGCGCTGCGGGCCATGAAGCGCTCGGCGCTGCTGGTCAACGTCTCGCGCGGGCCGGTGGTCGACGAGGAGGCGCTGTACCGGGCGCTCACCGACGGCGCGATCGCGGGCGCCGCGCTCGACGTGGTGGCCGAGGAGGGCGACCCGGGCCGGCGCGCCGAGTTGGACAACGTCGTGATCACGCCGCACATCGGCGCGATGTCGGCGGACTCCCAGGAACGCATCGGCCGGATCCTGCTCGACTCGCTGCACGAGGTGCTGGCCGGACGCCGGGTGGCCACCTCGTGCCGATGAACAGCGCCGTGCTCACGGAGTACGGGCGGATCGAGTACCGCAGCGGTCCGCTGCCCGCCGCCGGGGCGGCGGACCTGCTGGTCCGGGTGCTCGCCACCGGGGTGTGCGGGTCGGACCTCGCCACCTACCGGGGCGCGCACCCCTACAAGACCGCACCGGTCGTGCTCGGCCACGAGCTGTGCGGCGTCGTGGAGCGGGCGGCGGGCGGCTTCGCCGTCGGCGACCTGGTCTGCGCGGCGGCCTACGCGCACTGCGGGAGCTGCGACCGGTGCGCCCGGGGGCTCACCAACCTCTGCCGGGACAAGCGGAACCTGTGCCACCTGGGGTGGCAGGGGTCCTTCGCGGAGTACGTGACGCTCCGGCCGAGCATGACCTTCGCGCTGCCCCCGGGCCTCGATCCGGAGCTCGGCGCGCTCGTCGAACCGCTCTCCATCGGCCTGCACGCCGTCCGGCTGGCCGGCCCGGCGGCGGGGCGCACGCTGCGGGTCATCGGCTCCGGCACCATCGGCCTGGCCTGCCTGATCGCGGCCCGCCGACTCGGCTTCAGCCGGATCACCTGCACCGACCTCGGCCGGGAGAAGGGCGAACGCGCCCTGGCCCTCGGCGCGGACGCGTACGCCGACGTGCTCGCCCCGACCGCCCCGTCCGCCCTGACCGGCCCGACCGGCTCGACCAGCTCGACCGGCCCGACCGGCCCGACCGGCCCGACCGCCGAGGCGGACGTCGTCGTGGTCGCCGCCGGCCACCCCGGCGCGCTCGACGAGGCGGTCGAGGCGGTACGGGCGGGCGGCACCGTGATCGCGGTCAGCTTCTTCGACGGCCCGGTGCCGCTGGCGGCCAACGCCCTGGTCGGCCGGGAGGTGACCGTCATCGGCTCCGCCCTGTCGACGCCCGCGGACTTCCGCACCGTGATCTCCTGGCTGGCCGCCGGGGAGATCGACCCCCGCCCCATGGTCACGCACCGCTTCGCGCTGGCCGACACCGCCGAGGCGATGCGCCTGATGGCCGAGGGCAGGGCCACCACCGGCAAGATCATCCTTACTCCGCGAGGTGACACATGACGCTCCACATCGGCATCGTGGGAGGCACCGGCCACGCCGGCGGCGAACTCGCCCGGCTGCTGCTCAACCACCCCGGCGTCGGCTCCATCACGCCCACCGCCCGGGGCGGCGAGGAGTTCGACCGGGTCCACCCCAATCTGCTCGGCTGCGGGCTGGACTTCGTCGAGGTGGACGAACTCCGGCGCCGCGCCGACGACCTCGACGTGGTGTTCTTCTGCACCCCGTCGGGCGAGGCGATGCGCTCGGCCGCCTTCTTCCTGGACCGTGGGGTGAAGGTCATCGACGTCAGCGCCGACTTCCGCTTCCGCGACCCGCGGCGCTACGCCGAGGTCTACGGCGCCCCGCACGCCGCCCCCCAACTGCTCGACGAGGCCGTCTACGGGGTGACCGAACTCCACCGCGAACAGATCGCCGGAGCCCGGCTGGTGGCCAACCCCGGCTGCTACGCCATCACCACCGTGCTCGGCCTGGCCCCGCTGCTGCGCAGCGGTCTCGCCGACCTCGACCTGCCCGTCCACCTCGCCGCCGTCAACGGCACCACCGGGGCCGGGAACAAGCCGCGCACCGAGATCATGCACGCCGAGGCGTTCGGCACCATGCTCCCGTACAGCCTCGACGGGCACCGCCACGCCCCGGAGCTGGAGGAGCACCTCGCGCCGCTGGCCGAACGGGAGTTGTGCGTCGACATGACCACGGCGCACGGCAACTTCGCCCGGGGCATCCACATCCAGGCGAGCCTGGCCGTCCGCCGGCAGGAGCGCGCCCACCTCGACCGGGCCGCCCTGCTGGACCTCTACGAGCGCTTCTACGCCGACGAGTTCTTCGTCCGGGTCAACAGCGCCCCGAGGAAGGCCGGGCTCAACGCCAAGGAGTACGGCCTCTATCCGCGGCTGACGGCCGTCACCGGCTCCAACTTCTGCCACCTCGGTGTGGACTACGACGCCGCCCGGGGCTTCGTCCGGGTGGTCGCGGTGACCGACAACCTGGTCAAGGGCGCGGCCGGGTCCGCGATCCAGAACATGAACGTGATGTCCGGTCTCGACGAGCGGACCGGCCTGTGCCAGTACGGGCTGTGAGCACACTGCGGCGGCTGCGCGACCACACCGTCACACCCGGCGAACGCTGGGTCTACTCCGCCGGGTTCAACGTCGGCACCGCGCTGACCGACACCGGCCGGATCGACACCGAGCTGGGCGACCTGCGCGCCCTGGCCGCGGCGGGCGCCCGGGTCGCGCTGCTCAGCCACCAGGGCAGCGCCGAGGACGGCACCGCCCGGCACCTGGACCACCTGGCCGACTACCTCGGCCGACGCCTGGGCCGGGAGGTCCGCTACCTGCCGGAGTGCTCGTCGCCGCGGGCCCGGCGCTGGGCGGCGGAACTGCGCGACGGGGAGATCGCCCTGTTCGGCAACGTCCGGCTGGAGCCGGGCGAGGAACGCGGTGACCGCGAACTGGCCGCCGCGCTGGCCGGGTTGGGCGACCGGGTGGCGGTCGGCGGCTTCTCCAAGGCGCACCGCCGGCACGCCTCCAACGTCGGCATCCTCGACTTCCTCCCCGGGTACGCGGCCACCAGCCTCCTCGACGAGACCGCGCTGCTGGAACCGTGGGCGGCCGCCGGCGGGGCGGCGGGCTCGGTGGCCGTGCTGGGCGGCGTCAAGCCGGAGAAGACGGTGGTGGGGCTGGAGAGCCTGACCCGCGCGTACGACGTGGTGATCCCCGGCGGCGTGGTGCTCAACACCCTGCTGGCGGCCGCCGGTCACGCCATCGGCGGCTCCGAGCTGGGCACCGACGCCGAGCGCTGCGCCGCCGTGGCCCGCACCGTGCTCGGCCGCCGCCACCGGGCCCGCATCCACCTGCCCCGGACGGTCCTGATCGCCGGCCCGCGGGGCGCCACCCGGACGGTCGCGGTCGAGGCGGGTGTCCCGGACGGCTGGGCCATCGTCGACTTCGACCTCGAACCGTGGGCGGTGGACGCGGTGCGGGAGGCCGGCCGGGTCCTGGTGGCCGGCACCCCCGGCCGGTACGCCGAGGGGAACCACCGGGCCGCGGCGGCGGTGCTCGGCGCCCGGACACCCGGCGACCCGCACACCCTGCTGCTCGGTGGCGACACCGTCGCGGAGCTGCCCTGGACCGGCCCCCGCTCCACCGGCGGCGGCTCCGCCCTGCACTACCTCGCCGACGGCAGCTGCGCCGTCCTGGAGGCACTGGAAGAGAACCGGAAGAAGGGAGTCGGTGACCGTGCGGCTTGAACTCCCCGTCCCCACCCATGTGGTCTTCGGCAGCGGCACCCTGGACCAGGTCGGCACGCTCGCGGCCCGCTGGGGCGGGCACGCGCTGATCGTGTGCGGGCGCACCGCGATGCGCCGCCACGGCTTCCTGGACCGGGCGGTGGATTCGCTGCGCCGGGCGGGCCTGTCCGTGACGGTCTTCGACAAGGTCGGCGCCAACCCCCGGTCGGACGAGATCGACGAGGCCGTCGCGCTGGCCGGGTCGCGCTCCTGCGACGTCGTGATCGGCCTCGGCGGCGGCAGCGCCATCGACGCGGCCAAGGCGGTGGCGGTGGCCGGCCCGTACGGCACGGTGCGCGACATCATCGGCGAGACGCTCGCCCCCTCGCCGTCCGCCCTGCCGGTCATCGCCGTGCCGACCACGGCCGGCAGCGGGTCGGAGGTCACCAAGGGCGCCATCGTCACCGACGTGGTCCGGGGCTTCAAGTCCGGCATCCGGGGCGAGGACGTCTTCCCCAAGGTCGCCGTCGTGGACCCGGACCTCACCGCGCCGCTCCCGGTCGCGGTCGCCGTCGAGACCGCCTTCGACGCGCTCGCCCACGCGATCGAGGGCCAGGTGGCGGTCCGCGCGACCGACGAGAGCCGCTCCCACGCGCGGCAGGCGATCGCGCTGATCGGCGAGCACCTGCCGCTGGTCGCCGCCGGGCGCACCGGCCCGCGCACCCGGGAGGCGATGGCCCGCGCCGCCCTGCTCGGCGGCGTCAACGTCGCCTGCGCCAGCACCTGTCTGCCGCACCGCCTCCAGCAGGCGATGGGCGCGGTCCGGCGGGTCGACGTACCGCACGGCCGGGGCCTGGCCCTGCTCTACCCGGCCTGGCTGCGCGTCGTCCGGCCGCACGCCGAGGCGGGCCTCGCCGAGGTCGCCGAGGCCCTGGGTCACCGGGACATCCACCGGGCCGTCGCCACCGTGCTGGACACCGCGGGGCTGGCGACCGGCCTGGAGGACTGGGGGTTCACCGTGCGCGACATCGACACCTTCGTCGACGGCATCAGCGGAAACCTCGACAACGACCCCACCCCTGGCATCGACACCGACCTCATCCGGCACCTCTACGCGGACTCCTTCCGCAGGCCGTGAGCCCGGTCGGCCACCTCCGTCAGGCGACCGCGACCGGCTCCACCGGCACCGCCGACGGCGCCGCCAGGGACGCCAGCCGCCGCCGGCTGGCCCGGCGCTGGAGGGCGGCGAGACCGGTGCCGGCCGCGCCGAGGGTGACCCAGCCGGCCGGGCCGGCGACCATCACCACGCCGGTGAGCAGCATCGGGCCGACGGACTTCTGCACGGACTGGGACATTCCGGCGACGCCCAGGTAGGAGGCCCGGGCGCGCGGCGGGGCGAGGCTGACCGCCAGCTCCCACGAGCTGACCGAGCGCATCAGTTCGGCGAGGGTGACCAGCGCCGCGGCGGCCAGCAGGGCGAGCGAGGCGGTCAGCGGTCCGCCGCCGGTGGAGAGCGCGATCAGCAGGCAGCTCGCGAGCAGGGCGACGCCGTACCAGCCGACCGCCCTGATCGCGCCGCCCGGGCGCTCGGCCCAGTTGGAGACCCGGAGTTGAAGCAGCACCACCAGCACGGTGTTGAGGGTGAGGAAGGCCGGGACGACGGCGTGCGGCGCGGCGGTGTGGTGGATCAGCCAGAGCGGGAGGCCGACGTTGAGGACGGAGTCGTCCAGGCACATCGGCAGGTCCAGCAGGACGAACAGCAGGTAGCCGCGGTCCCGCCAGGGGCTCGGCGCGGCCCCACCGGCGGGCGCCGCCGCACCGGTCGACGGACCGCCCGAAGCAGCGTCCGCCGTGCCGCCCGACGGCACCGGCGCCGCCGAGTCGGCCGCCACCAGAACGCGGCCGGCCGGCTCCCCGGTGCGCCGGATCAGCGCGGCGGCCAGCAGGTAGGAGAGCGCGTTGGCCACGATCAGCGCCCGGTAGGCGGTCGTGGTCCCGACGGCCAGGCCGATCGCCGCGAAGCCCGTCCCGACCGCGTACCCGCCGTTGGCGACGCTGCGGAACAGCGCCTGGTACGTGGCCCGGCGCTCGCCCGCGACCCGGGTGGCGAACAGCATCTCCAGGGTCTTGGCGCCGCGTTCGGCGAGGCAGGTCAGGGCGACGGCCGCCAGCAGCGCGGTGAAGTCGTCGACCACCAGCAGCAGCGCCATGGTGGCCACCCGCAGCAGGTGGCAGCCGATCAACAGCCCGCGCACCGACAGCCGTTCGGCGGCCCGCCCGGCGAGCGGGGAGCCGATGACTCCGGCCACCGCGCCGACGCCGAGCAGCAGGCCGAGCCGACCGGCGTCCATCCCGCAGACGTAGCTGAAGTACAGCACCGAGGCGGCGGCCCACACCCCGGTGCCGGTCCGGTCCACGCCCTGGGCCAGCAGCATGATCCGCGCGTCCCGCCCGCCCGGCGGTCGCCGCAGCTGTGCCCACAGTCCGTTCCCCCGCATGACGGGCCCCCGTTTCACGTCCACCATCAATCTCGACATCAAGATACTTCACGTCGAGATAGACAAGGAACCCCCGGATCCGGAACCCCACCATGATCCGCCGGGTGATCGACCCCCAGTCGGCGGTCGCCCCGTGGGACGGCGGCCCCCCGTCCGGCACGCCAGGAGAAGGCGGGACCCCTACCCCTGAGCGCACCCGGCGGTGGCCTCAGACCGGCTCGCCCTCGTCCCGAGGTGCGGGGCGGAGGGCTCGCCGGGCGGCCGGTCCCGCTGGTGGCGGCGTTCGACGGCCGCCATCAGCAGGGTCGGCAGCACGGCCGGCACCGCGGCGCCGAAGACCCACCAGAAGGTGTCGCCGAAGGCGCTCGCCTGCGCGGCCGGGTCGGTCCGGCCGGCGAGGTGCTGCTGGAGCACCACCACGAAGACGGCGGTGCCGACCGAGCCGCCGACCCGCTACGCCACGTTGAGCTGCGGGGTGGCGTCGTTGATCTCGGCCCGGGGTTCGTCCGGCTCGCCGTGCTGGGCATGATCCTGGCCCCCGTGATGCTCCCGCAGACCGCCCGGGAGGCCAGCGGCCTGGCCCCGGACGACCCGGAGTTCGAGCGCTACTACGGCGAGCAGCTGCGCCGGCTGATCCGCCACCTCGGCGACCCGGCCCGGCCACCCCGAGAGCGACCCAGAGCCAGACCCCGCCCCCGAAACGGCCTCCGCCCCCGGCACCGACGATCGGACGCCGTGACGCCGGCCACCAGGGCCTCACCAGGTCTCGCGGGTCAGCTCCGCGAACCTGGCCCGCCGGGACGGCCTCCGGGTGCCGGTCGGCGCTCTCGACGCCCCGGCGGCGGTGCGCCACACTCTCCCCAGCAGCACCCGCGCTCCCAACGCACCGGCACCGACGCACCGACCCACCGCACATCGGAGAGCCACACGGTGACCACTCGCCAACTGCTGGAGATCGCGTTCTCGTCCGGCCGGTCCGGCTCCGGACCGGCCACCTGGGGCCAGCGGGCCATCTGGGACGCCGTCCGCCGGCTGCCCCCGGCCGACGCCCCGCGCTACAACATCGCCACCGCCGCCCCGCTGGACCCGGGCCTGCCGCTGCCCGTCCTGCTCGACGCGCTGGAGCGGCTGCTGCACCTGCACGACTCGCTGCACACCCGGCTGCGCCCGACGCCCGACGGTCGACTGGAGCAAGTCGTCGACCCGGCCGGGGTGCTGACCGTCGAGGTGGAGCCGGTGACGGACGGCGCCGACCCGGCCGGGACCGGCGCCCGGCTGCACCGGGAGCTGGCCGGGCGCCCCTTCGACACCGCCGCCCACTGGCCGCTCCGGGTCGGCGTGGTGACGGCCGACGGCCTGGCCCGGCACCTCAGCCTGGTGCTCTCGCACACCGCCGTCGACGGCTCGGGGATGAGCCGCCTGGTCGCCGACCTGACCGCCCTCAGCCTCGGCACCTCCCCCACCGAGCTCGCCGGGCTCCGCACACCGGCCCAACAGCCCCTGGAGGAGGCCGGGTTCCAGGCCTCCGAGCGCGGCCGGCGCCGCGACGAGGCGGCCCGCAAGCAGGTCCTGCGCAAGCTCCGGCTCGGCCCGCCGCGGCTGTTCCCGCAGCCCGCGGCGGCCGGGGCGCCGTCGGCCCGCTTCCCCAATGCCGTCCTGCGCTCCCCCGCCCTGCCCCGCGCGGTCGAACTGGTCGCCGCCGCGCACCGGGTGAGCACCTCCTCGGTCCTGCTGGCGGCCACCGCCGCGATGACCGCCCGGCTGGCCGGCCGCTCCGACGCGGTGCTCCACGTCGTGGTCAACAACCGCTTCCTGCCCGAGCTGACCAACGCGGTGAGCGTGGTCGCGGGCGACGGCCTGTTCCATCTCCCGGACGCCACCGCCGAGTTCGGCGAGGTCGTGCGCCGCACCCACGCCGCCGCCATCGGCACCTACCGGCACGCGTACTTCGACAAGCTCGCCCTGGCCGCCGAGACCGAGCGGCTCACCGCCGAGGGCGTGCCGCTCGCCGACCGCTCCTGCGTCTTCAACGACACCCGCGAGCTGCTCCCGGCCGCCCCCGACCCGGGCGAGGACGGCACCACCCTCAGCTGGCCGGTGGAGTTCGAGCCCCGCCCCGGCCTGACCTACGCCCTGGACGCCCTGCAGTCCCCGGAGGCCCTCAGCCTGGCCATGACCGCCGACCCGGCCGTGCTCCCGCGCCCGGCGATGGAGCGCTTCCTGCGCGGCGTCGAGCAGCTGATCCTCACCGAGGCCGCCACGTCAGGCGCCGCCGTCCCGGCGTGACCACCACCGCACCTGCCCAGCCCGTACCGTCCTCGGCCGCCCCCGGGGACGGTACGCGGCCGGCCAGCGAACAAACGGGTTGACCCGGACCCTAGCCTGGAGCCCGTGCGGATCCTCGTAGAGGACTGACGCACGGCACCCCCTCCTGACCGATTGTCAGTGCCACCCGCTAGGGTCGGGCCCGAACAATCGCACCACACCGGTACGAACCGGCATCAGCACGCCCAGTACGCCCAGCAGACCCAGCCAGACCCAGCGCACGCAGAACCGCCCAGCACCACCGCCACCAGGGGGGACCATGACCACTCCGGGCACCAGCCCGCTCACCACCGCCGACCTCGTGGACGGCTGGCACCGCGTCGGCGTCCGCCCCGGCATGGCGCTGATCGTGCACTCCTCGCTGTCCAGCCTCGGCCGGGTCGAGGGCGGGGCCGCCGCCGTGGTGGCCAGTCTGCGCGAGGCCGTCGGGCCGGGCGGCACGGTGGCCGTGCCCGCCTTCACCGGCTCCACGGTCTGCGACCCGGCGCCGGGCCACGCCGGCCTGCCCACCCCCGAGGTCGCCGAACTCCGCTCCCGGGTCCCGCTGTTCCACCCCGATCTGCCGTCCCCGATGGGCGCGATAGCCGAGACGCTGCGCGCCCTGCCGCAGAGCCTGCGCAGCACCCATCCGCAGGCCTCGGTCGCCGCCGTCGGCGCCCACGCCCGGGAGGTGACGGCCCGCCGCTCGCTGGGCTTCGCCGTCGGCCGGGAGTCACCCTTCGGTGCGCTGCACGACCTCGGCGGGTACGTGCTGCTGGTCGGCGTCGGCCACAACCGCAACACCTTCCTGCACTACGCGGAGACCTTCGCGCCCAACCGCCGGCTGAAGCTCCGCCGCTTCCCGATGGCCATCCAGGGCGAGCGGGTCTGGATCGAGGCGCCCGACGTGGGCGACGACAACGACACCCACTTCCCGGTGGTGGGCCGGGAGTTCGAGGAGCTGGCCGGCATCCGCGAGGTGCTGGTCGGCAACGCGCCCTGCCGCCTCGTCCCGGTCCGCGAGCTCATACCCTTCGCCGTCCGCCGCCTGACCGAACTGCTGGCGGCGGACGGCTCCTGAGCGGTGTGGCCCGGCCCCCGTTCGCGCTCCCGTGCCCCAGGCCCTGTCCGGCCGATCTTGCCGGACCGGACCTAGGGCCTCCCGGACCACACCCGTCACCGCACCACGATCCCGGGCGTCAACGCCCCGCGTCGTGGACGGAGTTGGTCTCCTCGATCTTCTTCCACGACTTCGGCTCCACCAGCGCCCGGGCGTCGTCCCGCGCCCCCGGCGCCAGCGAGGCAGCCGCCGCCGGGGTGCCCGGCGCCACCGGCCCCACCGCCGGCTTGGCAGCGGTGAACAGCCAGGTCGTGAAGAGGTCCCCGAGCTTCTGCCCGGACACCTTCTCCGCGTAGGCCTGGAACTCCGCGATGGTCGCGTTTCCGTACTTGCGCTCGGTGGGCCAGCCCTTGAGGATCCGGAAGAACTTCTCGTCCCCGACGGTGTTGCGCAGCGCCTGGATGGCCACCGCGCCCCGGTCGTACACGGCGGTGGCGAACTGGTTGTCCGGGCCCGGGTCGCCGGGCTTGACGGTCCAGAACGCGTCGTCGGCCGGGTGCGAGGCGTAGATGTAGTCGGCCAGCTCCTGCGCGGTGCCCTCGTTCTCGTGCTCGGACCAGAGCAGCTGGGCGTACCGGGCGAAGCCCTCGTTCAGCCAGATGTCGCTCCAGCGCGAGAGCGAGACGCTGTCGCCGTACCACTGGTGGGCCAGCTCGTGCACGACCACCGAGGTGTTGGTGCCCTTGGCGAACTGCTTGGGGCTGTAGAAGACCCGGGTCTGGGTCTCCAGGGCGTAGCCGGTCGGGACGTTGGGCACGTAGCCGCCGACCGAGCTGAACGGGTAGTCGCCGAAGTAGCCGCTCAGCCAGTCCACCAGCTCGCCGGTGCGCTCCACACTGGCCCGGGCCGCGTCCGCGTTCTCGCCGAGGTCCCTGCTGTACGCGTTGTAGACCGGCACCCCGCTCGCGGTGGTGTCGGTGGTGATGTCGAACTTCCCGACGGCGAGCGTGGCCAGATAGGTCGCCTGGGGCTTGTTCTCGCGCCAGCTGTAGCGGGTCCACCCGGCCTGCGAGCTGGTGCCGGTCAGGACGCCGTTGCTGATCACCTGGTTGCCGTCCGGCACCAGCACCGAGACGTCGTACGTGGCCTTGTCGCTCGGGTGGTCGTTGCTCGGGAACCACCACCAGGCCGCCTCGGGCTCGTCGGCCGCCACCGCGCCGTCCGGAGTGCGGTGCCAGGCGGTGAAGCCGTACTTCTTGACCTCCGACGGCACGCCCTTGTACCGGACCACCACGGTGGCCTGGCTGCCCTTGGCCAGCGGCCGGGCCGGGGTGATCTGCAGCTCCTGCTCGCCGCTGGTGGCGAAGGTCGCGAGCCGCCCGTTGACCCGCACCTCGGAGACGTTCAGCGCGAAGTCCAGGTCGAACCGGGAGAGGTCCTGGGTCGCCGTGGCCAGGATGGTGGTGGTGCCCTCCAGCTCGTCGGTCGCGGGCTGGTACTTCAGCCGGATGTCGTAGTGCGAGACGCGGTAGCCGCCGTTGCCGTAGGTCGGGTAGTAGGGGTCGCCGATCCCGGCCGCGCCGGGTTGGAAGTCGGCTGCCGAGGCGGGGACGGCCAGGAACAGGCTCAGGGCACTGGCCGCGGAGACGATCAGTCTCTTGCGCAACGTGGTCCTCCAGGATCACCGGAACGATCGGGTCGGATCGATCCTTGTCCCGGCGGCCCGCGGTCCACTCCCCAACTATGAGATGTTCATGAAAAGAAACGCGCCGAAATGACGGCGCCCCACCACCGTCACATGCCCCACCCGCCCCACCGGCGCCGCCTCAGGCCCCGAGCACCACCGGCGCCCGCACCAGCGAGCCGTACTCCGTCCAGGAGCCGTCGTAGTTCTTCACGTGCTGGTACCCCAGCAGCTCGGTGAGCGCGAACCAGGTGTGCGCCGACCGCTCGCCGATCCGGCAGTAGGCGATCACCTCGCGCTCCGGCCCGACGCCCTTGCCCCCGTACAGCGCCCGCAGCTCCTCCGCCGAACGGAACGAGCCGTCGTCGTTGGCCGCCTGCGACCAGGGCACGTTCACCGCCCCGGGGATGTGCCCGGGCACCTGGGCCTGCTCCTGCGGCAGATGGGGTGGCGCGATCAGCTCGCCCCGGAACTCCGCCGGGGAGCGCACGTCCACCAGCACCGAGTCCGCGCCGGGCTTGGCGAACACCTCCGCCTTGGCCAGCACCTCGTCCCGCAGGGCCCGCAGCTCCGGCCGCTCCGGCCCGGTCAGCACATACGGGCTGTGCTGGTAGTCCATCACCTCGTGGGTGAGCTCCCGCCCCTCCAGCTCCCACTTCTTGCGCCCGCCGTCCAGCAGCTTCACCGGCCCGAACCCCCGCAACCGCAACAGCCAGAACGCGTACGCGGCGAACCAGTTGTTGTTGCCGCCGTACAGCACCACGGTGGTGTCGTCCTCCACCCCGGCCGCCCGCAGCAGGTGCTGGACGGCCCCCCGGTCCGCGTAGTCCCGCCCGACCTGACTGTGCAGGTCGGTGGTCCAGTTCCAGCCGACCGCACCCGGAATGTGGTCCCGCTCGTACGCGCTGCTGTCCTCGTCGACCTCGACCACCCGAACCGTCCCGTCGTCCAGATGGCGGGCCAGCCACTCCGTGCCGATCAGCGCCTCAGGATGCGCGTAACCGTTGCCGGTCATCCCAGGCCCTCCTTCGCTCTCCCCAGACCGCGACGCCCGACCACGGGCACAGCCAGCCCACGAGGGCACGACGAGGCGCCGGCGACCGGGCCGGACAGTTCGACGCTACGCCGACCGTCCGGCCCGGGCCACCCGGCTCAGGAGAAGACCACCGAGCGCAGCTGCAGCCGCTTACCGAACCGCTTGCCGGGCTCCATCACGAAGAAGACGTCGCCCTGGCAGCCGAAGTCCAGGAAGACGGTGGCCGTCGACCGGGTGCGGTTGTCGGGCGCGAAACCCGGATCCACATCGCTCGTCCCGGGCAGGTCGATGCACTTCCCGCTCTCGGGGTCGGCGATGCCGGTCTCCACGCCCGGGCCGATCTTGTAGAGGAAATCGCCGATGGCGGCATTGGCGGACATCGGAACGGCGAGGACGAGGGCGGCGGCGCTGGCGACGGCGAGCACGGCATTGCGAAGACGCATAGGAAAGGGCCTTTCAGGTGGTACTCGGGGGTACCTGGCGAACTGGTGCGAGATCACCCTAAAGGCCCGAAATCCGCAGAAACGCTTCTTCTAATCCACCCATTCGAGTGGTTTAAACAGCAAACCCGCTACCCGACCCACATATCGACCCCCGCCGATATTCAATTTCCAACCCCCGGATATTCATATGTCAGTTCGGCGGCGCCGTGAAGAGGTACCCCGAGTCGATCAGCACCGGCAGGTACGCCTTCAGCGCCGCCACCGTCTGCGAGCGGTCCCCGCCGCCGTCGTGGTTGAGCACGATCGACCCGGGCCGCACCTCCTTGAGCACGGTGTCGATGATCGACGACGTCCCAGGCCGGGACCAGTCCCGCGGATCCACCGACCAGGACATGTTCCGCAGCCCCAGGTCGGCGGCCACCCGCAGCGACACCGGCGAGAAGTCCCCGCCCGGCGCCCGGAACCAGGTGGGCAGCCGCCCGGTGGTCCGGTGCAGCAGGTCCGAGGTGCGTTCCAGCTCGTCCCGGACCGCGCCCTCCGACATGTGCCGCAGATCCGGATGGGTCCAGGTGTGGTTGGCGATGTGGTGGCCCCGGTCCGCGATCTCCTTCACCAGGGCCGGGTGCTCGACGGCGTTCTCGCCGATCAGGAAGAAGGTCGCCCGGATCCCGTGCTGCTGGAGCAGCGCCAGCACCTGGGGCGTGTACCGGGGGTCCGGCCCGTCGTCGATGGTGAGCGCCACCACCCGCTGGGCCGGGTCCAGGTCGTACACCGGCTTGCTCTCCGCCTCGCTGAGCGCCTTGCGGACGGGCTGGACGGTCGGCGCGACCGAAGGACTGGCGGACGGCGGCACCGGGGAGGGCGTCGGAGAGGACGACGTGGGGGAGGCCGCCGCCGAGGGCACCGGAGCCCCGGGCGTCTCCGTCGCCAGGACCTCCGTCCGCCCCTCCGGAGCAGCAGTGGTGGCCCAGGGGCTCTTACAGGCGGCGGCACCGCCGAGCAATGACATCCCGGCCGCCACCATCAACAGCCTGCGCGAGGTGATCCGAGAGGTCACCGACAACTTAATCTGACGATCAGACAGCATTCTTGATGCTTGCCCCGCTGCCCACCGGCCCTCTCCTCGGGCACCCCGGACGGCCCCGATCACCACTCTGACGGCCCACCGGCACACCTCCCCCCAGGACCGCTACGCTGTGCGTCCACCAGTGTGATGATCTGCCATCAGAGGACGTGGCCATGACGACAAGTCAGGACTTTCCCCAGCAGGGCCCGCAGGACGAGGACGCCGCCGAGCCGAGCCAGTGGGAACGTTTCGGCGTCGACACCACCACTCCGCACTCCGCACGGGTCTACGACTACTGGCTGGGCGGCAAGACCAACTTCCCGCCGGACCGCGCCATGGGCCAGGCCATCGAGGAGGCCGTCCCGAGCGTCAAGGAGATGGCCAGGGCCAACCGCGCCTTCCAGGGCCGGGCCGTCCGCCACCTGGCCCAGGAGCACGGCATCCGCCAGTTCCTCGACCTCGGCACCGGCATCCCCACCTCGCCGAACACCCACGAGATCGCCGAGGCCGTCAGCCCCGGCACCCGCGTCGTCTACGTCGACAACGACCCGATCGTGCTCGCCCACGCCCGCGCCCTGATGGTCTCCAGCCCGGCCAGCCGCACCACCTACATCCACGCCGACCTGCGCAAGCCCGAGGAGCTCTTCGCCGACCCGGCGCTCACCTCCACGCTGGACCTCACCCAGCCGGTCGGCCTGCTGATGATCGCCGTCCTGATGCTGATCGCCGACGAGGACGACCCGTGGGGCCGGGTCGCCGCCCTGCGCGACGCCCTGCCCGCCGGCAGCTGCATCGCCCTCACCACCCCCACCGCGGACTTCGCCCCGGAGGCGGTCGGCAAGGTCGCCGAAGCCGCCCGGGCCGGCGGGATGACCCTGGTCCCCCGCGGCTACGACGACGTGCTGCGCTTCTTCGACGGCTGGGACCTGGTCGAGCCGGGCCTCTCCCCGGTGCTCGCCTGGCGCCCGGACGGCGAGCCCCCGGCCGACCCCAAGGCCGCCTACTACTGGGGCGGCGTCGCCATCAAGCGCTGAAACCCCCGTCGCGGCTGTTGACGCCGGTCTCACTTCAACAGCCGCGACATCCGCCGGTCCGCCAACGGCTTGCCCCCGGTCTGACAGGTCGGGCAGTACTGCAACGACGAGTCCGCGAAGGACACCTCCCGCACCGTGTCCCCGCACACCGGACAGGGCAGGCCCGTCCGCCCGTGCACCCGCATCCCCAGCTTCTTCTCCGCCTTCAGCTCCCCCGCCGCCAACCCGCGCGACCGCTCCACCGCATCCCGCAGTGTGCCCCCGAGCGCCTCGTACAGCCGCGCCGTCTCCTCCTCCGTCAAGCTCGACGCCAACTTGTACGGCGACATCCGCGCCACGTGCAACACCTCGTCCGAATAGGCGTTGCCCACCCCCGCCAACACGCTCTGGTCCCGCAACACCCCCTTGAGCCGACGCCGCTCGCCCCGCAACAGAGCGGCGAACTCCTCCACCCCGAACCCCGGATCCAACGGATCCGGCCCCAACCTGGCCACCCCCGGCACCTCCGCCGGATCCCTCACCACATAGACGGCGAGCCCCTTCTTCGTCCCCGCCTCGGTCAGGTCGAACCCGTCCCCGGCCTCCCCCACCAGCCGCACCCGCACCGCCAACGGATTCCTCGCCCCCGGCCGCGGCGGCTCCACCGGCAGGACATCCCGCCACCGCAACCACCCTGCCCGCGCCAAATGAACCACCAGGTGCAGCCCGCCCACCTCCACGTCCAAGAACTTCCCCCGCCGCCCCACCGCCCCCACCACCCGCCCCTCCAGGGCCGTCACCGGCGGGTCATACGTCTTCAACGCACTGATCGCGACCGGCTGCACCCGAGCGATCTCCCGCCCGGTCAACCGCTCGGCCAGGAACGCGCACAGCGCCTCCACCTCGGGCAACTCCGGCATGCGCCCAGTCTCCCCCACCCCCCACGACCACGCAGGCCAAAGCCCCCGCGCCCACCACACCCAACACCCCCAACCCGCACCCACCCACCCCCAGCACCCCCAACCCGCACCCACCCACCCCCTCCACCCCCACCTCCCCCTCACCCGCCCCAGGCGAGAGGGACGCGCTGCGGAAGGGGGCGGTGGAGGGGGTGGGTGCGGAGAGGGGCGTAACGGGTGATTTTCAGACCGCCAACGGCGCCCGGCCATCTGCCCACAGGGTCGGCGGTCGGAAAATCATCCAGCCCCCGGAGCGCCCACCCCCGGAACCGCCCACGGCCACCCACCCTCCCGAAAGCCCACCCCCACCCCCCAGCCCCGCGCAGCGCCCCCCTTTGCCCCACCCCCCAACAAAGCGCAGGCTGGTCCCCGGAGGAACCCCCCATGACCACCCTTGAGGAACAGATCGACATCGCCGCCCCCGTCCTCGCCACCTGGGAGCAACTGCACCGCGTCCACGACTACCCCCAGTTCGTCGACGGCGTCCGCAGCGCCCACCCCCACGGCCGGAACCTCGCCCACCTCGGAGTCCTGGTCGGCAGCACCGAACGCTCGGTGGACACCGAGATCACCGACCGCGGCCGGGGCCGGGTGATGGCCTGGCGGACCCTGGACTCCGTCCACCTGAGCGGCGCGTTCGCGCTGCTGCCGCTCGACCCCCGGCACACCCGACTGCAGATCCGGGTGGAGTACGACCCGGAGGCCGTGCACCAGGAGTTCGGCGGCCCTCGCGGCTTCGCCCAGGCCGGGGCGATCGAGCGCGCGGTGCGCGGGGACCTCGAACACTTCCGGGACTTGCTGGAGGCCCGGGTGAGCGCCGCCGACAGCCACCCCCACAACGTCCCCGCCGAACCCCACGCCGCCCCATAAGAACCACATAAGCCCAGCTCAGCACGGGTGGTGAGGCTGTTCACAGCCCGCCGACGACAAGACCGTTCCACTTTCAACCTGTGGCAGACTCGGATGCCATGGACATCGGCCCGGTCACCAGGACGCTCCGCGCGGCGGTCTTCGCCGCGCTGGTCGTGCTGCTCGCCGGGCTGGGCCAGGTGCTGGTCACCGGCCGGACGCTGCCGGTCGGCACGATGGGCCTGGCCGCGGCGGCCGTCTTCGCCCTCGCCCTCGCCCTGGCCGGCCGCGAACGCGGCTACCCGGCGGTCGCGGCGGCGTTCCTCCCGCTCCAGCTCGGCGTCAGCGCCCTGTTCGACCTGGCGCAGCGCTCCTGCCCCTCCCTGCCCGCCGACGCCGGGCAGGGCTTCCGCCCGCTGCTCTGCGGCGGCGGCTCGCTCGGCGGCTTCCTGCTCGGTCACGGCGTGTCCGAGCAGAGCGGCGTCCTGCTGCTCCTGCTGCTGCACACGGCGATCGCACTGGCCGGCGCCTTCTGGCTGCGCCGCGCCGACGCCGCCCTGAGCGGCCTCACCCGGGCCCTCCAGGTGCTGGGCGAGTTCCTGCACTCCCACCTGCCGGCCGCCGCCCGCTGGCTTCGGCTGCTGGCCGCGCCCGTCCCGGGCCGCCCGGTGGTCCGGGTGCCGTTCCCCCGGGCCAGCCGCGTGCTGGTCCCGGCCGAGGACGTGGTGGTGCGCCCGGCCGTCCGGCGCGGTCCGCCGGTGTTCGCCCTGGCCGTCTGAGCCCCTTCGCCCAGCGGTCGTCTCTCCGTCGCGCCGACCCGATGCCGGTCGTGCCGCACTCCCGTACGCCCGAGAGCAACAGGACGACACCCCATGAGCAACACCCGCAAGACCGCCCCGAAGACCAACGCCACCGACCGCATGCGCGCCGCCCGCGCCCAGGCCGAGCGCTCCGACCGGATCCGCCGCCGGGTGGTGGGAGGCGCCGCCTCCGCCACCGTCCTCGCCCTCGCGGCCGGTGTCGCCTTCGCCGTCGGCGGCTCCTCCGGTTCCTCCTCGGCCGCCGGGGCGAACGGCCCACTGGTCGTCCCCGCCAACGCGGGCGGCACCGACGGCACCGTGATCAGCTACGGCAAGGCCGACGCGCCGCACACCCTGGAGATCTACGAGGACTTCCGCTGCCCGTTCTGCGAGCAGTTGGAGACCACCACCGGCAAGACCGTCCAGCAGCTGGCCGACAACGGCACGTACAAGATCGAGTACCACCTGGCGACGTTCCTGGACAAGAACCTCGGCGGCAAGGGCTCGCGCACCGCGCTGGCCGCCGCCGGCGCCGCGCTGAACGAGGGCGTGGACAAGTTCAAGGCCTTCCACGACGTGCTGTACGCCAACCAGCCCGACGAGCGCAGCGACGACTTCGGCGACGTCAACCACCTCCTGGACCTGGCCGGACAGGTCCCCGGCCTGAAGACCGACGGCTTCGTCAAGGCCGTCCAGGACGGCACCTACGCCCCGTGGGCGGCCAAGGTGAACGAGGAGTTCAACAAGAGCGACGTCACCGGCACCCCGACCGTCAAGCTCGACGGCAAGAAGCTGGACGTGCTGACCAACGGCAAGGCCGCCTCCCCCGAGCAGTTCACCGCGATGGTCAAGCAGGTGACCGGGTGACCATCGCCGCACCCGCCCCCACCGCGCGGACCTTCGGCGCGAGCCGCCCGTTCGCCTGGCTGCTGCTGATCGGCGGCGCGGTCGGCCTGTTCGCCTCGACGGTCCTCACCCTGGACAAGATCCGGCTGCTGAAGGACCCGTCGTACGTCCCCAGCTGCAACATCAATCCGATCATCAGCTGCGGTTCGATCATGCGCAGCGAGCAGGCGGAGGCCTTCGGTTTCCCCAACTCGCTGATCGGCCTGGCCGGTTTCGGGGTGGTGATGGCGATCGGCGCCGGGCTGCTCGCCGGGGCGGCGTACCGGCGCTGGTTCTGGCTCGGCCTGCAGGCCGGGACGGTCTTCGGGGTCGGCTTCGTGACCTGGCTGATGTACCAGGCGCTGTACCGGATCGGCGCGCTCTGCCCGTACTGCATGGTGGTGTGGGCCGCGATGATCCCGCTGTTCTGGTACACCACCCTGCACAACCTGCGCTCCGGGGTGATCCCGGTCGGCCCGAGGACGCGGACGGTGGTGCGGGAGGCCGTGCGCTACCACTGGGTCGTCCCGGCGCTCTGGTACGCGGTGATCGCGCTGCTGGTGCTCAACCGGTTCTGGTACTACTGGAGCACCTTGCTCTGATCCCCGTCCGCCGCCCCCTCCCCACCACCCCCAGCCGAGGGGGCGGCGGACCCTCCCCCTGACGAGGCCGCCATGCGACGCAAGATCGTCCACTTCTCCAACGTCTCCCTGGACGGCTACTTCGAGGGCCCGGACCACGATCTCGGCTGGCACCGGGTCGACGACGAGGTGCACACCCACTTCAACCGCGTACTCGCCCGAATGGGTGGTTTCGTCTCCGGCCGGCGCACCCACGAGCTGATGGCCGCGTTCTGGCCCACCGCCGACCGGGACCCGGCCGCCGACGGCCCGATGAAGGAGTTCGCGGGCATCTGGCGGGCGATGCCGAAGACCGTCTTCTCCCGCACCCTCGACCACGCCGGCTGGAACACCACCGTCGTCCGCGAGGTCACCCCCGAGACCGTCGCCGCCCTCACCGCCGGCCCCGGCGGGGACCTCTCCCTCGGCGGCGCCGAGCTGGCCGAGTCCTTCCTGGCCCAAGACCTGATCGACGAGTTCCGGATCTACGTCCACCCCGTCGTCCTCGGCCGCGGCACCCTGCTGTTCCGCCCCACCGAGCAGCCCGTCCCGCTCACCCTGCTGGAGACCCACCGCTTCACCAACGGCGTGACCCTGCTGCACTACGCCCGGGACCGCGACGCTACGTCGACACCCCGGTGAGCAGGGCGAACGCGGCGGTGCCCGAGTAGCCGACCAGGAAGCCCACCAGCACGCCGCCCCAGAAGTCCTCGACCGTGACGAAGGACGGCGCCTCCGACTTCCGCGCGGCGAACACGATCGCCGCACCGCTGAGGATCACGGCCAGCACCAGGGAGCCCATCGCCGTCCCCAGGTGCTGCTCGACCAGCGCGCCCAGGCTCTGCGCCTCCTGGAGCGAGCGGGCCACGCTGCCGACCAGGCCACCGGTGACCCCGCCGGTCATCACGTTCCACAGGGCGGCCTTGAGCGGGACGGTCAGCGCGGTGGTGTTGGAGAGGACCCGCCGACGCTCCGACGCGGCCCGGTCCGATCCGGGCGGCGGGGCGATCTCCTGTCGCGGGGTCAGCCCGTAGACGACGGTGAACTGCAGGCGGTAGCTCGCGGGGACGAAGAACGGGCTGCGCCCGGTGCCGAGGCGGATGGTCCAGACGTCGGTCGACCCTGGTTCCAGCGCCGTCCCCCGGGGGAGCGAGCCGACCAGCGGCACGCGCTCCTGCTCCGCCGACCGCTCCGGGTACACCGTCACGGCCGCGCCGTCGTACGAGCGGATGTGGGTCTGCCGAGCCCCTCCGACCACGGTCACGCTCGATCCGTCGTAGGCCCGGACGTGCAGTTGGTCCCCGGTGCCGTCGAGCAGGGCCTGGTCACGGTCGTTCGCCTGGTCCAGCGCGGCGATCTCGTCCTCGATCTCCAGCCGCTTCTCGGTCGACAGCAGGAGCGACGACAGACCCGCCGCCAACCGCCGCCGACGGGCGTTGCGGTCCCCGATGGCGGCGATCAACCGTTCGACCTCACCCTCCGGGAGGGCGGGCTCCGCCGGCTTCTCGGGCTGCTCCGGCGCCCGCCACTCCAGCTGGGTCGGCAGGCTCAGCTCGACCGCGTCGAGCCAGACCGGCACCGAGAACGGGTTCTTCACGTGCAGGTACACCGTGAAGTCCGTGCCCGAGTACACCTGCGGCACGGAGAGGTCGACCGCGAGGTCCAGCAGACCGAACTGAGCCAGTTGCTCCGGCGGTGGGGTGGTCACCCGGACAGGCTAGTGAGACCAGCCCGTCCGGGTCGGGCATTCGCCCGGATCCGTGCTCACTCCTCGGCCGGTTCGAACCTGAACCGCTCGACCTCGGCCAGGAGTTCGGCCCGGCGCCGGTCGTCGATGAAGGAGGCCCGGAAGGAGTTGGCGGCCAGCCGGCGCAGGGTCTCCTGGTCGAGGGCCAGGGCTTGCCGGACGGCGCGGAAGTTGTCCTCGACGTAGCCGCCGAAGTAGGCCGGGTCGTCGGAGTTGACGGTGACCAGCAGGCCGGCGTCCAGCATCTCGCGCAGCGGGTGGTCGGCGAGGGTGTCGATGCAGCGCAGCCGGACGTTGGAGAGCGGGCAGAGGGTGAGCGGGATCTGCTCGCGGACCAGCCGGGCGACGAGTCCGCCGTCCTCCAGGCAGCGCAGCCCGTGGTCGATCCGCTCGACGCCGAGGACGTCCAGTGCCTCGGTGACGTACGAGGCCGGGCCCTCCTCGCCCGCGTGGGCGACCCGGCGCAGCCCGGCCTCGGCGGCCCGGCGGTAGACCTCGCGGAACTTCGCGGGCGGGTTGCCGACCTCGGCGGAGTCCAGGCCGATGCCGGCGATCCGGTCGAAGTACGGGCGGGCGGCCTCGAAGGTGTCCAGCGCGGACTCGGCGGACTCGTCGCGCAGGAAGCACATGATCAGCTGGGTGCTGATGCCGTACCGCTCCTCGCTGCGCGACAGCGCCCGGGTCAGACCGTCCACCACCACGCCGAGCGGCACCCCGCGCGCGGTGTGCGCCTGGGGGTCGAAGAAGATCTCCGCGTGCCGCACACCCTGTTCGGCGGCCCGGGCCAGGTAGGCGTCCGCGAGGTCGGCGAAGTCCTGCTCGGTGCGCAGCACGGCCATCAGCGCGTAGTAGAGGTCGAGGAAGGACTGCAGGTCGCTGAAGGAGTACGCCTTCCGCAGTGCCTCGGTGTCGGCGTACGGCAGCGTGACGGAGTTGCGGGCGGCGAGGGCGAAGGCCAGCTCGGGTTCGAGGGTGCCTTCGATGTGCAGGTGGAGTTCGGCCTTGGGAAGCGGCATGGGCGATCTGTCCGAGCTGTCGGGGAACGGGCCTGAAGGAACGGAATTCATCCTACGATCTTCCCGATCTTCGGGGGCGCCGTGGGCAGTTCCCGCAGGGTGCGCAGTGGCGAGAACAGCGGCAGCGTGCCGGCCAGTACCAGCAGACCGGTCATCACCCACATGGTGGTCCGCAGCCCGATCGCCGCGCCCAGCGCGCCGCCGGCCAGGGCGCCGAGCGGGATGGTGGCGTGGACGGCGAACATCGAGCCGGCCGCCACCCGGGTGAGCAGCGCGGGCGGGGTGTAGGACTGCCGGAAGCTGCCGAGCACCACGTTGCAGAGCACCACCGCCGCGACCACCCCGAGCGCGCCGACCACGTACAGCGCCGTGCCGAGCCCCGGGGCGGCCAGCGGCATCAGCAGCCCGAGCGGTACGGCGGTGAGCAGCACGGTCCGCACCGCGCGGGCCGTGCCCAGCCGGCGGCACAGCGGTCGGGCCGCGGACGCGCCGAGCACCCCGCCGACCGCGGCGGCGGAGGCGAGCGCGCCGACCCAGCCGGGGGCGATCCCGGCCTCCCGGACCAGGAACAGCACCAGGATCGACTGGTAGCCCATGAGCGCGAAGTTCGCCGCCGCACCGAAGCACAGGAAGGCCCGCAGGTAGGGGTCGCGCAGGAGGAAGGACAGGCCCTCCCGGACCTGTCCGAGCAGGCCCGCCCGCTCGGGGGCCACCGGCTGCGGCCGGGAGCGGATCCGCAGCAGGGTGCCGGCCGCGATCAGGAAGCTCACCGCGTCGATGAGCAACCCGGCCGCCGCGCCGAGCAGTTGGACGGTCAGCCCGGCCAGGCCGCGGCCGGCCACCTCGGCCGCCGAGCCGCTGCCCTCCAGCTTGGCGTTGCCCTCGATCAGGTGTTCCGGCGCCACCAGTTCGGGCAGGTAGGCCTGTTCGGCCGCGCCGAAGAACACCGCCGAGACCCCGCTGAGGAAGGCCACGGCCAGCAGCTGCGCCAGGGTGAGCACCCCGAGCCGGTCCGCCACCGGCACGCTGGCGAACAGCGCGGCGGAGCCGAGGTTGCAGCCGATCATCACGGCCCGCCGGGGCGCCCGGCCGACCCACACCCCGGCGGGCAGGCCGAACAGCAGCCAGGGCAGCCAGACCGCGCTGGTCAGCAGGCCGGTGGCGAGCGGCCCGGCGTCCAGGGTGAGCACCGCGACCAGCGGCAGCGCGACGGTGGTGACGCTGCTGCCCAGCCGGCTGACGGTCTGCCCGGCCCACAGCAGCCGGAAGTCCCGCTGGGCGAACAGGCCCCAGCGGGCGCGGACTTCGGGCGCGCCGGGCGACGCGGACGGGGTGACGGCGGTCACGGGCGCGCCGGGACGCTGTGGGCGAAGGCCAGGACGGTCTCGCGCTCCCGCCCGTCCTGGGGCACCGACCGCCGCGCCCACTGCTGGATCACCGCGTGCAGGTCGGCCGCCAGCTCCCGGGCCTCCTCCGGGGTGAGCCGCAGCCAGGTCTGGGTGGCCACCGAGCAGCCGTCCCGCCATTCGGGCGGGTAGCCGCCGCGCCGCACCGCCCACTCGCGGACCAGCTCGACCTGGCGTTCCAGCAGGATCGACCCGGCCGCGTCGGCGACCGCCTCGGTGACCGGGTCCCCGTCGAAGTCGGCCCTGGTCCAGCTGAGTTCGCGGTCGGCCAGCCGCCACCACCGCTCGCGCCGGTCCCGGGCGAACTCGGGCGCCTCCTCGATCAGTCCGCTCTCGGCCAGCACCCTCAGGTGGTGGCTGACGTTGCCGACCGCCTGCTCGGTGCGCTCGGCCAGCCGCCCGACGGTGGCGGGGCCGTCGACCTTGAGCAGGTCGATCAGTCGGCGGCGCAGCGGGTGGGTGAGGGCGGCGAGCACCCGGGAGTCCTGGATCTCCCGGGCGCCGCGCGATCGGTCCGTGGTGTCGTCCATGCCCCGGAGAATATCCACAAGAGTTCTTGTACGACATCTCTTTTACAACACCCCTTGTCCAATTCGTCCGACGAGAACGGGTGCACCGGCGCCGGGCACCCGACACTGGAGGAGGGGCCCGCGCCGAGGAGGTACCGAGATGCGCCACGTCAACGACCCGCACATCCGGCCCGGGGGCGTCTCTCCGCACGCCCTGGGCAACGACACCCTGCTGCACGAGCTGGAGCAGCTGCACCGCACCCGCCACGAGACCTTCCTGTACGGCTCGGAGGAGGCGCTGAACCGGCACACGCTGCGCACCGGCGAGCTGGAGGCCGAGTACCTGCACCGCTTCCCCCTCCGGCAGGTGACCGCCGCCCGGACCAGGGCCGGAGCCCGGGCCCGGGAGGTGGCGGCCCGGGTGGAGTCGCTGCCCGAGTGAGGGGCGCCACCGCTGCCCGGCGGGACACGCCGGGCAGCGGTGGCGCGCCCGGGGGCGGGCCGTCGGGGAGGGTGTGAGAGCAGACGCACCGGACCCGAACCCGCCACTGGGAGCCCCGCATGCCCATCGCCAGCGTCAACCCCGCGACCGGCGAGATCATCCAGACCTTCGAACCGCTCGACGCGGCCGGCGTCGAGCGGCGGCTGGCCCGCGCCGAGGCCGCCTTCCACGGCTACCGCGGCACCTCCTTCGCCGCCCGCGCCGAACTGATGCACCGCGCCGCCGACCTGCTGGACCAGGACCAGGAACCGCTCGCCCGCACCATGACCGAGGAGATGGGCAAGCCGCTCGCCGCCGCCCGGGCCGAGGCCGCCAAGTGCGCCAAGGCGATGCGCTGGTACGCCGACCACGCGGAGGCGCTGCTCGCCGACGAGCACCCCGCCCCGGCCGACGTGGCCGACAGCGGGGCCGCCCGCGCGTACGTCCGTTACCGCCCGATCGGCCCGGTGCTCGCCGTGATGCCGTGGAACTTCCCGTTCTGGCAGGTGATCCGGTTCGCCGCGCCGGCCCTGATGGCGGGCAACACGGGCCTGCTCAAGCACGCCTCCAACGTGCCGCGCACCGCGCTCGCGATCGAGGAGCTGTTCCGGCGGGCCGGCTTCCCCGAGGGCTGCTTCCAGACCCTGCTGATCGGCTCGGGCGCGGTCGAGGGCGTGATCCGGGACCGCCGGGTCGCCGCCGTCACCCTCACCGGCAGCGAGCCGGCCGGGCGGGCGGTCGCGGCCACCGCCGCGGACGAGGTGAAGAAGGCGGTGCTGGAGCTGGGCGGCAGCGACCCGTACGTGGTGCTGCCGAGCGCCGACCTGGACGCCGCGGTGGCCACCGCCGTCCGGGCCCGGGTGCAGAACAACGGCCAGTCCTGCATCGCCGCCAAGCGCTTCATCGTGCACACCGACGTCTACGACCGCTTCACCGCCGCCTTCACCGAGGCGATGCGCGCGCTGCGGATCGGCGACCCGATGGACGAGGCCACCGACGTCGGCCCGCTGGCCAGCCGCCAGGGCCGGGACGACCTGGAGGAGCTGGTCGAGGACGCCCGCACCCACGGCGCCCGGGTCGAGTGCGGCGGCAACCGCCCGATGGGCTGGGACACCGGCTGGTTCTACGAGCCGACCGTCCTGACCGGCGTCACCCCGGCGATGCGGATCCACCAGGAGGAGACCTTCGGCCCGGTCGCCACCGTCTACCGGGTCGCCGACCTGGACGAGGCGGTGGCGCTGGCCAACGACACCCCGTTCGGGCTCAGCTCCAACGTCTGGACCACCGACCGGGACGAGCAGGAGCGCTTCGTCCGCGACATCCAGGCCGGCGGGGTGTTCTTCAACGGGATGACCGCCTCCCACCCCGCGCTGCCCTTCGGCGGGGTCAAGCGCTCGGGCTTCGGGCGGGAGCTCTCCGGGCACGGCATCCGGGAGTTCTGCAACGTCACCACGGTGTGGATCGGCTGAGTACGCCCGGAGCCGCGTGCCGCCCGGCCGACCGTCAGGCCGCCATCCGGTGCCTGCCCCGGCCGGGCGTCACCCAGCGGGCGACCATGCCGACCAGTGCGATGAAGGTCAGGAGCCAGAAGAAGGCCATCAGCCCGATCATCGGGTCCCACTCCGTCTGGACCTCGACCATGAGCAGGCCGATCGAGAGCGCGACCATGAAGGTCACGACGGTGGGACTGAGGCTGAGCAGCCAGTGCCAGGCCCGGTAGCCCCAGCTCCGGTCCTTCGGGGCGTCGGGGCCGCTGTCGAGCTCCTTGTAGGTGAGCAGGTCCATCGGGATCTCCTGCGGTCGTCGGGGGGGCTCCCCGGCCCGCGCGGTCAGGAGGCCTTGCGCGGAGCCGTGGACTTACGGGTGGTGGTCTTCTTCGCGGTGGCGGCCTTCCCGGCCGCCCCGGCGGCGGTCTTCTTCGCGGCGGTCTTCTTCGCGGCGGCGCGCTTGCGGGGCGCGGGCTTCCCGCCCTCCGGCTTCTCCGCCTTCTCCGCCTTCTCCGGCTCTTCCGGCTCTTCCGGCGCCGCCGCGGCCGGTGCCCGCCCGCCCTTGGCCTGCTTGAGGCTGCTGCGCAGCGCCTCCATCAGGTCGATCACGTTGTCCGGCGCCTCGCCGGACTCCTCCTCGTGCGGCAGCTCGACGCCCTCCAGCCGGGCGGTGATCACCTGCTGGAGCGCCTGCTGGTAGTCGTCGTGCAGCTGGGCGAGGTCGAAGTCCTCGGAGAGGGTGTCCATCAGCGAGCGCGCCATCTTGAGCTCCTGCGGCCGCACCGTGACGTCCTCCTCGGGCGCGATCCCGGCCGCCGGGCGGACCTCGTCGGGCCAGATGCAGGTCTGCAGGACGAGCGTCCCGTCGTGCACCCGCAGCACCGCGGGCGACTCCCGGGTGCGCAGCGCGATCTTGGTGACCGCGATCTGCCCGGACTCCACCAGCGCGTCGCGCAGCAGGGCGTACGGCTTGGCGGCCGCCTTGTCGGCGACGCCCACGTAGTAGGCCTTGGAGAACATCAGCGGGTCGATCTCGCCGGCGTCCACGAAGGCCAGCACGTCGATGACCTTCTTGCTGGGCAGCGGCAGGTCGGCGAGGTCCTCGTCGCTGAGCGTGACCGTCCGGCCGTCGGGCGACTCGTAGCCCTTGGCGATCTCCGCGTACGGGACCTCCTTCTCCTCCCGCTCGCAGTACCGCTTCATCCGCACCCGGCCACCGTCCTTGGCGTGCACCTGGTGCAGCGGGACGTCGTGCTCCTGGGTCGCGGAGTAGAGGTGGACGGGGATGCTGACCAGCCCGAAGCTGATCGTCCCCTTCCAGGTGGTCTGCATGTTTCCCACTGTGCGCGCGTTCGCCCGGATCGGCCACAGCGCGGGGCTCCGGGCGCGGGGCCGCCGGCCGCGGGCGGGGAGTCCGGGCCTCCGCACGGCCTGGCGGGTTCCCGCCAGGGTGACGATGCGTCAGATTTGAGCCTTTCCCGCCACTTTTCCACCGGCTCTGACCTGGCCTTTTGTGTCCGGTGAGCGAACAGTTATCAAACAGCTGTTCCGATACCCGGGCGTAGAAAGTAGGTTGCACCGCAATGCGCGGGTCTGTCCCCCCACCCTCCGGCGCGACGAGCCGAGGGTCATGCCGCGCGGGAAAGAACAGAGGACACCCTCCATGAGTGCGGACTCCACCAAGCAGGCGGCGGACACCACCCAGGTCCCCCACCAGCTCGGCCCGGTCGGACACGGTGGCGACGGCCACCTGAAGGCCGGGCTCAAGAACCGCCACCTGTCGATGATCGCCATCGGCGGTGTGATCGGCGCCGGCCTGTTCGTCGGCTCCGGCGCGGGCATCGCCACCACCGGTCCCGGCATCCTGCTCTCCTACACCCTGGCCGGCGTGCTGGTGGTGCTGGTGATGCGGATGCTCGGCGAGATGGCGGCGGCCGACCCGCAGAGCGGCTCGTTCTCGGCGTACGCGGACCGCGCGCTGGGCCGCTGGGCCGGCTTCACCATCGGCTGGCTGTACTGGTTCTTCTGGGTCGTGGTGCTCGCGGTCGAGGCGACGGCCGGCGCGAAGATCCTCCACAACTGGGTGCCCGGCGTCCCGCAGTGGGGCTGGGCACTGATCGTGATGGCGGTGCTGACCGCCACCAACCTCTTCTCGGTGTCCTCGTACGGCGAGTTCGAGTTCTGGTTCGCCGGGATCAAGGTGGTCGCGATCGCGGCGTTCCTGGTCATCGGCGCCCTCGCCGTCTTCGGCGTGCTGCCGAACACCCACGCGGTCGGCCTCAGCAACCTGACCGGCCACGGCGGCTTCCTGCCGCACGGCGTGGGCGCGGTGTTCACCGGCATGCTGACCGTCGTCTTCGCCTTCATGGGCAGCGAGATCGTCACGCTCGCCGCCGGCGAGTCGGAGGACCCGCAGAAGGCTGTCACCAAGGCCACCAACAGCGTGATCTGGCGGATCGGCGTCTTCTACCTGGGCTCGATCCTGCTCGTGGTCACCCTGCTGCCCTGGGACTCGGCCGAGGTCAAGGCCAGCCCGTACGTGGCGGTCCTGAACCACGTGGGAATCCCGCACGCGGGCCAGGTGATGGACGTGATCGTGCTGACGGCCGTGCTGTCCTGCCTCAACTCCGGGATGTACACCGCCTCCCGGATGGCCTTCTCGCTCGGTCAGCGCGGCGACGCGCCGAAGGCCTTCGCGACCGTGACCTCGCGCGGCGTGCCGCGGGTGGCCATCCTCTCCTCGGTGGTCTTCGGCTTCATCGCCGTCTTCCTCAACTACTACTCGCCGGACACCATCTTCGCCTTCCTGCTCAACTCCTCCGGCGCGGTCGCACTGTTCGTCTGGCTGGTGATCTGCGCGACCCAGCTGCGGATGCGCCGGATCATCGAGCGGGAGACGCCCGAGCGCCTGACCGTGCGGATGTGGCTCTTCCCGTACCTGACCTGGACCGCGATGGGCATGATCGGGTTCGTGATGGCGTACATGTTCACCACCGAGGACGGCCGCAAGCAGATGTACCTCTCGCTGGTCGCCGCGGCGATCGTGCTCGGCGCCTCGGCCGTGGTGGGCCGACGGCGGCGGGCGGCGGTGGCGGCGGGCTCCTGACCCGTCCGCGCCGCGCTTGAACGCCGGGCCCGGGAGCCGTTGCGGAGGCTCCCGGGCCCGGTCCCGTTCCCGCCCGGTGCCGTTCCCACCTGGCCCCGTTCCCCGTCCGGTGCCGTTCCCCGCCCGGTCCCGTTCCCGCCCGGTCCGTCCCCGTCCACCGGGCCGCCATCGGTCGGTCACGCTGCGTCGATGTCGGTGCCGCGCCCGTGTGAGCCCGCCCACAGGGGGTTTCGTATCTACGGTCCTGGATAGTTGTCACGGTCGGTCCACCTGGCACCCGGCACCGCTCTCCGACCGCCGGCCGCCAGCCCCACAGCCGGGCCCGGCCTGAAGAACCCAGGCCATCGAGCCTCCGGGCCTCATCTTCCGCCGACGCCGCCCGCCCCTGACCCTCGGACGCCAAAACCGGACAAACCTCCCCAAAACCATCGGCGCGTCCGGCCGCACCCGCCCCTCAGCCACTACGCGGCGTAGTAGCGAGCGCCTTTGCCACCCGTCCCCGGCCCTGCCAAGAATGGCCCGTCGCCAGGCAGCGCTGGCCGGCCCCGTCCGCCGTGCGCAGCCCGCCCGCCCCGCCGTTCTCCGCCGGGGCGCCACGGCCGTCCCGGACGGCCGCGCGGGCCCCGCTCACCCGGAGCCCGTGCGATGCCCCGCGCCCGGTGCCCCCGGCACGGCCCCCGACGGAAAAGGATCGACCGCTCCATGCAGCTCAGCCATGCCCGCCGCAACTCCCTGATCACCGGCATCGCCACCCTCGTGGTCGCGAGCGCCGCCACCGCCGCGCTCGCCCTCCCGCAGGGCGGGACCTCCACCGAGGCCGCCGCCCCCGCGGCCGCCGTCACGGTGGACGGCAAGCCGGTGGCCGACCAGGTGCAGGCCGACGCCGCTGCCGCTGCCCAGAAGGCCGCCCAGGACGCCCAGGACGCCCAGGCGAAGGCCGAGGCGGACGCCGCCGCCCAGACCCAGGCCGCCGCCCAGGCGCAGGCCGAGGCCGACGCGAAGGCCCAGGCGGACGCCAAGGCCCAGGCCGACGCCGCCGCCTCCCGCTCCCAGCAGCGCCAGGCCCTCGCCGCCCCCTCCGGCACCCCGCAGCAGATCGCCGCGCAGATCGTGCCGGCCGGCCAGCTGCAGTGCTTCAGCAACATCGTGTCCCGCGAGAGCAGCTGGAACCCGATGGCCGTCAACGCCTCCTCCGGCGCCTACGGCCTGGTCCAGGCGCTGCCCGGCTCCAAGATGGCCTCGGCGGGCTCGGACTGGAAGACCAACCCGGCCACCCAGATCAAGTGGGGCCTGGACTACATGAACTCCCGCTACGGCAGCCCCTGCGGCGCCTGGGCGTTCTGGCAGAGCCACCACTGGTACTGAGCCGGCCCCCGGCCGAGCCGCCCTCCGTACACGCCCCAGGCCCGCGACGCACTCCGCGTCGCGGGCCTGGCGGCGTCGTCGCCTGGCGTGGACGCGTCCGGAAGGCGGCGTGAAGATATGGCGTACGCTCGTACGATTTGCCGCTAATTGGTCCTAATTACGCGCCGTCAGCACTTTGCCACGGTTCGCGGGCCCTCTTACGCTCCGGCGTCATGCCCTCACCCCTGATCAGCGTCGTGCTCCCCGCCTACGACCAGCACGGACAGCTCGCCGACTGCCTGGACTCGCTGCTCGCCCAGACCCTGGCGAACGTCGAGGTGATCGTGGTCGCCGACCGCTCCCCCGAGACCGCGGGCGGGCTCGCCGACGCCTACGCGGCCCGCCACCCGCGGGTGTCGGTGCTGCACCTGAACGCGGCCGTCGGGGTCGGGGTGAGCCGGAACGCGGGGGCGGCACGGGCCACCGGCGACCACCTGCTGTTCCTGGACGCCGACCACCTGCTGCCCCGGGACGCCCTCCAGACGCTCGCCGACCGGCTCCAGCAGACCGGCCCGGTCGACGTCCTGCTGTTCGGCCACTCCCGCCGCCACAACGACCGCGACTGGCCGGGCGGCGCCGAGGCCCTGCTCGCCGAGGCCGGCCCCGAGCCGTTCGCCCCCTTCGACCGACCCGAGCTGTTCGGCGCGCCGCCGCTGATCTGGGACCGGCTGATCCGCCGCGGCCACTGGGAGGACCTCGGGCTCGCCTTCCCCGACGGCCGCTACGAGGAGATCCCGGTCGTCCACGCGGCCCTGCTCGGCGCCCGCACGGCCGCCGTGCTGGCGCGCGAGTGCGTCCAGCTGCGCCGCCGGGAGACCGTCCACCCGGTCGGCGGCCCGGGCAGCAGCGTCTTCGACCTCTTCGACCAGTACGAGCGCAGCTTCGCCCTGCTGGAGGAGCAGCCCCACCTCTACGCGGTGCGCGACGCCCTGTTCGTCCGGATGATCCGGCACTACCTCTTCGTGTTCGACCTCGCCGGCTGCGTCACCCGCGCCGAGCGCCCCCAGTTCTTCCACCGCGCCGCCGAACACCACCGCCGCTTCCAGCCCCCGGGCCACCGCAAGCCCACCGGCCGCGAGGGCATCAAGTTCTCCCTCCTGGCCGGCGGCGCCTACCCGGCCTTCGAGGTCGCCAAGCTCTCCCACATCGCCCGCGGCACCCTCACCGGCCGGAAGTAGCCCCCAGCCGGGTGAGCCGGGCGTCGTGCCCGGCGGCCGGGCGGCGGGGTGGCTGCCATCATCGGCGGAGTCCACTTCCTGGGAGGCCCTGGTGAGCCGTCCGTCCGCCGTTCCCGGCGCCGAACTGGCCCGTGAGCTGGCCGCCGTGCTGCGCGGCGAGGTGCGGTTCGGCGCCGCCGAGCGCACGGTGTACGGCCATGACGCCTCCAACTACCGGCAGCTGCCGCTCGGCGTGGTCAAGCCCGCCGACCCGGACGACGTGCGCACCGCGCTGGCGCTGTGCCGGCAGTACGGCGTGCCGGTCGTGGCGCGCGGGGCCGGGACGAGCATCGGCGGGCAGGCGATCGGGCCGGGCGCGGTGGTGCTGGACTTCCGCCGCCACCTCGGCGCGGTGCTGGCGGTCGACCCCGGGGCCCGCACCGCGCGCGTCCAGCCCGGCACCGTGCTGGACGACCTCCAGCGCGCCGCCGCGCCGTACGGGCTGCGCTTCGGCCCCGACCCGTCCACCCACAGCCGCTGCACCCTCGGCGGCATGATCGGCAACGACGCCTGCGGCGCCCGCTCGCTCGCCTGGGGGCGCACCTCCGACAACGTGGAGCAGCTGGAGCTGCTGCTCGCCGACGGCACCGAGCTGACCGTCGGCGGCCCGCTCACCCCCGCCGAGCGCGCGGCACTGCCGGACGCACCCGGCCGGGTCGGGCAGCTGCACCGCGAGCTCCAGGACTTCACCGACCGCAACCTCGCCACCATCCGGCAGGGCATGCCGCAACTGCCCCGCCGAACCTCCGGCTATCCCCTGGACGCCCTGCTGCCCGAGCGCGGCCACCACCTCGCCCGGGCCCTGACCGGCACCGAGGGCACCTGCGCCCTGCTGCTGGGCGCCACCGTCCGCCTGGTCCATGCCCCCGCGGCCCGCGCCCTGGTGGTGGCCGGCTACCCCGACGAGGGCGCCGCCGCCGACGCCGTCCCGGCGCTGCTGCCGTACGGCCCGCTGACCGCCGAGGGCATGGCCGCCGACCTGGTCGCCGCGCTGCTCGCGACCGGCCCGCGCCCGCCCGCCCTGGACCGACTGCCGGCCGGCGAGTGCTGGCTGTTCCTGGAGACCGGCGGCGCCACCGCCCTGGAGGCCTACCAGGGCGCCCGCCGGCTCGCCGACGCGGTGCGCCGCGAGCGCACCGCCACCGTCTCCCTGGTCACCGACCCGGCCGAGCAGCGCCAGCTGTGGGCCGTGCGGGAGGCGGGCGCCGGGATCGTCACCCGGCTGCCCGGGGGCGGCGAGGCCTGGCCCGGCTGGGAGGACTCCGCCGTCCCGCCCGAGCGGCTCGGCGACTACCTGCGCGGACTGCGCGCCCTGCTGCGCCGACACGGCCTGCACGGCGTCCCGTACGGGCACTTCGGCGACGGCTGCGTGCACCTGCGGATCGACTTCCCGCTGGACGACCCGCAACGGCTGCCGCTGTTCCGGGAGTTCCTGGAGCAGGCGGCCGATCTGGCGGTCTCCTACGGCGGTTCGCTCTCCGGCGAGCACGGCGACGGACAGGCCCGGGGCGAGCTGCTGCCGCGCCTGTACCCGCCCGAAGTCATCGCCCTGTTCGGCGAGTTCAAGCGGATCTGGGACCCGGAGCACCTGCTCAACCCGGGCGTACTGGTCGACCCGCGCCCGCTCGACGCCGACCTGCGCTTCGTCACCGCCCCGCGCCGCCCGCTGCCACTGGCCCTGCCGTACGAGCAGGACGGCGGCAGCCTCGCCCGGGCGGTGCACCGCTGCGTGGGCGTCGCCAAGTGCGTGGACCCGACCACCGGGGTGATGTGCCCCAGTTACATGGCCACCGGCGAGGAGCGGCACTCCACCCGGGGCCGGGCCCGGCTGCTCGCCGAGATGCTGCGCGGCGACGCCGTCCCGGACGGCTGGCGCTCGGCGGAGGTGCGGGAGGCGCTGGACCTCTGCCTGAGCTGCAAGGGCTGCGCGAGCGACTGCCCGGTGCACGTCGACATGGCGACCTACAAGACCGAGTTCCTGTACCAGCACTACCGGCACCGCCCGCGCCCGCTCGCCCACTACTCGATGGGCTGGCTGCCGCTGTGGCTGCGGGCCGTCGAGCGGGCGCCCGCGGCGGCCAACACACTGGTCCGCTCCCCGGCCGGCACCCTGCTCAAGCGGCTCGGCGGGATCGACCGGCGACGGGTGCTGCCGGTCTTCCCGCCCGAGACCTTCACCCGCTGGTACCGGCGGCGGCGCCCGCAGCACCCCGCACCGGCGGGCGCCCGGCCGGTACTGCTGTGGCCGGACACCTTCTCGAACCACCTCCAGCCGAACGTGCTGCGCTCGGCCGTCGAGGTGCTGGAACACCTGGGCTTCGACGTCCGGCTGCCGGACGGCCCGGTGTGCTGCGGCCTCACCTGGTACTCCACCGGCCAACTCGGCACCGCCCGGCGGGTGTTGCGGCGCAGCCTGGACGCACTGGCGGCCGCCGGGCTCCCGGCCGACACCCCCGTGGTCGGCCTGGACCCCAGCTGCACCGCCACCCTGCGCGAGGACCTCCCCCGACTGCTCGGCGCGGACGGCCGCCCGCTCTCCGAACGGACCCGCACCTTCGCCGAGTTCATCGACGAGTACGCCCCGGACGCCCCGCTCCCCCGGGTCCGGCTGGAGGCCGTCACCCAGACCCACTGCCACCAGCACGCGGTGCTCGGCAGTGCCGCCGACCGCCGGGTCGAGTCCCGACTCGGCCTGCACAACCGGGTGCTGGACTCCGGCTGCTGCGGGCTGGCGGGCAACTTCGGCTTCGAGCAGGGCCACTTCGAGGTGTCCGAGGCGATCGCCGAACGGGTGCTGCTGCCCGAGCTACGGGCGGCCGACCCGGACACCGTGGTACTGGCGGACGGCTTCAGCTGCCGCACCCAGATCGCCCAACTCGCGGACGGGCGCAGGGCCCTGCACCTGGCGGAGCTGATCGCCCGGGAGCTGCCCCGGTAGGTTCGGCCCGTGCCGAACCGGCGCCGCCCGGCCGGGGTCAGCCCTGCAGGGCCTCCTTCTTCGGTGCCTCCTCCGCGCAGACGGCCGACACGAACTCCGCGACCCGGGCCTGCGGCATCCCGCGCGCGATGTCGGCCTCGCTGATCATGCCGACCAGCTTGTGCTCCGGGTGGTTGATCACCGGCAGCCGACGCACCTGGTACTGCTCCATCACCCGCAGCACCTGCTCGCAGTCCTCGTCCGCCTCCACCGTCATCGGCCGCCCCTGGGCCAGTTCGCCCGCCGTCACCGCGGCCGGGTCGCGCCCCTCCGCGACGCAGCGCAGCACGATGTCGCGGTCGGTCACGATGCCCAACAGCCGGTCGCTCTCCCCGCAGATGGGCAGTGCGCCCACGTTCCGTTCCCGCATGATCCGGGCGGCGGCGGCGAGCGTCTCGTGCTCGCGGATGCACTCCGCCCCCGGGTGCATGATGTCGCTGGCGATGGTCATGGTCCGCCTCCTGACCTGGCTTCCAGCCCCCCGTCCATCCTGGTCCGACCGGGTGACCCACGCCACCGGGCGCCGCGCCCGGCACCGCCCCGGGCCCCGCTCAGGCATCGCTCAGGACGTCGTCCCGGGCTCGCTGTGCTCCGCCGCCTGCTGCCGGCCGTCCGGCTCCGCCGGGCGGTCCTCCAGGTCCGTACGCTCCTCCAGGCCCGTGGGCTCCACCGGCGATCTGGTCAACACCTCCTCCAGCGGCGGGAGTTCGTGCCGGGGCACCTCACGGCTGACCTCGGCCTCCGACACCTCACCGCTCTCCACCGCCCGCTCCGCCGATTTCGCGGCCGCGGCCACCGCGGCGGCGGCCAGCAGATCCCGCTGCTGGGACTCCGTCGCGCTGTCCAGGAACCGCAGCAGCTCCACCGGGAACGGCAGCACCAGCGTCGAGTTCTTCTCCGCCGCCACCTCCACCACGGTCTGCAGCAACCGCAGTTGGAGCGCCGCCGGAGTCGCGCTCATCACCGCCGCCGCCTCCGACAACCGCTCCGAGGCCTGGTACTCGCCGTCCGCCGTGATGATCCGGGCCCGCCGCTCCCGCTCGGCCTCCGCCTGCCGCGCGATCGAACGCTTCATCGACTCCGGCAGGGCGACGTCCTTGATCTCCACCCGGTCGATCTCGATGCCCCAGCCCAGCGCCGGGCTGTCGATCATCAGCTCCAGCCCCTGATTGATCGGTTCGCGATTGGCCAGCAGGTCGTCCAGCTCGCTCTTGCCGATGATCGACCGCAGCGAGGTCTGCGCGACCTGGGAGATCGCGAAGTTGTAGTCCTGCACGTTGACGGTCGCCTTCACCGGGTCCTCGACCCGGAAGTAGACCACCGCGTCCACCCGTACGGTCACGTTGTCCCGGGTGATGCCCTCCTGCGCCGGGATCGGCATCGTCACGATCTGCACGTTCACCCGGCGCAGCCGGTCCGCGATCGGCATCAACGCGACCAGCCCGGGCTCCCGGACCTCCTCGCGCACCCGCCCGAAGCGGAACACCACGCCCTTCTGGAACTGCTGGACCACCCGGATGCTCAGCCCCGCCCAGACCGCCCCCAGCCCGACCAGCCCCCCGAGAGCCCCCAGCACCGCATCGACGATCATCGCGGCCTCCTCGCGGCCTCCGCGCACACCGGCGCGCCCGACCACCCCCGGCCCGGCCGGGCCGGGGGCCACCGGAGCAACTCCTTCAACGCTACGCCTGCCCGAAGACCGCCGGGCCGGACCGGGACAGAGCCCGGGCCCGGGCCCGGGCCCTAGGATCAGGCCATGCAGCCGGCCCCCGCCGATGACCCGAACCACCCTCGCCACCCCGCCGAGGCCGCCGCCCGCGCCACCGGGCTCACCGACCTCGACCGGGTCGTCACCCACTGCCGGGCCTGCCCCCGGCTGGTCTCCTGGCGCGAGGAGACCGCCCGCACCAAACGCCGCGCCTACCAGGACTGGGACTACTGGGCCCGCCCCATCCCCGGCTTCGGCCCGCCCGACGCCCCGCTCGTCCTGGTCGGCCTCGCCCCCGCCGCCCACGGCGCCAACCGCACCGGCCGGATCTTCACCGGCGACCCCTCCGGCGACCTCCTCTACGCCGCCCTCCACGACCTCGGGCTCACCAACCGCCCCGAGTCCGTCCGCCACGGCGACGGCCTCGAACTGTACGGCGTCCGGATCACCGACCCGGTCCGCTGCGCCCCGCCCGACAACAAGCCCAGCACCGTGGAACGCGACACCTGCCGCCCCTGGATCACCCGCGAACTCCAGCTGCTGCGCCCCACCGTACGGACGGTCGTCGCCCTCGGCGGCTTCGCCTGGCAGGCCATGCTGCCGGTGATCGCCGACGCCGGCTGGACCGTCCCCCGCCCCCGCCCCGCCTTCGGCCACGCCGCCCTGGCCACCCTCCCCGCCCGCGACGGCGGCCCCGACCTGCGCCTCTACGGCTGCTACCACGTGAGCCCGCGCAACACCAACACCGGCCGGCTGACCACCACGATGCTCCGCGACCTGCTGCGCGAGGCAGCCCGCTCGGCGGGGCTGAGCCCCCGGTAGGGCCACCCCGTCGAACCGCCTCCCGCCCGCCACCGGCAGCACTCCCCCGGCCCTGGCTCCCCCGGCCCCGGCCCCGGCAGCAGGCGCCCCGGACAGGCCCTAAGCGAACCGGGCCAGCTTCCGGCCCGACGCCGCCGCCCACACCCCCGGCAGCCGGTCCCGGGCCCGTTCCGCCTCCACGAGCTGGCCCGCGTAGAGCACGCCGTAGGCGAAGGGCTCGCCGTCGGCGGCCGCCTGGTCGGCCAGGGCCGCCGCGGCGACCACCGCGTCCTGGTGCTCTCCCAGCACCTCCTGGACGGCCTTCATCCGCTCCGCGTACCGCTCCGCCGCCGCGCCGATCGCGGGGGCCGCCGTCTCGCCGGCGTAGCGGGCGCGTTTGGCGGCCTTGCGGGCCGCGTGCAGGGCCCCGTCGCGCTCCGCGGGGCCGGCGGCGAGGGCGGTGTGGACCCGGGCGGCCGTGCGGCGCTGTTCGCGGGCCGCGATCCGGGAGAGCTCGGGGGCGGCGGCCCGGGCGGCGCGCGGGCGCAGCGGCGGGTCGGCGAGCAGCGCGGTCAGGACGGCGGTGAGGCCCCGGCGGCGGGGGCTGTCGAGGGCGGCGACCACCTCGGGCCGGACCCGCCGGTACTCGGCCGCGCCGGACTGCTCCAGCACCCCCGCGACCCGTTCCGGCCCGCAGGCGGCGGGCAGCTCGCGGGCCCGGGCGGCCAGGCGTTCGGTGAGCACCTCGCGGTCCCGGGCCCGGCCCAGGGCGGCGCCCAGCCAGCGCAGGTCGGCGACCAGGGCGTCGGTGGCGCCGGGGTCGAGGAGCCGCCGGAAGGTCCGCAGGGCGCTGCGCAGCCGCCGGCAGGCGACCCGCATCCGGTGGACCGCGTCGGGTTCGTCCGCCCGGACGGCGTCCTCCAGCCCGGCCAGCACCACCGCCTGGGCCTCGATGCGGTCGAGCAGTACCCGCCCTGCCGTGGTCTCGGGTCTCGCCATGGACGTGCACCCCCTCGTCGGGGTCACTGGGAACGCCTTCCAGGCTAGGCCCTGTCCGGCCGACCTTGCCGGACAGGGCCTAGTCGCGGGGTCGCGCCCGGCGACCCCGCGACCGGCTGAGGGGCTGTCACCCGGAGGGAGCACCCGTACGCGCCCTCGTGCCCGGTGTGAGGGCCATGGCATACTCCGGAGCGTGATGACCTCCACCCATGCGACCAGGGCCCTGCGGGCCGCGGTGTTCACCGCGCTCGCCGTGCCGATGGCCGCGTTGGGCCAGGTGGTCATCACCGGTCGCCCGCTGCCGCTGTCGCTGGTGGCCACGGCGAGCGCCGTCGTGTTCCTGGTCTCGGCCGTGCTGGCCGGTGGGGAGCGGCGGCTGCTGCACATCTCCGCCGTGATGGTGCCGGTCGAGCTGCTGCTGAACACGACCTTCAACCTGGGCCAGACCGGCTGTGGGCCGGTGCTGTCCGAGCACGTGTCCGCCCGCGGGGTGAACCTGCTGGTCTGCGGCGGCGGCTCGGTGGACGGCTCGCTGCTGGGCGGTCCGCTGGGCCACGCCGGGGAGTTGGCGCCGGTGGCGACCCAACTGCTGCTCCTGGTGGTGCACCTGGCGATCGCGCTGGCCGCCTCGGCCTGGCTGCGGCTGGGCGACGCGGCGCTGTCGGGCCTGGCCCGGGCGCTGCGCGCGCTGCACCAGTCACTGGCCCGCCCGCTGCGGGCGCTGCTCCTGCTGCTGGTCCCCGCCCCGGTGCGCCCGGTGCTGCGGGTGCCACTGCCGGTGTCGGACCACGAGCGGCCGCGCCGCGAGGACGTGGTGCTGAGCCCGGCTCCCCGGCGTGGTCCGCCGGTCTTCGCGCCTGCCTGCTGAGCGCGTACCCCCCCTTCCGTAAGCACGGTTCCGTACGCCCCCAGGCAGTGCGCACGACTCCCGCGTCACTTGCCCCGCCGCACCCGTGTGCGGCCACCCGCGCGCACCCGCGCGCCGCGTACAGGAGTTGACTTCCCCATGGCTCAGAACCAGCCCACCAAGCGCGAGGCCAAGCGCATCAGCGCCCGTGAGCGCATCCAGGAGGCACAGCGCCGCGAGCAGCAGACCGCCAAGCGCCGTCAGCTGATCGTCGTCTCGGTCTCCGCCGTCGTCGTGCTGGCCCTGGCGGGCGGTGTGGCGCTCGCCATCAACGGCGGCAAGAAGAACGACGACAAGGCCGCCGCGGCCGCGTCCGCCGCCCCGCTCGTCGTCCCGGCCAACGCCACCGGCCCCGGCGGCACGGTGATCACCCTCGGCAAGGCCGACGCCCCGCACACCATGGAGGTCTACGAGGACTTCCGCTGCCCGGTCTGCAAGCACTTCGAGGCGGCGAACGGCCAGACCGTCAAGCAGCTCACCGAGGACGGCCAGATCAAGGTGGAGTTCCACCTGGCCGCCTTCCTGGACAAGAACCTCGGCGGCAAGGGCTCGCGCACCGCGCTGGCGGCCGCCGGGGCCGCGCTGAACGAGGGCGTGGACAAGTTCAAGGCCTTCCACGACGTGCTGTACGCCAACCAGCCCGACGAGCGCAGCGACGACTTCGGCGACGTCAACCACCTCCTGGACCTGGCCGGCCAGGTGCCCGGGCTGAAGACGGACGCCTTCGTGAAGGCGGTCACCGACCGGACCTACGCGCCGTGGGCGGCGAAGGTCGCCGACGCGTTCAACGACAGCGGGGTGACCGGCACCCCGACGGTCAAGGTGGACGGCAAGCCGATCAACCTGTTCGCGGGCAACACCACCGCGACGCCCGAGCAGTTCACCGCCCAGGTCAAGCAGGCCGCCGGCCTGCAGTAGGCCCACCCCACCGCACCGCACGGCACCACCGGCCCGGCCGAACTCCCGGCCGGGCCGGCCCCTCCCAGCCAGCCACCGGAGTGTGTTGCCATGACCGCCGCGACCACCGTGCACCCCTCCTCCCCACCCGCCCCCGACGCCGCCGGCCGGACCCCGATCGGCGCGAGCCGGACCCTCGCCCTGCTGCTGTTCCTCGGCGGACTGGTCGGGCTGGCCGCCTCGGCCGTCCTGACCTTCGACAAGCTCCGCATCCTGGAGAACCCGTCGTACGTCCCCAGTTGCAACATCAATCCGATCATCAGCTGCGGCTCGGTGATGCGCACCGAGCAGGCGTCGGTCTTCGGCTTCCCCAACCCGCTGCTCGGGCTGGCCGCCTTCGGCGCGCTGGCGGCGATCGGGGCGGGGCTGCTGGCCGGGGCCGCCTACCGGCGCTGGTTCTGGCTGGGCCTGCACGCCGGGACGGCCCTGGGCGTGGTGTTCGTGCACTGGCTGGTCGACCAGGCGCTGTACGACATCGGCGCGCTGTGCCCGTACTGCATGGTGGTGTGGGCGACGGTGGTGGTGCTGTTCTGGTACACCACGCTGCACAACCTGCGCACGGGCGTGATCCCGGTCGGGCCCAGGATGCGGGCGGTCGTCCGGGAGGCGGCGCGCTACCACTGGGCGCTGCCGGTGCTGTGGGCCGCGGTGATCGCGCTCCTGGTGCTCAACCGGTTCTGGTACTACTGGAGCACCCTGCTCTGACCGGCCGGAGCGGGCTCACCCCACGTACCCCGCCGAGTGCAGCAGGGTGACGGCGCCGGTCCGCCGGGCCTCCAGGGCCCCGGTGAGCCGGCGCGCCGCGCAGGGGTGCAGCAGGACGGCCGCCCGGGCGGGGGTGAAGTAGCCGTGGTCGGCGATCTCCTCGGCCTGCAGCCGGACCGCGGTGCCCGGTTCGAGCGCGCCACCGTCGAACATGAAGTGCACGGCGGGGTGGGCGTATTGGCCCTGGTCCGGGATCGCCTCCCGCCACTCCACCACCAGCAGCCGCAGCTCGCCCGCCAACAGCCCGGTCTCCTCGCGCAGTTCGCGGGCCGCGCACTCGGCGGGCCCCTCCCCCGGGTCCATCCCGCCGCCGGGGAACTGCCACTGGTCGCGGTAACTCGCCTTCAGCAGCAGGACCTTGCCGTCCTCGCCGGTGAGCAGCACGCTGCACCCGACGTAGGCACGCACTATCCCGGAGAGCCACTCCTCCTCCGAGAGTGCCCAGGTCTCCGTCATCGCGCCTCCTTCGCCGGCTGCTCCCCGTCGCGGCCACTCTGCCGCAATCACCGCCGCGCGAAAGGTGGTTCGTACCTAATCCACCCGATCGGGTGCCGGTCTCCGTCAGCCGAAGACCGCTCGCCGGAGGGCGTTGCGCAGATCGGTGAGCCCCTGGGTGACCCTGCTGTGGTGCACCTGGTTGGTGAGCAGCAGGGCCCAGCGGCCGAGCCGGCGGGAGACCCAGATGCCGGTGCCGGTGAAGCCGTAGTGGACGAAGGTCCCCTCGGCCGGCTCGGTGCCGGCCGCGTACAGCCAGGACAGGCCGCGCGCGGGGGCCAGGCCGCCGGTCTGCTCGCGCAGCGATTCGGTGATCCACGGTTCACCCCAGGGGAGTCGGGGCGGCGGGGCGAGCAGGGCGGCGAGGAAGCGGGCGAGGTCGCAGGCGGTGGAGAAGGCGCCGGCGTTGCCGGAGACGCCGCCGAGCAGCCGGGCGGACGGGTCGTGCACGACGCCGCGCAGGTGGGCGCCGGTCGGCTCGTGGTACTCGGTGGGGGCCGTCCGGGCCAGGTCCGCGCCGCCGAGCGGCCCGTACCGGGTGTCGGTCATCCCGAGCGGCCGCCAGACCCAGCGGGCGGCGAGTTCGTCCAGCGGCGCACCGCCGAGGTCCTCGACCAGGTAGGTGAGCAGCACGGCGGCACGGTCGGTGTACTCGACGGCGGCTCCCGGCACCCGGTGCAGCGGGGCGGCGACCACCCCGGCCCGGATCGTGGCCGGCTCCCGCCCGTAGAGCTGCTCGAAACGGGTGTACGGCAGCATCCCGGCGGTGTGGGCGAGGAGTTGACGAATCGTCACCACGCCGACCGGGTGTCCGGCGGCGGGCGGCCAGCAGCGGCCGAGCGGGTCGTCCAGCGGCAGCCGGCCGGACTGCCACAGCACCCCGGCGCAGGGCCAGAGCGCCACGATCTTGGTGAGGCTGGCGAGGTCGTACAGGGTGTCCGGCCCCGGCCGCAGCCGCGCGTACGGGCCCTGCCCGAGGGTGCCGTGACTGCCGCCGCCGAGCGTGCCGCCGGCGTCGCCGACGGCCCAGACGGCGCCCAGGCCGACGGCGTGGGCGCCGTCCCGGACCAGCCGGTCCAGTTCCCCGCCGGGCGCGGCCAGGGCGGGGAGGCGTTCCGCCTCGGGTGCTCGGTGATTCACCCCGGGTGTCTACCCGGGGCGCCGAGCGCTCAGACCGCCGCCGGGAGTTCCTTGCCGAGGCAGATGCTCTGCGGGTGGTCCTTGTAGATGCCGAACTTGCGGATCGCGGCGTAGCCCTCGGAGCCGTACAGCGCGATGGCCTCGGGCTGCTCGGTGCCGGTCTCCAGGATGAGGCGGGTGCGGCCGGCCTCGACGGCGGCCTGCTCCAGCCGGTGCAGCACCGCCCGGGCCAGGCCCCGGCCGCGGGCGTCGGGGATGACGAACATCCGCTTCAGCTCGGCGTCGCCGTCGCGCAGGTCGTCCGGGCCGGCCTGCTTGGCCCGCCAGCCGCCGCAGGCGACCGGGCGGCCGTCCAGGTAGGCGATCAGGAACAGGCCGGCCGGCGCCTCGAAGTCCTCGGGGTGCAGCACGGTCTCGTCCGGGTCGCCGTAGCGCCGGACGTACTCCTGCTGCACCTCCGCCGACAGGGCCTGCGCGTCGGGGTGGGCGTACCCGGTGATGCGGAACTCGACGGTGCCGGTGACCCGGGTGGTGGTGCTCTCCATGGTGAGAGAGCCTACGGCGCCGGTTCAGCGACCCTCGAACCGGGCGAGCAGCTCGGTCTTGCCGAACATCGCCGCGGCGTCGACGGCGGACGGCACCCCGGCCTTCGGGTCGGCGCCGCCGGCCAGCAGGGCCTCGACGACGTCCGTGCCGCCCTTGAAGACGGCTCCGGCCAGCGGGGTCTGGCCCTTGTCGTTGGCGCGGTTCGGGTCGGCGCCGCGCTGGAGCAGGGCTTCGACGGTGGCGGCGTGGCCGTGGTAGGCGGCCAGCATCACCAGGGTGTCGCCGCTGCCGTTGGTGAGGTCCGCCGAGACGCCCGCGTCCAGGGCGGTGACCAGGGTGGCGGTCTCTCCGGCACGGGCGGCGTCGAAGAGCTTCCCGGCGAGCGCGATCACCTCGGCGTCGGGGGCATCGGTCATGTCGGGCTGCCTTTCCTGTGGGCCGTTCCGGTGGGACGGCGGGGGCCGGTGCGTACCGCACCGTAGCGGCCGGCGCCGGCCCGGGGCCAGCAGGCGTCCGGATTCCGGACGGCGGCCGCGCCGGTGCGGGTGCGGTACGACGTGCGGCCGCTCGGATGCGCCGCCATCCGAGCGAACTTCCCGGACCCCTCGGAAACTTCCCGCCCACCCCCCGGGAATGCCTCGCGGCACCGATTCCACGCGGCTTCCACCCAGCAGCCATGCGGCCCGAGGCCCCCACACCCGGCCGGTTCGCATACCGCCGTCCGGCTTCCGGCGCGGCATCAGGCGATAGAACCACCCATTTGCGCCGTTCCATCATCTATTACTTTTTGTCACGATTATGACACTTTAAGTAACACTGTCCCCCGTCCCCCTCCCCGAGGAGCAGAAGTGATCCTCTCGATTTCCGGCATCGTCCTGTTCGGCACCATCGCCTTTCTGTTCTTCCGCAGGGACGGACTGAAGGTCTCGCACGCCATCGTCTGCGCCCTGCTCGGCTTCTACATCGCCGGTTCCTCGATCGCCCCGAGCATCACCGCGGGCGGCGCCAGCCTGGCGAGCCTGCTCGGCGGCATCCGCTTCTAGGCGGCGCCACTCCCCCACCGGCCCGGGCGCGGATCCCACCGCCCCGGGCCCCGTCGTACCACGAGCAGTCCCCCCTCACCCCACCCGTCCCATTCGTCCGGGGAGTCACGGAATGCCGCTCCACCGCCATCTCAGCAAGGGCCGCGAGATCGCCCGAACCGCCGGGGACCACGCCACCGACATGTTCGCCCCGCTCAGCGTGATCGGCCGCGGGCTGCGCCACCACGCCGGCTGGGCCAAGGACCGCTGGCAGGCCACCCCGAAGGAGCGCCGCGGCCCGACGCTGTTCCTGTCCGCCGCCGTGCTGGTCGGCATCTACCTGCTGCCGCACGGCCTGCTGTTCGCCCTGGTCGGCCTGATGGCCAGCGCCGCCTGGGCCGGCCGGGCCCCCAAGGCGGCGGCCGCCCCGCCCGCGCCCGACGTCGCCGACGTCAAGCTCGGCGCCCTCTACTCAGCACTGACGCCGTACCTGTGCGGGCCCGAGGACGCCAACCCGCTGTACCACTTCGAGGGCAGCTACAAGAACGCCTTCGGCTCCTGGGAGTTCGACGGCGAGGGCCGGCTGTCCCGGCTGGAGCTGAGCTACCCGGCGTACTTCACCGACACCGAGCCCACCGCCCGGGCCCGGATCGAGCAGGTCGTCCAGGGCAAGGCCGGACGTGCCCGGGAGTACCGCTTCGACTGGGACGAGGAGTCCAACCGGCTGCGGATCACCGCGCTGGCCCCGCTCGCCACCGACATCGCCGCCCAGCGCTTCGTCGCCGCCCCGGGCGAGATCGTGCTCGGCTTCACCGACGAGGACGGCACCGCCCGCACCATCCCGGTCCACCAGGGCGGCACCACCGCCCAGCAGCCCCCGGTGGTCTGGCGCACCGGACCGCGCTCCTCCGAGCCGCACCTGCTGGCGCTCGGCGTCGCCGGCTACGGCACCTCCAGCCTGATCCGCTCGATCGCGCTCCAGGCCCTCCCGTACGGCGACCTGGTGGTGATCGACGGCGCCGGGACGGGCGAGCACGCCTGCCTGGTCAACCGGCCCGGCGTGCACACCGTGGAGACCAGCCTGCACGGCGCGCTGGCCGCGCTGGAGTGGGCCGCCCAGGAGACGGAGCGCCGGCTCGCCGCGCTGAACGCCGCCCGGCACACCGGCACGGCACTGCCCGAGGACCTCACCCGGCCGCTGTGGCTGCTGCTGGACCACCCCACCGAGCTGGGCGAGCTCGCCCACGCCGAGGGCCGCCCCGACCCCCAGGAACTGCTGGAGCTGCCGCTGCGGCACGGCCGGGCCGCCCGGGTCACCGTGGTGATCGCCGACGACGTCGAGGCCCGGGACCGGATCACCCCGACCGTCCGGTCCACCACCCGGGCCCGGGTGCTGCTCGGCCCCGCCGGGCCCGAGGAGGGCCGCGCCGCGCTCGGCGCGCCGCTGGACATCGTGCCCGCCGCGCACGCCCCGGTCGGCCGCGGCTACGCCCGGATCGGCAACGGCACCCCGGTCCGGCTCCAGGTGCCCGCCACCGTCGACCCGCTGGACGAGGACGCCCCGGCCCAGCTGCGGGACGCGGTGATCGCCCTGCTGCCGCACCGGGACAGCCGGACCGAGCCGGCCTCCGAGGCCCCTCCCCGCCCGGACCGCCCGCCGGTCGTCCCGGCGGACGCCCCGCCCGCCCACCCGGTCGACCTCGGCAAGGGCGAGCCGATGATCCGTTCCCGACCGATCTCCTGACCGCCCGGGAAGCGGGGGCGCCGACCGCCCCGGAATCCCCTCCGGGTACGCTCGTCACAGAAAGTCCGCACGATCACCAGATGTGAAATAGGTGACACCTGGGGTGATATCACCGGCCAGATGTGACAAATCGGGCGACGGTGGGTACAAACAGGGGCGGCACGACAGACGACGCATGTCCCGGGACGGGAATCTTCGTCGGAAGCCGAGCGTTGACCGAACGACGAAGAACAGCGACCACTAGTCCTGTGGGCCATAAGCCCGGGAGGCACGATTCATGAGCGAGCGAGCTCTCCGCGGCACGCGACTCGGGGCCACTAGCTACGAGACCGACCGTGGTATCGATCTGGCTCCCCGCCAGACCGTCGAGTACGCATGTCAGAACGGACACCGATTCGAGGTTCCTTTCTCGGTCGAGGCCGAGATCCCCGCGACCTGGGAATGCCGCTTCTGCGGTCAGGAAGCGGCTCTTCTCGACGGTGACGAGCCGGAGGAGAAGAAGGCCAAGCCCACGCGCACCCATTGGGACATGCTGATGGAGCGCCGGACGCGCGAGGAGCTGGAGGAGGTGCTGGCCGAACGGCTGGCCGTGCTCCGCTCCGGCGGGATGAATCTCGCGGTGCACCCGCGGGACACCCGTAAGAGCGCCTGACCCACTTCGCTCCCGCCGCGAGCGGGAGGACGCGAAAAGGGGCCCTGGTCACCAGGGTCCCTTTCGCGTTGTCCGCCCGGCCCCGGCCGGGCGGGGCGCGGTACGACTGTGGGCCGCCCGGTTCTCCGGGCGGCCCACAGGTGTGTCCGCGGCCTCCAGCAGGTGTGTCCGCGGCCTCCAGGCCCCGGACAGGGCCTTGCGCGGTCAGCCGTCGATCGGCGGGCGGTAGCCGGTGTCCGGACCCTGCGGGCCGGGCGGGCCGGTCTCCGGGTCCACCACCTGGCCCTGGATGACCTTGCCGTCCGGGCGGTGGATGCGCAGCTGCTCCTGCAGCCGCATCGCGTCCGCGAACGGGTCGGTGCCGACCGTGGCGGTGCTCCGCATCACCTTGTCCGCGACCCGGCGGCCGCCCGCCCGCCACAGCGCCCTGGTGGGCGGGAACAGCAGGGTCAGGGCGATCAGGTCGGACAGGAAGCCGGGGATGATCAGCAGCAGTCCGGCCAGCACGGTCAGGCTGGTGCCGGTCTGCGGCTGCTGGGACTGCGGGTTCTTGCTCTGCTCGATCGCCGCCGACAGCGCCTTCAGCCCGGCCCGCTTGATCAGCCAGCCGCCGATCACCCCGCCGGCGATGAGCAGCGACAGGACGGCGAACCCGCCCAGCCACGAGCCCACCAGGACCAGCAGCCAGATCTCCAGCACCAGCCAGGCGGTGATCAGCAGCGGCAGCACCCGGCGGAGCCTGCTGCGCGGGACCGGAGGGGTGGGGGTAGCTTGCTGGGTCACGGTACGAATCCACTCCAAGCGGTGCTCTGCGCGCCGCACGGGAGGTCCGGGCCGGCTACGGCACCACCCGGTCCAACGATTCCCCGGCGGCCGGTGTTCCGTCCGCGGACTTCCGGCGGCGGCCGAGCAGCACGGCGGCGGCGCAGGCCAGCAGGCCTCCGACGGCCAGCGTCCACTCCGGGGCCGCGCCGACCCGGTCGGCGACCGTGGTGCCGTCGCGCAGCGGGACGGTGGCGGACAGCTCGGCCGGGGTCAGCTCCGCGGTGCGCTGCTCCACGGTGCCGTCCGGGGCGATCACCGCGCTGATGCCGCTGGTGGCGGCGATCAGGACGGCCCGGCCGTGCTCGACCGCGCGCAGCCGGCTCATCGCGAGCTGCTGCTCGGGCTGGCCGGTCTTGGCGTAGGTCGCGTTGTTGGTCTGGACCACCAGGACGCGGGCGCCGCTGTCCACGGTGTCCCGGACGATCTCGTCGTAGGCCACCTCGAAGCAGATCACGTCGCCGATCCGCGCCGGGCCGAGCTGCATCACGCCGTTGTGGTCGCCGGGGTAGAAGTCGCGGGCGACCCGCTGGAGGCGGGTGATCACCTTCATCAGCTGGGCGCGGAACGGCACGTACTCGCCGAACGGGACGGGGTGCTGCTTGGTGTACGAGGCGCCGGGGCCGGTGACCGGGTCCCACACGATGCCCTCGTTCTGGACGTGCTGGGCGTCCGGGCCGTCCACCAGGGTGCCGACCAGGGTGGGCACCCCGACGGCCTTGACCGCCTCGTCGATGCGCTGGCGGGCCAGCGGGTCGCTGAACGGGTCGAGGTCGGAGGAGTTCTCCGGCCAGATCACCACGTCGGGCCTGGGCACCTTGCCGGCCTGGACGTCGGCGGCGAGCCGCTCGGTGGCCGAGGCGTGGTTGTTGAGCACCATCATCGGGCGGCCGAGGAAGTCCATCCCCGGATTGGGCACGTTGCCCTGGACGATGGCGACCTTCACGGTGTCGGCCGCGGCCGTGGGGACCGGGACGAGGTAGCCGGCCAGCAGCGCGGCCACCGCGCCCAGCGCCGCCAGCGCGGCCGCCCTCGGGGCCCGGCCGGGACCGCGCACGCGCAGCGCGGCCCAGGCCAGCAGCGTGCCGGAGAGCGCGACCGCGAAGGTCACCAGCGGGGCGCCGCCGAGCGCGGCCAGCGGGGTGTACGGGGTGGCGGTGTTGGCGAAGGCCAGCCGGCCCCAGGGGAAGCCGCCGAGCGGCAGCCGGTCCCGCGCCCACTCCTGGGTGACCCACAGGGCGGCCGCCCAGAGCGGCCGGCCGGGCAGCCGGGAGGTGAGCGCCAGCGCCCCGCCGAGCAGGGCCAGGAACAGCGCCTCGATCACCGACAGGCCGACGGTCGCGTCCCAGCCGACCACCCGCAGCCAGCTGAGCAGCATCAGGAAGAACGGGAAGCCGAAGGCGAAGCCCGTCCAGGCGCCCTGACGGAAGGTGCGGCCGCGGGTGAGCAGCGAGAGTGCGGCGACGCCGAGCAGGGACAGCGGCCACAGGTCGTACGGGGGGAAGGCGAGGGCCAGCAGCAGGCCGGCCAGCGCGGCCAGACCGGTGCGCGGCAGCCCGGCCCGGACCTTGGCGAGCGCGCGGGCGCCGCGACCGGGGGTGGGGGCCGGATCCTGTGGCTCGGGAGCGGTCCCGGACCGCTCCTGGGTGACGGGAATGGCCACCGGCGCACCATCTTCCTGGGGCTTGCTGTTCGGACGCTGTGCGAAGAAGGTACCCCGGAAGGTCGGGGTCGCGTGAGGTCAGGGTGGTAGGGCCCTTCGCCCCGGCCTCTCCGGGCCCTTCCCCTTCCCGTCTCTCCCTCCGGCTCCGGCTCCCGCCCGGCTCCGGCTCAGCGCTCGGAGTAGTGGAGGCGCCCCAGCGGCCAGTGGTCGGTGAGCCAGGCGGAGACCGCGCGGTAGAGGGGGGCGTCCAGTTCGGCGCGGTCGGCGCGGACCCAGGAGCTGACCGAGACCACCGACGGGTCCTCGCGGTCCGGGTAGATGTAGACGCAGCCGATCACCTCGTCCCGGTCCGGTTCCAGGACGGTGTAGGTGAAGCCGCGACGGGCCTCGAAGTCGGCGGCGTGGCGGCGCAGGTCGGCGAGGTTGTCCTCGAGCGGCATGCCGTCGACGGGCGGCCAGCCGCGGCCGGCCCAGCCGGGGGTGGCGCGGATGTGCTCGACGCTGCCCGTCCAGGCGGCGTGGTCGGAGGCGTTGTGCTGCTCGCCCAGGGGCTCCAGGCGGAACTCCGGGGCGAGCAGCTCGCGCGGGACGGTGAAGTCGGCGGGTACCAGTTCGGTCATGGTCGGCACCCTACGAGGCGGCCGCCCGCCGATCATCCGGTTTACCGCTGGTACACCGTGCGACCGCGGACCACGGTGCGCAGGCAGACCGGCAGCTCGTGGCCGGGGGTGAGGTCGGGCAGGCCGGGGGTGCCGGAGCGCGGGTCGGTGGACCAGCCGGCCACCCGGGAGTCGGGGGCCTGGACGACCAGCTCGTCGGCGGCCCAGACCGCGTAGTTGGCGATCGCGCCGGGCACCAGCACGCCGTCGTGGTCGCGGCCGATCGCGCGCCAGCCGCCGCGGGTGTGGGCGGTGAACGCGGCGCGGACCGAGATCCGGTGTTCGAGCGTCCGGTGGAAGGCCGCGGCGCGGACGGTGCCCCAGGGGTCGAGCGGGGTGACCGGGGCGTCCGAGCCGAAGGCCAGCGGGACGCCGGCCCGCAGCAGCGCGGCGTACGGGTTGAGGACGGCGGCCCGCTCGGCGCCCAGGCGCTGCACGTACATGCCGTCCGGGCCGCCCCAGGCGGCGTCGAAGGCGGGCTGGACGGAGGCGGTCAGGCCGAGCTCGGCGAAGGCGGCGATGGCCTTGTCGTCCAGGGCCTCGGCGTGCTCGACGCGGTGGCGCAGCGCCTTGACCCGGTCGGCGCCGACCCGCTCGCCGGCCGTGCGCACGCCCTCGATCACGGCGGCGAGGGCGGCGTCGCCGATGGCGTGGAAGCCGGCCTGCAGCCCGGCCTCGGTGCAGGCGGCGACGTGGTCGGCGACCTGCTCGGCCGTCAGGTAGGCGGTGCCGGTGTGTTCGGCGTCGGCGTAGGGGGCGTGCAGGCAGGCGGTGTGCGAGCCGAGCGCGCCGTCCACGAAGAGGTCGCCGCCGGCTCCCACCGCGCCGAGCCGGCGGGCGGTCTCGACTCCGCCCAACTCGCCCCAGTAGCCGTACACTTCGGGACCCTCGCCGTCGGCGGCCAGGGCCAGCAGGTCGGTCAGGTCGGCCGCCGAGGAGATCTCCGGACCGGCACACTCGTGCAGGGCGCCGATGCCCAGTTCGGCCGCGCGGGCCAGGGTGGCGCGCTGGGCCCGGCGGCGCTGCTCGGGGGTCAGCCGGGCGAGGGCGGTCCGCCGGACGGCGTGGTGGGCGTCCTTGGTGAGCGGGCCCTCGGCGTCGTGGCCGGGCCGCTCGGCGAGGCCCTCGGTGAGGGTGCGCAGCGCGGTGGTGGCGAGCGCGGAGTGGACGTCGGTGCGGGAGAGGTAGAGCGCGGCGCCGCGGGCGGCCTCGTCGAGCTCGGCGAGCGTGGGCGGACGGCCCTCGGGCCAGCCGGTCTCGTCCCAGCCGTGGCCGATCAGCACCCCGCCGTCCTCGGGCCGGGCCTCGACGAAGGCGGTGACCGCGGCCAGGGTGGCGGCCAGCGAGGGGCTGCCGGTGAGGTCGAGGCCGGTGAGCGCCAGTCCGGCGGCGGTGGCGTGCACATGGGCGTCCACGAAGGCGGGGGTGACCAGGGCGCCGTCCAACTCGACGATCTCGTCCGCCGTCGCGGCGTACGCCTCGGCGGCGCCGTCACTGCCGACCCAGGCGATGTGCCCGCCCTCCACGAGCATCGCGGTGGCGAAGGGGTCGGCGGGGCTGTAGACGGCGCCGCCGCGCAGCAGGACGGTCCGGGAGGTGCGTTCGGTCATGCGGCTAAGTCTGCACCTTGCTTTTCGCTCCGCGGAGTCCGGCTCGGCCTTCAGAGCTTCGGCGGCCGGGCCTCGTACGGGGTGGAGAGCACGACGGTGGTGCGGGTGGAGACTCCGGCGGCGCTGCGGATGCGGGCCAGCAGGTCCTCCAGGTCGCCGGGGGCGCCGACCCGCACCTTGAGGATGTAGTTCTCGTCGCCGGCGACGCTGTGACAGGCCTCGATCTCGGGCAGGCCGGCCAGTCGGTCCGGGGTGTCGTCGGGGGCGCTGGGGTCGAAGGGCTTGACCGAGATGAACGCGGTCAGCGCCAGGTCGACGGCGTCGGGGTCGATGATCGCGGTGTAGCCGCGGATCACCCCGCGCTGCTCGAGGCGGCGCACCCGCTGGTGCACCGCCGAGGTGGACAGGCCGGTGGCCTTGCCCAGGTCCGTGTAGCTCATCCGGCCGTCCTCTAGGAGCAGCTGGACGATGCGTTGGTCGAGATCCTCCACAGTGCGCAAACCTACCGGGTCGGGGACACGGGGGTGCACGGTGGTTGCGCACCCGCCCGGAGCCGAAGGGCGCGCCGGCGGCGAAGGCGACGAGCGACAAGCGAGGGACGAGCGCCGGAGAGTGGGCCCCTCCTGCCCGGGGGCGGGCGTGGAGGGCGAACGTCGGCGCCGGGTCAAGAGCGCACGGAGGCGAGCGGGCGGATCACAGTGGGACGGCAGGTGTCAGACGGGCATGTGCCGGGTGAATGTGGCAGCCGGTGTGGCCAAGGACACACCCGGTGCATCACGGTGCGCAACTCCGCAGGATTATGAGCCCGGATGGCAGGGAAGTGCTGGTTGTGGCCCTGAGCGACCACGCCGGGCCCGATCCTAGGGGGATCCTCATGCCTGCTACTGACCAGCGCGTGCTGGCCGCCGACGAGACCGACGATCCGACCGGCCGCGACGACCTCGCGGTGGACCACGTGCCGGGCGGCGACCCGGGCGAGGCCGAGGGCTGGGACATCTTCCGGGTCCACTGCCCCGAGTGCCGTCGCCCGATCGCCCTGGTGGCGGACGAGGAGCGGCTGCCGCAGCACGCGCTGCTGCCCACCGCCTGGAACCCCTTCGCCCCCGCGATCTGCCCCGGCTCGGGCACCCTCACCGACGACCTGGCCGAGGTGGAGAGCCCGGAGGACGACGAACCGACCGGGTTCGGCGCGCTGTTCAAGCTCCCGAGCGAACTCGACTGGCGCACCCAGCCGTTCTCGCACGCGCTGGTGCACCGCCCGGTGCGCGGCGCGGCGGCCGGTGTCGCCGCCCCGGTGAAGACCGTGCGGCCGATCGTCGCGACCGTGCCGCTGGCCACCATCCCGGAGCAGCGTCGGCGGCTCGCGCGTCGCTGACTCCCCCGGCCCGCCGGTGAGTTGACGTTCGGTCGGAAAGTCGCCTCCGGCCGCCGCTCCGCACCCTGGAGCGACGGCCGGAGGCCGTATCGGGGAGGGCCGCGGCCCTCCGTCCGGCCCCGGCTCAGCCCTTGGTGAGGTGGCGGCCGATCACCAGGCGCTGGATCTGGTTGGTGCCCTCCACGATCTGCAGCACCTTCGCCTCGCGCATGTAGCGCTCGGCCGGGAAGTCCTGGGTGTAGCCGTAGCCGCCGAGCACCTGGACGGCGTCGGTGGTCGCCCGCATCGCCGCGTCGGTGCAGAACAGCTTGGCCATCGCCGCCTCCTTGGAGAACGGGCGGCCCGCGTCCTTCAGCCGCGCGGCGGCGAGGTACAGCGCCCGCCCGGCCTCGATCTGGGTGGCCATGTCGGCGAGCATGAAGGACAGGCCCTGGAAGTCGGCGATCGGGCGGCCGAACTGGCGCCGGGTGCGCGCGTAGTCGACCGCGAGGTCGAGCGCGGCCTGGGCGACGCCGATCGCGCAGGCGGCGATGCCGAGGCGGCCGGAGTCCAGCGCGGCGAGCGCGATCTGGAAACCCTGGCCCTCCTCGCCGACCAGCCGCTCCCGGGCCACCCGGGCGCCGTCGAAGTGCAGCTGGGCGGTCGGGGAGGAGCGCATGCCCATCTTGTGCTCCGGCGGCGCGGCCGACAGGCCCTGCTGGGTGCCGGGGACGAGCAGGCAGCTGATGCCCTTCGGGCCGTCGGCACCGGTGCGCACCAGGGCGCTGTAGAAGTCGGCCTGCCCGCCGTGGGTGATCCACGCCTTGGTGCCGTTCACGACGTACTCGTCGCCGTCGAGGTCGGCGCGGGTGCGCAGGGCCGCCGCGTCGGAGCCGGACTGGGGCTCGGAGAGGCAGTAGGCGCCGAGCTGCTCGCCGGAGAGCATGCCGGGCAGCCACGTGCGGCGCTGCTCCTCGCTGCCGAAGGTGGCCAGCGCGTGGCAGGACAGGGTGTGCACGCTGACGCCGAGGCCGACGGCCAGCCAGCCGGCCGCCAGCTCCTCCAGCACCTGGAGGTACACCTCGTAGGGCTGCTCGCCACCGCCGTACTCCTCGCCGTACGGGAGGGACAGCAGGCCGGCCTCGCCGAGGGTGCGGAAGACCTCCCGGGGGAAGCGGCCGGCCGCCTCGTCCTCCGCCGCGCGCGGCTGCAGCTCGCGCTGGACCAGGTCCCGGGTGAGGCTCAGCAGCTCGCGGGCCTCCTCGCTGGGCAGCTGGCGGTCCACGGCTTTCACGGGGGACGGGGTCATGGCGAGGGTCGCCTCCTCGATCGGGCGCCGGCCCGGGGTGGCGGGTGGTCCGGCGCGGTGTGGCAGGTCGGCCCGACCGGCACCGGGTTGCGGTGAACGGCCGTTCACAGGCGTGGCGAAGGCGAGTATGCCCCAAACCCGCGCTGCCGTCACGACCTGCACAGATCAACTGTCCGCAGTGGTGGGCTACGGCACCGTAGGGTTGACGATGTGGCTGCATCCGGAACCGCTCACCGCCCCTCTCCGCCCGTTCCCGCCGATCCGCCGACCGGCCTCGGCGCGACCGGCCTCGGCGCGACCGGCGACGGCGCGACCGGCGACGGCGCGGCGGTGGCCACCGGCGGGGCCGACACGGCCGGGGCGCTCGCCCGGCTGGCCGCGGAGCTGCGCGCGCTGCCGCCCTCCTGCGGGCCGGTGCGGCTGGTCGCGGTGGACGGGCACGCCGGCTCCGGCAAGACGACCTTCACCGGGCGGCTGGCGGCGGCGCTCGGCGGGGCGCCGGTGATCCACCTCGACGACCTGGCCACCCACACCGAGCTCTTCGGCTGGACCGGGCGGCTGCGCGAGCAGGTACTGGAGCCGCTGGCGGCCGGCCGGGACGCCGAGCACCGGGTGTACGACTGGACGCTGCGCCGCTTCGCGGGCACCGCCCGGGTGCCGGCCGCGCCGGTGGTGCTGGTGGAGGGGGTCGGCGCGGGGCGCCGGGAGGTCCGGCCGTGGCTGGCCCGGGTGATCTGGATGGAGTTGGACGCGGCCGCGGCCCGGCGGCGGGGCGAGGAGCGGGACGGGCCGGAACTCGCCGGGTTCTGGGCCGGTTGGGCCCGCGCGGAGGCGGCGCACTTCGCCGCCGACCCGAGCCGTCCGCACGCCGCGACGAGGGTCGACGGGGTGACCGGGCGGATCGCGCCGAGCACCGTCGGTGAACCTTCAACTAGGCCCTTGACCTGCGACATCACCAGGATCTAGGTTCTCCTCAGCCGCCGGAACCCACCGCTCCGGCCGCCTCGGACCCGGCGTCCCCGGCTTGTTCCCCCGTGAGCCGGGGGCGCCGTCCGGTCCCCTCCCCCGGCCTGCCCGGTCAGCGGTTTTTCGGCCATCCGGCCGCTCAACCACCGTGCGCGCGATCGCATTTGACCCTGTACGGCACCCTTCCGGATCAGCCCCGCGCCGGTACGATTCCCGGTAGGCGCATATGCGCCCCGGGGGCTCGACGACCACCGGCCCGGCTGCGCACAGACGATCCGCCGGCCGAGCCCCGGGCCACACCGCGGGGGGCGTGAGTGACGACGGTGGACAGTTCCGACAGCACGGCCGGCGGTCCGGACCGGCTCGCCGACCGGGCCTGGCAGCGAGCCATGGACGCCTACACGGCGGGCGCCTACGCCCGGGCCGAGGAGGAGTTCCGGGCGGCCGTCCGGCTCGACCCGGGCATGGCCGACGCCTGGCTCGGCCTGCACGCGCTGCGCAGCGACACCTCGGCGGCACTGCTGGCCATGTACCGCAACCAGAACCGCTTCGGCGAACAACGGCGGCTGCACCGGCGCCCGCTCAGTTCCTGGTACTGGCTGGGCTGGTGGGTGCAGCCGGTGCTGGAGGACGCCCGCGACCTGGCGCTGGCGCACGCCTCGCACTGGCTGGACGGCCGCCACCTGGCCGAGCTGGACCGGGCGTTGGAGCAGTGCCCGGCGCCCAGCGAGGACCCGTCCGCGCAGTTCCTGTACGCCTGCCGGTCCTACCTGCTCAAGGACTGGGAGCAGCTGATCCGGGACACCGACCGACTGCTGGACGACCCCCTGCTCGGCATCGAGGCCGGGCTCTTCGCGGGCATGGCCCGGGTGCGGCTGGACATGTGCGCCCAGGCCCAGGCCCCGCTGGCGGCCTCGCTGGCCCGCTGCCGCTCCGAGCAGCCGCAGCGCAAGGAGCTGCGCTACTGGCTGGCCCGGGCGTACGAGGGCGCGGGGCGCAGCGCGGCGGCGCTGCCGCTGTACCGGGCCGTACACCGGGCCGATCCGGCGTTCATGGACACCTCGGCCCGGCTGACGGCGATCTCGGCGGATGACTCGCTCGCGGACGGGCTGCTCGCCGACGGGCGCTCGGGCGGGCTGGACGGCGGTGGGTTCGACAACGGCGGGCTCGACGGCACGGGACTCGACGGCACGGGACTGGACGGCGGCGGACCGGGCGGCGGCGGACCGGGCGGCGGCGGACCGGGCGGCGAGCCGGCCTTCCAGGACGACCCCGGGTATGCCGAAAGCCCGCTCTACGACGCCGAGTTCGGCACCGGCGGCACCCCGGCCGGCGGCGGGCCCTCGGTGGACGCCACGCTGGTGGACGGCCCGCTCGCCGCACCCGAACCGGACACCGCCCTGGCGGGCAACGCCCCTCAGGCGGCCGGCGAGCGGACCGGCGGGGCGGGCGCCCCGGTCGGTCCCGCCGCCCCCGCGCCGCTGCCGGTGCGCGGTGAGGCGCAGCCCCGGTCCGCGCCCCCTCCGGCGCCCCGGATCGCGGGCAACGAACGGGAGTTGGACGCGGCCCTGGCCGAACTCTCGCTGATGGTCGGCCTGGAGCCGGTCAAGCGCCAAGTGCGGGCGCTCTCCGCCCAGTTGAGGATGTCCCGACTGCGGGCAGAACAGGGCCTGCCGGTCCAGCCACCGAAGCGGCACTTCGTCTTCTCCGGCCCCTCCGGCACCGGCAAGACCACCGTGGCGCGGATCCTCGGCCGGGTCTTCCACGCCCTCGGTCTGCTCTCCGGCGACCACCTGGTGGAGGCCCAACGCGCCGACCTGGTGGGCGAGTTCCTCGGCCAGACCGCGGTCAAGGCGAACGACCTGATCGACTCCGCGCTGGACGGCGTGCTGTTCATCGACGAGGCGTACAGCCTCTCCAACTCCGGCTACACCAAGGGCGACGCGTACGGCGACGAGGCGCTCCAGGTGCTGCTCAAGCGGGCCGAGGACAACCGGGACCGGCTGGTGGTGATCCTGGCCGGCTACCCCGAGGGGATGAACCGGCTGCTCGCCACCAACCCCGGCCTCAACTCCCGCTTCACCACCAGGGTCGACTTCCCCAGCTACCGGCCGAACGAGCTGACCGCGATCGGCGCGGCGCTGGCCGGCCGGGACGGCGACGGCTGGGACGAGGACGCCGCCGAGGAGCTGGCCAGCATCTGCACCCACGTGGTGCGCGAGGGCTGGATCGACGAGCTGGGCAACGGCCGGTTCATCCGCACCCTGTACGAGAAGTCCTGCGCCTACCGGGACTTGAGACTCTCCCTGCTGCGCGAGCCGCCGGGCCGGGAGGACCTGGCGACGCTGCGGCTGCCGGATCTGGTGCAGGCGTACGGGGAGCTGATCGACGGCCGGGGCTGATCCACCACCGGGGCTGAGCCACGGCCCCGGCTGAGCCACGGCCCGGGCTGACGACCGGCTCCCCCGCCGGGGCTCACCCGTCGAGCAGCCGCGCCTCCCGCTCGGGGTCGAGCCCGACGTTCGGCCGGTCGGCGCGCTGCGGGGCCTCGCCGCCGATCGACCGCAACCAGGCCCAGGTGGACTCGACCGTCTCGGCGACCGGGCGGCAGCGCAGCCCGGCGTCGACCGCACGGGCCACCGAGGCGCCGTGCAGGAAGTCGTAGAGCTCACCGGGCGCCAGCCAGATCGGCAGCTCCGTCCACGGCTGCACGCCGGCCGCCACGATCCGCTCCGGGTCGGTCCAGCGCAGTTCGGCGTCCGAGCCGGTGGTCCGCACGCAGGCCTCCAGCAGGCCGCCCATGGTGGTGTGGCCGGCCGGGCTGACCACGTTGTACGGGCCGCTGAGCCGGGCCGCCACCGCGTCCAGGGTCCAGCCGGCGAGGTCGCGGCCGTCGATGTACTGCAGCGGCAGGTCGCGCGGGCCGGGGGCGAGCACCGGGCCGCCGCGGGCGATCCGGTTCAGCCACCAGGGCAGCCGGCCGATGTCCTCGTACGGGCCGAGGATCAGCCCGGCGCGGATCAGCAGGGCGCGCCCGCCGTACTCCTGCTCCAGGGCCAGCTCGGCGCCGCGCTTGGCCTCGGCGTAGCCGACCTCGCCGGTGGCGTCCGGCGAGGCGGGCACCACCGGCGCCGTCTCGTCCGCCCCGGCGCGCAGCGGGTGGTCGTACACCGAGCGGCTGGAGACGTACGCGTAGTGGCCGACCCGGCCGTTCAGCCGTCGGGCGCTGTCGCGCACCGCGGCCGGGGCCCAGGACCAGGTGTCCACCACCGCGTCCCACTCCCCCGTGCCGAGCGCCGCGAGGCCGTCCTCGGCGGTGCGGTCCCCGTGCAGCACCCGGACGCCCTCGGGCGCGGGCCGTGTGCCGCGGTTGAGGGCCGTCACCTCCCAGCCCCTGGCCAGTGCCTCCTCGGCGACGGCCCGTCCGACGAACTTCGTTCCACCCAGCAGCAGCAGTCTCATGCCGACCACCCTGCGGTGCGGGTGGCCGACATGGGAACCGTTGGCTGCTGTGGGCAGAATCGCCGTCGGCGAACGGGGGCGGGTCAGGCCGTGGTGCGGTGGTCCGGGTCGTGCATCTCGCCGACCAGTTCCTCCAGCACGTCCTCCAGCATGACCACGCCGACCGTCCGGCCGTCCTGGTCCAGCACGGCGGCCAGGTGGCAGGTGGCCCTGCGCATCGCGCCGAGCGCGTCGTCCAGCGGGAGGCTGCCGCGCAGCACCGTGATCGGCCGCCACAGCCGGGCCGGGACGGGCGCCGACGGGTCGTCCACGTCGAGGATGTCCTTGAGGTGGAGGTAGCCCAGGTAGCCGTGGCCGGCCGGGTCGCCGTCGGAGACCGGGAAGCGCGAGAAGCCGGTGCGCAGGGCGAGTTCCTCGACCTCGGCAGCGGTCGCCTTCGGGTCCACGGTGACCAGCTGCTCGGGGCGGAGCAGCACGTCGGTGATCGGGCGGCGGCCCAGCTCCAGGGCGTCCTCCAGGCGTTCCTGGCGGTCCTCGTCGAGCAGGCCGGCGTCCCGGGAGTCGACCAGCAGGTACATCAGCTGCTCGGTGGTGAAGACCGACTCGACCTCGTCCTTGGCCTCGACCCGGAACAGCCGCAGCACGCCGTTGGCGAGCGCGTTGAGCACCCGGATCACCGGGGCGAGCCAGCGGGCCAGCCGGTCCAGCGGCGGGCCGAGCAGGAGCGCGGCGCGCTCCGGGCCCGCCATCGCCATGTTCTTCGGCACCATCTCGCCGAAGACCATGTGGAGGAAGACCACGAGGGCGAGCGAGATCCCGTACGAGAGCGGGTGCATCAGGCCGGACGGGACGCCGATCGCGTGGAACGGGCCTTCCAGGAGAGCGGCGATGGTCGGCTCGGCGAGCGCACCGAGGCCCAGCGAGCAGACGGTGATGCCGAGTTGGGCGGCGGCCAGCATCGCGGAGACGTTGGACAGCGCGTGCAGCACCGTCCGGGCGCGCTTGTGCCCGGCCTCGGCGAGCGGCTCGATCTGGCTGCGGCGCACCGAGACGACGGCGAACTCGGCGCCGACGAAGAAGGCGTTGCCGAGCAGCAGCAGCACGGCGACGGCGAGCTGGAGCACGGTCATCGGACGTCCTCCCCACCCTCGCCGAACAGGCCGGGCGCGCTGGTGCGCTCCACCCGGACCTGGCTGGTGCGGTGCCGGTCGACGCCGGTCACGGTGAGCCGCCAGCCGGGCAGTTCGGCCCGCTCGCCCACCGCGGGCAGCTTGCCGAGCAGGTCGGAGACCAGCCCGGCCAGGGTCTCGTACGGGCCGTCCGGCGCGTACAGGCCGATCGCCTCCAGCTGGTCGAGCCGGGCGCGGCCGTCGGCCTCCCAGGCGGGCAGGCCGTCGACGGCCGGCAGCGGGAGCAGGTCCGGGTGGTCGGCCGGGTCGTGCTCGTCCTGCACCTCGCCGACGATCTCCTCGACGATGTCCTCGACGGTGACGACGCCGGCGGTGCCGCCGTACTCGTCGACCACGATGGCCATCGGCTGGAGGCGGCGCAGCTGGTCGAGCAGCCGCTCGGCGGGCAGCGTCTCGGGCACCAGCAGCGGCGGCGAGGCCAGCTCGGCGACCCGGACCAGGCCGCGGCGGGCGGCCGGGACGGCGAGGGCGTCCTTGAGCGTCACGATGCCGGTGACCTCGTCCACGGTGTCGGCGTAGACCGGGAAGCGGGACAGGCCGGTGGCCCGGGTCAGGTTGATGACGTCCGAGGCGGTGGCGTCGCGCTGGAGGGCGGCCACGTCGATCCGCGGGGTCATCACCGACTCGGCGGTGAGGTCGCCCAGGCCGAGGGTGCGGACGAACAGGGTCGCCGACTCCTCGTCTATCGCGCCGGCCTTGGCCGAGTGCCGGGCCAGCGAGACCAGCTCGGCCGGGGTGCGGGCGTGCTCCAGCTCCTCCTGCGGCTCGATGCCGAAGGCCCGGACCGTACGGTCCGCGGTGCCGTTCAGGAAGCTGATCAGCGGGCGGCAGACGAAGGAGAAGGCCATGTGCGGGGCGGCGACCGCGCGGGCCACCTGGAGCGGGCGGGAGATCGCCCAGTTCTTCGGGACCAGCTCGCCGATCACCATCTGCACGACGGTGGCCAGCACCATGCCGACCACCACGGCGACGCCTCGGGCGGCCGAGTCGGGCACCCCGACGCCCGACATCACGGGCTGGAGCAGGGTGGACAGGGCCGGCTCGGCGAGCATGCCGACCACCAGCGAGGTGACGGTGATGCCCAGCTGGGCGCCGGAGAGCTCGAAGGAGAGGTGCCGCAGGGCCCGGGAGACCCGGCGGGACTTCGCATCGCCGGTCTCGGCGGAACGTTCCACCTCGCCGCGGTCGGCGGTCACGAAGGCGAATTCGGCGGCCACGAAGAGGCCGTTGGCGAGGATCAGGAGCAGGGCGGCGAGCAACAGCAGCCAGGCGGTGATCACAGTGCCGCCTGCCTTCCGGGGAGCGGAAGCGAGGCGGCGCAGGTACTACCGGACGGATCGTCCATCGAGGGGGAGTGTCACTCCTCAGGTCGGTACGGTACTGGTCGTTCTGGGCGGGGCCGAAGTTTTGCCCCGCTTTTACCAGCGTAGACCATACCGCCGCGCCGGTAGGAAGCGTGTTCGCACCCTCCGGTCAGACCTGGGTGTGGTGCTCGACCGGGTCGCGCGGCGCCCGGTCAGACCTGGGCGTGGTGCTCGACCAGGTCGCGCAGCGCCCGGGCGTCCGCGATCGCCCGGGCCTTGCCGACCCCGGACTGGATGCCGACCGCGGCGAGCGAGGTGCCGTCGGCCAGGTCGAGGGTGGCCCACGGGTCGCCCTGGCGGAAGTTGACCCGGACGATCTCGGCCCAGGACAGCCGGCGCCGGCGGACGAAGTTGACCACCGTCACGCCCTCCGCGTCGGCGGTCACCCGCGGACGGGCCAGCATCAGGCCCGCGCCGGCGAACACCACACCGCTGGCGATCATCATGATCCGGTCGTTGAGCTGCCAGTTCGCCGGGAGCAGCAGGGCCAGCACCACGAACAGCACGACGAGCACGGCGCAGACCGGCAGCAGCACCGCGCGGGTGCGGCGGGGCGCCCAGGTGACGGGGATCTCGACGGGCGGCGTGGTCACGTGGGGTCTCCGGTGGTTCTGGGTGCGACAGCAGTAGGGCGGGGACGCCGACCGGCATCCCCGCCCCATTGAACCGTTCTTTACTCTCGGACGTGCGGGCAGGTCACGGACGAACCGGGCCGTCGGGGACGTCCGTGCAGGTCAGAGGCGGCAGGCGTGGATGTTGGTGACCAGGATCGCCCGGGCGCCGATGCCCCACAGGTCGTCCATGATCTGCTGGGCCTCCTTGCGGAGCACCATCGACCGGACGGCCACCCAGCCCTCGGTGTGCAGCGGGGAGACGGTCGGCGACTCCAGGCCGGGGGTGAGCGCGACGGCGGCCCCGACCTTCTCGGCGCGGATGTCGTAGTCCATCAGCACGTAGCGGCGGGCCACCAGCACGCCCTGCAGGCGGCGCAGGAACTGCTCGACCCGCGCGTCCTCGCCGGCGCCCTTGGGCCGGATCACCACGGAGTCCGAGATCAGGATCGGCTCGCCGAAGACCTCCAGTCCGGCGTTGCGCAGGCTGGTGCCGGTCTCCACCACGTCGGCGATCACGTCGGCGACGCCCAGCTGCACCGCGGTCTCGACCGCGCCGTCCAGCTTGGTGACCGTCGCCGTCACGCCGTGGTCGGCCAGGTGCTGCTCGACCAGGCCGGTGTAGGAGGTCGCGATCCGCAGGCCCTCCAGGCCCTGGACGTCCTTGACGTCCAGGCCCTCGGGGCGGGCGAAGCGGAAGGTCGACCCGGCGAAACCGAGGGCGAGCACCTCCTCCGCGTTGGAGTGCGAGTCCAGCAGCAGGTCGCGGCCGGTGATGCCGACGTCGAGTCGGCCGGAGCCGACGTAGACGGCGATGTCGCGCGGGCGGAGGAAGAAGAACTCGACCTCGTTGTTGGGGTCGACGAGCACGAGCTCCTTGGGGTCCTTGCGCTGGCGGTAGCCGGCCTCATGGAGCATCTCCGCCGCGGGACCCGAGAGCGAACCCTTGTTGGGGACGGCGATGCGCAGCATGGGAGGTTGCTTCCTTACCTGTCGGACCTGCGGGAGAGGGGGGCGTGCCAGTGCGGGCACGGGTGTTCTAGAGGTACTTGTAGACGTCGTCGAGCGTCAGCCCACGGGCGATCATCATCACCTGAACGTGATAGAGGAGTTGTGAGATCTCCTCCGCGGTCTGCTCGTCCGACTGGAACTCGGCGGCCATCCAGACCTCGGCGGCCTCCTCGACGACCTTCTTGCCGATCGCATGGACGCCCTGCTGGACGAGCTGCGCGGTACGGGAGGACGAGGGGTCGCCGGTGGCGGCCTTCTGCTGGAGCTCGGCGAAGAGCTCCTCGAATGTCTTCGAAGCCATGATGGGACTCACCATACGGCGTGCGGGCGGACGGACGGTAAACGGTCCCGGACCGTGGACGGTCGGCTGGACGTCCACGGTCCGGGACCTCAGGGGTTCGCGTCAGAGCGCGGCACGCAGCGTCACCGCGGTGGCGACGGCGGCGGTGACGGCCTCGTGGCCCTTGTCCTCGGCGGAGCCCGGCAGGCCGGCCCGGTCGAGCGCCTGCTGCTCGTTGTCGCAGGTCAGCACGCCGAAGCCGACCGGGACACCGGTGTCCACGCTGACCTGGGTGAGGCCCGCGGTGGCCGCCTGGCAGACGTAGTCGAAGTGCGGGGTGCCGCCGCGGATCACCACGCCGAGGGCGACGACGGCGTCGTAGCCGCGCTCGGCGAGGCGCTTGGCGGCGACCGGCAGCTCGAAGGTGCCCGGGACGCGCAGCACGGTCGGCTCGGCCACGCCCAGCTCCTTGAGCGCGCGGTGGGCGCCGTCCAGCAGGCCGTTCATGACCTGGTCGTGCCACTGGGCGGCGATCACCGCGACCTTGAGGTCGGCGGCGCCGTCGATGGTCAGCTCGGGGGCTCCGTGGCCGCTCATGTCTCTACTTCCTGTCCTTGCTCGGTACGGGGGTTCGGGTGCTTGCGTCGCACTCGCTACGGATTCGGGTGCCTGCGTCGCGTCAGGAGCCGAGGCCGGGCAGGTCGTGTCCCATCCGGTCGCGCTTGGTGCGCAGGTAGCGCAGGTTGTGCTCGCCGGGCGCGATCTCGACCGCCTCGCGCCCCTTGACCTTGAGCCCGTGGTCGGTGAGCGCGTTCAGCTTCTGCGGGTTGTTGGTCAGCAGGGTGAGCGAGCGGACGCCGAGGTCCACCAGCATCTGCGCCGCGATGCTGTAGTCGCGGGCGTCGGCGGGCAGGCCGAGATCCAGGTTGGCGTCGACGGTGTCCCGGCCCTGCTCCTGCAGCTCGTACGCGCGCAGCTTGTGGGCCAGGCCGATCCCCCGGCCCTCGTGGCCGCGCAGGTAGAGCACCACGCCGCGGCCGGACTCGGCGACCCGCTGCAGCGAGGCCTCCAACTGCGGGCCGCAGTCGCAGCGCAGCGAACCGAGGACGTCGCCGGTCAGGCACTCGGAGTGGACCCGCACCAGCACGTCCTCGCCGTCCGGCAGCCGTCCGTCCGCGCCGAGGCCGCCGGCCACCAGCGCGATGTGCTCGACGCCGTCGATCATGCCCTGGTAGCCGACCGCGGTGAACTCGCCGTGCACGGTGGGCAGGGCGGTGACGGCGGCCCGGTCCACGTGCAGCTCGGTGCGGCGGCGGTAGGCGATGAGGTCCTCGATGGAGATGATCGCCAGGCCGTGCTCGCGGGCGAAGGCCATCAGCTCGGGCAGCCGGGCCATCGTCCCGTCGTCGTTGACCACCTCGGCGATCGCGCCGGCCGGCGCCAGCCCGGCGAGCCGGGCCAGGTCGACGGCGGCCTCGGTGTGCCCGGGGCGGACCAGCACCCCGCCCTCGACGGCGCGCAGCGGGAAGACGTGCCCGGGGCGGGTGAGGTCGCCCGGCTCGGTGCCGGGGGAGGAGAGCAGCCGTACCGTCCGGGCGCGGTCGGCGGCGGAGATGCCGGTGTCCACGCCCTCGCGGGCGTCCACCGAGACGGTGTACGCGGTGCCCTTGCGGTCCTCGTTGACCTGGGTCATCGGCGGGAGCTTGAGGCGGTCCAGCTCCTCGCCGGTCATCGGGACGCAGATCACACCGGAGCTGTAGCGGATGGTGAAGGCCATCAGCTCGGGCGTCGCGGCGGAGGCGGCGAAGACGAGGTCGCCCTCGTTCTCGCGGTCCTCGTCGTCGACCACGATCACCGCGCGGCCGACCGCGATGTCGGCGATCGCCCGCTCGACGGGGTCGAGCACGAACTCGTCGTCGGCGCCGCGGGAGTTGCCGTGGGCGGTGCCGTGCGCGGCGCCGTTGCCGGGGTTCTGGTTCTCGGTCATGCCGTGGCTCCCTGCGGGACGTTGGAGGACGTGACTCGCGGCTCACGGGTGCTCAGCCACCAGGAACGCAGGCCGAGCAGCACCAGGACGAAGTAGACGGAGTAGGTGAGGCCGGAGAAGGTGTAGCCGCTGTTGAAGGCGAGCGGGACGCCGACCACGTCGACCGCGATCCAGGCGAACCAGAACTCCAGCCAGCCGCGCGCCTGGGCGACCATCGCGGCGAGCGTGCCGACGAAGATGTAGGCGTCCGACCACGGGCTCCAGGACAGGCTGGGGTAGGCGGTGAACAGCAGCGCCAGGGCCACGGTGCCGACGGCCGTGCCGGCCACCAGGGCGGCCCGCTCGGGCCAGCTCGCGAACCGCACCGAGATCGTGCCGGTGTCGCGGCGGCCGCGCCGCCACTGCGCCCAGCCCCAGGCGGCGGTGACGATGACGATCAGCTGCTTGCCGATCAGGCCGGGGACGTGACCCCCGAGGTAGGCGGCGATCAGCACGGCGCCGGACAGGAGTTGGACCGGCCAGCTCCACACCGAGCGGCGCCAGCCGAGCGCCAGACCGCCGAAGCCGAGCAGGTTGCCGATCATGTCGGCCCACTTCACGTGTTCACCGAGGACGCTGAACGCCTCTCCACTGAGCCAGCTCACTTGTTCTCCCCCGTGGTGTGGTCGGCGGCCGGGGCGGACGGCCCGGCAGCCGGGTTCGGCAGCTTGGTTGTCGCGTCGAGCAGGTCGATCGGCGGGTTGGGCAGGTTGGGCAGAGTGCGCGATTCGAGCAGCCGCTCCACGTACTTGGCGAGGACGTCCACCTCCAGGTTGACGCTGCCGCCGATGGCCTTCGAGCCGAGCGTGGTCAGCGCGAGGGTGGCCGGGATGAGGCTGACGGTGAAGCTGTCGCGGGCGGCCTCCACCACGGTGAGGCTGACCCCGTCGACCGTGATCGAGCCCTTCTCCACCAGGTAGCGGGAGATGGACTCGGGCAGCGAGAAGCGCAGCACCTCCCAGCGCAGGTTGCCGTCCGCGTCACGCTCGCCGGGCTCGCGGCTCAACAGCGTTCCGGTGGCGTCGACATGGCCCTGGACCAGGTGGCCGCCGAGCCGAGCGCCGAGCGCCATCGCGCGCTCCAGGTTGACCGGGGAGCCGGGCTCCAACTCGCCCAGGCTGGACCGGTGCAGCGTCTCCGCCATCACGTCGGCACTGAACTCGCCCGGCTCGTCGGCCAGTTGCTCGGCACTGTCGACGACCGTCAGACAGACGCCGTTGACCGCGATGGAGTCCCCGTGGCGTGCGCCGTCCCGAACCACCGGGCCTCGCAGGCGGATTCGCGAGGAGTCGCCGATCTCCTCGATCGACACGACCTCGCCGAGCTCTTCGATGATGCCGGTGAACACCCGGGTCTCCTCGCGCTTGGGGCGCGGACTCCGGGGCGACATGGGGAGATGACACGGACGGGCAACGGTGCGCAGCGCTGTCGACACGACCCGTCGCCGGGATGCCGAAGCCGCCGGGAGATCGCTCACCCGACCCGGGAGACACCTCTCCCGCCGTTCACCTGACCGTGGTCCGGTCCGGTACGTGATGGACCACGGATACTGCTCTTCGTCCGCCCGCGCACGCCTCCCATCCGGACTTTAACCGTCGGTCCAGGAATTTCACCTGGTCAACCGGCCGCTGGCTGCGGACGGGTCGCGGACTGTAACCGCCGGTTCGGATTTTCACCGACCCCGGAGTGCGCTGAACGTCACTGCTGTTGACGTCATTGTGCCACGCGGGACGCAAGCCCAGGGAGAGTGTTCCGGTGTGGCCTGTTTCACGGCCTTGCGGGGAATGCGCGACGGGGTGGTGGCGGCGGTCGCACCGGCGGTGACGGCAGTGGCGGTGGCGGTGGCGGTGGCGCTGCCGTGCGCGGAGGGTGAGGCTGGTGGTAGGGCCGAAAGGTCCGCGGGACCGGGAGCCCGTACGGTTCGGATCCGTACGGCGCGGATCCGAACGGTTCCGAGCGGATCCGAACGGTTCTGATGCGTACGGCTCGGAGGCGACGACGATGAAGTTCATGGACGTCCATCACGGGATGGTCGGGATCACGGCGGAGCAGCTCAAGGCGGCCCACGCGGCCGACTTGGCGGTCGAGGGCGAGGAGGGCGTGCACTTCGAGCAGGCCTGGGCGGACCCGGATTCGGGCACGGTGTACTGCCTGTCCGAAGCGCCGTCCAGGGAAGCGGTGCAGCGGGTCCACGACCGGACCGGGCACCCGGCGGACGAGATCCACTCGGTGCGGTTGGCGATCTGACGGCCGCCGACCCAAAGGCCCGAGGGCTCTCGGCCGGGCTCAGAGCATGCGCCCGGGCTCAGAGCGTGCGGCCGGGCTCAGAGCGTGGCGGGTGCGGCGATCGACGTGAAGTGGGTGACCTCCGGGGGGTGCGCGAGGTAGTGCAGCTCGCCCTCCGACCAGACCGGCCGGATCCGCCACATCGGCCCGGCGTACCCGCGCAGGGCCTCCTCGTCGCGCCAGCGGCTCACCACGAGGACCCGGTGCCCGCCCTCGGTCACCGAGCGCAGCAGCTCACCACCGAGGCAGCCGTCCGTCCGCCCCAGCTGCGGCAACACCTGGCTGAGCAGGTGCGCGCAGAACTCCTCGATGCGATCGGCCGTGACCTGCCCGGCCCAGATTCTGACGATCACGGCCACCACCACCTCCGGCTGGCTGGAGTCCTTGGCCCCATTATGAGCGGAAAACCGCTGGTGGCGACGGGTGTGGCGACTCTTTCACGGAGAGTGGAGGTGGCCGGGGCCGGTGGTGCGGAGCGAGGCCTCCGCTAGATTCCCGGCATGACCCTCATACCGGAAGCCACCGCACCGTCAACCCCCGCTCCGGACGCCCCGAACAGCTTGTTCGCCGCCCTCGCCGCGACGGCCCTCACCGACGCGGCCCAGCTGCGCGAGGTCTACGAGCAGCCCGGCGACCACGCGCGCCGCAAGCAGGTCGACCGACTGCACGAGGTCGCCCAGCGGCTGATCGCCTGCGCCTCGCTGGTGTTCGTCGCCAGCTCCGACGCCGACGGCCGCTGCGACGTCTCCCCGCGCGGCGGGCCGGCCGGGCTGGTCTCGGTGCTGGACGAGTACACCCTGGCCATTCCGGACGCCACCGGCAACAAGCGACTGGACACCCTGCACAACGTCCTGGAGAACGGACGGGTCGGGCTGCTCTTCGTCGTCCCCGGCCGGGACACCACGCTGCGCGTCAACGGGCGGGCCTGCGTCTCCACCGACCCGGAGCTGCTGCGGCAGCTGACCGCCGTCGGCAAGCCGCCGCGCAGCGCGATCGTGGTCGCCGTCGAGGAGGTGTACGCGCACTGCCCGAAGTCGCTCCTGCGCGGATCGGCCTGGAAGCCGGAGAACTGGCTGGCCAAGGACGCCCAGCCGACCTCGGCGGAGGTCACGCTGTCGCACCTGCGGGACGACTCGCTGACCGTCGAGATGATCGAGCAGACGGAGCGGGAGGCGCTGCTGTACCGGTACGAGTAGGCGGGCGGCTGCGGGTAGCTGCGAGCTGCACGTGGGCGTACGGCCCGGCTGCGAGCAGGCATGCGGCCCGGCTGCGTGTGGGCATGTGGTCCGGCTGCGAGCAGGCGTGCGGCCCGGCTGTGCGTGGGCGCGCGACCCGTCCGGGCGGCTGCTGCGGCGATCGGTGCGCCCCGCCGACGGGCCCTGATGGGCCCGGGGGCGGGGCGTCGGCGCGTCCCGGCCCGGGTCAGGCGGCCTTCGGGACGTCGACCACCGGGGCGCCGTCGGCCGCCCGCTGGACGGCCTCCACGCCCTTGTGGGCGGCGTCCTTGCTGGCGTAGCCCTGGCCGGTGGCGACGATCTCGCCGTTGCCCGCCTTGAGCCGGAACCGGTACTTGCCGCCGGCGTCCTGGTAGACCTCGAACTTGCCCGACATCCGGGCCACCTCCTCGTGCGGCACGGGTGCGCCGCGTCGGTCCGTCCCCCTGCCCCCTCGCTGCACCGTGCGCCCGGTGCGGGGGCGGGCGCACCCGGTCGGCCGCCGGACGGGTGACGCCGGGCCGAGCCGGGTTTGCGGGGGTGCCGGGGGCGCCGCCGGTGGTTTGAATGGACGGATGGACTGCGTGTTCTGTGCGGTGGTGGCGGGCGAGGAACCCGCGCACCGGGTGCTCGACGACGGGACGGCGGTGGCCTTCCTGGACCGCCGGCCGCTGTTCCCCGGCCACGTGCTGGTCGTGCCGCGCGCCCACCACCGGACCCTGGCGGACCTGCCGACCGAGGAGGTCGGGCCGTTCTTCCTGCGGGTGCAGCGGGTGGCGGCGGCGGTCGAGCGGGGGATGGGCGCGGCGGGCAGCTTCGTGGCGGCGAACAACCGGATCAGCCAGTCGGTGCCGCACCTGCACGTCCACGTGGTGCCGCGCAATCCGAAGGACGGGCTGCGCGGGTTCTTCTGGCCGCGGGGGAAGTACCCGGACGAGGCGGGGGCGGCGGAGGTCGCGGCGCGGCTTCGGGCGGCGCTCGGGGAGGGCGAGGGGTAGGGGGCGGGGTACGCGGGGAGGGCGAAGGGTAGGGGGGCGGGGAGGGCGAAGGATAGGGGGCGGGGAGGGCGAAGGGGCATCGCTCTTGGGCCTCGGCAGCCGTACAACGCGGGGCGCAGCCGGGCGAATCGGGGCATACGCCCCGGGGAGCATCCAGGGCGGTCGAACTCATCTTCCGGGCGGAGGACTTCGCAGGTCGCGGCCGCCTAGGCTCACGACCATGAACGAACTCGCCCGCCTCGTGGAACAGACCGCCGACCGGCTCTCGGACCGGCACGTCGGCGCGGTGGTCGCCGGGCTGGCCGGGGGCGCCGTGGAGATCCACGGCGTCGGGCGGACGAGCCCGGGCGGCGGGGTGCCCGGGGCGCACACGCTGTTCGACATCGGGTCCGTCAGCAAGGTGTTCACCTCGCTGGTGCTCGCGCGGCTGGTGCTCGACGAGACGGTGCGCCTCGACGAGCCGCTCGCGGAGGTGCTCGCGGAGGTGCTCCCCGGGCCGGTGACCGTCCCCGCCCGGGGCGGGGAGGCGATCACGCTGCGACACCTCGCCACCCACACCTCGGGGCTCCCCCGGCTCCCCCGGGGCATGGTGCTGCGGGCCCTGCTCCGGCCCAACAGGTCCGACCCGTACGCCCACTGCACCGCCGGGCGCATACTCTCCGGGCTCGCCCGCACGCGGCTGCGCTCCGCCCCCGGGCGCAACTTCCGCTACTCCAACCTCGGCGCCGGGCTGCTCGGGCTGGCCCTCGCCCACCGGGCCGGCACCGGGTACGGGGAGCTGGTGGCGCGCGAGGTCTGCGCCCCGCTGGGGCTGGCGGACACCTGCCTGCAGCCGGACGCCGAGCAGTCCGAGCGGCTGGCGCGCGGCCACACCGCGGGCGGGGCTCCGGTGCCGTCCTGGGACTTCGCGGCGCTCCCGGGCATGGGCGGGCTGCGCTCCACCGCCGCCGACCTCGCGACCTTCCTGCGGGCGCAGTTGGCCGCCGACCGCGAGCCGGACGCGCCGCTGACGCCCGCGATCCTGCTCACCCGGGAGACCCGGCACCGGGTCAACCCGTTCGCCTGGACGCACCTCGGCTGGCTCGGCCACCGGCTGCACGCCCAGCAGGGCAGACACCTGCAGCTGTGGCACAACGGGGGGACGGGCGGGTTCAGTTCCTTCGTCGCCTTCGACCCGGAGCAGCAGGTGGGGGTGGTGGTGCTGGCCAACACCCGGCGGTCGGTGGACCCTGCGGGCACGGCGCTGCTGCGGCGGCTGCAGGTCGGGTTCGGCGCGGCGGGGCGCTGACGGGGCGCGGCGCGTTCGGGCGGGGCGCTGACGGGGCGCGGCGCGTTCGGGCGGGGCGCTGTCGGGGCGGGCGCTGTCGGAGCGGGCACGCTGGGCCTCCTCCTGCCCGGGTGACGACTCCGCGGGCTGCTGCCTGTCGCTGACGCCCTGACGTCCCGGTGCCCTGGCCGCCCTGACGTCCCGGCGCCCTGACGTCCCGACCTCCTGGCGCCCTGGCCGCCCCCTGCCGAACGGCACCCCCGGGGCTCCGGACACAGTTCGGTTGTTTCGGGCCAAAGGGTGTCGATTGGCACTGTTCCGGAGGGTCGTGGACGGTCGATCCTGGTGATCCGACAGTGGCAGTTCCGGTTGGGGAGACCGGCGAGTACAAGGAGGCCGAAGTGGCGATGGTGTGGTCGCCGTCGTGGGCGCGGTCGCTCGTGGAGGGTGGCCAGACGCGGCGCGGGCAGGCCGGTCCGCTCGGGCCGGTGGTGCGGGTGCACCGGGCCTTCCGGTCCGTCCCGTGGCGGGCGCGGACGTGGCTGGACGCCGTTGCGGCGGTCCTCGCACTGGTGGTCTGCCTGACGCTCCAGGAGTGGTGGCCCGCGCCCGTGGTGGCGGCCGTGGCGGTGGCGGCCGTGAGCGGGTACGGGTTGCTGCGGCCCGCCCCCGGGCTGCGCTCCGTCCGGGTCCATGGGGGCGGACTGGCACTGGTCGGGGCCGACGGCGACGAGCGGCTGCTGCCGTGGGAGCGGATCGAGGCCGCCGAGTACTCCCCCGGCGGGCGGCGCGGGGAGCCCGAGCGGGGTCGAATATGGGCCACCGGTGCGGACGAGCCGGTGCTGCTGGCCCAGTTGCACGGACTGGCGGAGCTGGTTCGGGAGGTGGACGAGCGCCTCTCCCCCGGCCTCCGGAGCGCGCTGCACGAGTCGCTGCGCACCGAGGGGAGCGTCCGGTTCGCCCGGGGGCGGCTGACGGTGACAGCCGGCGGACTGGTGCACCGGCCGCCGCACCCGCTGGGCACGGCGGAGGTCTACCGGTGGGCGGAGGTGCTCTCGGCGCGGGCCTCCGGGCTCGGCGAGCTGGAGATCCGGACGTGTTCGGTCGGACTGCCGCTCACCTTCCCGGTGCCCAACGCCCGTGCGGCTGCGGAGTTCCTGGAGGAGGTCCGGTCCCGGAACCTCCCGGCGAACCCCTAGAGAGTTGGATTCCCAAACTCGCCCTCCTCCAGTACGTTTGGTTTTCCAATCCACTCATCGAGGAGAGGCGGCCAACCATGCGCGATGCCGTGATCGTCGAAGCCGTCCGCACGCCCGTCGGGAAGGGCAAGCCGGGAGGCTACCTCTCGGCGGTCCACCCGGTCGAGCTGCTCGCCCACACCCTCCAGGCCCTGATCGGGCGCAGCGGCGTCGACCCGGCCCTGGTCGACGACGTGATCGGCGGCTGCGTGGACCAGGTCGCGGAGCAGGCGATGAACACCACCCGCTACGCCTGGCTGGCGGCCGGCTTCCCGGAGTCCGTTCCGGCCACCACCGTCGACCGGCAGTGCGGCTCCTCCCAGCAGGCCGTGCACTTCGCGGCCCAGGGGGTCATCGCCGGGGCGTACGACATGGTGGTGGCCTGCGGGATCGAGTCGATGAGCCGGGTGCCGATGTGGTCGAACGTGCCGCCGGGGGCCGACCCGTTCGGGGCCTCGGTCGCGGCCCGCTACCCGGGCGGGCTGGTCCCGCAGGGTGTCAGCGCCGAGCTGATCGCCGCCAAGTGGTCGCTCACGCGGGAGGCGATGGACGAGTTCGCGGCCGATTCGCACGCCAAGGCCGCCCGGGCCCACGCGGACGGCCGGTTCACCGACGAACTGGTCCCGGTGCCGACGCCCGCGGGGCCGGTGACCATGGACGAGTCGGTACGCCCGGGCACCACCCCCAAGGTGCTGGCGGGCCTGCGCCCCGCCTTCGCCGACCCGTCCTACGCCGAGCGCTTCCCGCAGATCTCCTGGTCGGTGACGGCCGGCAACAGCAGCCCGATCAACGACGGCGCCTCCGCCGTCCTGATCACCAGCGGCGAGACCGCGGCCCGGCTCGGCCTGCGCCCGCTGGCCCGGCTGCATTCCTTCGCGGTCACCGGCTCGGACCCGCTGCTGATGCTCACCGGGGTGCTCCCCGCCACCGAGAGGGTGCTGCGCCGCGCAGGCCTGTCGCTCGCCGACATCGACCTGTTCGAGGTGAACGAGGCCTTCGCGAGCGTCGTCCTGGCCTGGCTGCAGGAGACCGGCGCCGATCCGGCCAGGCTCAACGTCAACGGCGGCGCCATCGCCCTCGGCCACCCGCTGGGCGCCAGCGGCACCCGGCTGATGACCACGCTGGTGCACGAACTGCGCCGCAGCGGCGGGCGGTTCGCGCTGCAGACCATGTGCGAGGCGGGCGGGCTGGCCAACGCGACGATCCTGGAGGCGATCGACTGAATCCGCCCGCCCAGGCCGACCCCCTAGGGGGCGAAGCCGGTCCCTCCCGGAAGGGATCAGTACACCGCCGAGCCGACGTCAACTCCCGTGTCCGCGGCCTACCGTCGCCCACATGAGCCGACACTCGAGCCGACTTCGCACCAGCACCACCGCCGCAGCGGCGCTGCTGCTCGCCCTGCCCCTGTCCGTCGCCGCCGCCGCACCGGCCCTGGCCGCGCCCGCCACCCCGGCCGCCGCCACGGCCGCGGCCACGGGCGGCCCGGCCAGCGGCACCGCGCCGAGCGCCCTCCACCTCGAACTCCCGCGCCCGACCGGGCCGTACGCCGTCGGGCAGGAGGTGCTGCACCTGGTCGACCAGCACCGGCCGGACCCATGGGTCCCCTCCGCCGGGCCGCGCCAGCTGATGGTCACGATGTACTACCCCGCGCACGCCGGCACCGGCAGCCCGGCCCCGTACATGACGGCCGCGGCCGCCCGGATGCTGCTGGACGGCAAGCTCTCGGGCAACACCATCCCGACGGAGTCGGTGACCGACACCCGGACGTGGTCCAGGACCGACGCCCGCCCCCAGGGCGGCCACTACCCGCTGGTGGTCCTCTCCCCCGGCTTCACCATGCCGCGCACCTCCCTCACCAGCCTCGCCGAGGACCTGGGCAGCCGCGGGTACGTGGTCGCGCTGGTCGACCACACCTACGAGAACACCGGCACCACCTTCCCGGACGGGCAGACGCTCCCCTGCGTGGAGTGCGGCAAGCTCACCACTCCCGAGGCCTGGAAGGGCCTGGACGAGAGCCGGGCGAAGGACGTCTCCTTCGTCATCGACCAGCTGACCGACCGCCCCCACCCGGCCTGGCGCTACGCCCGCATGATCGACCGCGACCGGATCGGCATGGCCGGGCACTCCGCCGGCGGCGCGGCCAGCGTCCCGGCGCTGCTGACCGACGATCGGATCCGGGCGGGGGCCGACCTGGACGGCACCATGGACTACGAGGTGCCCGAGTCCGGCATCGGCGGCAAGCCGTACCTGATGATCGGCCACCCGCTGCCCGACGGCGCCGAGGACGGCAGCTGGACCGACAGCTGGCCGCGGCTCGACGGCTGGAAGCGGTGGCTGACGTTCGACGGCACCGACCACGGCAGCTTCACCGACTTCCCGCTCTTCCTCGAGGGGCTCGGCCTCCCCCAGGGCCCGGACACCACCATGACGGGCAAGCGCGCCGTCGAACTCACCCGCCAGTACGTCGCGGCGTTCTTCGACCTCCAGCTGAAGGGCCTCGACCAGCCGCTGCTGGACGGCCCGACCGCCGCCGACCCGGAGGTCCGGTTCCACTCCTGACCGACACCCGGTTCCCCCGGATCCGCCACCCCCCGAGGCCGTCGGCAAGCTGCCGGCGGCCTCGTCGGCACCCCGTCAGGCCACCGCGGCCGAGGCGATCGGTTCGAGCAGCAGGTGCGGGCGGACCAGGGCCCGGGAGACCGGGTCCTCGCGGTGACCGCCGGTACGGGCCGGGTTGGGGCGCATGGCGACCTCGGTCGGGGGGACGGGCCCGCCGCCGCAGGTCGGGCAGGCGCCGATCTGGTCCAGATCGGTGCCGCAGACGACGTGCGCGAACAGGTGGTGCGGGCCGCCCGGGGTGGCGTGCCGGCCGCCCCAGCGGCTCAACTGGTAGAGCGGTCCCCAGAGTTCGAGGCCGACATCGGTGAGCAGGTAGCCGTGGCGCAACGGCGCCTGCTGGTACGGCTCCTTGCGCAGCACCCCGGCCGCGACCAGGGCGTTGAGGCGCGCGGTGAGGACGGCGCGCGGGATGCCGAGGTGGGCGAGGAAGTCGTTGAAGCGCTGCACGCCGTAGAACGCGTCGCGGAGGATCAGCAGGCTCCAGCGCTCGCCGATCACCTCCAGGGCGCGGGCCAGTGCGCAGTCCTGCAGTTCGTAGTCGGTTCCCAGCGCCATGCGGGCCAGCGTAGTCCACTGTCGAGGTTGGTTCAATGAACAGACTTGTGGTGGTAGCGTCTTGCCCGAGACGAAGGTTCATTCACCAGACTCAATGTTCGCCCTCCGGAGGGAACACCCATGTCCCCCGCACCACCCGGCTCAGCCACACCCGTACGGCCCGGCGCCACGCTCGCGGTCACCGCGGCCGCGACCGCCCTGGTCACCGTCGCCTACACCGCCCCCACCGCCTCGCTCGCCGCCACCGCCCAGGCCGCCCACCTCGGCGCCTCGGGCCGCACCTGGATCCTCACCGGCACCCTGGTCGGCATCTCGGCCCTCCTGCTCACCGCCGGCAGCGCCGCCGACGACCACGGCCGCAAGCGGGTCTTCACCATCGGCGTGCTGCTGTTCGCCGCCGCCGAGGCCCTGGCCGCCCTCGCCCCCGGCGGCGCCGTCTACCTGGCCGCCCGGGTCCTGCTCGGCATCGCCTCCGCCGCGATCCTGGCGCCCGCGCTCGGCCTGATCAGCCACGCCCACCCGACCGGGCCCGGCCGGATCCGGGCGCTCGGGATCTGGGGCGCGGCCGTCGGCCTCGGCATCGCGGTCGGACCGGTCTACGGCGCGCTCGTCCAGCAGTGGGCCGGCTGGCGCGCGGTCGGCGGCGGACTCGCCGTGGTCTCGGCCGCCGTGGCCGCCGGCGCCGCCGCCTGCCTCACCGAATCCCGGGCCGAGCGGCCCCGCCCGCTCGACCCGTACGGCGTGCTCACCCTCGCCGCCGGCACCACCCTGCTCATCGCCGGACTCGCCGAGGGCCGCAGCGGCTGGGGGCGGCCCACGGTGGTGACGCTGCTCGCGGGTGGCGTGGCGCTGCTCGTCGCCTTCGTGGTGGTCGAGGCGACGGTCCGCGAGCCGATGCTCGACCTGGCGCTGTTCCGCAGCCCCGGCTTCATCGCCGCGACGGGCGGCGCCCTGTTCACCGGGCTCTCGCTGGTCGGGTTCATGAGCTACCTGCCCACCCTGCTCCAGGGCGTGCTCGGCCTCTCCGGCCTGGCGGCGGGCGGTGTGCTCGCTCTGTGGTCCGGCCTGTCCGTGGTCGCCGCACTCCAGGCCCGACGACTGGCCGCCCACCTGTCGGCCACCACCCAGGTCGCCCTCGGCCTGCTGATCTGCGGCCTCGGCGAGGCCGGACTATACGGGCTGACGCCCGGCTCCTCCTGGCTCCGGCTGGCGCCCGGCCTGGCGGTGGCCGGCCTCGGCAGCGGCGTCCTCAACGCGGCCCTCGCCCGGCTCGCGGTCAGCAGCGTCCCCGCCCACCGCGCCGCCATGGGCTCGGGCGCCAACAACACCTCCCGCTACATCGGCTCGGCCCTCGGCGTGGCCGTGACGGTCGCCGTCGCCGGCTCCGCCCACCCCACCGCCCCCGGTCCCAGGGCCGCGGCCGACGCCCTGGCCACCGGCACCGACCGCGCCGTCCTGGTCGCCGCCGTCCTCTGCCTCATCGGCGCCGGCCTGGCCCTCGCCGCCCGCCGCGCCACCCCGCCCCCACAGCCCACACCCCCCACCCGCGAACCCGCCACCGCCGCCCACTGACCCGCACCGGCCCCCGCCGACTCCCCGTGGGCAGCGAAGCTCCCAAGCCCGCAGGGCACGGAAGCCAAAAGGCTGAACACAGGAAGTCGAACCGGCCGACTTCCGATGCACCCCACAGCTCCTCCAAAGCCCACCGGCCGGCCCCGGCAGCATCCGCTCGCACCTTGCCCCACCGAACACAGGAAGTCGGCCAGGCCGACTTTTCGTGCGCAGCGGGAGTTCCCGCTGGGGGCAAGCGCAGGAAGTCGGGCCCGCCGACTTCCTGCGCACAGCGAACCGCCCGGCCCAACCTCGAACGCCCGCCCCGGCGACACCGCACTCGCCCGCTTAGCCCGACCCGGGAACTCGGGCCTGCCCTGTTCCTTCGTTGGCGCAGGAGACCGAACAGAGTGGCCCCCTGCGCCCGGCGGCATTGCCGCCGAGCAGGCGTAGGAAGTCGGCCCTGTCGACTTTTCGTGCGCAGCGAAGCCAACTCAAGACCCAAAGAAGTGCAGGAGATCAGCCGGGGCCGCCGAGTCGGGTCGGCCGACTACCTGCGCGCGGAGCGGCTCCCCCGGAAGGGCGAAAGGGCGTAGGGGCTCGCCGTCTGCCCCCGACAGACGCAGGAAGTCGGACCCGCCCACTTCCCGTGCGCAGCGGAACGTCCCGCAGGGGGCGAGCACAGGAAGGCTGGTCGGCCGACTTCCTGCGCGCGGAGCGGCTCCTCCGGAAGGGCGAGAGGGCGTAGGGGCTCGGCCTCTGCCCCCGGCGGACGTAGGAAGTCGGGCCCGCCGACTTCCCGTGCGCAGCGGGACTTGCAGGGGGGAGCACAGGAAGTCGGGCCCGCCGAGCTCCTGTGCAGCAGGGGTTCCCCACCGGGGGCAAACGCCACGCGCCGCGCGGGCGGGCGGACGTAGGAGGTCGGGCTCGGGCCCGCCGGCTTTCCGTGCGGGGGCCGGGCGGTGGATGGGCCGGCGGAGTGGCGGGGGGGCTGCTTGGGAGGCGTGGGGCCGGGCGGGGTTCGAGGGGCGCGGTGTGCGGGGGGGCACGAGGGGCGGGGCGCGGGGGCTGCGTGCGAGGATGGCAGGGCTGGTGGGAACGAGCTCCGGGCGGTTCTCTGGCCATGGTGGACGACGACGCGCAGCGCCGGGGGGAGCCTCAGCAGGACGCCCTGCTGCTGGTTCCGATCGCCACGGCGCTGATCGAGGCCGACGGGCGGATCCTGCACTGGAGCGGCGACGCGGAGGCACTGCTCGGCTACCGGGCGGACGAGGCGGTGGGAGCGAAGGCGGCCCGGCTGCTGACCTCCGACGAGCAGCGGCCCGAGGTGCTGGAGCTGTTCCGGGAGATCCTGGCGGGCCGGGAGTGGTCCGGGGTGTTCCCGGTGCGGCACCGGGACGGGCATCTGGTGAACCTGGAGTTCCGCACCCATCCGGTCCGCGGGCCCGGCGGGGTGCCGCTGGTGCTGGCGGTGGCGTCCGAGGTGACGACCTTGCGCCGGATCCAGTCGGACCTGGCCGTGCTGGACGGTTTCTTCACCCAGTCCCCGGTCGGCATGGCCGTGTTCGACGCGGAGTTGCGGTACGTCCGGCTGAACGAGGCGCTGGCCCTGGCCAACGGGCTGCCGGTCGGGGAGCACCTGGGCCGCCGGCTCACCGAGGTGCTGCCGGGGATCAACGGCGCCGAGGCCGAGGCGGTGATGCGGCAGGTGCTGGCGAGCGGCCGGCCGGTGGTGGACTTCCGTTCGCACGGCCGTACGCCGGGGAATCCGCAGCGGGACCACGCCTGGTCGGCCTCGTACTTCCGGCTGGCGGACCGGGGCGGGCGGGTGCTCGGGGTGAGCGCCACCATCATCGACGTCACGGAGCGCTACCGCGCGGACGCGAGGGCGGCCCGGGCGCAGGAGCGGCTGTCGCTGCTGGTCGACGCGACCGCCTCGATCGGCACCACACTGGACCTCCGGCAGACCGCCCGGGAACTGGCCGATGCGATGGTGCCCCGGGTCGCGGACCTGAGCGGGGTGTTCGCGCTGGAGGCGCTGATCGCCGGGCGCAACGTCGAGCCGCCCGTCCCGGACGCCCCGCAGTCGGTCCGCCGGCTGGCGCTGACCTCCGCCGATCCGCTCTACCCGGCCGAGGCGCTGCCGATGGATGCGGTGTACGAGCTGCCGCCGGACTCCCCGTACGCCCGGGCGCTGATCACCGGGCGGACGGTGGTGGTGCCGTCCTGGGAGCTGTCGCCGCTGGCCGACGGCCTGAGTGAGAGCCGCCGCCAGGCGTTCCTGGGCGACCGGCCGCGCTCGGTGCGGATCACGCCGCTGGTGGCGCGCGGCACCACGCTCGGGATGGTGGTGTACTCGCGGCGTGGCGACCGCGAGTCCTTCGCGGAGGCCGACATCACCCTGGGTGACGAGCTGGCCTCGCGGGCGGCCGTCGCGATCGACAACGCCCGGCTGTACCTGCGCCAGCACCAGACCGTGCTGGCCCGGCAGCAGGCGCTGCGCGAGGCGAAGGCCGCGCAGGAGCGGCTGGCGCTGGTCAACGCGGCGTCGGCGCGGATCGGCACCACGCTCGATCTCGACCGCACCGCCCATGAGTTGGCCGAGGTGGCGACGCCCCGGCTGGCCGACACGGTGGTGGTGGAGGTGCTGGAGGAGCTGGTGCGCGGCGAGCGGGAGGTCCGCGCGCCGGAGGACGGTTCGGCGCTGCTGCGGCGGATGGCGTTCCACTCGGTGCGCGGCTCGACGCTGACGCCGATCGCCAGGCTGGGCGGGGTGCACCGCTTCCTGCCCGGTTCGCCGTACGCGTGGAGCCTGGCGCACCGGCGGCCGGTGCTGGTGCCGCGGATGGACGAGGAGGGGATGGCCTGGTTCGCCGACGATCCGGTGCGCACCGCCGCGGTGCGGGAGCAGAACGTGCGCTCGTTCATGGTCGTGCCGCTGATCGCGCGCGGCAATCCGGTCGGTGTCGCGGGCTTCTACCGGACCCTGGTCGAGCGCCCGTACGAGGACGACGACCTCACGCTGGCCGGGGAGTTGGCGGTGCGGGCGGCGGTGTCGATCGACAACGCCCTGCTGTTCACCCGGGAGCGCGACGCGGCCGCCGCCCGGCAACGGGCGCTGGACGAGGCCTGGGCCGCCCAGCAGCGGCTGGGTCTGCTGAACGAGGCCAGCAACCGGATCGGCACCACGCTCGATCTGCACCGCACCGCACGGGAGTTGGTGGACGTGGTGCTGCCGCGCTTCGCCGACTTCGTCACCGTGGACCTGCGCGACGCGGTGCTCGGTGGTGAGGAGCCGGAGCCGGTGCCGCAGGTCGGACCGGTGCTGATGCGGGCGGTGGCGGTCGGGGAGACGGCGCCCGACGGCAGCATGACGGCGGCCGCGGACCAGGTCGGCGAGACCTCGCAGTCGGCCGAGGTGTACGCCCAGAGCCTGCGCACCCGGCGTTCGATCCTGGTGTCCGAGGTGACCGAGCGGGAGTTGCGGCGGATCGTCGCGGCCCCGGACCGGGTGGAGCCGGGGCTGGCCGCCGGGATCCACTCGTACCTGATGGTGCCGCTGGTGGCCCGCGGGCTCGTACTCGGCGGCGCGGAGTTCATCCGCACCCACAATCCGGTGCCGTTCGGCCCGGCGGACCGTTCGCTGGCCGAGGAGCTGGCCGCGCGCACCGCGCTGGCGATCGACAACGGCCGGCTCTACCGGCGGGAGCGGGACACCGCGCTGACCCTCCAACGCAGCCTGCTGCCCCAGGAGATCCACCGCACGCTCGGTCTGGAGCTCGCCTACCGCTACCTGCCCAGCAGCGTGGTCAGCGAGGTCGGCGGCGACTGGTTCGACGTGGTGCCGCTGTCCTCCGGGCGGGTCGCGCTGATCGTCGGCGACGTGATGGGCCACGGCATCCGGGCCGCCGCCACCATGGGCCAACTGCGTACGGTGGCGAGAACGTTGATCACCCTGGAGCTGAGCCCGACCCGGGTCCTGCACCGGCTGGACGAGGCCACCGCGGCCCTCGGTGAGGACCAGTTCGCCACCTGCGTCTGCGTGGTCTACGACCCGGCGGACCGCAGCTGCACCGCCGCCGGCGCCGGCCATCTGCCACCCGTGGTCGCCGACGCCGAGGGCAACGCCCGCCTGGTCGAACTACCGGCCGGCGCGCCGCTCGGCGTGGGCGGAGTCCCGTTCGAGAGCGTCGAGTTCACCCTCCCCGAGCAGGCCATCCTGACCCTCTACACCGACGGGCTGGTCGAGCGCCGCGGCCACGACCTGGACGAGGGCCTGGACCTGCTCCGCCGTACCGTCGCCGACCGGCGCCGCTCGCTGGAGCAGACCTGCGACGCCGTCCTGACCCGGCTCACCGGGCCCACCTCCGAGGACGACATCGCCGTCATCATGGCGCAGGTCCGCCCGGCGGGCGCCGACCGGATCGCCGCCCTGCCGCTCACCGGCGACCACGCGATGGTCGCCCACTCGCGCCGCTTCACCCGCGAGACGCTCACCGCCTGGGGCCTGGCCGAACTCACCGACTGGGCCGAACTGTTGACCAGCGAGTTGATCACCAACGCCCTGGTGCACGCCGGATCGCCCACCCAGCTGCGGCTGTTCTGCGACCGGGTGCTCACCGTGGAGGTGGCCGACCGGGAGAGCGGGACGCCCCGGATGCGCCAGGCCCGCACCGAGGACGAGGGCGGGCGCGGCATCCACCTGGTCAACGAGCTGGCGCACCGCTGGGGCAGCCGCCGGACCGGGGACGGCAAGGTGGTCTGGTTCGAACTGGAGCTGCCGCCGGACTTCCCACCTGCATGAACAACGGACGGCTGTCGGCCGGCACCCGGGGTTGTTGGCCGCCCGTACGGCCCCCGGGCTTTGCTGGTGCCACGGCGGGACAGCCCCGGCCGGACGGACCACAGGAGCCCACCATGCAGCAGACCGACGCCCGCACCGTCGTCACCGAGTACGTCACCCGGCTCGCCGCCGGTGAACTCGACGCCGCCATCGCCCTGTTCGCCGAGGACGCCATCTGGACCTACCCGGGCAGCCTGGAGCTCTCCCGCACCTGGCGCGGCAAGCAGGAGATCTTCGGCGACTTCCTCGGCCGGGTCGGCACCCTGTTCGCCCCCGACGGCCTGCCCGTCATCACCCTGACCGGCGTCCTCGCCGACGGCCCGCGGGCGGTGGCCGAGTGGACGGCCGTCGGGACGGCCGCCGACGGCGCCGCGTACGAGAACCACTGCCTGGGCGTGTTCACCGTGGAGAACGGCCTGATCACCGCCGTCCGCGAGTACCTGGACACCGAGCTCGTGGCGCGCACCCTGCTGGCCTGAACGGCGCGCGCTCCGGGGCCCAGCCGCGACTCAGTCCGGCAGCAGCAGATTGACGTCGCCGAACTCGTGCCACAGATACCGCCGTTGAACCGCCTCGCGATAGCAGGACGCCAGCAGCGGGCGACCCGCGACGGCGGCGAGCATCAGCAGGTGGGAGGCGCGCGGCTCGTGCCACCCGGTGAGCAGGCCGTCCACCGCGCGGACCCCGCGCTCCGGGGTGATGACCAACTCCGTCCAGCCGTCCGCCTCCTGGAGGGTGCCGTCCGGTGCGACCGCCGACTCCAGGGCGCGGACGACGGTGGTACCGACGGCGATCACCCGCCCTCCCCCGGCGCGGACGTGGCCGACCAACCGGGCGGTGGCCGCCGGGACGTGGAAGCGCTCGGCGTACGGGGCCTCATGGGCCTCCGGCGAGGCCACCCCGGTGTGCAGGGTGACCGGCGCGACCAGCACCCCCCGACCGGCCAGCCGCGCCACCGTACCGGGCGTGAACGGACGGGCGGCGCTGGGCATTTCGCTGCTGCCGGGGACGGTCGCGAAGACCGTCTGGTAGGACTCGATCGGCCAGTCGCGGTCCACGTAGCCGTACCGGATCGCCCGACCGTGCAGCTCCAGGTAACGCAACAGGGGTGCGGGCAGGTCCAGTTCGGCGTACCAGAGGCGGGCGGTGAAGGACTGCACCAGCTCGGCCGCGCCACCCGCCGGCAGCGCGACACGCAGGCCCGGGCGAGCCGGGGACTCCCCCGGCGGGTAGTAGGACGCCGCCCGGCCCGGCTCCACCCGGCGCAACTCGACCAGGTGGGAGCCCTGTTGGTCCGGCTGGGCGGAGGACAGGTGCAGCGCGACCGGGGTGCCGTCCGGCAGCCGTCCGGGCAGCGCGGCCGGGAGGGTGGCCGAGTTGTTGACCACCAGGAGGTCCCCCGGGCGCAGCACCTCGGGCAGGTCGGCGAACCGGCGGTGCTCCACCGCGCCGGTGGCCCGCCGGCCGACCAGCATCCGCACGCCGTCCCGGGATCCGCCGCGCGCCTCCGCCGGTGCGCGGGCGGAGAGTTCGGGCGGGACGGTCACGTCGAGACCCAACTCGGCCAGGGTCGTCATCGCCCGCCCCGGTCGGTCGCCGGCACCGCGGCCAGGTCCTCGGCACGGTAGCGGCCGGAGGGGGTGCGGTCGCGCAGCAGGCCGAGCAGGACGGGCGCGACCTGTTCCGGCAGCGGCTCGCCCGAGATGTCCTCGCCGGGGCTGGCCTCCAGCAGCATCCGGGTGTTCATGCTGCCCGGGTCGACCGCCCAGACGCGCAACTCCAGCTCCTCCCGGGCGAGTACGGCGGTGGCCAGGTCGAGCGCGGCCTTGCTGGCGCCGTAGCCGCCCCAGCCGAGGTAGGGCACCACGGCGGCGTCCGAGCTGATGTTGAGCACCGCGCCGGAGTGGGCGCGCAGTTGGGGCAGGACGAGCTGGGTGAGCGCGATCGGGGCGAGCGCGTTGACCTCGAAGACCTCCAGCAGGTCCGGCAGCGGGAAGTCGGCCAGCCGGGGCAGCGGCTCGCTGCCGGGGGCGGCGGCGCCGTTGAGCGTACCGGCGTTGTTGACCAGGAGGCTCGCGCCGCCGAGGCGCTCGGCGGCCTCGGCCAGGTGGGCCCGGTGGTCGTCGTCGACGATGGAGCCCGGCAGGGCGACGACCTCGGTGACGGCGGCCAGGCCGGCCGCGGCGTCGGCGAGTTCGGCCGCGCCGCGGGCGGTGATCACCAGGCGCCAGCCCTCGGCGGCGAGGGCGTGGGCGAGGGCCAGCCCGAGGCCGCGGGAGGCGCCGGTGACCAGGGCGACGGGGGCGGGGGTGTGCGCTGCTGCGTTCATGGCCCAACGATCGCGCCGCGGCGCCGTCGGCGGATCGGCCACCGGTACCGGGACCGGGTCCTCCGTTCGCCCTAGATCGCCGGCCGGACCTAGGACCGGGCCTGGTCTGGTCTGGTCTGGTCTGGAGGGGAACCCGGCCTGGAGGGAGCCAGGCCCGGCCGGGAGCCGGGTCAGGCCACGGTCAGGCTCCGGCCCGCCAGCCGGACGGGTCGGTCCAGGCGGCGAGCGTGCGGCGGCTTTCGAAGCGGCGCTCCCGGCCGGTCAGCGGGTCGGTGAACTCGATCGCCGAGGCGAGCAGTTGCAGCGGCCGGCGGAAGTCGTCCGGGGCCGGTTCGGGCAGCACCACCGGGTACACCGGGTCGCCGAGGATCGGCAGTCCCAGGCCGCTCATGTGCAGCCGCAGCTGGTGGGTGCGCCCGCTGAGCGGCCGCAGCCGGTAGCGGGCGAGGCCGTCGCGGTGCTCCAGCAGGTCGATCCGGCTCTCGCTGTTCGGCGGCGCGTCCAGCTCCCGGGCGGCGATCACCCCGCGCTCCTTGACGATGTGGCTGCGCACCGTGCGCGGCAGGCTCAGCTCCGGGTCGTACCGGGCGACCGCCCGGTACTCCTTGCGCACCTGGCGGTCCCGGAACAGCGTCTGGTAGGCGCCGCGCTCCTCGGCCCGGACCACGAACATGGCCAGGCCCGCGGTGAGCCGGTCGAGCCGGTGCGCGGGGCTGAGCGCGGGCAGGTCGAGGTCGTGCCGCAGCCGGGACAGCGCCGTCTCCACCACGTGCCGGCCGCGCGGGGTGGTGGCCAGGAAGTGCGGCTTGTCGACGACCACCAGGTGCTCGTCGCGGTGCAGCACCACCAGCTCGAAGGGGACCGGCACCTCCTCCGGGTGGTCCCGGTGGAACCACAGGTGCGCACCGGGGCGAAACGGTTCGTCGTAGGCGATCGGGCCCTGCTCGCCGACGATCTCGCCGTCGCGCAGCGCCGTCTCGATCCGCGCCGCGGCCACCGCGGGCAGCCGCTCGACCAGGTGGTCCCGGACCGTCGGCCAGTCGCCCTCCGGCGGCAGCCGCAGGTGCACCGGGTCCACGCCGCGGCGCTGCGGGAGGGGGGAGGTCGGGCGGTGGCTCTTGCGTCTCATCTCCCGGCCAAGGGTAGTGCGCGGCCCCGTCGGGCCCGCGCCGAGGTGCTGACCCGGGGCCGGGCGGGGAAAGTGGTTCGAAGGCCCTCGGGGCCCGAAGCATTTTCGATTCCTGGAGGAATTCGCGTGAGCGCCGACGGCCCGGACGGGCTTCCGCCGCTGCACCTGCCACGGCGGACCCGGCTGCTGCTGTACGGCGCCCTCGTGCTGCTGGTCGCCGCCGTGGTGGCGGCCCTGGCGCTCGGCCCGGGGGCGACCCTGTCGCCGCTGCTCGCGGTGGCCCCGGTGCTCGTCGGGGCCACCACCCGCAAGGCCCGGGTACCACTGCTGGTCGGTGCGGCGGCACTGCTGGCGGTCGCCGTACTGGAGTCGACCAACACCGTGCTGCCGCTCTCGGTGCGGATCAGCGTGCCGGTCACCGTGCTGGCCGCGACCCTGGCCAGCGCGGCCAGCGTGCTGCTGGTGGCGGCCCGGGAACGGGAGCTGTACCAGGTGCGGACGGTGGCCGAGGCGGCCCAGCGGGCCCTGCTGCGACCGCCCGCCGAGCGGATCGGGCCGCTGCGGCTGGCGGTGCGGTACGTCGCGGCGACCGCCGAGGCGCGGATCGGCGGGGACCTGTACGCCGTGGTGGAGACCCGCTTCGGGGTGCGGATCCTGCTGGGGGACGTGCAGGGGCACGGGCTCCCCGCCGTGGAGACGGCGGCGGACGTCCTGGGGGTGTTCCGGGAGGCGGCGCGCACCGAGCCCGACCCGGGGCGGCTGGCGGAGCGGCTCGACGCGGCGCTCACCGCCCGGCCGGGCGACGGGCGGTTCGCCACCGCGCTGCTGCTGGACGTCCCGGCCGGCCGGGAGCCGGTACGGGTGGTGAACTGCGGGCATCCGCCCCCGCTGCTGCGCCGCGCGGGCGCGGTGGACGAGCTGGCGCCGGCCGTGACGGCGCCGCCGCTGGGCCTGCGCGAGCTGACCGGGCAGGACTACTCGGCGAGCCGCTTCGATCCCAGCCCGGGCGACCTGCTGCTGCTCCACACCGACGGGGTGTCCGAGGCCCGGGACGCCGACGGCCGGTTCTACCCGCTGGCGGAGCGGCTGCCCGGACTGCACGGCAGCAGCCCGGCGGACCTGCTGGACGCCGTGCTGGCGGACGTCCGGGGCTGGGTCGGCGACCCGGGGCTGGCCGACGACGCGGCGCTGCTGGCGCTGCGCTGGGACCACTGAGGCGGCCGGGGCGGGAGTGCGGGCGCGATTGTCAGTGGCGCGTGCGAGGCTTCACCCACGGTCGACCAGGTATCGATCGTGCGGGGCGGCCGCGTGCACGGGTGTACCGGTGCACGGGTGTACGGGTGCACGGGCACGGGTGCATGGGCATTCGGCCCGACCGCTGATGGGAACCGACGAGGGGAGCGTGCCATGGCGGAGGCGAGCGGGTCGTTCGCGGTGACGGCGTTCGAGCCGGTGGAGACGGAGCAGCACGAGGCGGGCTCCGCCTTCGGCCGGGTCAGGATCGCCAAGACCTTCACCGGTGGGTTGAGCGGGCACGGCGAGGTCCGGATGCTGTCCGTCGGCGACGTGTCGGGCGGGCCGGCCTCCTACGTCGCGGTGGAGCACGTGACGGGCGAACTGGACGGGCGCGCGGGCTCGTTCGTGCTCCAGCACGCGGCCTGGGACACCACCGGGGTGACGATACGCGTGGTGCCGGGCACGGGGTCGGGCGAACTGGTCGGGATCACCGGCGAGTTCCGGCTGACCGTCGACGAGTCCGGCACCCACACCTACGTGCTGGCGTACGAGCTGGGCTGACGCCCGTCCCGTTCGCCCGGCGGGCATGGCACGGCGGATGAGCCGGGTGTCACAGCACGGGCTGGGTCGCCTCCAGGCGCTGGATCGCGGCCCGGACGGCCGCCGTGAAGCTCCAGAACAGCGGCAGCGTGTTGGCCGCACGGTCGAACCGGTTGTTCTTGCCCGGGGCGAACATCGCGGCCCGCAGCTCGGTGGTCAGCTCCAGCTGGGCGCCCATGCCGAGCATGCTGCGGTTGCAGATGTTCTCCGGGGCGATGCCGGCGATCTCCTCCTCCCCGGAGGCGGTCACGGCACGGATGCCCGCCGTGGCGAACTCCTCCATCAGGTACTGGCGGAAGGCGGAGTTCAGGCCGCCGACCAGCACGGCCTGGGCGCCCGCCTCCAGACCGGCCTGGGCGGTGGTGCAGCCGTGCAGCGACAGCACATTGAGGCTGCCGGAGCACATCGCCCGCGCCACGGTGTCGTCGCAGTGGGTCGAGGTGACGTGCAGCGCGCCGTTGTTGGTGGCCCGCAGGCCCTCGAACATCCAGAAGTCGTGCACCGGCCCGGCGGCCGGGGTCGGGGCGAGGCCGACGGGGTGGTAACCGGCCACGGCCAGGCACAGTTCGGAGGTGCCGCCCTCGATGCCGCCGCCGTGCGGCGCGATGACGGTGGTCCGGACGAGGGCCGCACGGTCCTGCGGGCTCTGGTCGTCGATCAGGTGCCGGCGGTAGCGGCGGCCGTAGTCCACGCCCTCGGTCAGGGCCGGGTCGGCGTAGAGCGCCGTGTTGGAGGGATAGCTGTCTGCGGCGCTCGCGGGGGTGCCGCCGACGGCAGCGCCGAGGGTGCTGAGGGCCGGGGCCGCGGCGAACGCGGCGATCAGGGTACGACGGTTGATCACGATCGGGATCATGGCAGGAGGTGGGAGATAGGTAAAGTCGGAGCAAAGTCACGGCCGGGGCCGCATCTGGCGCGGCGGGGTCGGCCTGATCGTGTGACACCGGCCCGACGGGCGCGTGCCGCGAGCGCCGGGCGCCACTCCACACTGCCACGATGATGCGATCAGTGCACGATCGGCATCGGAGGGTGGCACATGCCCGGAACAGCAACTGCCCCTGCGGTTACGGCCCGTACGCCGGCGACGGTCGAGGAGGTGGTCGGCCGGCTGCGGGAGATCGCGGCGGCCCTGCCGCTCTCCGACGGGGTGGCGGTCTTCAATCGGCTCTACCTCACCGTCACCGAGGCGGTCCGCGACCGGCTGGCGGACGGGTACTTCGCCGATCCGCCGGCGATGGCCGAGCTTGACGCGGTGTTCGCCGGGCGGTACCTGCTGGCCGTGGACAGCGACGCGGCGGGGCGGGAGCCGCCCGCCTGCTGGCGGCCGCTGTTCGCGCTGCGCGCCCACCCGGGCGTGCACCCGCTGCAGTTCGCGCTGGCCGGGATGAACGCCCACATCCAGCACGACCTGCCGCTGGCGGTGGTGGACCTCTGCCGCCGCCGGGGTTGCGCGCCGGCCGAGGTCGAGCAGGACTACCACCGGATCAACGGGGTGCTGGCCGAGGTCGAGGCGGTCGCCCGGGAGCAGCTGCTGCCCGGGCCCGAGCTGCCGGAGTGCGCCGGCCTGTTCACCCACGCCGGGCCGCTCAACCACACCGGTCCGCCCACCGCCACCGGCCCGCTCAACCACACCGGTCACCTCAACCACACCGCTCCGCTCGCCCACCTGCTCGGCACCTGGTCGGTCGAGGCCGCCCGGGAGGGGGCCTGGTCCGCCGTCCAGGCGCTCTGGGCGCTGCGCGCGCTCCCGTCCGCCACCCGGGCCTTCGACGCGGCGCTGGACGGCTCGGTCGGGCTGCTCGGCCACGCCCTGCTGCTCCCGCTGGTGCCGTACGAGAGCCGCAGCGATCACCGCGTCCATTGCGACCACCGCGTCCATTGCGACAACGGCCCCGACGGCGCCCACCACAGCCACGGTGGCCACCGAGGTCACCAAGGTCACCAAGGTCACCAGAGCCACGACAGCTACCAGAGCCACCCCGGGCACCCCCGGAACGGCGCCCCGGAGACGGCCGCGGCCGCCCGGCCCCCCGCGACGGGGGCCCGGACGGCCGACGGTACGGACGCGTGCTGTGCCTGATCAGGCCCAGCTGGAGTGCAGCGGCTTGCCCTCGGCGTAGCCGGCCGCGCTCTGGATGCCCACGATCGCCTTCTCGTGGAACTCCTCCAGGGTGTTGGCGCCCGCGTAGGTGCAGGAGCTGCGCACACCGGCCACGATCGAGTCGATCAGGTCCTCCACGCCCGGGCGGGCCGGGTCGAGGAACATCCGGGAGTGCGAGATGCCCTCCTCGAACAGCGCCTTGCGGGCCCGGTCGTAGGAGGAGTCCTGGGCGGTGCGGTTGCTGACGGCGCGGGCCGAGGCCATGCCGAAGCTCTCCTTGTACTGGCGGCCGTCGGCGGCGGTCTGGAGGTCGCCCGGGGACTCGTAGGTGCCCGCGAACCAGGAGCCGATCATCACGTTGGAGGCGCCGGCGGCCAGCGCCATGGCGACGTCGCGCGGGTGGCGCACACCGCCGTCGGCCCAGACGTGCTTGCCGAGCCGGCGGGCCTCGGCGGCGCACTCCAGGACGGCGGAGAACTGGGGGCGGCCGACGCCGGTCATCATCCGGGTGGTGCACATGGCGCCGGGGCCGACACCGACCTTGAGGATGTCCGCGCCCGCCTCGACCAGGTCGCGCACGCCGGCGGCGGAGACCACGTTGCCGGCCACGATCGGGATCCGCGGGTCCAGGCCGCGCACCGCGCGCAGGGCGCTGATCATGCTCTCCTGGTGGCCGTGCGCGGTGTCGACGACGAGCACGTCGGCGCCGGCGTCGATCAGCGCCTTGGCCTTGCCCGCGACGTCGCCGTTGATGCCGACGGTGGCGGCGATCCGCAGCTTGCCGTTCGCGTCCACGGCCGGGGTGTAGAGGGTGGCGCGCAGCGCGTTCCTGCGGGTGAGCAGGCCGACCAGCTTGCCCTCGCCGTCGACGACCGGGGCGAGCTTGCGGTGGGCCTCGGTGAGCTTGTCGAAGGCGGTGCGCGGGTCGGTGCCCTCGTCCAGCAGCAGCAGGTCGCGGGACATGATGTCGGCGAGGCCGGTGAAGCGGTCGACGCCCTGGCAGTCGGACTCGGTGACGACGCCGACGGGCTTGCCGTCCTCGACCACCACGAGGGCGCCGTGGGCGCGCTTGGGCAGCAGCGAGAGGGCCTCGGCGACGGTGGCGCCGGGGGACAGGGTGATCGCGGTGTCGACCACCAGGTGGCGCTGCTTGACCCAGGAGATGACGTCGGCGATGACCTCGGTGGGGATGTCCTGGGGGATGGCGACCAGGCCGCCGCGGCGGGCGACGGTCTCGGCCATCCGGCGGCCGGCGATGGCGGTCATGTTGGCGACCACCAGCGGGATGGTGGTGCCGGTGCCGTCGTTCGAGGAGAGGTCGACGGCCTGCCGGGAGCCCACGGAGGAACGGCTGGGGACCATGAAGACGTCGTCGTACGTCAGGTCGTACGAGGGCTTGAGGTCGTTCAGGAAGCGCATGAAGGGGGGCTCTCCGGCTGGGGGAAGGTACACCTCGGGTGCGGTTGCGGCGATGCCGCCGGGGCGCACTCGGGCGCCCGGCACCCAGCATTCGATTCTCCGTGAGGACGGGGGCAAATGCCAGTTCGAGGAGCATTGCTGGGGGTGTGCACAAACCATGATCAATGCTCCGCGCGTAGACATGTGCGATCCTCCAAAGCCCCGGCCCCGGCTCCGGCTTTCGCCCCGGCCGGGGCCGCTCCCGTAGCATTCAGGCGGTAACGGCGAGGCGAGTGGGAAAGCGGCACCAGGCGTGAGCATCGAGCAGACGGACATCGGGCAGGGTCTAGGCGAGGAGGAGATCGACTACGGTCCTGGTCTCGACCCCGAGCGGCTGAAGCTCTGTCTGGAGGTGCTCGCCGAGCTGGACGAGCTGCACGTCGACCACCCGGACGCGATCACCGTCCGCCAGGCCGTCGGCGGCATATTCCGGACCCTCAAGCAGCGCCGCCGCCAGGAGACCCGGGCCCGCAAGACGGCCAACGACCGCGAGGTCACCGCCCGCACGGCCACCGGCGCCCCGTCCCGGATCGACGACGAGACGGCCGGCGCCTTCGGCCTGACCACCGTCACCACCACCGAGATCGCCGGCATCCTGGAGCGGCCGCGCTCCTGCTACACCTGCAAGACCCGCTACGTCGAGGTCGACGCCTTCTACCACAACCTGTGCCAGAAGTGCGCCGTCCTGAACCGGTCCCGCCGGGACGCCCGGGCCGACCTCACCGGCAAGCGCGCGCTGCTGACCGGCGGCCGGGCCAAGATCGGGATGTACATCGCGCTGATGCTGCTGCGCGACGGCGCCCACACCACCATCACCACCCGCTTCCCCAACGACGCCATCCGCCGCTTCACGGCGATGCCGGACAGCGCCGAGTGGATCCACCGCCTCAAGATCATCGGCATCGACCTGCGCGACCCGGCCCAGGTGATGGCCCTCGCGGACGAGGTCGCCGCCGACGGCCCGCTGGACATCCTGATCAACAACGCCGCGCAGACCGTCCGCCGCCCGGCGGAGTCCTACCGCGAGCTGGTCAACGCCGAGGGCGCCCCGCTGCCCGCCGGCGAACTGCCCCAGTCCACCACCATCGGCCGGTTCAACAGCGGCAGCGTCGACCTGCCCGCCCTCCCCCACCAGGCGAGCGACGGCGGGCAGCGGCTGGCCGCCGAGGACGTCACCTCGCTCGCCCTGGTCACCGGCTCCGCCACCCCGGCCCGGATCGAGGCCGGCACCGCGATCGACGCCGGCGGCCTGGTGCCCGACCTCGCGCCCACCAACAGCTGGGTGCAGACCGTCAGCGAGGTCGGCCCGGTGGAGCTGCTGGAGGTCCAGCTCTGCAACTCCACCGCGCCGTTCATCCTGATCAGTCGGCTGCGCCCGGCGATGGCCGCGTCCGCGTCCCGCCGCAAGTACGTGGTCAACGTCTCCGCGATGGAGGGCGTGTTCCACCGCGGCTACAAGGGCGCCGGCCACCCGCACACCAACATGGCCAAGGCCGCGCTGAACATGCTCACCCGCACCAGCGCGCAGGAGATGTTCGAGTCCGACGGCATCCTGATGACCGCCGTCGACACCGGCTGGATCACCGACGAGCGGCCGCACCCGGACAAGATGCGCCTCGCCGACGAGGGCTTCCACGCCCCGCTCGACCTGGTCGACGGTGCGGCCCGGGTGTACGACCCGATCGTGCGCGGCGAGGCGGGCGAGGACCTCTACGGCTGCTTCCTCAAGGACTACGAGCGCGCCAACTGGTAACCGTCCACGGCACCACCAGCCCCAAGGAGAAACCGAGTTGACCACCGCACCGCTGCTCGGCGCCGGGATCGTCGTGCCCACCGGGGACGGCCGGGTGCTGCTCGGCCGGCGCATCACGGCCGGTGAGCCGCCGACCTGGAGCCTGCCCGGCGGAAAGGTCGACCCGGGCGAGTCCTTCGAGCGGACCGCGGCCCGCGAACTCGCCGAGGAGACCGGGATCGTGCTGCCCGAGGCCGGGATGCGGGTGCTCGCCGTGCACCTGGACCACGAGCTCGGCCGGCCCCGGCTGACCGCCGCCGTTCTGGCGCCGCCGAGCCTGGCCGAGGCGCTGGTCACCGAGCCGCACGCCTGCGCCGGCTGGGAGCGCTTCCCGGTGGACGCGCTGCCCGAGCCGATGTTCTACCCGTCCGCGCTGGTGCTCGGCAGCTGGCTGTCCGGGCTGGACGGCGTACGGCGGGACGGGACGGACAGCTACCCCGTCGCCCACTGATCCGCGCGACGGATCCACGGGCGACGGGGTGGTCGACTCCGGTACAGGACTGAGCCGTTGCGGGGCTCAGCCGTTGCGGAGCTCGGCCGTACGGGACTGAGCCGCTGGGGGACTCAGCCGTTGCGGGCCGCCTCCGGCCCGGTGATCCGCCGCAGCAGCGGCAGGGTGGAGGCGATGATGCCCAGCGAGGCGGCCAGTCCGAAACCGGTCAGCCCGTAATAGGTGAGGTCCGGCGAGACCAGGCCGTAGCCCATCTGCGACCTGAGGAACATCGCCGCCGCGGCGAAGCCCGTCCCGATCGCGAGCGCCGAGACCACCAGCAGCGGCAGCGCGCTCTCCAGTCCCACCACCCGGCGCAGCAGCCGCAGCGGCGCGCCGGTCAGCCGCAGCATCGCGAACGGCCGTCGGCGGTCGGAGAGTCCGGCCACCACGCTGACCGCGAGGCTGCAGCCGGCGATCGGCAGGGTGGTCAGCAGCACCACGTTCGCCAGCTGCCGCCAGCTCTGGAGCTTCTTCTGCCCTTCGGAGGACCAGTCCTCGGCCAACCGCGGCTGGGAGGTCGGGAACTCCTTCAGGAACAGGGTCCGCAGCTGCTCCTTGGCTTCCTCGGAGCCGTCGGTGGTCGCGTAGATCATCCGTACCGGGAGCCCGTCCGCCTGCCCCGCGGAGATCGGCGCGGCGGGCCACTGGTGCCCGCTGGCGTCCGCCAGGTCGACCAGCTTGAACGGGTCGACCGCCGCGACGGCGGCGCCGGGGGCGCAGTGGCCGACCACGGGGATCTGCGCGAGGTCCGAGCAGGTCACCAGGCTGGGCGCGATCCGTCGCTCGCCCAGCTGGTACGCGCCGACCCCGGCCGGGTTGTCGCGCACCAGGGCGATCCCCCGGAATCCGGGGACGGCCCGGGCCTGCGCCAGTACGCGGTCGGGCACCGGCGGCAGCGGGGGCGCGTCCTCCGTCTTGCCGAACGCGGTGTCAACGATCGCCTTGCGGACCTCGGGGGCGCCGTCCAGCACGCCCTGGTTGGCGTTGATGGTGCCCATGATGGCCAGCGTGCCGGTGGTCACGAAGAGCGCCAGCACCAGGCCGGCGACCGAACGGAAGCCCGCCCTCGGGTCGTCCGAAAGGCGGCGCATCGCGATCAGCGAGGCCGGCCGGCTGGTCCGTCGGGCGACCGCCCGGGCGGTCGCCAAGGTGAGCCACGGACCGGCGATCACCAGGCCGAGCATCACCAGCACGAAGCCGGTCAGGTACGCCAGGGACTGCGCGTTGGTGGTCTTCGGGTGGCTGCCGACGAAGTAGCCGAGCTCGGCCAGGCCGGCCACCAGCGGCGCCGGCCGCCAGACGCTCGGCGGCTTCGGAGTGACCCGGCGGGAGACCCCGAGCGGCGAGATGGTGACCCGGCGCAGCGCGAACCGGGCGGCGAGCGCGGCCGCCAGCGGCACGCCCAGCACCACCCCGGCCACCTGCGGCAGGGTCAGGCTCAGGTCGGAGGCGAAGAAGCGGTCGCCGGTGAACGGCACGTCGGCCACCACCGGCTTCAGCGCGAAGTACAGGCCGAAGCCGACGACCGTGCCGATCAGCGCGGCGAGCGTGGACTCCACCGCCGACATCACCGACACCTGACCCGGAGTGGCCCCCACCAGGCGCATCGCGGCGTAGCGCTGCTCCCGGGTGGCGGCGGACAGCCTGGTCGCGGTGCCGATGAAGATCAGCACCGGGAAGATCAGCGCGGCGGCCACCACGGTGAGCACCAGGACCAGCGCGTCGCCGTGCACCCCCGCGCCGTAGCAGCCGGACTCGCAGTTGTCGGGCAGTGTGGTGGCGATGCTGGTGACGGTGGCGGCCCTCGGCAGCGCCTTGACCTCGTCCGTGGTGCGGCCGATGACCACCGCAAGGGTGTCCGGGGAGGGCAGCCCGGCGTCGGCGATGGTACCGACCTGCCGTCCCGGGAAGCGGTCGCCCAGTTCGACGGCCGGGGTGTCGCGCAGCAGCTTCTCCAGCGCGGGCGAAGCGTAGTACTCGCCGGGCGCGGGCAACCGGCTGAGGCCGGGCGGCGGTGGCGAGGTGGGCCCGGTCGGGGCGAGGTCGGCCCGGAAGACGGACTTCCCCTGGTAGTAGTCGATCCGGGCGGCCCACCAGAGCGGGTCCGCCGAGGCGTTGGCGGCCGTCGCGCCCTTGGCGCCGGTGTTCATCCAGAGCTGCCGCTGGTTGGCGCGGTCGATCGCGTTCATGCCGGCGAACGTGGACAGCAGCAGCCCGACCCCGATCGCGACCGCCGCCGCGATCATCAACAGCCGGGCCAGGGCCTCCCGGCCGCCGCTGACGGCCAGTCGGAGCGAGAAGGCGATCACGGGGCCACCGGTCCGGTGGAGAGGGTACGGGCCTGGCCGTCGCGGACGATCGTCTCGCGGTCGGCGTAGGCGGCGACCCGCGGTTCGTGGGTGACCAGGATGACGGTGGTGCCCTGTTCCCGGGCCGAGGAGACCATCAGTTCCATCACCTGCTCGCCGGTCAGCGAGTCCAGCGCGCCGGTCGGCTCGTCGGCGAACAGCACCTCCGGGCGGGCCACCAACCCCCGGGCCAGCGCCACGCGTTGGGCCTGTCCACCGGACAACTCGCCGGACCGGCGCTGCTCCAGGCCGTCCAGGCCGAGCCGGGCGAACCAGGGCCGGGCCTGGGCCAGGGCGGCGCCCCGGCGGACACCGTTCAGCAGCAGCGGCAGGGCCACGTTCTCCTCGGCCGTCAACTCCGGTACCAGCTGGCCGAACTGGAAGACGAAGCCGAACTTGTCCCGGCGCAGGGCACTGCGCCGGGACTCGGCCATGGTGTCCAGGCGCTGCCCGTTGAACAGCACCTCGCCCGCGTCGGGCACCAGGATGCCGGCCAGGCAGTGCAGTAACGTCGACTTGCCCGAGCCGCTGGGGCCCATGACGGCGAGCACCTCGCCGGCCTCGACGGACAGGCTCGCTCCGCGCAGCGCGGGCGTCTCGCCGAAGGCGAGGGCGATGTCGCGGGCCTCGATGACGATGGTCATGCGCGCACCTCCGCGGCGAGGGCGTCGAGCCGGGCGACGGTCAGGTCGATCCAGCGCAGGTCGGCCTCCAGGTGGAACAGTCCGTGGTCGGCGAGCAGGGCGTCCACCAGGGGGCCGGAGCGGCGCAGTTCGGTGAGTTCGCGCATCCGGCGCAGGTGGGCGGCCCGCTGGGTATCCAGGTACAGCTCGGCGTCGCGACCCAGCAGCAGGGCCAGCACCACCTTGGTGAACAGCACGGACTGCAGGGTGGGTTCGGGCGCGACCGGCTCCTGGAGCCAGGTCTCGAACTCGGTCGCCCCGGTCTCGGTGATGACGTAGCGCTTGCGCTCGGGCCCGTCGCCGGGCTCGGCCTCACCGGCCATCACCTTGCCGTCGCGGGCCAGTCGGCCGAGGGTCGCGTAGACCTGGCCGTACGGCAGGGGCTTGCCCCGGCCGAAGAAGGAGTCGTAGTCGCGCTTGAGGTCGTAGCCGTGGCTCGGCTCCCGCTCCAGCAATCCGAGGAGGGTCAAAGGAACACTCATGAGGAGGACCATACACCAGGGATATACACCGAGTGTATAGCTGGCGAGAATACGCCGCTGACCTGGCAAAACGTCAACTCGTGCACAGGGGCGGGCAGGAGACGGCCGTACGACCGCCTCCCGCTCCGCACCACGGCCCGGCACCCCCACGGTCGCCGGCCCGGAGCCGCGCCCAGGCACGGAGGGCGCGGCCGGACTCCAGCCTGCCCGACCGGGGCGCCGCCGCCGAGGGCCGAACGTCCCGGGTGGCGGGGCCCCACGGCACCGGAAGCGTGACCCACTCTTGTGCGAGGGGGGCGGTCGGGTGGAGATTGGGTGACGAAACCCCGTACGCGCCCGCGTCCCTGAGGAGGCCCCAGCGTGTCCAGCGCACCCCGCCCGGCCCGGCCCGCGTCGCTCCCGCGGCGAACCGGCCGTCAGCTGCGGCGGGCCTTCGGGGCCCGGCACGAACCGTTGGCCCGCTCCCTCGACCGCTCCCGCGCCCGCGCCTGGCTGCTCACCCTCCTCGGCGGACTGCTGGCCGCCGCCGTCTCCGCCGGCGGCGCGCTGCTGCTCTACCGCGCCACCGCACCGCAGGCCGACGCCGACAACGCGCGGCTGCACCGGATCGACGCCGTGGTGACCGCCGCCGCCGACCACGCCGGCCACTCCGGCAGCCGGTTCTCCGGCGGCTACGGCAACCGGGCCGACGTCCGGGCCACTTGGAGCTACCCCGGCGCCACCCCGCACACCGGCACCGTCGAGGCCCCGACCTCGGCCGTCGCCGGCAGCGTCGTCCCGGTCTGGGTCGACCCGGCCGGCAACGCCACCGCTCCCCCGGTCAACCGCGCCGCCCTCGCCGTCTCCGCCGCCTGCACCGGCGCCGGCGCCCTGCTCACCCTCGCCGCCCTGCTCACCCTCGCCCTGCGGCTGCGCCTCCAGGCCCTCGACCGCCGGGCCGAGGAAGACTGGACCGCCGGCTGGGCCCGCCTCGAACCGCTCTGGAGCGGCCGCGCGGGGCACCGCCGGGAGGAGTGACCGGCGCGGGCGAAGCGGAGCTACCAGCGCGGGCGAAGCGGAGTGACCGGCGGGGCGGAGCGGAGTGACCGGCGGAGCGGAGCGGAACGGCGGACGCCCCCGACCCAGACCTTTCGGAACAGGCTTCAGCGGCGTTCCGTCCAGCCCGGGGCCGGGGTGGAGCCGGCGGCGTGGTGGGTCAGGGTGGCGACGGCGATCAGCAGGACGAGGGCCAGGGCCAGGGCGACGGTGACCGTGGTGTGGAGGACCAGGGCGGCGCCGAGGAGCGCTCCGGCGAACATCCAGCCGGCCGAGGCGAGCCGGCGGGGGCCGGTGCGGTCGGCGGCGAGGGCGGTGATGGTCATGGTGAGCACGGTGGTGGTGAGGTCCGGGACCTTCAGCGCGCGGACCACCGCGTTCTGGCCGCCCATGGCGAGGGCGAGCAGGCCGATCAGGGTGTAGCGGGCGGGTTCGGAGCTGTGGCCGGCCGCCGCCGCCAGGGCGGTGCTCCCGGCGAGGAGCACCGCCTGGGCGGCGACGGCGACGGTCAGCAGTCGGCCCCGGTGGCCGGGCAGGTGCCGGGCGAGGTGGCCGCCGGCCAGGGCGCCGAGCAGGAAGGCGGCGAGGGCGGCCAGTGAGGCGGTGGCGGACAGACCGGGAGCGCCGGCCAGGGCGAAGCCGAGGAAGACCACGTTGCCGGTCATGTTGGCGACGAAGACGTGCCCGAGTTCGAGGTAGCTGACCGCGTCCACCACCCCGGTGACCAGGGTCAGCACCAGCAGCATCGGCACCAGCGGCCCGTGCTCGGGGTCGGCTTTCAGCATCGGGCGGCCTCCCGGAAGGTTCGGCTGACGGACCTTCCGTTCTACCCCCTCGGCGCGCTCAGGCGAGCGCCGGGCCGCTCGGGTCGTCCGAGTCGTCGTCCAGGTGCCAGTGCAGGTCCCGTACGCCCGGCTCCAGCGAGAGCCGGCTGACGACCTGCTCCAGCGCGGGGGCGACCTGGCCGGTGATCGCCACGGTGGCCCGCAGGCTGGTGGCGTCGCCCTGCTCGGTGCGGCGGGCCCGCAGGCCGGTGGGGGCGAGGCCGGAGGCGGCCAGGGCCTGGAGCAGCAGGGCCCGGATGTGGGTCTCGGACTTGCGCTCGCACTCCAGGTGGACGGTGGCCCGGGAGGTGGAGTCCGGGTCGCTGCCGGACTGCGGGGAGCGGTCGAGCAGCCGGCCGGCCGGGCGCAGCACCAGGTGGACGGCGAGCACGGCGAGGGTGCCGAGGGCGGCCAGTTCCAGCTTGCCGGAGGCGGCCAGCACTCCGACGGCGGCCGAACACCACAGCGTCGCGGCGGTGTTGAGGCCGCGTACGCCGGCGCCGTCGCGCAGGATCACGCCACCGCCGAGGAAGCCGATGCCGGAGACGACGTAGGAGGCGACCCGGGTGGGGCTGCCGGTGTCGCCGACCGCCTCGCTGTAGAGGACGAACAGGGTGGCGCCGGCGGCGACCAGGGCGTTGGTGCGCAGGCCGGCCATCCGGGCCCGCCACTGGCGCTCGACGCCGATCAGCGCGCCGCAGGCGACGCCGGTGGCGAGCCGGACCAGGAACTCGACGGTGGTCAGGGTGTGCACGACGGCACCTCCTCCAGGGGTTCACGGTTCAGGGTTCACGGGTTCAGCTGTTCAGCTGTTCAGCTGTTCAGCTGTTCAGTTGCTCAGGGGTACAGCTGTTCAGTGGTTCAGTGGTTCAGCTGTTCAGGGGGACCACGGGAAAGGGAACGGACGGGTGGCGAGCCGTTGCCCGCCACCCGTCCGTACGGGCTTCCGCTCGGCGGCTCAGTGGTTGAGCGCGGTCTGGACGACCTTGATGATGACCATGACCATCGCGATCAGCAGGTAGGCGCGCAGGGCGCCCATGCCGACCTTGCGGGCGGTGGACATCACCGGCTTCCCCAGGGTCTCCAGCGGGGGCATCCGCCAGTTCTCCCGGCCGGTGCGGTCGATCGGGTCCTCCTTGGTGCCGGTGCGGCCGGCGGTGAAGAAGTATCCGGCGACCAGCACCCCCGCCACGCCGCAGCCGGCCATGATCCACAGGATCGCGTCGGAGCTGATGTCCGGCCAGACCACCGAGGCGGTCAGGATCAGCGAGAGCATCACCAGCACGCCGACCACCGTCGAGGTGAAGGCGTTGGTCCTCGGCCCGTTGGCCCAGGGGCCGAGGACCGCCTTGTCGTTGCAGAGCAGCAGCAGGAAGACGGTGGCGGAGGGCAGCAGCACCCCGGCCAGCACCTGGACGAACTGGGTGATCAGGCCCTGGGTGTAGCCGTTGGAGAGCAGGGTGATGGTCGCGGCGACGGCCACCAGGCCGGCGTAGACCGCGTAGAAGCCCTTGGCGCCCTTGACGCCCCGGTGCAGCGAGTGCTTGATGCCGAGGACGTCGCCGATCGCGTAGGCGGTGGAGAGCGAGACCGCGAAGGCGCCGATGATCGAGGCGTCCAGCAGGGCGATGGCGAACAGCACGCCCGCCAGGTGGCCGGCCTTGGCCTCGATGCCCTTGGCGACGGCGGCCGTGTCGGAGAACTGGCCGAAGCCGTCGGTGCCCGCGAAGGCCGCCGCCGTGAGGCCGATCAGCGCGGCGGCGCCGATGATCACGATCGCGATGCCGATCCACAGGTCGACCTTCTCGTACTTCATGAAACGCGGGGTGATCCGCTTGTCGATGACGTACGACTGCTGGAAGAACAACTGCCAGGGGGCGACGGTGGTGCCGACGATCGAGATGATCACCATCATGACGGCCGCGAGCTGGCCGGCGCCGCCGGGCATGCTCGGGGTCACGAAGTCGTGGGCCATCTGCGAGGTCTTGGGGTGGACCAGGAAGTAGATCGGGACCAGCAGCAGCGAGCCGACGCACAGCGTGATGGCGACCCGCTCGAAGCGCTGGAAGGAGCCGGTGAAGGCCGAGGCGATGATGATCGCCGCCGCCAGCACCACCGAGGCGACCTTGGGCAGGCCCAGGTACCCGGCGGCCATCGTGACGCCGATGAACTCGGTGACCAGGGTCAGCGCGTTGAGCAGGAAGAGGTCGATGACGCTGAAGGCGCCCCAGAACCTGCCGAACCGCTCCAGGATCAGCCGGGCGTGCCCGACGCCGGTGACGGCGCCCAGCCGCAGCACCATCTCCTGGTTGACGTACAGCACCGGGACGAGCAGCAGCAGCGTCCAGAGCAGCTGGGTGCCGTAGTTCTGCCCGGCCTGGCCGTACGTCGAGAAGGCGCCGGCGTCGTTGTCGCCGACCATCACGATCAGGCCGGGGCCGACGATCGCCAGCAGGGTCTTGAGCCGGGCGGAGAGGCCGTGGCGGGGGGTGGTGTCGTCGAGTCGGATGGTGCCGAGCGCACCCTTGATGTCGCCGAGGTGGGCGTCGTCCAGGACGGCGGACCGGGCGGCGGCGGCAGTGGGGACCGTGGAGACGTTCGGGTCCAGCATCACGTTGGTCATGGCGGGGCCTCCCTCCCCCTTCCTTGAGGGGGTGTCAGGGGGCACGCAGCAGCGAACCTCCCTGCGGGCGCACGGCATTGACTCCGTACGGCGACGCTGAGCGGCGGCGGCCGTGCGGGCATGACGATGCGTCAGGCGGCTTGCGTCGAGGCGTGCTTGAGCGCACGACGAAGCGCCGGGTGAACGCGCAGGGAAAGTTGGTTACCGCGTGCCGGAGGTGTTCGAGAGCATGCGGGGGCAGGGGCTACTGTGGCCCGGACTATCGCAGTCCATGTCTCTCGCCTCCTCCCGGTCGGGGGCGCACCGTCTGTGCGCCGCATCGCGACACGGCAAGGAGCACACCGGCCTTCGAGGACCGGTACACCCCAACTCGTCAGAGCTTTGGCACTCCACGGCGTGTCCAGCCGGATCGGCCGGAAGCCACTTGGGATCAACCCTTAACTCGGGAAGACCTGTCCTGAACCTGGGCGTCTCTCGACGTCGTCGGGTCAGTGGCCTGTGTCCGTGAAGACGCCTCACCGAACGAGGTGCCTTTTCAAACCTCCCAAAGCATAGACCGGCCCGACCACCCGGTGTCACCTTTTCGGCTGACCTTCGACAGCTTTGTAGAACCTTGACCAAGCCCGCGACGGCTTGCGCATCCTCGGCCGACATATATAGTTCACCGACATATGCAGCTGAACAGCTCACGAGGGGGAACTGTGTCCCACATCGATCCGAGCCGGCCCGCACCCGTCCTGCAGCTGGCCGGGGTCTCCGGGGTGCACGGGCGCGGCGCCGCCGAGGTCCACGCCCTGCGCGCGGTCGACCTGACCGTCCACGCCGGCGAGTTCGTCGCCGTGATGGGGCCCTCCGGCTCCGGCAAGTCGACCCTGCTCACCCTGGCCGGCGGGCTGGACCTGCCCAGCGAGGGCCAGGTACTGGTCGAGGGCGTGACCCTCGGCGGCCTGAGCAAGGGCAAGCTCGCCGATCTGCGACGGCGCTCCGTCGGGTACGTCTTCCAGGACTACAACCTGATCCCGGCGCTCACCGCCGCCGAGAACATCGCCCTGCCACGCGAACTCGACGGCGTCTCCGGCCGCACCGCCCGCCGCGAGGCCCTGGCCGCCCTGGAGGAACTCGGCATCGGCGAACTCGCCGACCGCTTCCCCGACGACATGTCCGGCGGCCAGCAGCAGCGCGTCGCCATCGCCCGCGCCCTGATCGGCGAGCGCCGGCTCGTCCTCGCCGACGAACCCACCGGGGCACTGGACTCCGCCACCGGTGACGCCGTGCTCGCCGTGCTGCGCGCCCGCTGCGACGCCGGCGCCGCCGCCATGATGGTCACCCACGAGGCCTCCCACGCCAGTTGGGCGGACCGGGTGGTCCACCTGCGGGACGGTGCGGTCGCCTCGGAGAGCACCGGGCGCCGCTCCGGCGGCTGCCAGGCGGCCGTCCACCGTCCCCACGCACTGGACGGGGTGACGCGATGAGGCTCGGAGCATGGAAGATCGCCCTGCGGATCGCCCGGCGCGACGCCCTGCGCGCCAAGGGCCGCAGCGCCCTGATCCTGGCGATGATCGCGCTGCCCGTGCTCGGCGTCACCGGCGCCGACGTGGTCCACCGCAGCGGACAACTCTCCCCGGCCGAACGGGTCGAGCGGGTGGTGGGCGGCGCGGACGCGCTGGTCACCGCGCTCAACCCGGGCCAGACCGTCGAACAGGCCCCGATCGCCGAGGACGGCGCCTTCGCCGTCCAGCCCCGCCCGGGGCAGCAGCCGACGCCCGAACAGCTGAAGGCCGCCGGCACCGATCCGGCCACCCTGGTCGGCTCGCTGCTGCCGCCCGGCAGCGCACTCACCCCGGCCCGGCCGGGCCCGGAGACCGGCGCGACCTCCCCCGAGGGGCTGGTCCGCACCCTCACCACCGAGGCCGACCTGGGCGACCCGGTCTGGCGCGGCCGGCTCGACCTGGTCAAGGGCCGCGCCCCCGGCGCCCCTCACGAAGTGGCCGTCACCCAGGCCTTCCTGGACAACTCCGGGCTCCCGCTCGGCGGCACCACCACCGTCCAGGGGCTGGACGGGACCACCTTCACCATCACCGGTGTGGTGGAGCACCCGGGCGACCTCGGCCGGGTCGAACTCGTCGCCAGGCCGGGCGAGTTGCTCGACCCGCTGGCCGCCGCGACCAAGCCCGGGCAGGCCGCCGCCGACCGGCCCGGGAGCGGGCGCGCCGCCTGGCTGGTGCACCTGCCGGGCGGGGCCGCCCTCGACTGGGCCAAGGTCCAGCAGTTCAACGCCCACGGCTACACCCTGACCGCGCGCTCGGTCGCGCTCGACCCGCCGCCGTACCGGGCTGTCCCCTACTTCCGGGACTCCACGACCTACCACGACCCGGCCGGCGGCAACAGCACCAAGGTCGTGGTCGCGACCGTGACCGGGATGGCGCTGCTGGAGGTCGCCCTGCTCGCCGGGCCCGCCTTCGCGGTCGGCGCCCGCCGCTCCCGCCGCCAGCTCGCGCTGCTCGGCGCCGCCGGCGGCCGGCGCACCCACATCGGCGCGGTGGTGCTCGGCGGCGGCCTGGTGCTCGGCCTGGCCGGAGCGGCGCTCGGCGTGACGGTCGGCACCGGCCTGGTCGCCTGGCTGCGGCCGGTGATCGAGGAGGTCGGCGGAGCACGCTTCGGACACTTCGCCCTGCCTCCGCTGGACCTGCTGGCGATCGCCGGGATCGGCCTGCTCACCGCGCTGCTCGCGGCCGCGCTGCCCGCCTGGCAGGCCGCCCGGCGCAGCGTCACCGCCGGCCTCACCGGGCGGGACACCGTCCAGGCGCCCAACCGCCTGGTCACCGTGGTCGGCGTGGTGCTGATCCTCGGCGGCGGCGCGATCGCGATGTACGGCGCGGGCGCGGTGCAGCGCGGCCTGCCCGTGGTGAGCACCTACGACACCCGCACCCTCACCGTGCTGGGCGGCTCGGTCACCGCCGAACTCGGCCTGCTCGCCTGCACCCCGGTGCTGGTCGCCCTGTTCGGCCGGCTCGCCGGACGACTGCCGCTCGGCCCCCGGCTGGCCCTGCGGGATTCCGCCCGCAACCGCTCCCGCACCGCACCGGCCGTGGCCGCGGTGATGGCCGCCGTCGCCGGGGCCGTCGCCATCGGGGTGTACAGCACCAGCACCGACGCCGAGAACCGGCGCGACTACCGGCCGGAGGCCCCGTACGGCGCCGTCCAGCTGATCGCCCACAGCGAGGGGCCGCAGGCCGCACAGCTGCCGATCGAGGTGGAGAAGCAGCTCACCGGGCTCGGGCCGCGCGCCGATGTCGGCCAGGCGGTCTACCGCTTCTGCGACAACTGCTCCAGCGCCGTCCAGCTCAAGGGCACCCCGAACTGGCGCACGCTCACCGCCGTCCCGCACCTGGCCACCGGCGACGCCACCGTGCTGCACAACCTCTTCGACATACGGGACCAGAAGGCCGAACAGGCCCTGGCCGCAGGGCAGATGCTGGTCTTCGACCGGTCGCTGGTCGGCGCCGACGGCAAGGTCGTGATGGAGCTGCGCGGGGGCGGCGGCGGACCGCTGCAGCCCGGGCAGATCCCCAAGCCCGACCTCCAGGAGATCCCGGTGGACGCGGTGCTGGTCGACAACCCGGACGCCGCCCGCTTCGCCCAGGGCCTGGTGCCGACCACCGCGCTGGCCAAGCTCGGCCTCTCCTCGGCCCCCCAGGGTTCGGTGTGGCGCCCGGCCACCCCGCCCGACCGCAAGGCCCAGCAGCGGGCCGCGGCCGCCGCCGCCCAGCTGGACCACTACTCGGAGCTGGACGTCGAACGCGGCTACCAGTCGAAGGGCGACGCCCTCACCCTCGCACTCACCGGCTTCGCCGGACTCGTGGTGCTCGGCGCCGCCGGGATCGCCACCGGACTCGCCGCCGCCGACTCCCGGCAGGACCAGGCCACCCTGGCCGCCGTCGGCGCTCCGCCGCGGATCCGCCGGACCATGGCGGGCCTCCAGTGCGCGCTGATCGCCCTGCTCGGGGCGGTGCTCGGAGCGGCCAACGGCTTCATCCCGGCCGTGGGGCTGCTGAAGTCCCGGGCCAGCGGGTTCGGTTCGAAGCCGATGCTGCTGGCCGCGCCCTGGGGCGAACTGCTGCTGGTGGTGCTGGTGCTGCCGGTGGTGGCGGGGCTGCTCGCGGCGCTGCTCACCCGCTCCAGGGTGCCGCTGGCGCGACGGCTCTCCTGACTCCTCCTCTCCGTCCGCCTCCCCACGTCGTTTCCCACCCGATTCCCATCCGATTCCCACCCGTTCGAGCACGTCGAACGCGCCTCGAGCCCCGACTGAGCACCACCCGAACACCATCCGAACACCACCCGGGCACCGCCCGGACTCCGTGGGCGCCCGTCCCTTCCACCAGGGGGCGGGCGCCCGGCGCTCGCCGTACGATGGGCCGCGTTCCAGCGGGCGAAGGGCGCCGGCAGTCGGTGCGGCGAGGGAGACGAGGGCGGTGCTACGGGGTTTCGGCGATCTCGAGGCCGAGATCATGGACCGGCTGTGGTCCTGGGGCCGGCCGGCCACGGTGCGCGAGGTGGTCGACGACCTCCAGCGGCAGCGGGCCGTCGCCTACACCACCGTGACCACCGTCGCCGACATCCTGCACACCAAGGGCTGGCTGCGCCGCGACAAGGTCGGCCGCGCCTGGGTGTACGAGCCCACCTGCACCCGCGAGGCGTACACCGCCCAGCTGATGCACCAGGCGCTGGACACCAGCACCGACCGGGCCGGCGCGCTGCTGCACTTCGTCGACCGGATCAGCGGGGACGAGGCGTCCGCGCTGCTCGCCGCCCTCGAACAGGTGAAGACCCGGGACACCGAGTGACGCTCGCCCTGCTCGGCCTCTACCTGGCCGTGACCGGCGTGCTGCTGCCCCGCCGACTGGCCGGCTCGCCCCGGCTCCAGGCCCGGCTCCAGACCCGGCCGACCCTCGGTGCGGCGCTGTGGCTGGCGCTGATGGCCTCCTTCACCGTCGCCCTGGTGCTCGCCGCGCACCACGCCGTCGAGCCCGCCGCGCACGAGCCGGCCGGGCTGATCGGCCTGCTCCCCCACCTCGAACCGACCGGGCCGGTACTGCCGCACACCCACGGCCGCTGGCTGCCGCCCGCCGCCGGGGCGCTGCTCGCCGTACTGGCCGCCGTCGGCGTCCGGGCCGGGCGGGCCCGGCGGCGCCACCGGGCGATGCTGGACGTGGTCGCCGTACGGGAGCGGCGCTGGGGCGCGCTGGTGCTGGAGCACGCCCACCCGACGGTCTACTGCCTGCCCGGGCGGCGCTCCCGGGTCGTACTGTCGCGCGGGGCGCTGCGACTGCTGGACGAACGGCAGCTGGCCGCGGCCGTCGCCCACGAGCACGGGCACATCCGCGGCCGCCACCACCTGTTCCGGCTGCCCGCCGACACCTTCGCGCTGCTGCTGGGGCCGCTGCCGCTGGCCCGGCTGGGGCGCTCGGAGGTGGCGCTGCTGCTGGAGATGGCGGCGGACGACGCGGCGCTCACACAGGTGTCCCGGACTGAACTCGCCTCGGCGCTCTGCGCGTTGGCCACCTCCGGGGCGACTCCGGACGCAACGCTCGGAGTCGCCTCCACCGGGGTGCTGGCCAGGGTCCGCCGACTGGCCCGGCCTGGCGGCGGCCGGCGGAGCCGACCGGGCGGGCGGATCGGGGTGTTGACCCGGTCGGCGCTGCCGGTCCTGCCGGTCCTGCCCTACCTGCTGGCCTGCGCGCCGCATCCGTGATCCGGGCCCGACGGCGTGGGGCCCGGGCCCGGCGATACGGGACCCGGGCCGGGCGGCGCGAGGCGTGGCGGCGTTACGGGCGGACGGCGCCCTTGTAGGGCATCGCGGAGATCGGCAGGACCTCGACGTTCTTGCCGGTGCGCGGGGCGTGGATCATCTTGCCGTCGCCGATGTAGATGCCGACGTGGTGGATGTCGTCGTAGAAGAAGACCAGGTCACCGGGCTGGAGGTCGGAGCGGGCGACCTTCGGACCGTCGTTCCACTGATCCTGGGAGATCCGGGAGAGCTTGACGTTCGCCGCGCGGTAGGCGGCGCCGGTGAGGCCGGAGCAGTCGAAGCTGTTGGGGCCGGTGGAGCTCCACTGGTACGGCTTGCCGAGCTGGGCGTAGGCGAACTGGACGATCGCGGCGGCGCGGCCGCTGGCCGGCGGGGCCGGGGCGGTCATGTCCGGACGGGCCGAGGAGCGGGAGGCGCGGTCGGCCTCGGCCGCCTGCCGGGCCTCGGTCTTGGCCTTGTCGGCGGCCTGCTGGGCGTTGACCTTGGCGCGGTCCTCGGCGCTCAGCTTGTTGAGCGTGGCCTGGGCCTGGGCGAGCTTGGTCTGGATCTGCTGCTTCTTGGCCGTCAGCTCGGTGCCGACCGAGTCGAGCTGGGCGAGCGTTGCGGTCGCCTCGACGCGGTCCTGGTCGAGCTTGCGCTGCTCCTCCTGGGCCTGCTTGAGCAGGGCCGCCTGGCTGCCGGCGACCTGGTTCTGTGCCGAGGCGCGCTCCAGGTAGCCGGCCGGGTCGGAGTCGAGCATCAGTCGGACGGACGGGTCGATGCCGCCGTTGCGGTACTGGTCGGCGGCGACCGCGCCGAGCCGGGTGCGCAGCTCGTTCATCGCCTCCTGACCGCGGGCGACCTTCTCCTGGATCCGGTTGGCGTCGCCCTGGAGCTTCTGCTGCTTGTCCTGGAAGCCGTTGTACTGCTCGATGGACTGCTCGGCCTCCTCGTTGAGCTTGTCCACCTGCTCCTTGACCGAGGCGAGGCTGGGGGCCGGTTCGGCATGGGCGGTGCCGGCGGCGAGCACCGCTCCGCCGGCCATCGCCGTCGTGAGGACCGCCATGCGGGCCCGACTCGGGGGGCTGGGCTTGCGGCGCTTTCCCATCGGGTGGGCTCTCCTTCGGGGGGCGGGCGGGGAGGTTCGGTGACGCGTGGACACTCGTAGGAACGTCGGGGAGGCGTTCGCACGTTCATCCGGAGTAGTCGGGGGGCGCTCGGGGGGCGCTCGGGGGGCGCTCGGACGCTCAGGTGGCACTGCGGGCACTGCGGGCACTGCGGGGTGCTCGGGAGCGGTCGGGAGCGGTCTGGGGTGCTCGGGAGCGCGAAAAGACAGCGAAGGACGGGCGGAGCCGTACGGGGGATGCCGTCCCCGCCCGCCTTCTTCGAAGTAACTTAATAGATGAGGGGCGGGGTTCCGCAATCCCCCTGATCCCGGGCACTTTCCCCGGACCACTCCGCCCCCTGCGACCCGCCCCGCAACCCACCCCGTGGCACTCCCCGCCGCACGGAGTGCGAACACCGTGCCGGAAGCACGCCAAATCGAGAACAAGGTCACACGCGACGCCCCTCCTTCCGGTCCGCTAACGGGCGCTAACCTGCGCACATGAAGGTCCCGCCCGAAAGGCTCCCCCTCGCCGCCGAGTTCCCGGCCGCGCACCGTGAGCAGTGGCAGCAGCTCGTCGAGGGTGTGCTGCGCAAGTCCGGCGCCCAGCCCGAGGACGCCGCCGCCGCCGAGCAGGCGCTCACCACCGCGCTCCCGGACGGGCTGCGCGCCCGCCCGCTGTACACCGCCGAGAACACCACCGCCGAGCCCGGCTACCCCGGCTTCCCGCCGTTCGTCCGCGGCGGCCGGCCGCAGGGCTCCGCCGTCGCCGGCTGGGACGTACGCCAGCGGCACGCCGACCCGGACCGGCGGCGCGCCAACGAGGCCGTACTGGCCGACCTGGAGCACGGCGTGACCTCGCTCTGGCTGGAGCTGGGCGGCGAGGGCCTGCCGGTCACCGCCCTGCCCGAGGCGCTCGCCGGGGTGTACCTGGACCTCGCCTCCGTGGCCCTCGACGCCGGACCCGAATTCACCGCCGCCGCCGAGCAGTTGTTCACGCTGTACCAGGAGCGCGCGGTCTCCCCCGACGCCGCCGCCGGCAACCTCGGCGCCGACCCGCTCGGCCTCCAGGCCCGTACCGGCTCCGCCGCCGAGACCGACGTCCTGCTCACCGAGGCCGCCGGCCTGGCCGCCCGCTGCGCCGCCGAGTACCCGAACGTCCGGGCGCTCACCGTGGACGCCCTGCCGTACCACGAGGCCGGCGCCTCCCCCGCCCAGGAACTGGGCTGCGCGCTGGCCACCGGCGTCGCCTACCTGCGCGCGCTGACCGCCGCCGGACTCCCCGTCGACACCGCGCTCGGCCAGCTGGAGTTCCGCTACGCCGCGGACGCCGACCAGTTCCTCACCATCGCCAAGTTCCGTGCCGCGCGCCGCCTCTGGGCCCGCGTCGCCGAGGTGTCCGGTGCCTCCGCCGAGGCCTCGGCGCAGCGCCAGCACGCCGTCACCTCCCGGGTGATGATGACCGCCCGCGACCCGTGGGTGAACATGCTGCGCACCACCGTCGCCTGCCTGGCCGCCGGGGTCGGCGGCGCCGACGCCGTCACCGTGCTGCCCTTCGACAGCGCGCTCGGCCGGCCCGACGCCTTCGCCCGCCGAATCGCCCGCAACACCCAGTCGATCCTGCTGGAGGAGTCCCACCTGGCCCGGGTGATCGACCCGGCCGGCGGCTCCTGGTACGTCGAGCAGCTGGGCGAGGAGCTGGCCCAGGCCGCCTGGGCCTGGTTCCAGGAGATCGAGCGGGCCGGCGGCCAGTTCGCCGCCCTGACCTCCGGCCTGGTCGGCGAGCGGATCGCGGCGACCTGGGCCGAGCGGTCGGTGAAGCTCGCCAAGCGGCGCGAACCGGTCACCGGCGTCAGCGAGTTCCCGCTCCTGGACGAGCAGCCGCTGGTCCGCGAGCCGGCCCCGGCGCGGTACGCGGGCGGGCTGCCGCAGGTGCGCCGGGCCGAGGCGTACGAGGCGCTGCGGGACCGCTCGGACGCCTTCGTCGCCGCGACCGGCGCCCGTCCGACGCTGTTCCTGGCCTCCATCGGCAGCGCCTCCGCGCACACCGGACGCACCACCTTCGCGGCCAACCTGTTCCAGGCCGGCGGCATCGCGACGACCTCCGTCGAGGGCGTCGACCCGGTCGCGTTCGCCTCGGCGTTCCGGGAATCCGGTGCGACCGTCGCCTGCCTGTGCTCCAGCGACGCCCTGTACGGCGAGCACGCCGCGTCCGTCGCCGAGGCCCTGAAGGCGGCCGGCGCCCAGCGGGTGCTGCTAGCCGGTCGCCCGGCCGAAGTGCCCGCCGGAGTGGACGAGTTCATCTACGCGGGCGGTGACGCGATCGCCGTCCTCACCTCCCTGCTGGACCTCATTGGAGTGGCGCGATGATCCCCGACTTCACCGGCATCGGGCTGAACGGCGACGGCGCCCGCCCGGACGTCACCGACGAGCAGTGGCAGGCCGCCTGGCGCCGGACCACCGGCAAGGACGCCGACGAACTGGTCTGGGACACCCCCGAGGGCATCGGCGTCAAGCCGCTGTACACCGCGGCCGACCTGGCCGGCGTGGACTTCCTGGAGACGTACCCCGGCATCGCCCCGTACCTGCGCGGGCCGTACCCGACCATGTACGTCAACCAGCCGTGGACCGTCCGCCAGTACGCGGGCTTCTCCACCGCCGAGGAGTCCAACGCCTTCTACCGCCGCAACCTGGCGGCCGGCCAGAAGGGCCTCTCGGTCGCCTTCGACCTGCCGACCCACCGCGGCTACGACAGCGACCACCCGCGGGTCACCGGCGACGTCGGCATGGCGGGCGTCGCCATCGACTCCATCTACGACATGCGCCAGCTCTTCGACGGCATCCCGCTGGACAGGATGTCGGTGTCGATGACCATGAACGGCGCCGTGCTGCCTGTGCTCGCGCTGTACATCGTGGCCGCCGAGGAGCAGGGGGTGCCCCCGGAGAAGCTCGCGGGGACCATCCAGAACGACATCCTCAAGGAGTTCATGGTCCGCAACACCTACATCTACCCGCCGCAGCCGTCGATGCGGATCATCTCGGACATCTTCGCGTACACCTCGCAGAAGATGCCCCGGTACAACTCGATCTCCATCTCCGGCTACCACATCCAGGAGGCCGGAGCCACCGCCGACCTGGAACTCGCCTACACCCTGGCCGACGGGGTCGAGTACCTGCGCGCGGGCCTGGACGTCGGCCTGGACGTGGACGCCTTCGCGCCGCGGCTGTCGTTCTTCTGGGCGATCGGCATGAACTTCTTCATGGAGGTCGCCAAGCTGCGCGCGGCCCGGCTGCTGTGGGCCAAGCTGGTCAAGCAGTTCGACCCGAAGAACGCCAAGTCGCTGTCCCTGCGCACCCATTCGCAGACCTCGGGCTGGTCGCTCACCGCCCAGGACGTGTTCAACAACGTGACGCGTACCTGCGTGGAGGCGATGGCCGCCACCCAGGGCCACACCCAGTCGCTGCACACCAACGCCCTCGACGAGGCGCTGGCGCTGCCCACCGACTTCTCCGCCCGCATCGCCCGCAACACCCAGCTGCTGCTGCAGCAGGAGTCGGGCACCTGCCGGGTGATCGACCCGTGGGGCGGCTCGGCGTACGTCGAGAAGCTGACCCAGGACCTCGCCACCCGGGCCTGGCAGCACATCCAGGAGGTCGAGGCGGCCGGCGGCATGGCCAAGGCCATCGACGCGGGCATCCCCAAGATGCGCGTCGAGGAGGCCGCCGCCCGCACCCAGGCCCGGATCGACTCCGGCCGCCAGCCGGTGATCGGCGTCAACAAGTACCGGGTGGAGAACGACGAGCAGATCGACGTGCTCAAGGTCGACAACTCGGCGGTCCGGGCCCGGCAGATCGAGAAGCTGCGGCGGCTGCGGGAGGAGCGCGACGAGGCGCTGACCCAGTCCGCCCTGCGCGCGCTGACGGCGGCCGCCGAGGCCGGCCCGCAGCGCGGCGGCTCGCTGGACGGCAACCTGCTGCACCTGGCCGTCAACGCGGCCCGGGCCAAGGCGACGGTCGGCGAGATCTCGGACGCCCTGGAGAAGGTGTACGGCCGCCACTCCGGCCAGATCCGTACCATCTCCGGTGTGTACCGAGACGAAGCGGGCCCGTCGGCGCCCCTCCAGCGCACCCGCGACCTGGTCGAGCGGTTCGAGCGGGCCGAGGGCCGGCGGCCGCGCATCCTGGTCGCCAAGATGGGCCAGGACGGCCACGACCGCGGCCAGAAGGTGATCGCCACCGCCTTCGCCGACCTCGGCTTCACGGTCGACGTCGGCCCGCTGTTCCAGACCCCGGCCGAGGTCGCCCGCCAGGCCGTCGAGGCGGACGTGCACATCGTGGGCGTGTCGTCGCTGGCCGCCGGGCACCTCACGCTGGTGCCCGCGCTGCGCGCCGAACTGGCCGCTGCGGGGCGGGAGGACATCACCATCGTGGTCGGCGGCGTCATCCCGCCGCAGGACTTCGAGGCGCTGTACGAGGCCGGCGCGGCAGCGGTGTTCGGGCCGGGCACGGTGATCCCGGAGGCGGCGTACGACCTGCTGACGGCGCTGGCGGCCGATCTCGGCCACGAGCTGTGATCGCCTGATCGCCATGCCTCCTCGGACCATCGACCTCGATGCCTATGTGACGGGTGTCCTGGACGGCTCGCGCGCCTGGATCGCGCGCGCCGTCACCCTCGTCGAGTCCACCCGGCCCGACCACCGCGCGCTCGCGCAGCAGTTGCTCCAACGGCTGCTGCCGCACGCGGGCGGGGCGGTACGGGTGGGCATCACCGGCGTGCCCGGTGTCGGCAAGTCGACTTTCATCGACTCCTTCGGGACGATGCTGACGGCGGCGGGCCACCGGGTCGCGGTGCTCGCCGTCGACCCCACCTCCAGCCGGACCGGCGGCTCCATCCTGGGCGACAAGACCCGGATGGAGCGGCTCGCGGTCGATCCGGCCGCCTTCGTCCGGCCGTCGCCCACCTCGGGGACGCTGGGCGGCGTCGCCAAGGCCACCCGGGAGTCGATGGTGGTCATGGAGGCGGCCGGGTACGACGTGGTGCTGATCGAGACGGTGGGGGTCGGACAGTCCGAGACGGCGGTGGCCGGGATGGTCGACACCTTCCTGCTGCTGTCACTGGCCCGCACCGGCGACCAGCTCCAGGGCATCAAGAAGGGCGTGCTGGAGCTCGCGGACGTCATCGCCGTCAACAAGGCGGACGGGCCGCACGAGCGGGACGCGAAGGCCGCGGCGCGTGAACTCGCGGGCGCGCTCCGGCTGTTGCAGCCGCCGGACGCGGCATGGACGCCGCCGGTGCTCACCTGCAGCGGGCTCGACGGGGCCGGGCTGGACGTGCTGTGGGAGCGGCTGCAGCAGCACCGCAAGGTGCTCGACGCGACGGGCGCCCTGGCGGCGAAGCGGCGGGAGCAGCAGGTCGAGTGGACGTGGGCGATGGTCCACGACCAGCTGTACGCGCGGCTGCACGAACACCCGGAGGTGCGACGGCTCACCCCGGAACTGGAGGCCCAGGTGCGGGCCGGTACGCTGCCGGCGGGGCTGGCCGCGCAACGGATCCTGGACAGCTTCTTCGGTACGACCTGAGGGGGCCGGGGGCCAACAGCACCCACCACACGAGGCGGGCGGTGGTCACCACTACGCCACCTCACAGACGGTGGAGAGATCGAGCGCCGTGCCCCACCCATGCGTGGGGCACGGCGCTTCGGCGTCTGCCTGGTACTCGAACCACACCACCTTGCCCGCATCCGTCGGCCGCCACCCCCAGGCGTGTGCCAGCGCTTCAACGAGCAACAACCCACGCCCACCGGTCGCTTCGTCGTCGCGATCCCGCCGGGGCAACTCCGGACACCGGTCGGCCACCTCCACCCGCACCCGGCCACTACGACGGCGGACGGACACGACGCAGCACTCCCCCGTGTGCAGCAGCGCATTCGCGATGACTTCGCTCGCACACAACTCCACTTCCTGAAGGGCGTCTTCCGTCAGCGACACCCCCCACTCCCGCAGGATCGCCACCACCAGCCGCCGCGCCGCCGGCACGGCATCCGGCCCCGGCGGCACACCCCACTCCAAGGGAACCGGGAATCGAGCGTTACTCAGCGGACTGACAATCACGTTCCACCCCACTACTCCTCCATCGCTGCAGATGGACAGGCGCCGCCGATGAACGGCAGCAAGAGGGATCCCACCCGTCGCTCTATGCCACGGTGTCGACACTGAAAGTAGTCACAGAGAAACTGCGAGTCGAGTGACTCTGCTACTCGCAGACCTTCATCGAGTCGTGTGAGACTCAACCAATCCAGGAAGGGAAGAACCATGGGATTCGGTCTGGTTGTGCGCTTCGTCGCCCATGACGCGGCAGCAGCTCACGCCTTCGACGCTCTGGCCGCGGAAGCCCTCGAAGGGATCCGCCGCCTGGAGCCCGGAACACTCGTATACGTCAACCACCTCGTGCCGGACGAACCTCGCGTCCGGATCTTCTACGAGCTGTACGCGGACCGCGCAGCCTTCGAGGACCACGAACGCCAGCCGCATGTCCGTCAGTTCCTCTCCGAGCGCGGACAGTACCTCGAATCGTTCGAGGTCACGTTCTTGGAGGAGGTCTCCAGCAAGGGCTCATCGGACGGCAAGGCCGCCCGATGAGCCCTGAAGAGCGACGCGCGTTCGGTGCCCGAGTGGCCCAGCTGCGCAAGAGTCGTGGCATGAGACAAGATCAGCTCGCCGCTGCCATCAACCGAACTGCCAGCTGGGTTTCCCAAGTCGAGCGCGGGGTTCAACCGGTCGTCCGACTCGACGTGCTCCAGTTGCTGGCAAACGGCCTCGGCGTGTCCATTCAGACGCTGCGGCCCGATGCTCCAACCCCGACCACGCCCGGTTCCGCTTCCGGAGATCGTGCCAACGACCTTGACCAGGCACGGCTTTGCCTGCCTGGCCATCCAGCTCTCGACTCGCTGATCAATGCGCCTGCGAACGCAGGCGCACCTGACATCGCCGAGCTGAGGGCCGCGGTCGAGGACCTTTGGCTTCTGACGCACAGTGCGCGATTCTCCGAGCTGAGCACAGTCATCTCGAACACCCTGCCGCGCCTGGAGAGGGCCTCACGAACTGCGACCGGTAGAGATCGATCCGAGATCCACCTGCTACTCAGCCAGGCATACCAGGCAGTAGCCGCAGCCTTTGTCCGCCAGGACGAGGCAGATGCAGCCTGGGTGGCCGCCGATCGCGCCATCCGCGCCGCTGAGCAGTCCGGTCAACCGCTCCATGTCTTCGCTGGCATCTACCGGTTGGCCCACGCATTCGTCCGGCTACGGCGCCTGGACCAAGCAGAACACTCGGCAGGGAGCGCCGTGGCAGCCCTCCGGGCGTACACCTCGACGGACAGCCCAGCACCTGAAGCGCTCTCCGTCCTCGGCGCGCTTCACTTGGTCCTCGCGTTGACCGCCGCCCGCGCCGGTCAACGCGAACAAGCGCGGTCGGAACTTTCGAATGCCAGAGAGGTCGCTGCGCGACTCGGTGAGGACCGGAACGACTTCAATCTGGAGTTCGGCCCGACAAACGTCGAAGTCCAAGCCGTCTCGACCGCTGTCGATCTCGGCGATGCAGGCGAGGCACTGGACCTGGGTCTGCGAATCGATGCCAGTCAGCTCTCACCTGAGCGAAGGTCCAGACTTCTCATCGACCTCGGTCGCGCTCACGCTCAACGTCGACAGCTCGGAGAGGCTCTTGAATTCCTGCTTCGTGCAGAGGAGTTGGCACCGGAGAGCGTCCGGAGCCATTCATCAGCTCGGGCGACGATCCGAGAGCTCATCCTCATCGCCGGCCGGAGCGCACCGCCGGAACTACTTCAGCTTGCCAAGCGCGCGAATGCCAAGGGGTGATGCACGGCAGGGAACGAGATCACGGGCCACCAAAGACTGACAGGCGACGTCGTCACCCACGCGCGGCAGCGAGGTGTACAGCAGCGTGCTCGCCCCCACCGGAGGACGGGCACGCTGGACCCTCCGGGTCACACCGGCCGCGCTGTCGCGACCGCATCGGTGTACAGCTCCGTCGTCAAGTCACCTTCTCCGATGCCAAGTTCCGACAACACTCCACGAACGAGCTCGAGTGCCGGTCCAAGTTCGTTCTCCGTCACCACCACGGTCTCGACCTCGATGAACGTGGCGTCGTCCAACTCGGGTACGTGCACAAGCGTTACCAGCACCCGCCGGCCATCGCGTTCGAACGCGTAGTTGCGGCACCGCTTCTCGAACGCGATGCGCGAAACGAAACTCAGGCCCCGAACGATCTCGTGCATCGCATCGGCGTCCTCGACACGTGTCTCGGCCTCCGGCTTCGAGCCGGAGGCCTCGTCCACCCTGGCGCCCTTGTACGTGAGCACTGTCCGTGTGTCGTCCAGGCCGTGCACGGTGCGGATCCGCAGCTCACGGTCGGCCCCCATCAGGCTGCCGTCCGGCGCGTCGTAGTACGTGTCCCGGTAGACCTCGGCCCGGCCGGCGCCGTACCGGTCCTCCAACTGCCTGAGCACACCCTCCGGGTCTCGCACGACCGCCTTGAGCTCAGCCTCGATCGCCATCCTGGTCCCTCCGCTCCCTGTCGAGCGGCTTCTCGCCGAGAGCAGCGCGGAGCCAGTCCAGGGAGTCGCTCGCCAGAATCGCATCGGCGAGGGCGTTACCCGACTTCGTGGTGAGCCGCCCCCGGCTGTTGTCGATCCATCGCTGCGCGTTGGCATAACCCTGCGCCTTGTACTCGACGCCCTGGATCATGCATTCGAGCTTGTCCGCATCCCGCGCGCAGACCGCCTCCGGCGTTTCCTTCCCCTCGTACTCCGCGACGAGGTCCTGAATGGCCGAGGCCAGGATCTCCGGCATCCCGGCAACCTGGTCAGCCGTCACGGCCACCGGATCCGCGCCCGGCGCGTACTTCTTGCCCAGGTGATTGACGTCCCCGGTGCGCGTCTCCTGCGAGTCGTGCCAGACCGCGAGGAATGCGGCCTGCGCCGGGTCGGCGCCCTCCAGCTTGGCGATCACCGAGGCGATCAGCGCGGTCCGCCAGGAGTGCTCGGCGACCGACTCCGGATCGCGAACCCCTGCCATCCACCAGCCCGTGCGCTTGGTCTGCTTGAGCGTCCCGGCTTCGAACAGGAACCTCGCCACCGAGGTCAGGTCGTCCGTCATCCTCTGGCTCCTCTCACGCCTCGGCAAGGCGGATCGCGTAACGGATGCTGTCGAGTTCACGCCGCCCTCGTGGTGAGAGCTCCCGCCCATCCAACAGCACTGGAAGCCGTTCGCGCAGTGCTCGGGCTACGGCCCCGGAGTGCAGCATGTTCGGCCGCGCCTGGAGCAGCGACCACACCGTGTGGATGTTGAGCTCGACGTACCCGTGCTGAGGAACGAGGCCCTGAGCGAGGTGGGCCAGCAGCTTGTCGCCTGTCCACGGCCCAGGCCTCCCAGCGGCGATGAAGTCGTCGGAGAGTTCCGGCGAGGGAACTTCACCGATCCAGTAGGCCCAATAGTTGAGGTTTGCAATTGAGCCCTTCTCATCCGCCAACTCCGCGTCAATGAAGTGACTCATGCGGTCCCGGTCACCGTGCCGGGCGGAGACCATGGCGACGGAACGGGAGTTGAGCCAGCTGGTCAGCCAATCGTCCGGCTTCGCGGTTCGCTGCTGGTGCGCGAGCCAATCCCGGGTGTCACCGCGGTCGTCGAACCCGGCTAGATAGAGCGCCTGACGGCGAACAAGGAAGCGCCCTGGCCCCCGCGCTTCCTCCGCCGTCTGCCGCATTGCCGCGAAGAACCGGATGCGGTCGGCGACGGCCAGCTCCGGCCCGCTCGGGACTGGACCCCTTCGTGGACGTGGCGGGGGCGGTAGGTCACGCACGGCCTTCGGTGCCACACCACTGAGCGGCCACATGAAGATCTCCACGAGGTCTCGCTGCAGCACCATCGATCCGAGCGGGCCATCGTGCGCCGCTCGGCCTGCGAGTGCACCGGTCAAGAGGATGTCCGCCTCGAAGGCGCGCTCCAGGGTCTGCAGAACTGCAGGAGCCGTGCCCATCCGCATCAGCCGGTGACGGTGTGCGAGCATCTGGCCGATAGGCATGGCCGTGAGCGGACGCCGACCACTCTCCCAGCCGGCAATGGTGTCCGGTGAAACTGCCAGCTGCTCGGCGAAATCGTCCTGTGTGCAACCGTGCTGTTCACGTATCACCCGAAAGACGTACCCCGAGATGGTGCCGGATCGCAGACGTGACGTTCGCCCCTGACTCATAGTCAGGGTTTCCGGTGAGCTCGACCGCATGAGATCCCCCACTTTCGGGAGTTCGCGCCAACGTACCTGTACTGGTGGTCACTTCAGGTCGTGATCTCAGACACCTACCGTCGTAGACATCCCGACTGACGTTAGTCGGACGGCCTCGCAGGCCTGGGTCATCTGCCCAGGCCTGCGACGCACGACCGACGGCATCAGGACGAGCATCACGACTAGGTAGGAGAATCCCATGGGATGGGGTACCGGCAAGGGCGGAAGCTCCGGCGGCAGCGGCGGCTCGAACGACGGCGGCAAGGGTAAGCACGCGGGGAAGAAGGACTTCGGCACCGGCAAGTCGACCCCGGACACCTCGTCCGGATCGAGCGCCGGCAAGCACAGCAAGGACGGCGACAAGAGCAAGTGACCCCACACCAGCCCGGCCTGGAGCAGACCGCCGTGCGCGGTCTGCTCCAGGCAGTGTCCCGCTACCTCGGCCATGACGTGGCTCCCGAGTGGCGGGGGGGGGGGGGGGGGGGGGGGGAGAAACAGGGTCGCTCTCTGTCGTCCGCAAGCTTCTTCCTCCCACAAGAAGATCAC
>NZ_JBVIFM010000002.1:535854-672788 GCF_055571335.1 Kitasatospora sp. NPDC030952
CCTTCTCTGGCCCTCCTCCCCCCCCCCCCCTCCCCCCCCCCCCCCCCCACCCCCACCCCCCCCCCCCCCCCCCCCCCCCCGCCACCGGTTCCTGCCGGACCTGATCTGGCTCTCCGACGACGACGAGGCCTTCACACCGTGCGATCGCCAGCACGAGCCCGAACGCTGGTTCGCTGCGGCCTACGGGGACGTACCGGTCGTAACCCAGGTCAACGATGGGCAGGAGCCGGAGGACCCCTCCGACGCCTCGCCGTCCTCCTCCGCCTCCGCCCCCTCGATCGTCTTCCGGATGCTCGAACTCCTCAACCTCGCACCGGGAATGCGGATCCTGGAGATCGGCGCCGGCACCGGGTACAACGCCGCGCTCCTCTCGCACCGGCTGGGCGACGTCAACGTGACCACGGTCGAGATCGACCCCACCGTGGCCGGACTCGCCCGGTCCAATCTCAAGGCTGCCGGCTACTCTCCTACCGTCGTCTGCGGCGACGGAGGCCTCGGCTGGCGTGCCCAGGCGCCGTACGACCGGGTGGTGGCCACCTGCTCGGTGAAACAGTTGCCCTATGCCTGGATCGAGCAGACCCGGCCCGGTGGAGTGGTGCTCACCCCCTGGGAGAATCCGTGGATCTGCGGCGGCCTGCTCCGCCTCACCGTCGGCGAGGACGGAACCGCCACCGGCCGCTACACCCCTGACAGCGCCTTCATGCTGATGCGCACCCAGCGCCGCGACCTCTTCCTGTTCCGGGACGTGGTCATGGACGACCACGTCCCCACCGAGTCCACCACCACCCTCGACCCGTGGGCGGTCGCCGACTCTCCGATCGCGACCCAGTTCGCCCTGGGCCACCGCCTCGGTGACCTCTGGTACGCCTGGGACCACGACCCGGACGTCGACGACGTCAAGACCCGCCTCTGGGTGGCCACGACCGACGGCGGCTCGTGGGCCGCCGTCGACTGGGACGGCAGCGACGACACCGAGCAGTACACCGTCTGGCAGCACGGCCCGCGTCAGCTCTGGGACGAGGTCGAAGCCGCGCACCGCTGGTGGCTCGACAACAACCGCCCCGGGCCCGACCGCCTCGGGCTCACCGTGACGTCCGAGGGCCAATGGGCCTGGCTCGACGATCCCGCGCATTCATGGCCCTTGGGATGACCAATGGGGACCGGCGTCAGGGTGGGTCGGTGGCAGATGAGCAGTCGTCTGCAGCTTCCCGGCGACGCGTTCTACGAGGCCCCGAGCAGTAGACCGCGAAGTCCGCCGGCAAGCACGGCAAGGACGGCGACAAGAGCAAGTGACCACACACCAGCCCGACCTGGAGCAGACCGCCGTGTGCGGTCTGCTCCAGGCCGTCTCCCGTTACCTCGGCCATGACGTGGCCCCCGAGAGGTTCGACAAGATCGCCTAGGGTTTCCACGGCACCGCCACGGTCCCGGCGATCCGGCTCTGGCTCTGGCTCTGGCTCCGCCCATGGTCCGCCGGGCAGAACCTGGCGGTGAGGCGCTCGAAAACCAGTGGAGCGGCGCCGCTGTGCGCCATTACCGTGCTGCCGAGTCACGTCGTCTAGGCAAGGACGTTCCGTTGTACACCCTGTGAGACCTCCCGAGTGCTGATCTGTCGCGCGTCGCGCCTGTGCGCCGCGCTGCTTTTTGCTGCGGACTTCTCACTGAAATCGGTGTACTTCTGTGCTCAATGACTGGGTGGTCGTGCCCACCTGCCTGCCTGCCGTTCTCCGCCGTTGCCCCACGTGCGCGTCCGACCGTTTCCGGGCGAACGGCAAATTCCGCGTCAACGCAAACCACAAGCTCCTCGACGCCTGGCTCCTCGTGCTGTGCACCGTTTGCGGGGACACGGCAAAGCTCACGGTCCTGGAGCGGGTGAACGTGCGCTCCGTACGACCTGAGCTGCTGGACCGGATGCATGACAACGACCCTGACCTGGCGGCTGAGCTGCTCCAGGATCCCGTCCTGCGGCGCCGCAATCGCATCGCCCTCGACTGGGACAACGCCTGGCGCCTCGACACCGGCGGATCGGATCACCTGGACCGCGAGGTGATCGACGTCTCGGTCCGATTCGCGGCGCGGATTCCCGTCCGGCCGGTGCGACTGATCGCTGAAGGGTGCGGTCTTTCGCGGGCCGAGGTCGAGAGACTGGTCACGGAGGGCGAGATCGTTTCGGCGGTCCGGCTGAGCGGCAAGCTCTCCGGCGACTTCACCTTCACGCTCAAGCGCTGAGCCCTCCCCGGAACCAGGGGCCTGTCCGGCGAGATCCGCCGGACAGGCCCTGATCTCAGGGGAGTTGATGCTTATCGACTTCGGGAAGATGACCCGTGGCAGCCGTGCACGTGACCGTGTGGGGTGGCCGCGATCGGGTCGGAGGAGGCCGGGCGCCCCGGTGACCCCGGCGGCCCTGCCGTTGTGGTCGTCGAGGCCGTTCCATGGGGCCGAATGGCCGAGTTCGGGACGACGGTCCACGCCGTGCTGCGCGGCTGGAGCGCAGCGGCCGCCCCGGGGCCGGATTCGCCGCTCGGCCGAGTCTCCAGGAGACTGAACGGCGTGACTGATGTGCGAGAGATCCTGGATTACCAGACCTTCGGCCGGGCGGTGCGCGAACTGGCGCAGACGATCGCCGACGACGGCTTCGAGCCCGACCTCGTCCTGAGCATCGCCCGTGGCGGCGTGTTCGTGGCGGGCGGGCTGGCGTATGCGCTGGACTGCAAGAACATCCACCTGGTGAACGTCGAGTTCTACACGGGTGTGGGCACCACCCTCGAGATGCCCGTGATGCTGGCGCCCGTCCCCTCGGCGATCGACTTCACCGACAAGAAGGTCCTGATCACCGACGACGTCGCCGACACGGGCAAGACGCTGAAGCTGGTGCACGACTTCTGCCTGAGCCATGTCGCCGAGGTCCGGTCCGCCGTGATCTACGAGAAGTCGCACTCCCTGGTGAAGTGCGAGTACGTGTGGAAGCGGACCGACGACTGGATCGAGTTCCCGTGGTCGGCGCAGGAGCCGGTCGTCAAGCGCGCCGGCCAGGTGCTCGACGCCTGAGCCGCCGGTCCGCCGGGGCGGCCCCGCCCGTCAGTGGGTCGCCCCCTCCGGGACGCGGAGGTCGGCGGTGCGGGTCGCGGCGGCGGTGAGCAGGGCGCGCACGGCGTGGGCGACGGAGGGGGCCGGCAGGGAGGGCTTGGAGCCGTCGAGGACCTGCTCGGGCAAGGCCGGGATGTGGACGAATCCGCCTCGGGTGGTGGGGTGTTCGGTGGCGAGCAGGTGCATCAGGGCGTAGAAGACGTGGTTGCAGACGAACGTCCCGGCAGTGTGCGACAGGGAGGCGGGCACGCCGGCCTCCCGGACGGCGGCCACGCACGCCTTGACGGGCAGGGTGGCGAAGTAGGCCGCGGGACCGCCGGGGACGACGGGCCGGTCGACCGGTTGCCGGCCCGCGTTGTCGGGGATGCGGGCGTCGTCGATGTTGACGGCGACGCGTTCGACGGTGACGTCCGGCCGGCCGGCCGCCTGGCCGAGGCAGACCACCAGGTCGGGGGCGCACTCCGCGATCGCCGTGCGCAGTTCCTCGGCCGCCTGCCCGAAGACGCAGCTCAGCCGGGTGGCGGTGACCAGGAGCCCCTCAGGCGGGCTGTCGGCGACCAGGCGGGCGACCTCCCAGGACGGGTTGACGTCGGCGCCGTCGAACGGTTCGAAACCGGTGAGCAGGACCCTGGTCATGGGGCGGCCTTTCTGAAAGCCGGAAGAGGGACTCGTCAGAACGCGAAGAACGACATGATGGCGATGTTGCAGACCAGCAGGGCGCCGGCGGTGGGGAGTTGGGCCTTGATCGGCCCGTACTGGTCCTTGAGTTCGAGCAGCGCCGCCGGGACGAGGTTGAAGTTGGCCGCCATCGGCGTGACCAGCGTGCCGCAGAAGCCGGCCAGCATGCCCACGGCCAGCACCACGCCCGGGCTGCCGTGCAGTTGGGTGATCAGGACCGGCCAGCCGATCGCGGCGGTCATCACCGGGAAGGCAGCGAAGGCGTTGCCCATGATGATCGTGAACAGGGCCATGCCCACGCAGTAGAGCGCCACCGCCGCGTACTTGCTGCCGTCCGGCAGGAAGTGGGTGGTGATCCTGCCGACTTGGGTGCCGACGCCGGCGCTCTGGAAGATCGAGCCCAGGACGGCGAGGAGTTGGGGCAGCAGCAGGGCCCAGCCCATGGCCTCCAGCAGTCCGCGGCCGGAGCGCAGGGCGACGGTGGGGTTGCGCTCGCGGGTGAGCAGCAGTGCCAGGCCCAGGGCGACGAGTGAGCCGATGCCGAGCCCGAGGAGCGTCTCGCTGCCGGTCTGGAGCAGCACGCCGCCGCCCAGGTGCACGCCCTTGAGGAGCGTTCCGCAGGCGAGCGCGACCAGCGGGAGTGCCAGCGCCGGGATGAACAGCCGGCTGCCGAGGCGCGCGGCGGAGGCGGCCCGCCGCTCGGGGGCGGCGGCCGTGGACGTGCCGCGGCCGGTGAAGCCGAAGCCGGCCAGACAGATCATCGCCAGGACGGCGACGCCCAGCGGCGCGGCGGGCGCGCTCTTGTCGGCGACCCATGAGCCGTAGACGAAGCTCGCCCCGAGCAGGCCCCAGAAGGCGGCGCTGCCGTGGCGCCTGGGGTTGCCGCGGTCCACGGCCATCTGCGCCGCCATCGCGAGGAAGACGGCTCCGACCAGCCAGTACAGCCACTCGACCTTGATCACTTGGTGGTCTCCTCGATGCGGTCGGCGGTGGTCGCCTCGGTGGTCGCCTCGGTGGTCGCCTCGGTGGCGGCCGCTGCGGGCAGGTCCCGGGCGAGGGCGTGGTCCAGGCGCAGCAGGCGCGCGCCGTGGATGAGGGTGGCGCAGACCGCGGTGGGGATGGCCCACAGGGCGAGCTGCACCGGCTCCAGGTCGGTGTGGTAGGTCGCGTCGACGAAGCCGGTGATCAGGAGGATCGAGCCGACGGCGAGGAAGCAGTCCTCGCCGAAGAACAGGCCGACGTTGTCGGCGCTCGCGGCGAAGGAGCGCACCCGTTCGCGGGCCTTGTCGGTCAGGGTGCCGTGGCGGCGCTCGGCGGCGGCCTCGGCCATCGGCGCGACCATCGGGCGCACCGCCTGGGCCGGTCCGCCGAGGCTGGTGAGGCCGAAGGCGGCGGTGAGTTGGCGGACCACCAGGTAGACCGCGAGCACGCGTCCGGCGCTGGCCTTGGCGAACTTGTTCATCAGGGTGCGGGCCTGTTCCTGGAGGCCGTGGCGCTCCAGCAGGCCGATCACCGGCAGGGTGATCGCGAAGAGGGTCACCGAGCGGCTGGAGGCGAAGCCGGTGCCGAAGGCCTCCAGGACCTTCAACGGGCTCATCCCGCCCAGCAGTCCGGTGAGGACGCCGGCGGCGCCGACGACGAGGAGCGGATTCCGCCGGGTGGCGAACCCGGCCACCACGACGAGGATGCCGACAAGAACGATCATGTGTTCCTGGCCGCCTTTCGGACGGGCCTCCGCCGCTGGCTGACCGTCTCGGGCGCCATGGGCGGAGGCGGTCGCGTCCGGGTGGGCCGCGACCGTGCGGGGGTTGCCGCGAGGCTAGGGGATTGTGGAACAATCCGACAAGAGTTCAGGAGGTGGAACGTGACTGGAGTTTTCGACGCGCTCGCGGCCGACCGGGGCCGACTCGACCGCGCCAGCGCCGCCCAACGCGTGGCCGAGGTGCTGCGCGACCACATCACCGAGGGCCTGCTCGCCCCCGGCACCCGGCTGTCGGAGGAGGCGCTCGGAGAAGCACTCGCCGTCTCGCGCAACACGCTCCGCGAGGCGTTCCGGCTGCTCGCCGACCAACGGCTGGTCGTCCACGAGCTGAACCGGGGCGTGTTCGTCCGGATCCTCGAACCGGCGGACGTCGCAGACATCTACACGCTGCGCCTCGCCCTGGAGACCGCCGGCGTGCGCGCCCTGCACGGCGCCGCACCCGAGCGGCTGGCCGCCGTACGGACCGCCCTGGACCACGCGGAGGCCGCCGAGGCGGCCGGCGACTGGGTCACCGTCGGCACCGCCGACCTGCACTTCCACCAGGCCGTCGCGGGGATCGCCGGCAGCCGGCGGATCGACGAGTGCATGGCCCGCCTGATGGCCGAACTGCGCCTGGCCTTCGCCGCCGTCCCGTCGGCGCGCGGGCTCCACGCACCGTTCCTGCGCCGCAACCAGACGCTCACCGGGCTGCTGGAGACGGGCGAGATCGACGACGCCGTGGTGGAGCTGACCAGGTACCTGGACGACGCGCGCGCGGTGATCGTCCGTGCGATGACGGACGGCCGGTTGGCGGACGGCGCGATGGCACACGGCACCGTGACGGACCGCCCGATGGCGGACGGCTTCGCGGCGGACGGCACCGTAGTGGACCGCCCGATGACGTACGGCACCGTGACGGATCGCTTCGCGGCGGACGGCTTCGCGGCGGACGGCCCGATGGCGGACGGCACGAGATGACCCCGCCCGAGGGCGCTCCCGTACCGGTCGTCGACCTCAACGCCGACCTCGGCGAGGGCTTCGGCCGCTGGACGCTCACCGATGACGATGCCCTGCTGTCGGTGGTCACCAGCGCCAACGTCGCCTGCGGCTTCCACGCCGGGGACCCGACCACCATGCGACGGGTGTGCGAGCTGGCCGCGGAACGCGGCGTGCGGATCGGCGCGCACGTCTCCTACCGGGACCTCGCCGGGTTCGGGCGGCGGGCGATGGACGTCCCGCCCGACGAGCTGGCGGACGAAGTCGCCTACCAGATCGGGGCGTTGGAGGTGTTCGCGCGGGCAGCCGGCGCACACGTGGCATACGTCAAACCGCACGGCGCGCTGTACAACCGGGCGGTGCACGACGAGGAGCAGGCGGAGGCGGTGGTCCGCGGCGTCCGCCTGGCCGCGGGGGCGCGGGAACGCGCCCTGTCCGTACTCGGGCTGCCCGGTTCACAGCTGCACGCGGCGGCCGCGCGGGCCGGGCTGCCGGTGGTCGCCGAGGCCTTCGCCGACCGCGCGTACACCCCGCACGGCACACTCGTCCCCCGCCGCGAGCCCGACGCCGTCGTCCACGACCCGGACGCCGTCGTCCACCGCTCGGTCGCCATCGCCCGGGACGGCGAGGTCACCGCCCGCACGGGCGACCGGATCCGACTACGGGCTCGTTCGCTGTGCGTGCACGGCGACACCCCGGGGGCCGCGGACCTCGCCCGTCGGGTGCGAACGGCCTTGTGGGCGGCCGGAGTCCGCGTGGAGGCGTTCGCGTGAGCGCCGATCCGACCGCGCGAGCGGAGCCGACCGCGCGGGCCGAGCAGACGAGGCGGGCCGAACGGACCGAGCCGACGAAGCGGGCCGAGCGGGCCGAGCAGACGAAGCGGGCCGGGACGCACCGGACCGACGGGATGGAGATGCGGGTCCTGCGGGTCGGCCTCGACGCGCTCCTGGTCGAGTTGGCCGGCGCCGAGGAGGCGACCGCCTTCCACGCCGAACTCCAGCGCCGCCGCGCGGCGTCCGAACTCCCGCCCGTCACCGAGGTCGTGCCCGCCGAGCGGACCGTGCTGCTCGACGGCGTGGCCGATCCCGCCGCCCTGGCCGCCGAGCTGGCCGGCTGGCGCGTGCCGCCGCCGCGGGCGGGCGCCGCGGAGACCGTGACCATCCCGGTGCGCTACGACGGCGCCGACGTCGCGGAGGTCGCCGCGCTGTGGGGGGTCGCCGAGGAGGAGGTCGCGCGGATCCACTCCGCGACCGAGTTCCGCGTCGCGTTCAGCGGCTTCGCCCCCGGCTTCGGCTACCTGACCGGCCTGTCCGAGCGCTACCGGGTGCCCCGGCGGGCCGTCCCCCGCCCCGCCGTTCCGGCCGGGTCGATCGCCCTCGCCGGCCCGTACACCGGCGCCTACCCCCGCTCGTCCCCGGGCGGGTGGCAGCTGATCGGGCGCACCGACGCCGTGCTGTGGGACCCGTCCCGGGAACCCGCGGCCCTGTTCAGCCCGGGGACCCGGGTCCGGTTCGTGATCGAGGAAGCCTGACTGCGGGAGCATGGCCGCAGGAGCCCGACCCAGGAAGCGTGATCGAGGAAACATGACCGTCACCATCACCAGTGCCGGCCTGCTGACGACCGTCCAGGACCTCGGCCGGCCCGGGCACGCGCACCTGGGCGTGCCGCGCTCCGGCGCGCTCGACCAGCCCGCCCACCGGCTCGCCAACCGCCTGGTCGGCAACCCCGCGACGGCGGCCACCCTGGAGACCACCGTGCTCGGCTGCGCGGTGCGCGTGGGCCGCGCGGTGACGGTGGCCGTGCTCGGCGCGCCGTGCGCCGTGCGGGTCGACGGGCGGCCCGCCGCCTGGGGCGCCCCGGTGCGGCTGCCCGCCGGGGCGCTGCTGGAGGTGGGCCCCGCGACGCGGGGTGTGCGCAGCTACGTCGCCTTCGCGGGCGGGATCGCCGCCACGCCGGTCCTCGGCAGCCGCTCGACCGATCTGCTCTCGGGGCTGGGCCCCGCTCCGGTGGCCCCCGGGGACGCGCTGCCGCTCGGCGAGCCGGCCGGCCCGCCCGTCGGAGCGGACGCGCTGCCGACGCCCGCGCCGCCGGACCCGCTGCTCCTGCCGGTGCTGCTCGGCCCGCGCGACGACTGGTTCACCGCCCGCTCCCTCGCCGTCCTGACCGGCTCCGGCTACCGCGTCTCCCCCACCAGCAACCGGATCGGCCTGCGCCTGGACGGCCCGCCCCTGGAGCGCGCCCGTGAAGGTGAACTCCCCAGCGAGGGCATGGTCCTGGGAGCGGTCCAGGTGCCGCCCGACGGCCGCCCGGTGGTCTTCCTCGCCGACCACCCCACCACCGGCGGCTACCCCGTCATCGGCGTCATTCCCGCCGCCGCCCTCCCCGCCGCCGCCCAGGCCGCCCCCGGCACTCCCGTCCGCTTCACCCCGATGCGCCGGCGGCGGTGAGTTCGCGCCGCACCGGACGGCGCCCGGAACGGCTGGCGGCGTGCGGGTGAACGTGCTCAGTCGTGGATGTGTCGCGGCAGCACACGGCGTGGCAGCGGGAGCCGCCGTTCGCCCGGCCTGGCGGTGAGGATCCGGCGGGCCGCAGTCCGCACCTCGCTCCAGACCACGTCGGCGGCCAGCGCGTCGGCCCACGGGCCGGCACCACTGCGGGCGTCCGTCTCGCCGAGCAGTCGGTCGATGGTCCTGAGGTCATGGAGGGCGTCCGGATCGAGGGTTCCCCGCTCGACCATGCCCTCGGCCAGCCGCAGGACGAACTCGACGTCGTCCGCGACGGCGGCGGTGGTCACTCGGTGCTCGCCGGCCCAGGCCAGCTGATCGGAAGGATCAGCTGCCAGGACGGCCAGCAACCTCACTGTCCAGCGCTGCCAGTGGTCGTTGTCATCGAGGCTCATGCCAGGAGGGTCGCACTGGACCGGTGCAACCCGCCAACCTGGTCCGCCCGCTCACCTCACCTCACCTCACCCGCAGACGGCTGAGCGGCGGCCCCGTCGAGGGAGCGGCCCCGACGAGGCCGACAGCGACCCCGTCGAGGTCAGCGGCGGCGCGCGGCCTGGGCGGCCTGGCGGGTGCGGCGGACGGCGCGGTGGAGGCGCTGGACGGCGATGAAGCGGTTCATCGCGTCGGTCAGGGTGAGCCGGTACTTGAGCCGGAGCTGGGCGTTGAGGCCGGCGATCCGCTCGGGGCCGATGGCGTGCAGGAGGCGGCTGACGTGCCGCTGGTAGACCTCCCAGTAGTTGCGGTCGCCGTCCGGGATGGACCAGAAGAACATCGGGATCTCTTCGGTCAGGCAGTTCCGGTCGTAGGCGCGCAGGTACTGCTCGGTGAAGAGCGGTTCGGGGCGGGCGAGCAGCCACTCGCGGACGAGTTCCATCGAGCGGACCCGGTCGATCAGGCCGCGCGGGTCGGTCTTCTTCTGGGTGATGGACAGGTTGCCGTCCTCGCGGACCCGCCAGTGGTAGATGGGCTCGGAGAGGACGTCGACCCGGGTGGCGAGGAAGTGGTGGGGGACGCTGACCGGAGCGTCCTCGTAGAGCAGGCCCTCGGGGTAGCGGATGCCGGCGTCGTCGAAGAAGGAGCGCCGGTAGACCTTGTTCCAGGCGGTGCGGTCGGTGACCAGGGCGGGCAGTTCGCTGACGTGGGTGCGCAGCCGGGTCTCGCGGAACGGGCGGCGGTGGGCGTGCGAGGGGGTGAGGCCGGTGGTGCGCAGGCGCATCGCGTTGCCGGTGGCGAAGTCGGAGCCGGTCTGGTCGAGCGTGCTGATCATCAGCTGGTAGGCGTGCGGCGGCAGGGTGTCGTCGCTGTCGACGAAGGTCAGGTACTCGGTGCCGGGGGCGAGGTGGCGCCAGCCGGTGTTGCGGGCGGCGCCGAGGCCCTTGTTCTCCTGCTGGACCAGCCGGAAGCGCGGGTCGCGCGCGGCGTAGGCCTTGGCGAGGACGGGACCGTCGTCGGTCGAGCCGTCGTCGACCATGACGCACTCGAAGTCCTCGAAGGTCTGGGCCGCGATCGAGTCCAGGCACTCCCCGAGGTAGCGCTCGACGTTGTAGATCGGGACCACCACGGACAGGCGCGGAGCCATCGGACGACCTTTCGCTCAGGAGCGGACGGCCGGTCGGCCGGTCGGCCGCCGGGAGCCGGCGGGAGCCGACGGTCGACCGAGCATAGCGAGCGCGCGTCCGTCGCGGGCGAACAACGGGTGGCGTCGAGCCTTCGGTTCGGTGTGGCGGCTGTGACCGGTGTCAACGGCCGTGACGGGCAGGCGCGGTGGAAACCCGGGCAACCCCGGTGGGAGCAACGGGGAAGGCCCCGGACCGCCCGACCGGCCCGGGACCCTCCTGCTCGGTCCGCGCTCAGGCGCCCTTGACGGCGGCGAAGCGGGAGGAGACGTCCTGCCAGTTGACGACGTCCCACAGACGGGTGACGTAGTCCGGGCGGACGTTGCGGTACTGCAGGTAGTACGCGTGCTCCCAGGCGTCGAAGGCCAGCAGCGGAGTGGTGTTCTGGCCGACGTTGCCGTGGTGGTCGTAGACCTGCTCGACGATCAGGCGCTGCCCGAGCGGCTCCCAGGAGAGGATGCCCCAACCGGAGCCCTGGACGCCGGTGGTGGCGCTGGTGAGCTGCTTCTTGAAGGCCTCGAAGCTGCCGAAGTGCTCGGTGATGGCGTCGGCCAGCTCGCCCTCGGGGCGGTCGCCGCCCTCCGGGGAGAGGTTCTGCCAGAACAGCGAGTGCAGCACGTGGCCGGAGAGGTGGAAGGCGAAGGTCTTCTGCAGGCCGACCAGGCCGCCGAACTGCTCCTTGTCGCGCGCCTCGGCGAGCTGCTCCAGGGTGTCGTTCGCGCCCTTGACGTACGCGGCGTGGTGCTTGGAGTGGTGCAGCTCCAGGATCTCGGCGGACATGGCCCGCTCGAGCGCGGAGTAGTCGTACGGCAGGTCGGGAAGGTTGTAGGTGCCCATCAGGACACGGCCCCTTTCGGCGGGTTGAGCGATGACGATCGTGCCGGGACAACACTATTGCGTATGACTTGCAGGAGCGCAGCATGGGCTCCTGCTTATCCCTCACATTCCGTCGGGCACAATGGTCACTCAAACATGTAATGACTGAGGAGGGTGAGTGACCATGACAGGGGCGCCTCGGGTGGTGCTGGGCATCGAGTCCTCCTGCGACGAGACCGGCGCGGGCCTGGTCCGGGACGGCGTGCTGCTCGGACAGGCGGTGGCCTCCTCGATGGACGAGCACGCCCGCTACGGCGGGGTGGTGCCGGAGATCGCCGCCCGGGCGCACGTCCACGCGCTGGCCCCGGTGGTGCGGGAGGCCCTGGACCGGGCCGGACTGACCCTCGGCGACATCGGCGCGGTCGCCGTCACCACCGGCCCCGGGCTGGCCGGCGCCCTCCAGGTCGGGGTGGCCGCCGCCAAGGCGTACTCCTTCTCGCTCGGCGTCCCGCTGTACGGGGTGCACCACCTGGCCGGGCACGTCGCCGCCGCGACCCTCGACGGCGGGCCGCTGCCGAACCCGTGCGTCGTGCTGATCGTCTCCGGCGGGCACACCTCGCTGCTGCTGGTCCGCGACCTCGCCCGGGACCCGATCGTCCACCTCGGCGACACCCTGGACGACGCGGCCGGCGAGTGCTTCGACAAGGCCGCCCGGATCCTCGGACTGCCCTACCCCGGCGGTCCGGCCGTCGACCGCGCGGCCCGCGACGGCGACCCGACGGCCGTCCGACTGCCGCGTCCGCTGACCGGGCCGCGGGACGACCCGTACGCGTTCTCCTTCTCCGGCCTCAAGACCGCCGCCGCCCGCTGGGTCGAGGCGCAGCGCGCGGCCGGCGCCGAGCCGCACGTCCCGGACGCGGCCGCCGCGCTCCAGGAGGCGATCGCGGACGTGCTCACCCGCAAGGCGGTGCGGGCCTGCACCGACCACGGCATCGACACCCTGGTGGTGGTCGGCGGGGTCGCCGCCAACTCCCGGGTCCGGGCGCTCGCCGAGCAGCGCTGCGCCGCGGCGGGCATCACCCTGCGGGTGCCGCCGCTGCGGCTGTGCACGGACAACGGCGCGATGGTCGCGGCGATCGGCGACCTGCTGGTCCGCTCGGGGGCCGAACCTGCGCCGGCGGACGTCTCGGTGGACCCTTCGGCGCCGCTGGAGTTCGCGGCACTCACACCCCGGGCGCGATCGGCAGCCTGACGGATCGCCACGGACGGCGGGAGGGCACGGACGGCGGGCGGCACGGACGGCCGTCACCACCACGTACAACTGACCGCTCCCGCAGCCACCGGAGGGTCCCGCGTCCGCGCGGGGCCCTCCGTCGTGCGTTCCGGCCCTTCGCCGTAGGTTAGGGCCCTTCGCCGTAGGTTCCGGCCGTCCCCGTCCGTTCAGGCCCCCGTGCGGTCAGGCCGTCGTGCGGTCAGGCCGTCGCCGACCAGGTGACCCGGGGCGGGCGGACGGCGGCGCACAGCGGGTGGCCCTTGGCGTCGGTGAGGCCGAGGCGGGCGACCAGCAGGCCGGTGGCGACCGCCCGCTCCAGGACCTCGTCGTCCACCGCGGCCAGCAGCAGCTTCGCCCGGCGGAACAGCGACCAGGCGTCACCGTCCGGCGTCACCCAGTTCAGGTAGACGAACCGCCCGCCCGGGCCGCCCTGGACGTAGCGCCCGGTGACGTCCGCCCCGCCCTCGGACAGCGGCTTCGCCGCGCACTCCAGCGACCACCGCGCCCGGGGCGCGTCCCCGGGCTGCGGATCCAGCAGTTCGGCCGGGCGGCCCCGGCGCTGGACGGCGACGTGGATGTCCCGGTACCCCGGGAAGCCCTGCCCAGCCCCGCACGCGCGGCCGGGCAGGTCGGTGGCCTCGATCCTCAGCTCCATGCCTGCCATCGTCCCCCACCGGCCGGCCGGTCCGGTCCGGCGCCCCGGCCGGGGCACCCCGAGGGCTCCGGTAAAGACTTCGAAAAATTCGCTGGTAAAGGCCGGTGGAAATGCCCCCACCGGAAAAGGTTATAACGATTCGCCATTCGAATTGGCGGCCAACCGTGCCTGGAAATCGAACTCCAGTGATCGAAGGGGTATCAGGAACGCCTTCTTTCGGTTAAGGTCCTGAGTCAGTTGAAGCGTTCGGCCTTCCAGACCGGAAAGCCGGACCCCGCCGACGGTGCGGCCGACACCCATTCGCCGCACCCGGAATCCCGGAAAGGGGACAGCCATGAAGATGATCAAGGCGATCGTGAAGAAGTTCCAGCGCAACGAGGACCTCGCCAACAACGCGTGGGTCCTGCACGTCATCTGATGCACCGCATCTGATGCACCACGCCCGGTGGGGCGGTGGCCTGGCCCCCGCCCCACCGGCGCCGCATTTCATCGCTATTCCCACGGAGACGTGATTCTCGTGCAAGAAATGGCACCGGACACCGTCCGCGGACATTCCGTCGTCTTCGCCCCGCGAATTCAGGACCTGCTGGCCCGGGACACCAAGGTGTTCCGCGCCGAAGCCGCCACGGTCGGCGTTTCGGACGCCGCCCTGATGGCGGAAATCGTCGCGGCCCGCCCGGTGCTCCAGACGGAGCGCTCGGTCTACAAGCCCGCCGCCGGAGCCGACATCCCCCACGACAGCGCGACCCGCACCATCCGCGCACTCGGCCAGGACGTCATGGCGGGCATCAGGACGCCGCCGCCCCCGGCGCACGCCCTCGCCGGCGCCTGGCCGTACGCGCCCACCTCGTACCTGCGCCGGTGGCTCTTCGGCTCCGACCCGCTGCCCATCTCCCTGCTGGCGAAGCGCGGCATCACCCGCTCCGACACGCTCTCCCGCCTGGTCGACCACGCCGTCACCGCCCGGCCGGGCACCGGGAGCCCGGACGGCCGGCCCACCACGGCGATGGCCGGGCTGATCCGCGGGGCCGCCGACCCACTGGACCGCAGGCAGGCCGTCGCCATGTACCGGCGGGCCTCCGCCACCCTGTGCGACGGCGTGGCCGCCCTGGCCGGCAACGCCCTGTGGCTCATGCGGGCGACCGGCACACCCCGGACCGACCTCACCGCCACCCTCTGGGAGACCCTCCGGCTGCTCCCGCCCGCCTGGATGCTCTACCGCAACGGCGGGCCGGCGTACACCGGACTGCACCCGGAGATCCGGCCCGAGGACAACATCGCCCTGCTCCCGCTGCTGATGCACCGCCACCCGGACTACTGGTCGGACCCCCTGGACTTCCGGCCCCAGCGGTGGACGTCGGTCGCCGACCCGGAGAAGACCCCCGGGTTCATGCCGTTCGGCTTCGACGGTGCCCGCTGCTGGGCCAAACACCTGGTCGTGCCGCTGGCCGAACGCCTGCTGACCGTCGCCCTCGACCACGGGCTCACCATCCGCGGCCCCCGGCAGGACGCGCCCGTGCCGATGCGTTCCCTGCTCTCGGTGCGGTTCGAGGCCGCCGTCGGCCGCTGATCGGCCCCGCCCCTCCCGACAATCCCTGGACGCCCCATGGAATCCCCCACCCTCGCCGGCTGGGTCGGCGACCTCGACGGCTTCGCCGACCGGCGGTGGCAGCGCGAGCCCGCCGTCTACACCCCGGGGCGGCCCGTCTCGCCGTTCGACCTCGACGCGCTGGACGCCGCCTTCGACGGCGGGCTGCTGCGCACCCCCTACCTGGAGCTGGTGCGCTCCGACAAGGTGGTCATCCCGCCCGAGGCCTTCACCACCCCCCGGACGATCAACGGCACCACCCACCACGGCTACGCCGACCGCGCCAAGGTGCTCGCCCTGCTGCGCACCGGGGCCACCCTGCTGCTGCGCCGCGTCGACCAGTGGCACGGCCCCACCGGCGAGCTGGTGGCCCGGCTGTCCGAGGAACTCGACCGCCGGGTGGAGGCCTTCTTCTTCCTCACCCCGGCCGGCGGCCAGGGCCTCGCCGTGCACCGCGACGACGCCGACGTGTTCGTCCTCCAGGTCACCGGACGCAAGACCTGGTACGTCCACGACGCGCCCGCCGCGGCGGAGTGGTCGCTCGGCGAACTCCCCGACCACGAACACTCGGCGCAGCGCCTGCACACCGTCCTCGAACCCGGCGACGTGCTCTACGTCCCCCGCGCCTTCGCCCACCGCGCGGTCGGCGCCGGCGGACTCTCCGGCCACCTCTCGCTGACCGTCCGCGACCTCTCGCTGCCGGAACTGCGCACCGCCCTGGAGCGGCTGCTCGCCGAAGGGCTGGAAGCGCCGACCCGCCCGCTCGGCGAGCCCGCGATCGCCGACGCCTGCGCCGCCCTGCTCGACCACGCCCGGGCCCGGCTCGCCGCCGTCACCCCCGCGGACCTGCTGCGCGCCGCCCGGGCCGGCCAGGCGGAGCCCGTCGTGGCGGCGCGCCCGGAGACCTTCGCCGGGACGGCCCGGAGCTGGGAGGCGGACGCCCCCGCCGGGGGGAGCGTCGGCCGCACCTGGCGGCGGCTGCGGGCCGTCGGCCGGAACCGGTCAGTCGGCTGACGGGAAGACCACCTGCTCGCCGAGCCGTTCGAAGCACCGCCAGGACTCCTCGACCTTCGAACTCGTCGGCAGCACGTCGATCCTCAGCTCGTGCTCCAGGGTGATCCGCAGGTCGCCCTCCGGCGCCCGCTCGACCGCCAGCACCCGGGGCGACTCCCGCGCCAGGAACTCCCGCAGCGCGTCGGCGCCGATGTCGTAGGCGAGGCGGTCGCCGCTCCCGGCCGGCACCGGGTCCTGTCCGGCCGGCACCAGGTCCCCGGAGCCGAGGTAGACCTCCCCGCACTGGACGATCCGGAACGGGCACTGGGCGTGCACCGCGAACCTGCTGCCCGTCGACACCTCCCCGGAGTCGCCCAGCGGCCAGGAGACCGTCCCGCCGAAGTCGACCACCCCCATGTCCCCGAACCGGTAGACGTCGACCCACACTTCGCCGACCAGACCGCGCAGCAGTCGGTCGTCCGCGTCCCCGCCCTCGTCGGGCCCCCCGTCGATACCCATCCGGCCATGGTCGTCCATCCTGCCCGGAGTCTCACCCGGTTTCCTGACCCCGGCCGGGCGGACGGTGGGCGCCGTCCGCCCGGCGGGATCACCCGGTCAGTCCCCGGCCGGCCGCTGGGCCGGGACGGTGCGGTCGCGCTGGAGGTCGAGCAGTTCGCGGAACAACCCGTCGGGGCGGGCGGCGAGTTCGGCCCAGGTGCCGGTCTGCACGATGCTGCCCCGGTCCATCACGATCACCCGGTCCGCGACCGCCGCGTTGGCGATGTTGTGGGTCACCAGCAGGGTGATCCGGCCCGGCGCGAGGCCGCGCAGGGCGTGCAGGATGCGGTGCTCGGCGCGCGGGTCGAGGTCCGAGGTGGGCTCGTCCAGGATCAGCAACCCGGGGCTGCGCACGGTGCGGTAGAGCGCCCGGGCGACGGCCGCACGCTGCCAGCCGCCGCCGGACAGCTCGGCGCCGCCCCACCAGCCCTGGGCGAGCAGGGTGCGCCAGCCCGAGCGCAGCCGGGCCACGGTCTCGTCGAAGCCGGTCCGGGCCGCGGCCTGCTCCACGTCCGCCATCAGCCGGTCGGTGAGGTGGCCCAGGTGGACGTTCTCGGCGGCGCCGAGCGGCCAGCGGGCGAACTCCTGCGGCACCCGGGCGACCCGGGACCACATGCCGTCCGCGTCCAGTTCCTCGACCGGCACGCCGTCCCAGGTGATCCGGCCGGACTGCGGCAGGTACAGGCCGGACAGCAGCTTCAGCAGGGTGGACTTCCCGCTGCCGTTCTGCCCGATCACCGCCACCACCTCACCCGCCCGCAGGGTCAGGCTGACGCCGCGCAGCGCGGGCTCCTGCTGCTCGCCCGGGTAGGCGTGGCTCAGCTCGGTCACCTCGACCGACCGCGGCGCGTCCGGGACGAGCCCGCCGCGGGCGATGCGGTGGCCGCCGGCCTCGTCCAGGAAGGTGAAGTAGTCGTCCAGGTAGAGGCCCATCCGGTACAGCCGGGCGCCGTTGCCGACCAGGCCGTGCAGCCCGGAGGCGGCGGTGCGCAGCGCGAAGGTGGCGGTGCCGGCGGCGGCGAGGTCGATCCGGCCGCTGCCGACCAGGAACAGCAGGGTGCCCCAGATCAGCGCGGTGCCGGCGCCGGTGCCGAGCGCGGCCAGCAGCGACACCTTGGCGGCCTCCCGGGTGGCCCGGTCGGTGGCGGCGACGATCTTGGCCTCGGCGCGGCGGTACTTGGCCATCAGGAAGGGTGTGACCTGGTCCGAACGGACCTGGTCGGCACGGGTCTTGTCGATCAGGAACCACCGGTAGACGCGCAGTGCGCCGCGGTCCTCGTTGGTGCTCACCGCGGCCAGGTAGTGGATCCGGGCGGTGCGGACGGCGCCGACGGCGGTCGGCACCGAGCCGAGCAGCAGCAGCGGCACCAGCCAGGGGTGGAGCGTCGCCAGCACGCCCGCGGCGGCGGCCAGCGAGACGGTGGAGGCGATCACGTCCTGGGCGTTGGAGAGCAGGTCGGGCGTGGTCGAGGCGCCCCGGTCGGCGGCCTCCCACTGCTCGTTGTACGCGGGTTCGTCGTACGCCTTCAGCTCGGCGGCGCACCCGGCGGCGATCAGCGCCAGCTCCGCCTCCCTGGTGATCCGCGGCGACACCCGGCCGGACAGGGCCACCACCGCGATGCCCAGGACGGCGCGCAGTCCGGCCGAGACGGTCAGCAGGAGCAGCGACGGCGCGGCGGTGCGCAGGTGCTCGGTCACCGGGCCGACGACCAGCAGGGCGCCCAGGGTGCCGGTGGTGGCGTACAACGCCAGCGCGCCGAACACCCCGGCCAGCGCCTGGCAGACCAGCAGTAGCACGGTGGACGCGCGGTCCGCCGCCCAGGCCAGCGCCAGCGCCCGGCGCACCAGGTGCGGCAGGCGGCGCAGCATCGCGCTCGCCGACATCGAGGCGCCGGCCTCGGCGCGGCGGTCGCCGGGGAACCGCAGGCGCAGTTCCTCGTCGTGCTCCTCGGGTTGCTGGTCGTGCGGCTGGTCGTGCGGCTGGTCGGGTTGGGGTTTCTCGGGTTTCACGAGCTGCTCCGACACCGGGTTCCTCCCTGGTACGGCGGCCTGCGGCCACGGGTGGGTCCGCACGCGGGCAGCCCTCATCGCCGGGTGGGCGTGGTGGGTCGGCAGCGGTGCCGGTGGGCACTCTGCGAGGGGCGGGCTGCCGGTGCGGACCCCGATCCTGGCAGCGGTCGGCGGGGCCGCCCGGCGTGTCCCGGCCGGTCTCACCCGATCCGGGCGATTCTGTGTCGGCGACGGCGAGTTGGTGGATGTCGATCACCGGATCGGTCCGCGATGTTCGATTGCGGGCGGGCCTCCGGACAGCTGCCCGGCAGGCGATCCGACGATCGGAGGAGCGGACCGCGGGGCCAGGGACGCGGTGTTCCACCGCCCGCCGGGACAGGGCGGGCAGGGCAGGGAGGGCCGGGGGCGCCGGGGGTCAGATGGTCGGGGGTTCGAGGGTGAGGACGGCGGGGGTGGTGTCGGGGGCGGCGAGGCGGAGCAGGCCGTGGCCGATGCCGGCGAGGCCGACCATCAGGGAGGGGCTGTGGAGCCCGTTCGGCAGTCCGCAGCGCCGGCCCTGGGTCTCCAGAGCGTCCAGGGTGGCGTGGGCCTGCCGCTCGGTGGTGGCCCGCCAGCGGTCGCCGGCCTGGTGGAGGGCCTCCAGGTTGCCGAGATCGCCGTGGCAGAGCGAGGAGTTGTGGCCGAAGCCGTCCCGGAGGACGGTGTCGAGCGCGGTGTCGCGTTCGGCCAGGAGTGCGTCGCGCCGTTCGGGCAGCAGCGGGGCGAGCGCGGTGCGGGCCAGGGCGATGCCCGCGGCGCCGTGGCACCAGAGGGCGGGGTGGCTCGGGCCGTCGGGGCCGCCGTCCTCGCGGACGTCGCGCCAGTTGGCGGCGGTGGGGTCGAACAGGGTGCGCTCGTACTCCACGGCGGCGAGGGCGAGGTGGGGCAGCCGCGGGTCGCCCAGGCGGTGCCCGGCGCGGGCCAGGGCCCAGGCGATGCCGGAGCCGCCGTGGGCGAAGCCCGCGAGGGGGCGGCCGGCGGTCTCCGCCAGGGCGGCGGGGAGCCAGCCGGTGCCGCCCTCGGGGTGCGGGCCGGCGGCCCGGACGAGGCGTTCGGCGCAGACCGCCAGCGCGTCGGTGACGGCGGGCCCCGGGCGGACGGCCTCCCAGGCGAGCAGGCCGCCGATGGTGCCGGCGTTCCCGGCGAGGACGTCGTACTGGGTGTCCTCGGCGGCGGTGGCGGCGATGCGGTCGAGGACCAGGCTGCCGAGCGCGTCGAGTTCCGGGTCCGGGTGGTCGGCGGCGAGGTGGGCGAGCGCGTACAGCACCCCGCCGGTGCCGGCCAGGCCGCCGCCAAGCCGGTCGGCCCGGCGCCGGATCTGCTGACGGAGCGTCAGTTCGGCGGCCCGGGCGGCCTCGTGGTGCGAACGGTCGCCGGTGACCTGGGCGAGCTGGTGGAGGAAGAGGACGATGCCCGCGGTGCCGCTGTACAGGTCCGGGCCGAGTTCGGCGGGGGCCCAGCGGCCGGGCGGGGCCCAGTTGGGGCCGGCCCAGGCGAGGTCGGCGGCGCCCCGGTAGGCCTCGCGGAGCAGCTGCTCACCAGCGTCCACGGCCTGGGCGAGGGCGCGGGCGGCCAGGCTCCCGGCCGGCTCGGCGGGCGCCTGGGGTCGGGTGGTGGCGACGGCCCGGCCGGGCTCGCGCACCCCGTCGGCCGTGGTCACCGAGAGCCTGAGCAGCTGGAGTTGGCGGGCGAGGTCCTCCTCGCCGAGGCCGTCCGCCTTGGCGAGCGCCAGGTCGAGGGCCGGCCGCTCGGTGACGCCGGGGACGAGCGCGCCGGTGGCCGAGCGGGCGTCGACGCCGTCCGGGCGGATGGTGAAGACGGGTACGTCGCCGCGCCACAGGTCGGCGCGCTCGTGCTCGACGAAGTCGAGGGCCTGCTCCTCCCAGCCGACGAGCGCCCAGAGCCGGTCGAGGTGGCGGTCCTGGTCGAGGGCGTCGCCCAGGGCGTCGGGGTGGCAGGCGGTGTTGAGCAGACTGCGGTACTCGAAGGTGTCGCGGCGCAGCAGGCGGGTCTCGTCGGCCGCGAACGCGCCGATCAGTGACCGGAGTTGCGGCTTGTCGGCGGCGAGCAGCCGGTAGGCCTCGGTGAAGCCGGCCGTCAACTCCGCCAGGTGGTCGGCGAGTCGCAGCGGCCGGTCGGCCGGTACGGGTCGGCTGCCGGGGGCTTCGACGGGCAACCGACGGTACTCCAGCCGGAGTTCGTCCGTGCCCTGGCCGACCAGGACGGGCAGCGGGCGGGGCGGGAGGCTGCCCGGGTCCCAGCCGAGGGCGGAGATGTCGGCGCCGCCGTTGCCCTCGTCCCACATCCGCTCGGGGAGCAGGCCCGAGCGAAGTACCGAGTGCCGGGCCTGGTGGCGGGCGAGCCGCTCGGACTCGGAGAGGTCCTTGGCGGGCTCGCGCAGGTCGGGGTGGAGGATCGCCTCCAGGTCGATGAGCACCGGCTGGTCCCGGACGGCGAGCAGGTTCTGGGCGTGGCAGTCGACCGCGTCGAGCACGTACATCAGCGCGGCGAGGGCGCCGGCGCGGTGGTAGAAGTCGCGCAACTCGGCGTCGTCCCTGGCCGGTTCGGCGGTGAGGTGGGCGACCCAGCCGTAGCCGTCGGCGGCCAGGTGGGTCAGGTCGCGCAGCGGCAGCCGCAGTTGCGGGTTGAGCCAGTGGAGGAGCTGCTGGAAGTGGGTCTCGGCACCGAGCGGTCGCGGCTTGTAGACGATCCGGACACCGTGCTCGAAGCGCAGGGAGCTGACCGTGGCGCCGCCGCGGTGCGGGTCGCCGAGGCCGGTGGCGAGTTCGGTGAGCCGGCCGAGCGGGCGGCCGTCGGCGAAGGTGCGGGCGAGGGCGGGGAGGTCGGCGGCGAGGCGGCGGAACAGGGTGAGGGTGGTACTCGTCCACTGCTCGGCGGCGGTGGTCAGGCGGAAGGCCAGGACCGGGTACTCGGCGAGGAGTCGCAGCGCCCGCTCGGGCCGGGTGAGCCGGCCGAGGAAGTCCCGGTAGCGCAGTTCGGGGGTGCCGCCGGTCGATTCGCCGGTGAGGCGGGCGACGTGGAGTTCGGTGATGACGGTCCGGGTCGCCATCCCGTGGGCGGTGGCGGTGAGCGCGGGGAGGGCGAGCGCGGCCAGTTCCTCGGGGGTGCCGAGGGCGGGGGCGTCCAGGGCGGCGAGGCCGGCGCACAGGCGGTCACGGGCATCGGCGAGCAGCGGGGCGACGAGCCCGGCGAACTCGTGTTCTTCGGGGACGTCCAGGGCGGCCGCCCGGTCGAAGGCGGCGGCCAGCCGCTCGGCCCACGGGGGCGTCCCGAGGCGGGCGGCGAGCGCCTCGGGGGGCTCGGCGAGCAGGGCGCGCAGGGCTTCGGGGTCGAGGCCGTCGGCGGCGAGGCGGTGCGCGAACCAGCCGGCCCGGTCGAACGGCGCCTGGGCCTGCCAGCGCTCCAGCTTCCGGGCGGCGCGGGCGGCGCGCTCGGCGCGGGCGGCGCGCTCGGCACGGTCGGATTGCTCGGCACGGTCGGCGGGCTCGGCGTCGCCGGCCGGCGACGGGTCGAACCCTTCCGGCGCCCGCGCCCGGCCGCGGGCGTTCAGCGGAACGGCTCGGGCAGCCGCCCGCAGGAGTTCGGACGCGTCGACCACGGGGTGGTGCTGCCTCTCTGCTGGCACTCGTCTGCTGGTACTCGTGTGCTGGTACTCGTCTGCACTGACGCCCGGGGCGGGTCCGGCGCGGACCCCGGCCGGCCGTACGACCGTGGCCGGGGACGGCGCCGGACCCCGGTCTCAGAAGCTGCAGACGCGCCCGCAGCTGGACCAGCCGTCGCAGGTGCTGTTCAGCACCGCGGCGGTCACGTAGAGCTCGTCGGCCGGCTCTCCGGCCGGGTGGACCGACCCGCCCTGACCGAGGGTGAGCCGGAAGTCCTCGTCCTTCAGTGCGCGAACCTGCTCAGCTGTGGGCTGCATGATGCCTCCTGCAAGCGTTCGGGTCTGGCACGGGTGTGCCGGTCCGGGATCCTGACAGCGCCCCACCCGTCACACCAGGGGCATGCGCCTCGGCGGTACGTGTTTCGGTCAGGATCGAACCAACGCCCCGGTAGCCGCCGCGCCCCCGTTCCACCAGGCCGGACCGGGTCCGGCCCCGCCGTCCGGCCGTTCGGGCGGCCCGGTACGGCCCAGGGCGGCCCGACACGGCTCCGCAGGTGGCCGAAAAACGGCCGGTTGCGCCCAGGTGAACCGGGGCCCTGGTTTGAACCCCGGCTCCTGTGGCAGCGCCCCGCGCCGAGGGCCACGATGGAGTCCCGAGCGACCCCACCCCGATCGGAGTGCGATGAGCGAGCAGCACAACCTGGTCCTGCTGACCTTTCCGGACACCACCTCGTGGCGCTCCGCCTTCGACGGTGCCCAGCACCTGCCGGGGCTGCGGATGGCGGCGGCGCTGGAGCGGAGCGCGGACGGGGTGCTGGAGATCCGGGACACCTTCACCCGGGGCGCGGGGGTGGCGACCGTCGGCTCGGGGGTGGTGGGCGGCCTGGTGGGGCTGCTCGGCGGGCCGATCGGGGTGCTGCTGGGCTTCGCGGCGGGTGCGGCGCTGGGCAACGCGGCGGAGGAGCACATCGCGACGGAGGCCGGCGCGGCGCTGATCGTGCTGTCGCCGCGGGTGCCGGACGGCGGGGCGATGGTCGCCCTGGAGGTGCGGGAGGCCTCGCCGGGACCGGCCGACGAACTGGCCGCCGAGTACGGGGCGTCGGTCGAGCGGATCGACGAGCACACCTTCACCGAGCAGGTCCGCGAGGCGGAGCGCAAGGCCGAGGAGCAGCGGGACGGGGAGCAGCGGGACGCGGAGCAGCGGGACGGCCGGCCCGAGGCCGGGGAGCGGAAGGCCGACGAGTCCTGAGCCGCTCAGGCCATCCGGTACAGCACCGGCATCCAGCCCCTCCGGTCCTGAGCACGGTCGACGGCACACGTGTCACTCCGCGCGCAGGGCGTCCACCGTCCGGGCCCGGGCCGCCCGGACGGCCGGGAGCAGGGCGCCGAGCAGGGCGAGCAGCACGCCGCCGAGGCCGAGCAGGGCCAGGGTCGGGGTGCCGAAGACGTCCAGCGCCGCCGCCGGGATGTCCAGTCCGGCGCTGTGGCCCATGGCGGGCACGGTGAGGCCGTGCAGCAGTAGGCCGACCGGCAGGCCGATCGCGCCGCCGACCAGCCCGACCAGGAGCACCGAGGCGAGCACCACGCCGACGGTCTGGGCCGGCGTCATGCCGAGCGCCTTGGCGACGCCGGTGTCGCGGGTGCGCTCGCGGATCTCCAGCACGACGGTGTTGAGGACGCCGAGCCCGGCGACCACGACCAGCAGCACGGTCAGGGTGGCGGTGAGCGAGTTCAGGGCGAGGATCGAGTCGGCGGAGTGCTGCGGGACGCCGTCCTCGGCGGTCTGGCCGAGCGGGGCGAGCGCGCCGCCGAGGGCGGTGGCGTAGGCGGCGTGGTCGGTGCCGGGGCGGAGCTTGACGAACCACTGGTCGGGGACGGGCGCGGTGCCGCTCGGGAGGCTTCCGGCGTCGGTGAACAGCTCGTTGGTCTGCACGTGCGGGTCGAAGACCTCGCCGACGATCCGGACGGTGACCGGCCGGCCGTGGTCGGTGAAGGTCACCTGGTCGCCGAGCCCGATCGAGGCCGCGGCGAGGAAGGTGTTCGGGGCGACCGCCTCGCCGGGCCCCTGGTACCAGCGGCCGGTGACCATCCGGTACCCCGCCCAGGAGGAGTCGCCCCGGAAGGCGGTCAGCGTGGTGCTCCCGGCCACGCCGGGGACGGTGACCTCCTCGACGCCGACGCCGTAGTAAGCGGCGGTGCCCGGCTGGGCGGTGAGCGCGGCGGTGACGGCGGCCGGGTCGGCCGGAGCCGGCTTCACCGGGGCGGCCCCGGGCTGGACGGCCGGTCGGACGGGCGTCACCAGGACGTCCGCGCTCGCGTGGTTCTTGGCCTCCTGCACCCAGCTCATCGTGCCGCCCATGCCGACCGCGAAGGTGGCCGCGGCCGTCCCGAACAGCACGGCGGCGAGCATCCCGGCGGCCCGGGCCGGGCGGGCGAAGGGCTGGGCCAGGCCGAGGCTGACCGGCCGGGGCAGCGGCAGCCGGGCGGCCAGCGCGGCGACCCGCCGGGCCAGGGCGTCCCGCCTGGTGCCGCCCGCCGTACGGCCGACGGCCAGCGCGTCCACGGTGCGCAGCCGGCCGGCCCGGGCGGCGGCCGCCCAGGCGACCAGGGCGACGGCGGCGAGGGTGCCGCCGGCCACCGCGACGTCCACCCAGGGGGCGATGCCGGAGGCCTTGGTGCCGTAGAGGTTTCCGGCGGTGGCGAGCACCGGGACGGCCAGCAGGTTGCCCGCCACCACCCCGAGCAGGACGCCGACGGTGGCCGGGGCCAGCGCCTGGGCGACGTAGGCGCGCACCACCTGGGCCGGGGTGCAGCCGATCGCCTTGAGCACGCCGATCCGCCGGGTCGCGGTGCCGACGGCGCCGGCCACCACATTGCCCGCGACCAGCACCGACATCGCCATGCCGAGCAGGCCGAAGGCGACCATGAACGGCAGGAACAGCGCGGTGTTGCGGTCCGAGCCCTGCTTGGCGGCGAGCCAGGACTGGGCGCCGGTCAGTGCCCCGGCGGGTGCGGCGGCGGCGACGGCGGTCCGGTCGGCGTCCATCGCGCCGGTGGTGGCGGCGTCGGCGAAGCGGTAGAGCAGTTCGTAGCCGGGGGTGCTGCCGGGGGCGGTGAGGGCGGGGATCGCCTCGGGCGTCACCCAGGCGTCGGCGGTGCGGCTGACCGAGCGGGCGAAGCCGACCACCTTCAGGGTGGGGGCGCCCGGCAGGCCGGGCAGGCGCAGGGTGCCGCCGAGCGGCACGTTCTGGTTCAGGTACGAGTCGCCGATCGTCACCTCGCCCGGCTTGATCGGCCAACTCCCCTCCGTCAGCTGGACCTTGTCGATGCCCTCGGTGGCCGAGGCGCGGCCGGTGACGGTCATCGGGGCCATCGTCGCCCCGACCGGGACGCCGGAGCCGGGGCCCGGCTCGGGGTCGACGGTGACGGTCCGGAAGGGGCCCGCGGTCTCCGTCACCCCGGCGGCGTGCGCGGTGGCGGCGAGCTGGCCGCCGCTCACCCGGGTGCCGTCGAAGCGCGCGGTGAGGTGGGCGCCGTGCTGGCCGTCGAAGGCCTGGTCGAAGGGGGCCTCGGAGGCGACCAGCAGCGAGCCGCCGAGGACGGAGCAGGTGGTGGCCACCAGGGCGGACAGCCCGATGGCGATCGACTGGGTCCGGCGGCGCCGTACTCCGGCGCGAACGACCCGGCTCAACGCACTCATGCCGCCACCGCCGCGGTGTCCGACTCGACCCGGCCGTCCCGCATCCGGACGGTGCGGGTGGCGCAGTCCTCGGCGAGGGTCAGGTCGTGGGTGACGATCAGGATGGTCTGGCCGTCCTGGTGCAGCTCCCGGAACAGCTCCTTGACGTCCTCGCCGGAGGCCGAGTCCAGTGCGCCGGTCGGCTCGTCGGCCAGCAGCAGGGGCGGATTGTTCATCAACGCCCGTGCCACCGCGACGCGTTGGCGTTCGCCGCCGGAGAGCCGACCGGGGTGGGCGCGGGCATGCCGGTCGATGCCGAGCGACTCCAGCAACTCGGCGGCCCGCCGCCGGGCCTCGGCCCGGGGGACGCCGGCCAGTTCGCCGGCCAGCACCACGTTGTCGGCCACCGTCAGGTCGTCCAGCAGGTTGAAGAACTGGAACACCATGCCGATCGTGCCGCGCCGGTACCTGGCCGAGCCCTTCTCGTTCAGCCGGTCCACCCGGACCCCGGCCACGGTGACCGTCCCGGCGCTCGGCCGGTCCAGCCCGGCGACCAGGTTCAGCAGGGTGGACTTCCCGCTGCCGGACGGGCCGAGCAGCGCCACCGACTCCCCCGCCCGGACGCTCAGCGTCACCCCGTCGAGCGCCGCCCGCGCGCCCTCGTAGTGGCGGCTCACACCGCTCAGTTCGATCACCGGATCGTTGCTCATGTCCCCGCTCCTCGTGCTGTCCTGCCTGGTGACGAGGACGAAGGTACGGACGGACGGCACCGCACCGCGTCCGCCGCCGGCCGCAGGTTCCGTACCGCGTCGGGCGTACGGCCGCCGGTGTCATCCTTGCGAGGTAGTCGACCGGTGTACCGGCCGCCGCCGCTCGCGGGGCTGTGCCGGGCGGCGGCCGACCGCCACAATGTCCCGGTGATCAACCACCCCGCGGTACGACGGCTGCTGGCCGGCGCCCGCCCGGGCGGCGGCGCGGACGGCGCACCTCCCCCGCCCCGGCCGACCCGGCGCGGCCAGGCCTTCGACCTGGCCCTGGCCCTGTTCCTCTCGTTCACCTCCGGCCGCTACGCCGCCATCTCCGGCGGCCCGCACGACCCCGCGTGGGCCGGGCTGTTACTGCTGGTGCCGCTCGTCCCGCTGCCGCTGGTGCTGCGCCGGCGCCACCCGCTGGCGGTGCTGTGGACGGTGCTGCCGGCCGCGCTGCTGGTGCGGGGGCAGTCCGAGGACATCGCGTACTCGGCGGGCGTGGCGGTGATCGTCGCCGCCTACAGCGCGGCCGGGTACGGGCGCCGCACCGCCGCCCTGCCGGTGAGCCTGGCGGCTGCCGCGGCCGCGCTCGTGGCGCTGTTCGACTCCGCCAAGCTGCCGCACTTCCCGAACTCGGTGGTGGCCGTGTTCGTCCTGGTACCGGTGTTCGCGGTCGCCTACGAACTGCGGATGTGGCGCCGCCGGGTGGAGCAGGGGCGGGAGCGGTTGTCCGCCCTGGAGCGTGAGCAGCTGGCCGCGCTGGACCGCGCGGTGGAGCTCGAACGGGCGCGCATCGCACGGGAGTTGCATGACGTGGTGACCCACAACGTGAGCATGATGACGATCCAGGCCGGGGCCGCCCGCAAGATCCTGGACACCGCCCCGGACAAGGCCCGCGAGGCGATGGCCGCGGTGGAGTCCGGCGGGCGCGCGGCGATGACCGAACTGCGGCACGTGATGGGCCTGTTGACCATCGACTCCGGCACCGGGGAGGATCCGGCGGCCGATGCCGACCTCAGCCCGCAGCCCGGCCTGGGCCGGCTGGACGCCCTGGTCGAGGGCGTCCGCCGGGCCGGACTGCCGGTGGAGCTGACCGTGTCCGGGCAGCGGCGGACCGTCCCGCCCGGGGTCGAACTCGCCGCCTACCGGGTCGTCCAGGAGGCGCTCACCAACACCGTCAAGCACGCGGGCGGCGCCGACGCCGCGGTGACCGTCGACTACGCCCCCGACCGCCTGCGGGTGGAGGTCACCGACACCGGCGGCCGCCCCACCGGCGCCGCCGCCACCGGCAACGGCCGCGGCCTGCTCGGGCTGCGCGAACGCCTCGCCGTCTACGGCGGCACCCTGCACACCGGCCCCCGGCCGCGCGGTGGCTACCGCGTCACGGCCTCGATACCCCTGGAGAGTTGATGGCCACCGGAGAGAACGAGCGGCCGCTGCGCGTGGTGGTCGCCGACGATCAGGCGCTGGTCCGGATCGGCTTCCGGCTGATCCTGGAGTCCGAGGGGATCGAGGTGGTCGCCGAGGCCGAGGACGGCGAGCAGGCCGTCGCCGCCGTCCGCCGGAGCAGACCGGACGTGGTGCTGATGGACATCCGGATGCCCGGACTGGACGGCCTGGAGGCCACCCGGCGGATCCTCGCCGAACGCACCCCCGACGCACCCCGGATCATCATGCTCACCACCTTCGACCTGGATCACTACGTGTACGCCGCGATGGCCGCCGGGGCCAGCGGGTTCCTGCTCAAGGACGTCACCCCGGAACACCTGGCCGCCGCCGTCCGGCTGGTCCGCACCGGTGACGCGCTGCTCGCCCCCGCGATCACCCGCCGCCTGGTCGAGCGCTTCGCCCGCCCGGCCGCCCCGGACGCGGCCGCCCCGCACCGCGAACTGGCCACCCTCACCCCGCGCGAGCTGGAGGTGATGGGGCTGCTCGCCCGCGGCCTCAGCAATGCCGAACTCGCCGCCCGGCTGCAGCTCTCCGAGGCGACGGTGAAGACCCATGCGGCCCGGATCCTGGGCAAGTTGGGCCTGCGGGACCGGGCCCAGGTGGTGGTCGCGGCGTACGAGACCGGGCTGGTCAGTGTGGGAACGCCCGGGGCGCCGTGACGACGCGCGGGGCACCGCGACGACGCGCGCCGTGACGACGCGCAGGGCGCCGTGATGACACGCGCGGCACCGTGACGACGCGCGGGAGCCCCGGGGGTTCGCGCCCCCGGGGCTCCCGGCTACCTCAGCGGTGTCACACCAGGTCGAAGCGGTCCGCGTTCATGACCTTGACCCAGGCCGCGACGAAGTCCTCCACGAACTTCTCCTTGGCGTCGTCGCTCGCGTACACCTCGGCGACGGCCCGCAGTTCGGAGTTCGAGCCGAAGACCAGGTCGGCGCGGGTGCCGGTCCACTTGACCGCGCCGGAGGCGTCCCGGGCCTCGAAGGTGTGGGAGTCCTCCGAGGTGGAGGACCAGCTGATGCCCAGGTCCAGCAGGTTGACGAAGAAGTCGTTCGTCAGCACGCCCGGGGTCTCGGTCAGCACACCGTGCGCGGACTGCTGGTGGTTGGCCCCCAGCACGCGCAACCCGCCGACCAGCACGGTCAGTTCGGGCGCGCTGAGGCCCAGCAGGTTCGCCTTGTCCAGCAGCAGGAACTCGGCCGGCAGCCGGTTGCCCTTGCCGACCCAGTTGCGGAAGCCGTCCGCCTTGGGCTCCATCGCGGCGAAGGACTCGGTGTCGGTCAGCTCCTGCGGGGCGTCCACCCGGCCGGCCGCGAACGGCACCTCGACGGCCAGCCCGGCCGCCTTGGCCGCCTGCTCGACGCCGACGCCGCCGGCCAGCACCACCAGGTCGGCCATGGAGACCTGCGTGTCGCCGGCCTGCGCGTTGAAGTCCCGCTGCACGCCCTCCAGCGCCCGCAGCACGGCGGCCAGCCGGTCCGGCTCGTTGACCTCCCAGCCGGCCTGCGGCTGCAGCCGGATCCGGCCGCCGTTGGCGCCGCCGCGCTTGTCGCTGTTGCGGAAGGAGGAGGCCGCGGCCCAGGCGGTGGAGACCAGTTCGGAGACCGACAGCCCGGTGGCCGCGATCCGCCGCTTGAGGTCCGCCACGTCCGCGGCGCCGACCTGCTGGTAGGAGACGGCCGGCAGCGGGTCCTGCCAGAGCAGCTGCTCGCTCGGGACCTCCGGGCCGAGGTAGCGCGCCACCGGGCCCATGTCGCGGTGGGTGAGCTTGTACCAGGCGCGGGCGAAGGCGTCGGCGAACTCCGCCGGGTTCTCCAGGAAGCGCCGGGAGATCGGCCCGTACACCGGGTCGAAGCGCAGCGAGAGGTCGGTGGTGAGCATGATCGGGACGTGCCGCTTGGCCGGGTCGTGGGCGTCCGGCACGGTGCCCTCGCCGGCGCCGTCCTTGGGCTTCCACTGGTGGGCGCCGGCCGGGCTCTTGGTGAGCTCCCACTCGTAGCCGAACAGCGTCTCGAAGAAGCTGTTGTCCCAGGTGATCGGGGTGGCCGTCCAGATGCCCTCGAGGCCGCTGGTGATGGCGTCGCCGCCGACGCCGGTGCCGTAGCGGCTCTTCCAGCCGAGGCCCTGCTGCTCCATCGGCGCGTCCTCCGGGTCCGGGCCGACGTTGTCCGCCGGGCCGGCGCCGTGGGTCTTGCCGAAGGTGTGGCCGCCGGCGATCAGCGCGACGGTCTCCTCGTCGTTCATCGCCATCCGGTAGAAGGTCTCGCGGATGTCGCGGGCGGCGGCGACCGGGTCCGGATTGCCGTTGGGGCCCTCGGGGTTGACGTAGATCAGGCCCATCTGCACGGCGGCCAGCGGGCTCTCCAGCTCGCGGTCGCCGGTGTAGCGCTCGTCGCCCAGCCAGGTGGTCTCCGGGCCCCAGTAGACGTCCTCGTCCGGCTCCCACTCGTCGACCCGGCCGCCGCCGAAGCCGAAGGTCTCGAAGCCCATGCCCTCCAGGGCGACGTTGCCGGTCAGGACGATCAGGTCGGCCCAGGACAGGCTGCGCCCGTACTTCTTCTTCACCGGCCAGAGCAGGCGGCGGGCCTTGTCCAGGCTGGCGTTGTCGGGCCAGCTGTTCAGCGGGGCGAAGCGCTGCTGCCCGCCGCCGGCGCCGCCGCGGCCGTCGCTGATCCGGTAGGTGCCGGCGCTGTGCCAGGCCATCCGGATCATGAAGGGGCCGTAGTAGCCGAAGTCGGCCGGCCACCAGTCCTGCGAGGTGGTGAGCACCTCCTGGATGTCCCGCTTGACGGCCGGGAGGTCGAGGGCGGCGAACGCCGCGGCGTAGTCGAAGTCCGCGCCGAGCGGGTTGGCGACGGCGGGGTTCTTGGCGAGGATCTTGAGGTTCAACCGCTCCGGCCACCACTGGCGGTTCCCGCCGCCCTGGGTGGGGTGGAGCGCGCGCCCGTGGTTGACCGGGCAGCCGCCCGTGCCCGCCTCTACAACGGTTGCATCGTGGTTCTCAGACATGGGAATCCTTCCCTAGAAAGGCGGATCACGGTGTCTATCTGCTACCTACGGCACCTACTGCTGCTATCTGGTACTGCCGATACCCAGGCTAGCGCCGGAGCCGATCCTACGATGGACCTGATCCACGTCAAGAAAGACACCAAACCCGTATCCGGTCGGGAGCCGGAATCCCCGGGATCCGCATTGGTAAACTCCGGTCTTCCCCGTGACCTGAATAGGTGAACCGTTATGAGTGACCTGCTGGAGCGGCTGCGCGAGCGCGGCTGGCGACTCACCTCCCAGCGGCGTGTCGTGGCCGAGGTCCTGGACGGCGAGCATGTGCACCTGACCGCCGACGAGGTGCACGCCCGGGCCGCCGAACGCCTCCCGGAGATCTCCCGCGCGACGGTCTACAACGCCCTCGGTGAGCTGGTCACCCTCGGCGAGGTCATCGAGGTGTCCACCGACGGGCGGGCCAAGCGCTACGACCCCAACGCCCACCACCCCCACCAGCACCTTGTCTGCACCGGCTGCGGTGCCATCCGCGACGTCCACCCGGTCGGCAGCCCGCTCGCCGACCTCCCGACCGACCAGCGCTTCGGCTTCACCGTCTCCGGCGCCGAGGTCACCTACCGGGGGCTCTGCCCCACCTGCGCGGGCTGACCTGACCGCGCCCTCCGCGCCGCCGCTCCCCGCCGCTGCCCGTGCGCCACGGCCTGCGCCCCCGCGCGCTCGCTCGTTCGCGCCATGCCGTGGCAGGCCGTGACTCCCCCTCGGCTCCCGACGAAGCAGGCTCTGACCAGCGGCGATGCGGTCGGTAAGATGCGCCGGGGGTTCATTGCGGCGGGCAGAGGGGGAGACGGCCGGTGGCTGGTTTGCGGTTCGCGGTACTGGGGCCGGTGCACGGGTGGCGCGACGGCGGCGAGCTGACGCTCGGCGCGCCGCAGCAGCGGAGCCTGCTGCTGTCGCTGCTGCTGCGGGCCAACCACCCCGTACCGGTCGGCCAGCTGATCGACGACCTGTGGGGCGAGGAGCCGCCCGCCAGGGCCTCGGCCGTGATCCGGACGTACGTGCACCGGCTGCGCCGCGTCCTCGGGCCCGCCCCGCTGACTTCGCTCAGCGGGGGCTACCTGCTCACCCTGGACGCCGGCGGACTGGACACCCACCGCTGCGAGGAGCTGATCGGCGAGGCGAGGGAACTGCGCCTCGCCGGAGAGCACGCCGTCGCCGCCACCACGCTCCGCTCGGCCCTGGACCTGTGGCGGGGCGAGCCGATGTCCGGACTCCCCGGGCCGTACGTCGAGCGGCAGCGCGCCGAGTGGGCCGAACGCCGGGTGGCCGTCCTGGAGTCCTGTCTGGAGGCCGAGGTCGAGCTCGGCCCGTCGGGCCGGACCGTCGCCGAACTGACCGCCGCCGCGGCCGAGCACCCGCTCCGGGAGCGCTTCGCCGAGCTGCTGATGCTCGCCCTCTACCGGACCGGCCGGCAGGCCGAGGCGCTGAGCGTGTACCGCGCCACCGACCGGCGGCTGCGGGCGCAGCTCGGCGTCGCCGCCGGGCCCGGCCTGCGCGAGGTGCAGCGCCGGATCCTGGCGGCCGACGCCGCCCTGGTGGCGCCCGCGCCGTCCCGGACCGGCACCGCCCCGGCCCGCCCGCCGCACCCGGCCCCGGTACGGCCCACCCAGGTGCCGGCCGACCTCGCCGACTTCACCGGCCGCGCGGCGCAGACGGCGGCGCTGCGGGCCGCCCTGCTGGCCCCCGACGCCATGCCCGTGGCGACGGTGTCCGGTCTGGGCGGCGTCGGCAAGACGGCCCTGGCCGTGCACGTCGCGCACGGCCTGGCCGCCGACTTCCCGGACGGCCAGCTCTACGTCGACCTGCACGGCGCGGACGGCCGCCCGACCCCGCCCGAGGAGGCCCTCGGCGCCCTCCTCCGCTCGCTCGGGATGCCCGCCGACGCGCTGCCCGCCGGGCTCGCCGAACGCTCCGCCCAGTTCCGCTCACTGCTCTCCGGCCGGCGCGTGCTGGTGGTCCTCGACAACGCCCGGGACGCCGAGCAGATCAGGCCGCTGCTGCCCGGCCGGCCCGGCTGCGCCGTGCTCGTCACCGGCCGGGTCAGGCTCGGTGCACTGCCCAACGCGCACGTCGTCGAGCTGCCCGCCTTCGATCCGCAGGAGGCCCTCGACCTGCTCGGCCGGGTGATCGGCGAGCAACGGCTGCGGGCCGAGGCCGACACCGCCCTGGAGCTGGTCCGGCTCTGCGGCCACCTCCCGCTGGCCGTGCGCATCCTCGCCGCCCGCCTCGCCTGCCGGCCGGGGTGGACCATGGCGCGGCTGCTCGACAAGCTCTCCGAGAACCGCCGCCGACTGGACGTGCTGCGCACCGGGGACCTCGCCGTCGAGTCGGCGTTCCGCTTCGGGTACGACCAGCTGGATGCCGAACAGGCCCGTGCCTTCCGCCTGTTGGCCGTGCCGGAGGTGCCCGACCTGTCGCCGGGCGCGGTCGCGGCGGTGCTCGGCCTGCCCGAGGACGAGGCCGAGGAGCTGGCCGAGTCGCTGGTCGACTGCTCGATGCTGGAGACCGCGCCGCCGGACCGCTACCGGTACCACGACCTGCTGCGCGCCTTCGCCCAGCGGCTCACCGGCCCGAGCCCGACGGCGGACCATCCCGCCGCCGTCCTCACCCGCCTGATGGTCCACCACCACGCCGAGACCGTGGCGGCCCTCGGCCCGTCCGCCGCCCGCGCCGCCCTGCCCGGCGCCGGTGCACCGGCCGCCCCCGACGCCCGCGCGGTGGTCCGCGCCCGCCGCGAGTACCAGGGCATCGGCGCCCTGGTCGGCCAGTACGCGGGCCTCCCGGACCCGACCCGGCTCGACCTGGCGGCCGAACTCCTGCTCGGCTGCAGTCTGTTGTGCGACACCGGGCAGGCCACCCGGCCACTCGGACACGCGGCCAAGGTGCTGCTCCAGGCCGCCCTGCGGCAGGGTGACCGAACCGCCGAGGTCAGCGCACGGCTCGTCCTGGGACGCCTGCTGACCGAGGTCGGCTCCGAACCCGCCGCCCTCGGCGAGCTGCTCCGCTCCCGCGACCTGTGCACCGCCCACGACCTGCCGGGCGCACTGCTCGCCCTGGCCCACGCCTCCCTCGCCGCCCTGTTCGTCCAGGTCGGCCGGCCGACCGATGCGGTCGACGGCTTCACGGCGGCGATCTCGGTCCGGGAGCGGCTCGGCGACCGGCGGGCGGTGGCGGGCGAACTGCTCAACCTGGCGGGCGCGTTCACCGAACTCGGCCGGTTCGAGGCGGCGGTCCGGGTGGTCGACCAGTCCCTGCTGATCTGCCACCAGCTCGCCGACCGCGAACTCCAGTCGCTCGCCCTCGAATCGCTCGGCACCATCGCCCACGACCGCGGCGAGTTCGAGCAGGCCCTGCGCCACCACCGCGGCGCCCTCGACCTGCTGCGACCGGACGACCTGCGCCGGACGGGCCGCACCCTGCTGCGCCTCACCGAGTCGCTGCGCGCCCTCGGACGCGGCGCCGAGGCGGTGGAGACCGCCGACCGGGCGGTCGAGGTGCTGACCCTCGACGGCGACCGCCGGGGCCGCGGCCTGGCCCTGGCGGCGCTGGGCGACGCGCTCGCCGACCGCGCCGCCACCGGCGACGAGGGAGCGGCCCGGGCGTGCCGGTCGGAGGCGTACGACATCCTGTCGGCCATCGCCTCCCCCGAGGCCGACCGGCTGTCCGCCCTGATCGGCCTCGGCCGCCCCGCCGACCGGCCCCGGCGGCAGTGGCCGTCCTGGCTGCCGGGGTAGCCGCGGCCGAGGCTGCCGGGTAGCCCCGGCCACCGCGGCCGCCAGGTGGCCTCAGCCGCCGGGGCGGCTCAGGAGATCGCCCACACCTGGCCCTTGGCGTTCGAGCACGCCGACACCCCGGCCCAGTAGCCGACGCCGTAGGACGTCAGGCACTCCTTGCTCCAGTCGTTGACGATCAGGTATCCGCCCTCGACCGGCACCAGGTCCCAGATCTGGTTCTCGGCGGCCGGCGGATTCGTCCAGATCTGCACCTTCCGGCTGCCCTTGTCCAGGTCCAGCACCTTGGTGTAGCCGCTGGCGCCGTTGCGCAGGTAGTACTTCCCTTCGGCGATCTTCTCCATCCGCCAGGTCTGGGCCAACGTGCCGTTGGCGTAGTAGGTGTTGATCCCGTTGCCGTCCTCGTTCTTGGACTGGTAGTTGTCCAGCGCGGCGCCGTTGGCGGTGATCTGCGTGGCCGTGGTGGGCGGTTGCGGGGCCGGCGGCTGGGTGGGCCGGGGCGACTGGGTGGGCTGCGGAGTCGCGGTGGGCGTGGCCGGTTCGGCGGTGGCGGGCGGGTTGGGCGGGGTGGGTTCCCGGGTGGCGGGCGGGGGCTGGGTGGCCGGGTCGCGGACGGCGGGCGGGGCCGGGGCGGTGGGGACCGGCGCGGGCGGGGCGGGGTTCGGACCGGCGGCGGGCACCGCGGGCGACGGACCGGGCGCGGCCGGAGTCGGCCCGGCGACCGGCCCGGGTCCGGCGTCCGGAGCGGGGCTCCCGGCACCCGCCGACGGGCCGTCGGACGGAGCCGGAGCCGTCGCGGCACCGGACAGCGGCGTGGCACCGGTCTGCGGCGCGGCGAGCGGACGCTCCTCCGTCAGCGCCGAGATCGGCATGCCCGGCACGCCCGGGTCGGCGGCCCCGGCGGCGGAGGCTCCGGCCGGAGCGGCCTCCCGGTCGGGCCGGATCACCGTCGCCCCGGCGGCCCCGCCCATGCAGAGCAGCACCAGCGCCGTCACCCCGGCCAGCGCGCGCGGGCCGGGCCGGGTCCGCGCCGTACGAGCGGCGGCGACCGGTCTCGACCGGGGCCGGTCCGGGGCCGGCGGCACCTCCTCCCCGACCGCCGCGAGGGCCTCCCGCACCGCCGTGGCCATGGCCGCCGCGTCGGGCCAGCGCTCGCCGGACTCCTTCGCCATCGCCCGTCCGACCAGCGCCCGCACCGGCGCGGGCACCTCCTCGGGCAACGGCGGCACGGGCTCCGTCAGGTGCTTGAGGATCACCTCCAGGGCGGTCTCCCCGTCGAAGGGAAGCCGCCCGGCCAGGCACTCGTGGAGGACGACGCCGAGCGCGTAGAGGTCGGCGGAGGCGGTGACCGTCCCGGTGGACGCCTGCTCCGGCGCCTGGTACGCGGCGGTGCCGAGCACCACCCCGGGGACCGTCAGCCGGGCGTCGCAGCCCGGCCGGGCGATGCCGAAGTCGGCGATCACCGTCCGGTCGCCACGGACCATCAGGTTGGCCGGCTTGATGTCCCGGTGGACCACCCCGGACTCGTGCGCGACCTCCAGGGCCTCCAGCACCTGGAGCGCCAGCTGGAGCGCCTCCGCGACCGGTAGCGCGCCGCGGCGCTCCAGCACGGCGCTCAGCGGCTCACCGTCGATCAGCTCCATGACCAGGTACCCGACCGAGCGCTGCCCGTCGATGGTGTTGTGCCCGTAGTCGTACACCCCGACGATGCCCGGGTGCCGCAGCTGCGCCATGACGCGGGCCTCGGCGTGGAAGCGCTCGGCGAAGCCCGGCTCCTCCAGCAGGGCCGCCTTCACCAGCTTGACCGCCACCCGGCGGCCCAGGACCTCGTCCTCGGCGAGCCACACGTCGCCCATCGAGCCGCCGCCCAACCAGTCGACCAACCGGTAGCGGTCGGCGAGGACGGTGTCACGCATGGTTCTCCTCGAATCGAGCCCGATGACCGGAGCGGATCCGGGGACCGCCCGGCTCCACGGGCGTGCCCGGCTCCGTGGCGCCCCCGAAGATCGTGACTCCGACAAACAACTACTGACTTGCCATCCTATGAACGACGCTTGGCCTAGACCATTCCGCCCCCGTGCTCCCCCACGCTCTCCCCCACCCGCCACCGCCCACGTCACCGCCCGCGTTGACGCGCTCGTTGACGCGCTCGTTGACGCCCGCGTTGGCGTGCTCCACGCCGCCGCCGCGCAAGGACGAGGGCCGGCACTATCGCCAGCGGATCCGCAGCTCCTTCAACCCGTTCTGGAAGTTGGAGACCAGCCGCTTCGGCGGCGGGCCCGGAGCGAGCTCCAGGCCGGGCAACTCGGCGGTGATCCGGCGGAGCATCACCGACAGCTGGATCCGGGCGAGCTGGGCGCCGACGCAGAAGTGCGGGCCGTGGCCGAAGCTCACGTGGTCGTTCGGGGTGCGGGCGATGTCGAAGCGGTCCGGTTCGGGGAAGACGGCCTCGTCGCGGTTGGCGGAGGCGTGGTAGACCACCACCTTGTCCCCGCGTCGGATCGCCTGCCCGGCCAGCACCACGTCCCGGGTGGCGGTGCGCCGGAACTCCAGGACCGGCGGCCAGAACCGCAGCAGTTCCTCCACCGCCGAAGCCGTCAGCTCGGGCCGCCGGCACAGCTCGCGGTACTGGTCGGGGTGGCCGAGCAGCGTGTACAGCCCGCCGGGCAGGCCGTTGCGGAGCGTCTCGTTGCCGGCGACCCCGAACAGGAAGAACATCGTCTCGAACTCATCGGTGCTCAGCCCGGCGTCCCGCATCCGGGCGACCATGCTGCCCGGCGGCGGCTGTTCGGCGAGCGCGTGGGCGTACTCGAACATGTCGGCGAGGGCCGCCCGGGACCGCGGGTTGAGCGGGCGGCCGTCGGGCGTGGCGGCGGGGCCGGGGCGGTGCGCGAGTGCGGAACGCCCCAGGTCGGTGAGCCGGGACGGGTCGGCCGTGCTGGACCGGGCGTGGTCCGGGTCCTGATAGCCGATCACCTGGTTCGACCAGTCGACCAGGAGCTGCCGGTCCTGTTCGGGCACGCCGAGGATGCGGGCCAGCGTCCACACCGGCAGGTCGGCGGCGACCGGTACGAAGTCGGCCTCGCCCAACGGGCGGATCCCGGCGACGAGTTCGGCCGCCCGCCGCTCGATGGCACCGGTCAGCTCGTGCAGCGCGCGCGGCGTGAAGGCGGCCGCGACGGCCCGGCGCAGCCGGGAGTGGTCGGGCGGGTCCTGGTTGAGCATCATGGTGCGGGCGAAGGCCAGGTCGGCCGGGGTGTCCGGGTCCCTGATCTGGGTCGCGCCGAGGTGCGAGGAGAACAGCTCCGGGCTGCGCAGCACGTGCTTGACGTCCGCGTGCCGCAGCACCGCCCAGTAGCCGGTGCCGGACGGCCAGTCCGCCACCGCCGGCTCCTCCACCCAGCGGACCGGCGCCTGCGCCCGCAGCTCCCGGAACAGCTCGTACGGCACGCCGTCGGCGTACGTCCCGGGCAGGAAGATCCGGTTCACCCGCGCCTGGTCCACACCCATGGCCCCCGACCGTACGCCGCGTCCCGGCCGGTCCGCCAGGGTGCGGTCCGTCGCGGTTGCGCCCCCGGGCCGCCGGGATCCCGTAGGGTCGGCCAATGGCGAAGTACTTCGACGTTCACCCAGAGTCCCCCCAGCCGCGCACCATCGGCACGGTGGCCGACAGCCTCCGCTCCGGGGCCCTCATCGCGTACCCGACCGACTCCTGTTTCGCGCTCGGCTGCCGACTGGACAACCACGACGGGCTCGAACGGATCCGCTCGATCCGGCGGCTCGACGAGCGCCACCACTTCACCCTGATGTGCGAGGACTTCGCCCAGCTGGGGCAGTTCGTGCAGCTCGACAACCGGGTCTTCCGGGCCGTCAAGGCCGCGACACCGGGCAGCTACACCTTCATCCTCCCCGCCACCAAGGAGGTTCCGCGCCGGCTGATGCACCCGAAGAAGAAGACGGTGGGCGTCCGGATCCCCGACCACGCCGTCACCCGGGCGCTGCTCGCCGAACTCGGCGAACCGCTGCTCTCCAGCACCCTGATCCTCCCCGGCGAGGACGAACCGATGACCCAGGGCTGGGAGATCAAGGAGCGGCTCGACCACGTGCTGGACGCCGTGGTGGACTCCGGCGACTGCGGCACCGAGCCGACCACGGTGATCGACTTCTCCGACGGCGAGGCCGAGATCGTCCGGCGCGGGGCCGGCGACCCCTCGCGCTTCGAGTGACCGGTCCGGTGCCGGATCAGCGCTGCCGGATCAGCGGTGCCGGAGGTCCACGAACGACCCCACCAGGCCGCCCAGCGCCACGGCGGGAATGATCGAGGCGTCCCAGGGCTGACCGGCCGCCACCCCCGAGGCCACCACCAGGGCGACGACGGCCGCCGTCGTCGCCCAGGCCGGCCGCGAACGCGGAAGCAGCGGAAGGGGCTTGCCGTTTCGCCGCAGCCGGGCCAGTTTGATGACGAGCAGGAGCACTGCGACCGCGAGCAGTGGCGGCACCATGTCGTGGGTCATGTCGCCAGGATGTCATGGATGGTGAAGAGTTGATCGAGCTGGGTGGGGTCGTCGATCCGGAAAACGGCTTCCTCGACGGCGAGTTGGAGGCGAGCGCCGCACAGCCAGTCCACGAAGGCCTGATACGGGGCACTCTGCTTGTCCCAGAAGGCATTCCACGGTTTGCGCCCTCCGCCGACCGCGAACTCGTACAGGCGCTCCACGGCGACCGGGGTGGTGAGGAGTTCCCATTCTGTTAGGTCAACCATGGGCTCCGGAGAACCACCCTGCGGGTGCTGCGGTGCGGGAACAGACGCGGTCACCGCGTGGTTGGGGCAGGGCGACGGGCCAGTCGGGCACTGCGAAGGGGTTCTCCCATGAAGATCGGCATCATCGGCGCGGGCAACATCGGCGGCAACCTGACGCGGCGTCTGACCGCGCTGGGCCATGACGTTTCGGTGGCCAACTCGCGCGGACCGGAGTCGCTGAAGGCCCTGGTCGAGGAGACGGGCGCCACGGCCGTGACGGCTTCCGAGGCGGCGAAGGGCGCGCAGGTCGTGGTGGTGACGGTGCCGCTGAAGCACGTGCCGGACCTGCCCGCCGGGCTGTTCGACGGCGCCGCCGAAGGGGTGGCGGTGATCGACACCGGCAACTACTACCCGAAGGAGCGCGACGGCCGGATCGACGCGATCGAGGACGGCGGGCTGACGGAGAGCCGCTGGACGGAGCAGCACCTGGGCCACCCGGTGGTGAAGGTGTTCAACGGCACCTACGCGCAGGACCTGCTGGAGCGCCCGCTCCCGGCGGGCGACCCCGAGCGGCTGGCCGTGCCGGTCGCCTCGGACGACGAGGCGGCGAAGGCGGTCGTGCGGGCGCTGGTCGACGAGTTGGGCTTCGACACCGTGGACGCGGGTGGCATCGACGAGTCCTGGCGGCAGCAGCCGGCCACGCCGGTCTACGGGCTGCGGGCCGGCGTCGAGGCCGTACGGCGGGCGCTCGCGGAGGCCTCCCCGGAGCGGCCGGAGGCCCACCGGGCCTGACGCGGCGGGAGCCGGACCGACTGAGGCCGCCCCTGCCCCCTCCCCCCGCGCCGGGCGGGGGCAGGGGCAGGGGCGGCTCCTCAAGGTGCTTCGTCCCAGGGCCTGGCGTCAGCTGCTGTGGGGGTGGGCGAGGTTGGCGGGACTGAGGATCTCGCCGAGCTGTGCCTGGGTGAGCAGGCCGCGGCGCAGCACCAGGTCGCGGACCGGGGTCCCGCTGGTCAGCGCCTCCTGGGCGATGCTGGTGGCGTTCTCGTAGCCGATGTGCGGGTTGAGCGCGGTGACCAGGCCGATCGAGCGGGCGACCTGCTCGGCGAGGTGGTCGCGGTTGGCGGTGATGCCGGTGACGCAGCGCTCGGCGAGGGTCAGGCAACCGGCCCGCAGGTGGGTGAGGCTCTTCAGCAGGCTGTGGGCGATGATCGGCTCGAAGGCGTTGAGCTGGAGCTGCCCGGCCTCCGCCGCGAAGGTGACGGTCAGGTCGTTGCCGATCACCTCGAAGGCGATCTGGTTGACCACCTCGGGGATCACGGGGTTGACCTTGCCCGGCATGATGCTCGAACCCGCCTGCACCGCGGGCAGGTTGATCTCTCCGAGGCCGGTGCGCGGGCCGGAGGAGAGCAGCCGCAGGTCGTTGCAGGTCTTGGACAGCTTGACGGCGACCCGCTTGAGCACGCCGGACAGCTGGACGAACGCGCCGGCGTCCTGGGTCGCCTCGACCAGGTCGCCGGCGACCTCCAGGGGGATCCCGGTGATCGCCCCGAGGTGGGCGCAGGCGGTGGCCGCGTAGGCGGGGTGGGCGTTGAGGCCGGTGCCGATCGCAGTGCCGCCGAGGTTGATCTCGCGGATCAGCGCGCAGGCCTCGGCCAGTCGCCCCCGGTCCTCCTCCAGCATCACGGCGAACGCGGCGAACTCCTGGCCGAGCGTCATCGGCACGGCGTCCTGGAGCTGGGTGCGGCCCATCTTCAGGACGTCCCCGAACTGCGCCGCCTTCGCGGCGAAGGCGTCGCGCAGCTCGGCCATGGCCGCCAGCAGCCCCTGGGCGGCGAAGTACAGGGCGATCTTGACGGCGGTCGGGTACACGTCGTTGGTGCTCTGCCCGGCGTTGACGTCCTCCAGGGGGTGGAGCAGCCGGTACTCGCCCCTGGTGTGGCCGAGCAGCTCCAGGGCGCGGTTGGCGACCACCTCGTTGGCGTTCATGTTGGTGGAGGTGCCCGCGCCGCCCTGGATCACGTCCACCACGAACTGGTCGTGGAGCCGTCCGGCGCGGATCTCCTCGCAGGCCGCCACGACGGCCCGCGCCTTGTCGTCCGCCAGCAGGTCCAGATCGCGGTTGGCCATCGCCGCCGCCTGCTTGACGCAGGCCAGCGCGGTCACCAGCTCCGGGTACGCCGACACCCTGGTCCCGGTGATCGGGAAGTTCTCCACCGCCCGGAGGGTGTGGATGCCGTAGTACGCGTCCACGGGTACGTCCCGCTCGCCGAGCAGGTCGTGCTCGGTGCGCGTCCCGGGGGCGTCCGACGGGTGGGAGGGGCGGAGGGCAGGCTGCATGACGGTGTCCGTGTCCGTTTCGAGGGGTTTGCGAGGGTCGCCGGTCGTTCGGCGCGGGGCCCCCGGCGCCGGGCGCAACATTACGGCGAAACGGTCGCAATGGGTGTGCGAGTGTCTGCGGGGGCGGCCCGGACGGTGGCAGATAATGGCTGCATGGATTCGATCGACAGCAGTATCTTGCGGGAGCTCCAGAAGGACGGCCGGCTGACCAACCAGGAGCTCGCCCAGCGCGTGGGTCTCACCGCCTCCCCCTGCCTGCGGCGGGTGCGGCAGCTGGAACAGGACGGCGTGATCGAGGGCTACCGGGCGGTGGTCAACCCGCAGGCGATCGGCCGCAGTTTCGAGGTGCTCGTGTCGATCGAGCGCGACACCACGATGGTCGCCGCCTTCGAGGAGGAACTCCTGACCATCCCGGACGTGGTGGAGGCGTACCGCCTGATGGGCAGCCCCGGCTGCCTGCTGCGCGTCGCGGTCGCCGACCTGGCGGCCTACGAGAAGCTGTGGACCGAACGGCTGACCCGGCTCCCCGGCGCCACCGCCGTCAACTCGCAGATCATCATGAAGCCGATCAAGCAGCGGGACGGCCTCCCGGTGGACAGCTGATCCACCGCCCGAAGGAGGGGCGGTCCTCGCAAGGGCGGTCCTCGCAAGGGCGGTCCTCGCAAGGGCGATCCTTGGAGCATGCGCGCCGCCCGCCTGATCCGCATGGCCCTCCTGATCCAGTCGAACCCCGGCCTGACCGCCGTCGCACTCGCCCGCGAACTGGAGGTCTCCGAGCGGACCGTGATCCGCGACGCCCAGGCGCTCCAGGAGGCCGGCCTCCCCGTCCGGTCGGAGCGCGGCCGGGTCGGCGGGTACTTCCTGGCCCCGGGCTACCGGACCCGGCTGACCACCCTCCACCCGAGCGAGGCGGAGACCCTGTTCCTGTCGGGGCTGCCGACGGCCCTGCGGGACCTCGGCCTCGCGGACGCGGCGGACACCGCCCGGCTGAAGCTCACCGCGACCCTGCTCCCATCGGTGCGCGAGGCCGCCGAGTCGTCGGCGCGGCGCTTCCACCTCGACGCCCCGGCCTGGTTCCGGGAGCCGTCCACGCCCGAGTTGCTGCCGGACCTCGCCCGCGCCGTGTGGGCCGACCGGGCCGTCGAGCTGGCGTACGCGCGGCCCGGCCGGGACGGCTCACCGCCCGCCACGGTGACCCGGGTGGTCGAGCCGTACGGGCTCGTGCTGAAGGCCGGCACCTGGTACGTCGTGGCCCGGGCCCGAACCCCGGACCCTGCTGAGGCCTGGCGCACCTACCGCGTCGACCGCGTCACGGCACTCGCCCCCGCCCCCGGCGGCGAGGAGCCGTTCGTCCGCGACGCCGCCTTCGACCTGGCCGCGCACTGGCGGGAGCGCTCGGCCGCCTTCGCCCGGGCGCTGCTGCGCGCCACGGTCACGCTCCGGCTGACCGAACGGGGGCTGCGCCGCCTGCCGGACGTGGTGGACGGGGCCGCCGTCGAGGAGGCGCTGGCCTCCGCGAGCGCCCCGGACCCGGCCGGGCGGGTCACCCTCAACCTGCCCGCCGAGTCCGAGGACGTCGCCTTCGACCAGCTGTCCCGGCTCGGCGCGGACGCCGAGGTGCTGGCCCCGGCCGCGCTGCGCGAACGTTTCCGCGAGCGTGCGGCGGCGCTGGCCGCCCTCTACCGGGACGGCTCCGGGGAGGGCGAGGGTCAGCGGTAGTCCTCGACGGAGGCCTCCTTCCCGCCGTGGACGACGTCCTCGAAGTACGCCCAGGCGTCCGGCCGGCTGCCGTCCACGTCCGTCACCCCGTACACCCGGGCGAGTTCTCCGCTGGAGGTGGACCGGCCGTTCCACCGCTCGGCGCGGTCCGGGTCGGCGGCCAGCGCCGCGACCCCCCGGGCCAGGTACTGCGGGGACTCGGCGATCGCGTAGGTCGGCTCCTGGGCGATCGCGTCGCGCCAGTTCTCCTCGCGGACGCCGAAGTGGGCGAGCATCTGCTCCGAGCGCAGGAAGCCCGGCGAGACCGCGACCGCCGCGCCCCCGTACTCCGCCAACTCCTGGCCCAGGCCGAACGCGAGCCGGATCGGGGCGTTCTTCGCCAGGTCGTAGTACATGTTCTCGCGGTAGCGGCGGTTGGCGTGCGCGGTGCCGTCGGTCACCTCCAGGTGCAGCGGCGCGTCGGAGCGGATCAGCAGCGGCAGCAGCAGCGCCGCCGTGATCACGTGCGAGCGCACGCCGAGCTCCAGCATCCGCAGGCCGTCGGCCAGTGGGGTCTCCCAACTCCGCTTCCCGAACACGGATCCGGCGAGGAGGTGCTCGCCGCCCCACAGGTCGTTGACGAGGATGTCGAGCCGGCCCTGCTCCCGGTCGATCCGTTCGACCAGGGCCCGCACCTGGGCCTCGTCCAGGTGGTCGGTGGGGACCGCGATCCCCGGTCCGCCGACCGCGGTGACCAGTTCGGCCGTCTCCTCGATGGTCTCGCCGGCCCGGCCGACCTCGCTGACCCGGGCCCGGGTGGTGCGGCCGGTGACGTACACCGTCGCACCGGCCCGGCCCAGCTCGACGGCCAGCGCGCGCCCGGCCCCGCGGGTGGCGCCGGCCACCAGCGCGATCCGGCCGGCGAGCGGGGGTGCGGAGCCGTCCCGGTCCTCTCGACGCGGGCCCTGGGCGTTCCCGTCCGCGTTGTCGCCCTCGTTGCTCATGTCCTCGTTGTTCATGTCCTCGTTGCTCATGTCCTCGTTGCTCATGTCATCCATCGTTCACGGCAAACCCGACAGAACACGTCACCCTTTACGGGTGGTCGCCCGTCCGGCCCGAACTCGCCCGCACCATCAGCTCGGTGGCCAGCTCCAGCCCCTCCGTCGGCCCGGCCGCCCCGCGCACCTGGTCGAGCAGCCGGGCCACCAGCGCGGTGGCGATCGCCCGCAGCGGCAGCCGGACGGAGGTCAGCGGCGGGTGCAGGTGCGGGCAGAGCGGGGTGTCGTGGAAGCCGGTGACCGCGACGCCGCCCGGGCCGACCGCGAGCCCCTCCGCCCGCACCGCCTCGTACGCGTCCAGGGCCAGCAGGTCGCTGCCCGCCACCACGGCGGTCGGGCGGTCCGGCCCGCGCAGCAGGGCCCGTACGGCCGTCGGCTCCGGGCCGTCCGCCGTGACGGCGGACAGCCCCAGCCGGTGCGCCTCGGCGCGGAAGCCCGCCCGGCGCGCGGCCATCCAGGGCAGGTGCTCGGCCGCTCCGAGGTAGCCGATCCGGCGGTGGCCGAGGGCGGCGAGGTGGCGGACCACGGCGGCCGTCGCCGTGTCGTTGGCGATGTCCACCCAGTGCTGCGGCTGGGCCGGCCCGGTCCGGCCGAAGGCGACGAACGGGACGCCGAGCCGGGCGACGTGATCGACCCGGGCGTCCTCGGGCAGGACGTCCGCCAGGACCAGCCCGTCGACCTGACGGGCCGCCACCAGTTCCTCGATGGCGGCCCCCGGGTCGGCCGTGCCCCGGGCGGGGCGGAACAGCAGCACCCGCTGCCCCTCGGCCCCGGCCGCGTCGACCAGCGCCTCCAGGAAGCCGGCCATCAACGGGTTGGGGTCGTGGGGGTCGTCCGCCGGGGCGAGGTAGCCGAGGGTGCGGCGGGCGCCGCTGCGCAGCGAGCGGGCCGACTGGTCCGGCTGGTAGCCGAGTTCGCGGATCGCCGCACTCACCCGCTCCAGGGTCTCCCGGCGGAGCAGTTGCGGGGCGTTGAGCGCGTTGGAGACGGTCTGCCGGGACACCCCGGCCACGCGGGCGACCTCCTCGATGGTGCTGGCGCCGCGACGCGGTCGGTGCGCTCCCTCCGACATGCGGTCCTCCAGGTGTGCGGGGTGTGCGGGGCCTGCGGGGCGGGTGGTTCCCGCAAGGCCGGTGGGGCGTCAGGCGCGGCGCAGGGTGAGCAGCCCGCCGCGCGGCACCGCGACGGTGTCCGTCCGGTCGAGGTCGACCTCGCCCTGCCGGACGATACGCCCCCGGGCGTCCTGGACGGTGAGGGCGGCCGTCCCGCTGCCGCCGGTCAGCCGGACGTCCGGGTCCGGGTCGGCGTTGGCCACCAGCAGGGTGTGCCAGTGCGGGTCCGAGGCGTCCACCGGCAGCGCGGCGTACCGGGCGATCGCGACCGTCCCCTCGCCGAGGGCGGTGACCAGCGGGTAGCCGAGGTCCGGCCGGCTCGGGCGCAGTTCGCCGAGTTGCAGGGTGTCGAGGTGCTCGCGGCAGACGCCCAGCCAGAAGGCGATCGCCGCGCGCTGCCCGGCGGTCTGGGCGGCGAGGTCGACGGAGATCTGCGGCACCGAGAACAGCACGTTGATCAGATGGCAGGCGATCTGCTCCGGCAGCTCGGCCGGGTGCCACATCAGCATGTCCGAGTGCACCGGTACCGGCCCGGCAGCCAGCCGCAGGTCGACGGTGCGCTGCCGGTTCTCCTGCGGGCTGAGCGGGCAGTCGGTGGCCCGGATCATGGTGACGTACGGCCACAGGCCGGGGCTGACGTACGGCTGGCGGTGCTCGATCATCGCCTCCGGGTCGGCGGCGGTGATCCGGGCGCGGATGGCGGCGAGCAGCTTGCGCACGCCCTCGTCCACGTCGGCGCAGTCCGCCTCCGGGCCGGCCGGCGGGGGGTCGGCGCGGGCGAACCAGTCGACGAAGTCGACCTTGAGCCCGTCCATGCCCCACTCCTCGACGGCCCGGGCCAGCCGGTCGGTGAGGAACGAGCGGACCTCGGGGTGGCGCGGGTCGGCGACGACCGCGCCCAGGTGGGCGACGTCGGCGAGGGCGTGCCCGCCGATCGTCCGGTGGGCGGCGCTGTCCTTGCCGATGAACGGCAGCGCGTACCAGAGCAGGTAGCGGACGCCGAGGTCGTGGACGCGCCGGACGTGCGCGGCGGTGTCGGGCAGCGAGAGCGGCTCCCAGTCGCCGCAGTGGGCGTAGCCGCGGGTGCGGTCGGCGGTCATCCAGCCGTCGTCGACGATGATCACGTCCAGGCCGAGTTCCTTGCCGAGCGCGGCCTGGGTCTCGATCCGCTCGGGCGAGACGTCCTGGTGCATCGAGTACCAGGTGGAGTAGGCGGGGCGGCGGGCGGCGTCCGGGATGACGGCGGTGCGGCCCCGGCCCGACCAGGCGGTGAGGTCGGCCAGGCACCGGGCGAAGTGCCGGCCCGAGGTGTCGATGCGGACGGTGAGCCGGCCCTCGGCCCCGGCCCAGAAGCGGAACTCGCCGCTCTCCTCGACCACTCCGGCCCCGGCCAGCACGTCGGGCCGGTCGGCCGCGAAGGCGCAGCGGGCGGTGTCCCCGGTGGCGACCAGCGCGGCGATCGGGGCGCCGGAGGCGAGGCCGGTGCGGCGCGGGGCGCTCCAGGCGGCGGGCAGCCAGCCGGTGCCGCGCGGTTCCGGGGTCCAGAAGGAGGTGGCGTCCACGCAGGGCACCCGCCATTCGATCCGGACCTCGGACGGCCCTTCGGCGGTTACCTCGACCACCCCGTCGGCGATCTCCCGGACGCGGCCGGCGCCGCTCACCCGCAGGTCCAGGCCGGGGGCGGCGAGCGGGCTCAGCGGGCCGGCGGCGGGGGCGTGCGGTTCCCAGACGGCGGTCGCGGGCTCGGGCTCGGGCTCTGTCGCCGTCTCGGGCTCTGTCGCGGTCCCGGGCTCTGTCGCGGTCTCGGTCCCGGTCTCGGGCTCTGTCACGGTCTCGGGCTCGGTCATGCCGCTCAGCCTTTCGTGGCGCCGGCCAGCAGGCCGGAGATGAACTGCCGCTGGAGGACCAGGAAGAGGACCATCATCGGCAGGGTGGACAGCGCGGTGCCGGAGAGGATGGCGCCGTAGTCGGTGGTGGCCTGGTTGCCGTAGAGGGTCGCGAGGGCGACCGGCAGGGTGTGCATCTCCGGGCTGCGCAGGGCGATCAGCGGCCAGACGAACTGGTTCCAGGAGCCCAGGAAGAGGAAGATCGAGAGCGCCGCGAGCACCGGCCGCATGACCGGGACGACGACGTTCCACAGCACCCGGAACTCGCCCGCGCCGTCGACCCGCGCGGCGTCCAGGAGTTCGTCCGGCAGGCCGGCCAGCGACTGGCGCATCAGGAAGATCGCGAACGGCACGCACAGGCCGGGCAGGATGATCGCCTGGTAGGAGTCCAGCAGGCCGAAGTTCGTCATCATCGTGAACAGCGGTACCAGCATGACCTGTTCGGGCACCACGAGAGTGGAGAGCAGCAGCGCGAACAGCAGGGTGCGGCCGCGGAAGCGGAACTTGGCGAAGGCGTAGCCGGCCAGCAGGGCGACCACCAGTGCGCCGAGGGTCTGGATCCCGGCCACCAGCAGGGAGTTGCCGAGCACCCGGAGCAGGCCGATCCGGTGGTCGAGCCGGTGCAGGTTCTCGCCGAGGCCGCCGCCGGGCAGCAGGTGCGGCGGCCAGTCGAAGATCTCGGTGTCCTTGCGGGTGGTGGAGATCAGCAGCCAGTAGAAGGGGGCGACGGAGAGCCCGGTGAGGCCGGCCAGCAGGAAGGTCAGCGGCCAGCCGCGGAGCTTCTTGGGGTTCATCGGTCCTTGTCCCCCATCAGGCGCGTCTGGACCGCCCCGAGCACGGCCACCAGCAGGGTGAGCGCGTAGGCGATGGCGGAGGCGTAGCCGAAGTCGAAGTAGCGGAAGCCGTTCTGGTACAGGTACATGGAGACGGTCAGGGTGGCGTTGTCCGGCCCGCCGCCGGTCAACACGTACGGCTCGTCGAAGAGTTGGAGCGTGCCGATGGTGGAGAGCACCACGGTGAACAGCAGCAACGGGCGCAGCGCCGGGACGGTGATCGCGGTGAAGCGCCGGACCGGCCCGGCGCCGTCGACCATCGCGGCCTCGTACAGCTCCCTGGGGACGGACTGCAGGCCGGCCAGGTAGATGACGGCGTTGTAGCCGGTGTAGTGCCAGGTCAGCACCAGGACGACGGACATCCGGGCCCAGAACGGCTGCCCGAGCCAGTCGACGGCGGGCAGGTCGACGGCGTCCAGCAGCCAGTTGACGGCGCCGTCGTCGCGCCTGAGCAGGAAGGCGAACATCACGCCGGTGGCGACCAGGCCGGTGACGGCGGGCATGAAGACGCCGAGCCGCCAGACGGCCCGCCAGCGCACCAGGGCGGAGTTGATGCCGACGGCCAGCAGCAGGGCCAGCCCGAGCATCAGCGGGACCTGCACGACGAGGATCTCGCCGGTGTTGCGCAGGGCCGTCCAGAACAGCGGATCGTCCAGCAGGCGGCGGTAGTTGGCCAGGCCTGCGGGGCGGGTGGCGGCGCCGGAGCCGGTGGTGAAGGAGAGCAGCAGCGAGTCGACGACCGGGTAGGCCTTGAACACCCCGAAGGTGAGCAGGGCGGGGGCGAGCAGCAGGTACGGCAGGGCGGTGCGGCGCAGGCGGGCCCGGCGGTGGGCGCGCTCGGTACGGCGGGCGGGGCGGGCCGGCCCGGTGAGGACGGGGGGCGGGGCGGTGGCGGTCATGCGATGGTGCGCCCGGTCTGCTGGGCGAGCTGCTTGGCGGCGTCCTGGAGGACGGTGGCCGGGTCGCCGGCCTTGAGGAAGACCTTGGTCTGGGCGTCGCCGGCCAGCTTGAGGGCGCGGGCGTAGTCGCCGGAGTAGTTGGTCGGGTCGCCGCCGTCGGTGGCCAGTTCGGTGAAGGTCTTCAGCGGGGACTGGCCGCCGTAGTAGTCGCTGGGCTTCGCGTACATCGGGTCGGCGTAGGCGTCCAGGAGGGCGGGGAAGACGCCGCCGCCGTTGAACATGGCGTTCACCGAGGCGGGGCGGGTGAGCGCGTACTCGACGAACTTCCAGGCGGCGCGGCGGCGCGGGCTGCCGGCGGAGACCGCGAGGTGGGTGGAGTTGACCAGGGCGGTGCGCTTGCCGCCGGGGGTGACGGCCGGGGGCTTGGCGAGGCGCCAATTCCCGCCCTGGTCGGCGAACTTGGCCTCCAGGTAGTGCACCGCCCAGGCGGGCATCGGGGCGACGGCGAGCTTGCCGGCCCTCATCAGGGTGGCCCAGCCCTGGTCGCCGGGGGCGTCGGCGACCAGCCCGGCGTCGTCCAGGCTCTTGAGGGTGGCCAGGGCCCGGACCTCCGGCTGGGAGCCGAGGGTGATCCGGCCCTGGAGGTCGAAGTAGAAGGCGCCCTGGAGCTGCATCAGGGACTGCACGAAGTCCAGGTCGGGACTGGGGTTGGCGGCCTTGTTGATGCCGATCAGCGAGATGCCGGGGTTGGCGGCCTTGAAGCGGTCGGCGACCGCCGTCAGGTCGTCCCAGGTGGCGAAGGTGGTGGGGTCGAGGCCGGCCTTGTCGAAGTAGTCCTTGCGGTAGAAGAAGCCGAGCGGGTTGACCTCCCAGGGCAGCGCGTAGGCGTGGCCGTCCTTGCCGGTGACGACCGGCCACAGGCCCTTGGCGAACTTGTCCTTGTGGGCGTCGGCGCCGAAGCCGGAGAGGTCCGCGAGACCGCCGGGGAACTTCTCCAGGTAGCCGGGGAGGTAGTCGCAGCCGATGTGCAGGACGTCGCCGAGGCCCTGGCCACCGGCCGCCAGACCGACGGTGATCTTGTCCCAGATGGCGGGGTTGCCGATGTCCTGGACGTCGACCTTGATGCCGGGGTTGTCCTGCTCGAAGGCCGGGACGACGGCACGCAGGGCGGCGGCGGCCGTGGCCCAGGACCAGACGGTGACGGTGCCGGTGTCGGCGTCCCCGCCGGCGGCGCTCCCGGAGCCGGAGCCGCAGGCCGCGAGGGTGCCGCCGGCGGCGAGGGCCAGCAGGCCGGCTCCGGAGGACCGGAGCAGGTCGCGACGGGAAAGGTGTGACATTGCATTCCTCCCGATGGGGTGGCGCTGTGCGGGAACGGGGCGGGCGGGGGGCGTACGGGGTTCGCTGGGATTCGCGCGGATGTGTTCGCGCGTCCGTGTATTCGCGTATTCGCGTGCTCGTCCATGGATTTGAACGTTCAAAACCACAAAACAAACCAGAACCCAACAGATTCGCACGAGCGGGAGACAGCAAACGCCTCCGCTCACCACGCCGTCAAGACCCCGGCCCCGGGAGGACGGGCACCGCAACCGTTCCGTTACCGCCCCTCACCTCCGCCCGGACGGAGGCGAGGGACCTCCGTCCGAGCCCGGCGAGCGGTCTCCGCCGACGGCGCCCGGCTCAGCTGCGGACGACCGGGGCTCCCGTCAAGTCCACGCCGGCGCTGCGCAGTTCGGTGAGGGCCGCGTCGGTGGTGTCTGCCGCCACGCCCGCCGTGTAGTCCAGCAGCACCCGGGCGTCGAAGCCGGCCCGCCGGGCATCCAGCGCCGTGGCCTTGACGCAGTGGTCGGTGGCGATGCCGACCACGTCGACGGCGTCCACACCCCGGTCGTGCAGCCAGTCGGCGAGCGGGGTGCCGTCGGCGGTGAAGCCCTCGAAACCGCTCTTCGAGGCGGAGTGGGCGCCCTTGTAGAACACCTCGTCCACCGCGCCGGCCTCGACGGCCGGGGTGAAGGCCGGGTGGAACTCGCCGCCCTCGGTGCCGACCACGCAGTGCACCGGGAAGGAGTCGTGGAAGTCGGGCTGCTCGGAGAAGTGGCCGCCGGGGTCGACGTGATGGTCCCGGGTGGCCACCACCCGGGACCAGCCCTCCCGCTCCGGCCCCTGGATCAGCGCGGCGATCGCCCGTGCCCGGTCGGCCCCGCCGCCGACCGGCACGCTGCCGCCCTCACAGAAGTCCTTCTGCACATCCACCACGATCAGCGCGCGCGTCATCGAACGGCCTTTCCTCCGGGGGGTCCCACCGATTCGCGGCCCAGCTTGGCGTGTTGACGGCCGTAGACGAAGCAACCGGGCGGCCGTTCACTCGAACGGGTTCGGGCGCCCGACGGAACCCCGAACCGGGGGGCGCCCGGCGCGCCTTGACGATGGCGCCGGGGCACACGACGGGGCGCCATGGGGTGGGCTCCCGTTCCATGTCCCCCGCTGTCCCCGCCATCCCCCGCCGTCCCCGGCCGTCCCCGGCCTCCGTGCTTCACGGCACGGTCCCCCGGCTACTACGTGATCGCCGAAGCGGGCTGTCCGGCCGGCACCGGTCGGCAAGAATCGGGTGAGAAATCTCCCCGCTCCACCTCCCACCCGACTGTGTTCGGACGAAGGAACCCTGGCAGACCTGCCGACGGAAGCCGCCCGCGCGGACCGGGGCCGGTCGGGTGGGAGAACCGGTGCGCGACGGGCCATTGAGACTGCACCGCCGCCGCGCCTACACTCGCCGCCGTCCGTGACCTCGCGTCCCGGACGCCCCCACGTACCCGGTGTCGTCGGATCCGACCCGGGTCCCGGGCCGATGTCCCCCAACCATCCCTCATGGAGGACTACTTGAAGGCTCCAACCATCCGCCGGATGCTGCTGGCCGGCGTGAGCGGCCTGGCCCTCGCGGCCTCCGGCGCGTTCGCCGTCCCGACGGCCGTCAGCGCGGTCGGCGCCGCCGCCGACTACCCGACGGTGCACCCCGCCGTGGCCGACTACCTCCAGGTGTCGGCGAGCACCACTCCCCCCACCCAGGCGCAGTGCGCCTCGGCGGGCCGCCGCTGCTTCTCCCCACAGGCGATCAGGGCCGCCTACAACCTCGGTCCGCTGTACGCGAGCGGGTTCGACGGCCGGGGCCAGACCATCGCCATCTTCGACTCCTACGGCAGCGACACGATGGCGCACGACCTGCACGTCTTCGACCAGGCCCTCGGCGTCGCCGCGATGTGCGGCGAGGAAGGCGTGACCTGCCAGCCGGGCATGCCGACCTTCAGCGAGCTGCACGTCCAGGGCGATCCGGCCACCACCCCGCCGCCGTCCACCAGTCAGGGCACCGGCCAGGAGAGCAAGGCCGGCTGGGCGCTCGAAGTCGCCCTGGACGTCGAGACGGCGCACGCGATGGCCCCCGGGGCCAACATCCTGCTGGTCTCCACGCCCACCGCCGAGACCCTCGGCGTCCAGGGCCTGCCCGCCCTGATGAACGCCGAACAGTACGTGGTCGACCACCACCTGGCGAACGTCATGTCCCAGTCCTTCGCCTCCGCCGAGGGCGCGTTCGCCAGCTCCCAGTCGATCGAGCCGCTGCGGCACGCCTTCAAGTCGGCGGCCCTGAACGGCGTCACGGTGCTCGGCTCCTCCGGCGACAGCGGCACGACCGGCTCCGAGAAGACCCCGGTGAAGCAGGGCGGCTCCACCCTGCCGTACCCCTCGGTGGAGTGGCCGGCCTCCGACCCGCTGGTGACCGGCGTCGGCGGCACCTACCTGTGCACCGACCCCAACGCGGCCGGCGGCCGTAGCGTGGACAGCACCGACAACCCGGCCGCCTGCCAGAGCCACTCCGGCTCCGCCGAGGTCGGTTGGACCAACTCGGGCGGCGGGTTCAGCCAGGTCTTCGACAAGCCCGGCTACCAGTCGACGCTGCCCGGCGGCTCCACCGCGATCGGCGCCAAGCGCGGCGTCCCGGACATCTCCCTGCAGGCCGCCTCCAGCACCGGCGCGCTGGTCTACCTGTCGCTGCCGCCGGACGGCAACTCGGGCCTCAAGTGCGGTGGCACGCCGTGCAGCACCGGCTGGTACGACATCGGCGGGACGTCGCTCTCCTGCCCGCAGTGGGCCGGCCTGGTCTCAATCGCGGACCAGATCAACGGCGGCGGCCTCGGCCAGATCAACCCGGCCCTGTACAAGCTGGCCGCTGACCCGGCCAAGTACGCGGCCGACTTCAACGACGTGACCCTCGGCAACAACACCACCGACCCGACCGTCCCGGGCTACCCCGCCACCACCGGCTGGGACCCGGTCACCGGCCTCGGCACGCCGAACGCGGCCACCCTGCTGCCCGACCTGGTCAGCGCCGTCCGCGCCGGCTGACACCGGCCGGCCGGCCATGCCTCGCCCCGTCGAGCGTGCGGCTCGACGGGGCGAGGTCATCGCGTCCCGTTCCGTCAGCAGGGCCCGGGCACTGGTCCGGGCACTGCTGACGGAACGGACCGGCCGGACACCCAGCGCACCCTGCGCGCCGATGCGTCACGGCCTGCCGGGCTGAGCGGCGCACGCGGAAATCCCCGCGACGGCCGCGGTCGCCCCGGGGAACAATGACCGCCGTGGACGAAGCCATGAAAGAAGCCGTGGAAGAAGTCGAGGTCGTCGTCGCCCACAACGAGCGGGCGACCCTGCGGGTCGGCGAGGTGTTCCTGAAGGTCGACGCCGATCGGGCGCGCGCCGAGACCGAAGCCGCGGCCATGGCGCTGGCGCCCCTCCCGACGCCCGAGATCCTCTGGCACCAGCCCCCGGTGCTCGCTCTGGCCGCCCTCCCGGGGGTGGCGCTCGGCCACCTCGGCGAGCCGTCGACGGCATCGCCCGGGGCCTGGGCCGCGGCGGGCGCCGCCGTACGGAGGCTGCACGAGGCACCCCTACCGCCCTGGCCCGGCCAGAGCCTCGACTCGCTCACGGCAGAGCTCGACAGCAAGTGCGAGTGGCTCGTCGACCACGGCGTCCTGCCCACCGAACTGGTCGCGGTCAACCGCCGGATCGCCGGGACCGCGCTCCGGTCGTGGACGCCGGTGTTCACGCACGGCGACCTCCAGGCCTCCCATGTGTTCGTCGACGGCGAGGAGATCACCGGCGTGATCGACTGGTCCGAGGCGGGCCCGGGCGACGCCCTGTTCGACCTCGCCATCCTGACGCTCGGCCACGAGGAGCACCTCGCCGACGTCCTGGCCGGTTACGGGACCGACGTCGACGTCGACGTCGACGTCGAGGTGATCCGCGCGTGGTGGTCGCTGCGGAGCCTGCTGGCGGTCCGCTGGCTGGTCGAGCACGGCTTCGATCCATCCGCGCCGGGCTGCGAGATCGACGTACTGAAATCCCGGCTCTGACATGGGACTCGACTACAGCTACGAGATCTTCGTACCGGCCCGGAACGTCGCCCGCGCACTCGCCCAGGTCGCCGAGCTGGCGCCGCCGAACCGCCGCAACCCGCCGCTCACGGTCACTCTGCCGGGCGGCGACCGGGTCGTCGTCCCGTTCACCTCCAACTTCCGCAGCGCGCCGGTGGATTGCTCGGCGGGCGGCGCGCTCGATCTGGACACCGTCCTCCTGTTCGGTGCCGATGACGTCATACGCGAGTACTTCGAGGGTCGTACGGCGGAGTTCGACGAGCTCGGGAGGATCGCGGTCGGATACATCTACCTCACCGTCCGGTTCGCGCCCACGCTGCACCCCCGCCATGCATCGCTGCAGTTCACCGCGGCCTCCTCGGGGATGAGCCGGATGTTCGAGCGGTCCGCGAGCGTCAGGTCGGTGTTCACCGGCCTCACCGCCGCCGCCGACGGGGTGTGCTGCCTGCTCGACACCGAGACCGACGTCTTCGAGATCTGCTGGCTGGACGGCCGGGAGGACCGTGACACGGTTCCCGGCCCGCGCTTCGCGAGCCACCGTGCCCTGGTGGCCGCCTGGCCCCACTGAGACCCGGTCGCGCGAGAAGTCGGCCCGGCCGACTTCTCACCCTTCGCCTCATGAGCCGTCGCAGAAGCGCTGCATGATGGACCATCAGCTGCCGGTCGACGAATGCGTTCCCGTCCGACCCGACTCGGCAACAGCGCTTCGGCGGTCGGCCCGGCCGAGCCCGGCAGCGCTGACACCGTTGATCCACACCGCGGCCAGCAGCCGCCACAGGGGTTCCACCACGGCCACCGCGGGCACCACGAGCGAGACCAGGGATATCAGCAGCAACGGGCCCACGACGACACCGAACCGGACCAGCCAGCGCGGCCGGAGCCCCTCGGCGAGCGCGCGTCGCGAGACCGACCACAGCAGCCCGGCGAGCCCGGCCAGGTGGATCGGACCGCCGATCACCAGGGTGAGCCGCGCGAGCACCAGCAGCGTGCCGTCCCCCGCACTGCCCGCGACCACCGCCAGGGACAGCGCCAGCCCACTCGATAACGCGAAGGCCCCGGCGGCGAGCCAGGTCGCGTACCTCGCCCGGCGACCGGCGCCCACCGCGGCGGACGCACCGAGGCCGAACCGCAGCAAGCCTCCGGCGGCGATCAGTTGGAGCAGCGATGACACCGTGACCGCCGTACCGCTCTGGTCGTAGTAGTCCCTCAACTGGCCCGCCGTGGCGGTGGGCAGGTAGACGGAGCTCCGGGACAGCACCGCCCCGAGGACCAAGCTGATGACGAAGCCGACCACGAAGACCGGCCCGCCCCGGCGCCACCCCGCGCGCGAAGTCCTTCTGTCCATGTCCCCCTCATTCCGAGTCCGACCACACAGCCGCACCTGCGTCGGCGGAGGTCGTGCGCCTCCCGACGCGGCTGTGCCCAGCAAACCCGGAGCCCTCGTACGCCGTCGTCGTACCAGTGGAGGGAGTTCCGCTACTCCCCGGGGAGTAGCGCCGCGCCGGCGTCGGCAGGGGCGGCCGTCGTGGGCGGGTCGGTCACCAGGGCAGCGGGCCCTCCGCGTCGGTGTAGGTACCGGTGGGGCCGTCCGGGGTGAGGCCGGCCATGCGGACGATGATCTCGGCGCCCTGTTCGACGCTCTGGATGCCGGTGTTGCCGTTGAGGTCCGTCATGGTGAAGCCGGGCTCGACGGCGTTGATGCGCATGTTCGGGAACGCCTTGGCGTACTGCACGGTGACCATGTTGACGGCGGCCTTGGAGGCCGGGTAGGCGACGCCGGGGTACGTGTAGGTGGGGGTGCCGGCGGTGGTGACGCGGGTGAGTGAGGCCAGGCCGCTGCTGAGGTTGACGACGACGGGGGCGGCGGAGCGCTGCAGCAGCGGGAGGAACGCGTGGGTGACGCGTACCGTGCCGAAGACGTTGGTCTCGAACGTGCTCCGCATCAGGTCGGCGGTGAGGTCCGCGGCACCGATGATGCCGTTGTCCTCGGTCCGCTCCTCCACGCCGGCGTTGTTGACCAGCACGTCCAGGCCGCCGTCGGCCTCGATGGTCCTCGCCGCCGCGGCGACCGAGGCGTCGTCGGTGATGTCGATGACGACCGGCCGCGCGCCCGCGCCCAACTGCTCGGCGGCGCGCCGCCCACGCTCGGGGTCCCGGCTGCCGATGTACACGGTGTGGCCCGCGGCGATGAGTCGACGGGCGGTCTCGAAGCCGAGCCCCTTGTTCGCTCCGGTGATCAGTGTTGTGGTCATGCCTCCACGATGCTGCGCGGCGCTGCCGTCAGCCAGGCGTCCGGCCTTCCTGGGACTCCGAGTACCAGGCACCCGCGGGTGGGGTGGTGCACAGTGGTGGCATGGCGACGACGGAGTTCGGACGGGCGGTGCGGCGCTGGCGTGACCGGGTCCCGCCGGAGGCGGCCGGCCTGCCGGTGGGCGGCCATCGGCGCGCGGCCGGACTGCGCCGGGAGGAGCTGGCGCTGCTGGCCGGGATCTCGGTCGACTACGTCACCCGCCTCGAACAGGGCCGGGCGACCAACCCGTCGGAGCAGGTCGTCGAGGCGCTGGGGCGGGCGCTGCGACTGAACGCGGAGGAGCGTGAGCACCTGTTCCGGGCCGCCGGGCTGGTGGCGCCGGGACGCGGCACGGTGCCCGCCTACCTCACGCCCAGCGTGCAACGGATGTTGGACCGGCTGACCGGCACACCCGTCGCGGTCTCCGACGCGGCGTGGACGCTGCTGCTGGCCAATCCGCTCTACACCGCGCTGATGGGCGAACGGCACGGCAAGGAGCGCAACGGGGCGTGGCGGAACTTCCTCGGCTCGGGCAGTCGGGTCCGCCACACGCCGGAGTCCCGGCGAGCGTTGGAGACCGCGGTCGTCTCCGACCTGCGGGCGACGGCGAGCCGCTACCCGGCGGATCCGCGGCTGCGGCGTCTGATCGCCGATCTGCGCGGCAACAGCGAGCGGTTCGCCGAGCTGTGGGACTCCGGCGCGGTGGGACACCATGAGGCCTCGCGCAAGACCATTGACCACCCGCAGGTGGGATCACTGACGCTGGACTGCGACGTGCTCAGCGTCGCGGGCAGCGATCTGCGGATCATGGTCTACACGGCCGAACCCGGCACCGAGGACGCCGAACGGCTGGCGCTGCTGGCGGTGATCGGTACGCAGGCACTGGTGAAAGCCGCCGGGGACGGCGTCGGGTGAAACCACCGGGGCGGATCGGCTCAGCTGCCGAGCTCGGCAGCGCGGCGGGCGCAACGGGTCCAGCGGGCGCGGCGGGTCCAGCGGGCGTGGCGGGTCCAGCGGGCGTGGCGGGCGAGGACGCCCCCGCGATCTTCATTGCTTGAGTAACAGACCTGCGCGAGAAGTCGGCCCGGTCGACTTCTCGCGCAGCATCCGTCCGGTGTCAGCGGCCGACTTCGCGCAGGCGGAAGTCCTCGACGGTCTCCCGCCGGATCAGCAGCCGGGCCCGGCCGTCCTTCACCGCTGCCACCGCCGGGCGGCCGACCAGGTTGTAGCCGGAGGCCATCGACAGCTGGTACGCCCCGGCCGCCGGGACGGCCAGCAGGTCGCCCGGGCGCAGGTCGGCGGGGAGCACCGCATCGCGCACGAGTACGTCCCCGGCCTCGCAGTGCCGCCCGACCACGTCCACCCGGGCCGCGCCCGCCTCCGAGCGACGGCCCACCAGGCGGACGCTGTACGGGGACCCGTACAGGGCGGGGCGAGGGTTGTCGCTCATGCCGCCGTCCACGGCGACGAAGGTGCGGCCGTCCGCCGTGTGCTTGACCGAGAGCACCCGGTAGACCGCCACGGCGGCCGGGCCGACGATGGCGCGGCCGGGTTCGACGGTCAGGCGGGGCACGTCCAGTCCGGTCTCGGCGCAGCGGACCGCGAGCCGGTCGGTCACCCGGACGGCGAACTCGGCGAGGTCGAACTCGGCGTCTCCCGGGAGGTACTTGATGCCGTGGCCGCCGCCCAGGTCGAGCTCGCGCAGCTCGACGCCGTGCCGGTCGCGCACCTCCGCGAGCAGGCGCACCAGCGCGTCCATCGCCTGGAGGTACGGCTCGACCGAGGTGATCTGCGAGCCCAAGTGGCAGTGCAGACCGACCAGTTCCAGCCCCGGCTGGTCGAGCACCCGGGCGATCGCGTCGGCCGCGTCGCCGCCCTCGATCGGGAAGCCGAACTTCTGCCCGCCGACCGCCGTCCGCACCTTGGCGTGGTGTCCGGCGGCGATCCCGGGGACGACCCGGACCAGCACCTTCTGCGGGGTGTCCGCCGCCACCAGCGCCGCCAGCCGGGCGATCTCGGCCGGGCCGTCGATCACGATCCGGCCGACCCGCAGCCGCCGCGCGAGGCGCAGTTCCTCCGGGGACTTGGCGTTGCCGTGCAGCAGGATGCGCTGTGCCGGGAAGCCCGCCGAGACGGCCAGCCAGAGTTCGCCGGCGGAGCAGACGTCCAGGCCGAGGCCCTCCTCCGCCGCCCAGTCGGCCATCGCGCTGCAGAGGAAGGCCTTGGCCGCGTAGAGCACGTCGGCGTGCGGCAGCGCCCGCCGGTACGCCCGGGCCCGGGCCCGTACCTCGCCCTCGTCGAGCACGTACAGCGGGGTGCCGAACCGCTCGGCGGCCTCCGCCAGCCCCACCCCGCCGACCAGCACCTCGGCTCCCGGGCCGGGCCGCGCCGAGGCCGGCCAGGGGCCGCCGAGCGCGTCGCCGGGGGCGGGGGTCGAAACCGGTGGGGCGATCAGCTGGGTCATGGCGACTACTCCTGCGGATGGTCGGGAAAGGTGGCTCGGGTCAGTCTTCGTAGTGCAGGGCGAAGCGGCAGTGCGCCGGGCGGGTGCGGGCCCGGTCGACGGTGCCCGGCCGGGGTGAGGGCGGCTCGGGCTGGTCCTGGCGGTCGGTGGCGGGCAGCAGGCGGACGGTGCGCGCGGGCGGCTGGGCGGCGTCGACGTCGATGACGGCGGTGGCGGTGGTCACGGCGGGGCTCCTCGGGAGGCGTCGGCGGGCCGTCGTCCGGCGGCCCCGGATCCAGTGGAGACCCTCCGGCCTCGGTTCGCACCCGGCCTTGACGCACGGCCTACGCATCGGGGGCGTACCTTGACGACTTCCTGACATGCCCTTCGTGCCGGGCCCGCGAACGGGTGTTCGTGCAGATGGGGAACCGGATCGATCATGATGTCAGGGAACTGTCAAGAACCGGCGCTTCCCCGCCAAGCCCGCGTCAAGAGCCGCATGACCCGGCGGAATCCGGTGGTGGGCTGGCCGCCGTCCCCCGTCGCCACCGAGCCCGCCGCCCCGCCGCTGAGAAGCCGAGGAAGGGGCGGCCCGGAAGGTCCCCCGAGACGATGCGCCGTTCGGCCCTCACCACACCGGATGCCACCGCCCCCCGAACCGACTGGTTCCGTCGCCCGGAGCCCGCCACCCCGGAGCCGCCACACCCCAGCCACCGTCCGTCGACCCCCGGGGGCCGCCGCGCCCTGATCACCCGGCAGCAGCTCGCCGAGGCCCTGCCGGCCGCCGTCCGCAAGCTCCACCCGCGCACCATGATGCGCAACCCGGTGATGCTGGTGGTCGAGACCGGCTCGGCGCTCACCACGATCAACGCCGTCCTCCAGCCGAGCGTGTTCGCCTGGGTGATCTCCTTCTGGCTGTGGCTGACGGTACTGTTCGCCAACCTCGCCGAGGCGGTGGCCGAGAGCCGGGGCAAGGCGCAGGCCGACTCGCTGCGCCGTGCCCAGGCCGGCATGACGGCCCGACGGCTGCCGCACTGGCGGGTCGGCACCCGCGACCACCGCCACGAGGTCGTCCCCGCCGAGGAGTTGACGCTGCACGACATCGTGCTGGTGCCCGCCGGGGAGGCCGTCCCACGGGACGGCGAGGTGGTCGAGGGCGTCGCGAGCGTGGACGAGTCCGCGATCACCGGCGAGTCCGCGCCGGTGATCCGCGAGTCCGGCGGCGACCGCACGGCCGTCACCGGGGGGACGAAGGTGCTCTCCGACCACCTGGTCGTCCGGGTCACCTCCCGCCCCGGGCAGAGCTTCGTGGACCGGATGATCGCCCTGGTCGAGGGCGCGAACCGGCAGAAGACGCCGAACGAGATCGCCCTCAACATCCTGCTGGCCTCGCTCACCATCGTCTTCCTGCTGTCCGTGGTCTCGCTCCAGCCGATGGCGATCTACGCCCATGCCCCGCAGACGACCGTCGTACTGGTGGCGCTGATGGTCGCGCTGATCCCGACCACCATCGGCGCGCTGCTGTCCGCGATCGGCATCGCCGGGATGGACCGGCTGGTCCAGCGCAATGTGATCGCCCTGTCCGGCCGGGCGGTCGAGGCCGCGGGCGACGTGGACGTGCTGCTGCTGGACAAGACCGGCACCATCACCCACGGCAACCGCCGGGCCGTCGCCCTGCACCCGCTGCCCGGCGCGACCACCGAACAGCTCGCCGAGGCCGCCCAGTTGGCCTCCGTCGCGGACGAGACCCCGGAGGGGCGCTCAATCGTGGAACTGACGGACCGTCAGTACTGGGTGCCACCGAGGGCCCCCGGCGAACTCGGCGAGCAGCGGCCCGTCCCGTTCACCGCGCACAGCCGGATGAGCGGCGTCGACCTCATCTGGCCGGACGGCACCGGCTGCCTGATCCGCAAGGGCGCGGCCGCGGCCGTGGCCCGCTGGGTGGTGGACTCCGGCGGCCGGATGCCGATGGAGGCGAAGCCACTGGTCGACCGGATCGCCGCGGCCGGCGGCACCCCGCTGCTGGTCGCCGTGCACGACCGGCACGGCGCCCGGGCGCTCGGCGTGGTCGAGCTCAAGGACGTGATCAAGGAGGGCATCGCCGAACGCTTCGCCGAGCTGCGCCGGATGGGCATCCGCACCGTCATGGTCACCGGCGACAACCCGCTGACCGCCCGGGCGATCGCCCGGGAGGCCGGGGTGGACGACTTCCTGGCCGAGGCCACTCCCGAGGACAAGCTCGCCCATCTCAAGCGCGAACAGGCCGCCGGCAACATGGTGGCGATGACCGGCGACGGCACCAACGACGCGCCCGCCCTCGCCCAGGCCGACGTCGGCGTCGCGATGAACTCCGGCACCCCGGCCGCCAAGGAGGCCGGCAACATGGTCGACCTCGACTCCAACCCGGCGAAGCTCATCGACATCGTCCGGGTCGGCAAGCAACTCCTCATCACCCGGGGCGCGTTGACCACCTTCTCGATCACCAACGACGTGGCCAAGTTCTTCGCGATCATCCCCGCGATGTTCGCCCACGCCTACCCCGGGCTGCACGACCTCAACATCATGGGCCTGCACAGCCCGCAGTCCGCGATCGCCTCCGCGATCATCTTCAACGCGCTGATCATCGTCGCCCTGATCCCGCTCGCCCTGCGCGGCGTGCGCTACCAGCCCGCCTCCGCGACCGACCTGCTCCGGCGCAACCTGCGGGTGTACGGACTGGGCGGGCTGATCCTGCCCTTCCTCGGCATCAAGGCGATCGACCTGCTGATCGAGTTCGTGCCCGGACTGGGCTGACCGGCGCCGCAGTCAGGGGCGCCGCTGTCAGGGGCACCGCGGTCAGGGGCACCACAGTCAGGGGGCCGTCAAGAAGTGGGCGACCGGCGTCATGGAGGTGTCAGCGCCGGTACGGACGGGTCGGTTCCGGGATTCACTGGAGGCATCCGGTGCAAGGAGCAATCGACCGGCAGGACTCGACCGAAGAGCTACCGAAGAGCTACCGGAGAGACGGAGGCGAACGGCCATGACCGGGACCACGAGCGGGACCACCAACGGCACCACCCGAGTGATCGTCGGCCTGAGCGGGTCACTGAGCAGTCTGGCCGCCCTCTACCACGCCGTCGGCGAGGCGGCGCGGAACGCGGCCGTGCTGGTGCCCGTCGCCGCCTGGACGACGGGCGACAGGGACGACCTGCGCCCGCTCTCCGAGCTGGAGCACGCCGCCCGTCGCCGCCTGGACATCGCCTTCGAGCAGGCCTACGGCGGCTACCCGTCCGGCCTGGTCATCCACCCGGTGGTGGTGAACGCCGAGCCGGGGCCCGCCCTGGTCGCCGCCGTCACCGGACCGGACGACCTGCTCGTCCTCGGCGCGGCCACCCGGCGCCGCTTCGACCGGCTGCGTGGCACCTCCGTCGCCCGGCACTGCCGGCACCGGGCCGGTTGCCGGGTGATCGAGGTCTCGCCGTCGGCGCTGCTGACCCGGCTGGAGCTGCCCGCCCGTACCGGCGCACCGCTGCCGCTGCTGGCGCGGTAGCGCCCACCGACGCCCCGCCGCCCCGGCGCACCCCGCCGGGGCGGCGGGTGCCATGCCTACCTGCCACGGGGGTCAGGTGGAGTCCGGCGGGCGTCAGGCGGCGTCCGGCAGGTGCCCGCTGAGCCAGCCCAGCGCGGGCGGGATCAGCCGGTCCCAGGTGGTGAAGTTGTGACCGCCGGAGTCGACCGTCGCCTGGGCCACCACCAGCGGGGGCCGGGCCGCCGCCGCGAACGCGCTGGACTCGGCGTAGGTGCTGCCGTCCTCCTTGCTGTCGGCGAGCAGCACCGCGAGCGCGGGCAGCGGCAGGTGGGCCAGTCGCCAGTTCAGGTCGGCCTCGTCGCGCCGCGCCTGGCTGCCGCCGAAGAGGTCGCCGGTGGTGACGTCCTCGGCCGCCTTGAAGTAGCCGGAGAGCGAGACCGCCGCCGGGAAGGTGTCCGGGTGCACCATGCCGAGCTTGACGGCGCAGTAGCCGCCGGTGGAGTCGCCCATCACGCCCAGGCTGCCGGGGGCGCCGAGCACCCGGTAGCTCGCCCGCAGGTCGGCGGGCACGTCGGTGGCGTAGTAGCGCTGCGCCTGCGGGCCGTGCGGGACGTCCTCGCACTCGCTGTCCCGGGGCATGCTGGGCGAGGGTCGCAGCAGCACCAGGACGGCCGGTTTCATGGCGCCCTTGCGCAGCAGGTCGAATTCGGTGGCCGGGTAGCGCAGCTTGGTGACCAGGTTGGCGGCGTCCCCGGGGAAGCCGGTCATCACCAGCACGGCCGGGAAGTGCCGGGCCTCGTTGCCGGGCTGGAAGTACTGGGGCGGCAGGTAGACGTAGCCGTCGGTGCTCAGCCCGGTGGTGGTGCCGGGCAGCCGGACCCGGTCGAGCCGGCCGATCCGGGCCGGGTCGCGGCTCGCCGAGCCGACGCCGGTGATCTCGGCGGCGCCGAGCACCTGCACCCCGGGCGGGCCGGCCGGCGCCGTCGGGGCGCCGGTGCTCCCCGGGGTGCCCTGAGTGCCGGTGTTTCCCGGAGTTCCGGGGCCTCCCTGGGTTCCGGGGCTTCCCGGGGCGGCGCCCTGGATGACGGCGGCGCCCCGGTCGTGCCCGAGCAGGTCGGACCAGCTGCTGTAGAAGACGAAGTAGTCGTTGACGGCGAGCCCCAGGGTGGCCAGCAGGGCCAGCTGGGTGACGGCGATGGTGCCGAGCCGCAGGAACGTCGCGGGCCAGCTGCGGACGGCGAGCCTGGGCCAGACCCAGAGCGTGCCGAGCACCGTGCCGACCGCGAGCAGCGCCGTCAGCGCCAGCAGTTTCTGACTGGTGAGTCCCATCGGTCCGGCCTCCCCTACCAGGGTGGACCACTCGCCCTACCGGGGTGGACCACTCGGGTGTCTTCACTCAGGGTAGCCGTCGGTGTTCGGTCAGCGCCCGCCAGACCTGGTCGCGCAGGAACGGCGGGTCGGTGAAGCGGATGCCGGTGGCGTCGCGCAGCGCGTTGGCGAAGGCGGGGGCGACCGGGTTGAACGGGCTCTCGCTCATCGACTTGGCGCCCAGCGGGCCGATCGCGTCCGAGGTGGTGCTGAAGTGCACCTCGGTGCGCGGCACGTCGGCGTACGCCGGGAGCCGGTAGCGGCGGAAGGCGGCGGTGGTGACCTCGCCCCGCTCGTCCAGCAGCACCCGTTCGAACAGGGTGGCGCCGAGCGCCTGGGCGACCCCGCCCTCGACCTGGCCGCGGCACTGCATCGGGTTCATCACCCGCCCGGCGTCGGCGCCGTGGACGCTGCGCAGGATCCGGATCTCCCCGGTGTCCGGGTCGACGGCGATCCGGAACCACTGCGAGTTGAAGGCCACCGAACGTGGTGAGCCGCCCCAGTGCCCGGCGGCGGAGAGCTCCACCGCCCGCTCGCGGGCGGCCTCGAAGACCTCCTTCAGCGGGACCCGTCGGCCCTCGCACTCCACCGCGTCGGCGGTGAGCCGCAGTTGGCTGCGGGGCGTCCTGGCGTACTCGGCCGTGAAGCTGAGGATCCGCTCGGCCAGCGCGTTGGCGGCCTTCATCACGGCCTTGCCCGCGACCACCGTCCCGGCCGAGCCGAACGCGCCGGTGTCATGCCGTACGACGTCGGTGTCGGACTGGCGGATCGCGATCCGGTCCGCCGTGGTGCCGAGGGCCCCGGCGGTGATCTGCTGGTGCACGGTGGTGGTGCCGTTGCCGAACTCCGCGGTGCCCACGGCGACGTCGTAGCCGCCGTCCTCCCGCAGGGACACCGTCGCGTCGGCGAAGTGGCCGCCGGGCGGGCCGGTCGCGATGGCCGCCATGGCGAAGCCCTGGCCGACCAGCCAGCCCTCGGGGGCGTCGGCGGCGCTGCGGTCGTCCGCGAGGGCGTCGCGCACCACCTGGAGGCACTGGTCCAGGCCGTAGGAGGCGATGTGCAGGTCCTCCTCCTCGCCGCCCGGGCCCTCCATCTGCTCGCCCGGGCCGATGACGTTGCGCTCCCGGAGGACCAGCGGGTCGATGCCGAGCCGGCGGGCGAGTTCGTCCATCGCGGACTCGACGGCGAAGGTCACCTGCCCGAGGCCGTAGCCGCGGAAGGCCCCGGCCGGGACGGCGTTGGTGTACACCGAGTAGGCGTCGACCTTCTTGTGCGGCGCCCGGTAGACGCCCATCGACTCGCCGACGCTGTGGAACATCACCGCCGGGCCGTGGTTGCCGTACGCCCCGGTGTCGGAGACCACCCGGAACTGCAGCGCGGTCAGCGTGCCGTCCGCCCTGGCGCCCACCTTGACGGTGATGGTGAAGGGGTGCCGGGTGGTGGCGCCGAAGAACTGCTCGGCGCGGGTGAACTCCAGTTTCACCGGGCGGCGCAGGCGCAGCGCGGCGAGCACCGCGATGTCCTCGGTGAGCATCTCCTGCTTGCCGCCGAAGCCGCCGCCGACCCGGCCGGCCACCACCCGGACCTCCTCCTCCGGGAGGTCGTAGAGGGCGCACAGGGCACGCCGGGTGAGGAACGGCACCTGGGTGCTGGAGCGGACCACCAGCCGCTCGCCGCCGGTCTCCTCGTTCTCCTCGAAGTACACCAGGCACCCGTGGGTCTCCAGGCTGGCGTGCTGGACCCGCTGGGTGCGGAAGGTCCCCTCGTAGACCTCCGCTGCCTCGGCGAACCCCTGCTCCACGCTGCCGAGTTCGCCGTGCACCTCGCCGCAGACGTTGCTCTCCGGGCGGGCGATCCGGGACTCCGGGCCCTTGGGGTGCAGCACCGGCGCGCCGGGGGCCATCGCCTCCTCCGGGTCCAGTACGTACGGGAGCTGCTGGTACTCCACGACGATCCGCCGGCAGCCCTCCTCGGCGGCGGCCTCGCTGTCGGCGACCACGGCGGCGACCCGCTGGCCGACGAAGCGCACCACGTCGTCCAGGACCCGGGTGTCGTCCGGGTCCTCGGTGGGGTGCTCGTGCCGGGCGGAGGAGTAGAGCCGCTCGGGGGCGTCCTGGTGGGTGAGGACGGCGTGCACGCCGGGGACGCGCAGGGCGGCCGAGGTGTCGATGGCGAGGATCCGGGCGTGCGGGTGCGGGGAGCGCAGCAGCTTCAGGTGCAGCAGGCCGGGCACGTCCTGGTCGAAGGTGTAGCGGGCGGTGCCGGTGACCACCTGGGGGCCGGCCGGGGCGCCGAGGTTGCGGCCGACGGCGTGGCCGGGGTCGGGGTCCTCGGTGTGGCGGACGCCGTTGATCGCGTCCTCGATCGCCCGGTAGCCGGTGCAGCGGCACAGGTTGCCCTTCAACGAGCGCGGCAGGTCGGTGAGTTGGTCGGCGTCCAGGGCGGTGGCGGTCATCAGGAAGCCGGCCGTGCAGAAGCCGCACTGGAAGCCCTGGGCGTCCAGGAAGCGCTGCTGCATCGGGTGGAGTTCGCCGTCCGGGCCGGCCAGGCCCTCCACGGTGGTGACGGAGCGGCCCTCGGCGCGGGCCGCCGGGTAGAGGCAGCTGTGCACCGGGGTGCCGTCGACCTGCACGGTGCAGGCGCCGCAGTCGCCGGCGTCGCAGCCCTTCTTCACGCCGAACCAGCCGCGTTCGCGCAGGTAGGTGCGCAGGCACTGGCCGGGGCGGGGGTCGGTGTCGGTGGGGCGGCCGTTGACGTGCATGGCGAAGCTCATCGCGCTGCCTCCTCGGTGGGGTGCTGGGGGCCGAGGTCGTGCTCCAGCTCGCGCCGGATCTGCTCGGCGAAGTGCAGGGTGAGGTGCCGCCGCCAGTCGGGCAGCCCGTGGATGTCGTCGAAGTACTCCTCCGGCCGGATGCCCTCGCGCAGCGCCTCCCGGACGGCCGCCGCGTTGGGGGCGGGCGGGAACCAGAACCGGAACGGGCGCACGGTGGAGGCGGTGACGGTGAGGGTGAGCGAGCCGTCCGCCGGGTCCAGGGTGCCGATCAGCAGGGCGGCGGAGCGGCCCAGCCCGTACAACGAGGCCTGGCGGAAGGCCGTGCGGCTCGCCAGGGCGCGGGCGGGCAGGGTGATCGAGCGCAGCAGTTCGCCGGGGCGGAGGTCCTTGCGCCCGGCGCCGGTGACGAACTCGGCCACCGGGACGCGGCGGTGCTCACCGGAGGGGGCGCGCAGCAGGCAGACGCCGTCCAGGGCGGCGGTGAGCGAGATCATCGGGCCGGCCGGCAGGGCGTTGCAGAGGTTGCCGCCGACGGTGGCCGCGTTCCAGATCTTCCAGGAGGCCAGGAACGCCCTGCAGCACTGCTCGACCAGCGGCGCGGCCCGCCAGTCGGCCTCCTGGCGGCCGTACCGGGAGAGCTGGGCGACGGTGCAGGTCGCGGCGATCTCCAGGCCGCCGTCCGGGGTGCGGCTGAGCGGCTCCCAGCCCATCCGGCCGAGGTCGATCAGCCGGCGGAGGTGCGGCTGGGGTTCGGAGAACAGGTACGTCCCGCCGCCGAGCCAGGCGTCGCCGGGTCGCCAGGCGCCGCCGAGGCGGGCGTCCCGTAGCTCGGCCACCGTGTTCAGGTCCATGTCGCCTCTCCGTCCCCGGCCGGTCCGATTGGTCCGGTAGGGCGATTGAAGCGGCCGGGGGGCGGGTGTCACGAGTGGGTCCGGGCACCATTCGCACCCGTCCGGCGCTGGTCGATCCTCCAGGAGCGCGCCTCACCTGCCGGTGTTCCAAGGGGAGTTGGCGGTTCCGCGGGCCAACTTCGACAGAGCTGTCGAAGTTGGCATGACCGGGCTATGCTGTCGACGGGTCCGAAGGTGAAACCCCTGCCCCGTCGACGTCCGCACCACCCTGGCGCGCCCGACCGGAAGGAGGCGAGACGCATGGACCGCACCCCTGCGGATCGCGACCCGCTCGACGCCCCTGCCCGGCTCCGCGTTCCCGGGTCACCCGGCGGCAGAACTCCGGCCCACCGCTGAGCTGTTGACGCGCCGTCAACTCGGTGCACGCCCCTTCACCGTCCGGCCGCCCGGGCGTGCCCCGGGCCGTTCGTCGCCGTTGTACGGAGGGTGAGTCGCCGCGCCCGCCCCAGCCTCCCGGTCCCGCTGCCGAGGAAGAGGTTTCCCATGACGACGTCCCGGCTCCTCCCCCGGCCCCGCGAGGCGGCGGTGCTGGCCGCCGTGCTCGGGCTGCTCGTGCTGGAGGAGATCGCCCTCGGCCTGGCCGAGGAGGACGACCGCCCGGTCATCGGCGGCATCCTGATCGGCGTCTCCTGTTCCGGCCTGCTGGTGGTCGGGGCCGTCCTGCTCGGCCGCTGGCTCGACGCCCGCCGCCCGCTCCCGCTGCCCCCGCCCGGCCCCAATGGGCGCGAGTACAGCGCCCGTGCGCTGGAGGGCTTCCCGATGGAGGCCGTCCGCCCGCTGCTGCTCGCCGAACGGGCCCCGCAGCTGGGTCAGTTGTACTCGGCCTGGATGCTCGCCCGGACCGGGCGGCCGGCCCCCTGGATCGCCCGGCGGCTGCAACTTCCGCTGGGAGCCGTCCAGTTGCTGGTGGACGCGGCCCGCGCCCACGCCGACGACCCCCGGCCGCTGCCGGAGGGGTGACGGGTCATGACGCCGGCCCCGCCACCGTGAACCGTGGTGGCGGGGCCGGCGTCCGGGGGCGGGATCAGCTCTCGCGGCCCGAGGCGTCGTCGATCAGGAAGGAGGTGGTCGGGTTGGCGCCGGTCTCGTGGGAGACCAGCTCGAGGCCGATGGTGGTCCCCCAACCGACCTGGCCGATGAGCGGGGAGAGGTCCACCGACTGGTACTGGTAGCCGTTGGTCGGGTTGCGACCGCTCCAGGTCTTCACCGTGCCGAGCGGCTGCCCGGTGTACTGGTCGATCGCCACCAGCGACAGCGTGTCGGCGGCGGGTGCGGCGGGGTCGACCGGCGCCACGTCCAGCCAGAAGGAGAAGCTCGCCTGCCCGTAGCCCGGGTAGGTGTTGAGGTAGGTGGTGATCGAGTCGTCCGTCCCGGTGTTCTGGCCGAGCCAGGCGTACCAGGAGCCGGAGTGCGGCGCGTGCAGGCTGGACGGGGTGATGAGGTTGTAGCCCGACGGGCTCCAGGCGTCCGTCATCACGGTGTGGTTCACGTCCGCCGAGCCGTTCTCGAAGCCCGGGTCGATGAGCTGCTCGATCCCGCCGCAGCCCGCGCCGCCGGAGGCGCTGACGTTCTCCCAGAAGCCGGTGGAGGCCGCCTTGCCCGCCGGGTCGGTCGCCGTGACGGTGATCCGCTGGTAGCCGTTCGTGGCGGCGGCGGTGCCGGAGATCACCCCGCTGTGGGCGTCGACGGCCAGCCCCTGCGGCAGTCCGGTGGCGCTGTAGGTGAGGGCCGCGCCGCTGCTGGAGACGCCCACCGCCGGGATCGACAGCGGCTGCCCGGCCTTGTCGGTGCGGTCGCACATGGTGCTCACCGAGACCGGCGGGGAGGCCACGACCGGGTCCGAGGCCATGCACAGGTGGTCGGCGTTGGACCACAGGGTCTGCAGCGGGAAGGAGCCGGTCGAGAGGTCCTCGGTGAACAGCCCGCCGTTGGAGCCCTTGGGGATCCAGGCGCACTTGTCACCGATCTCCTGGCCGGTGGCGTCGGTCCAGCCGCCGGGGGTGTTCGGGTCGCTCACCGTCTCCGCGTACTCGTGGCCACCGATGATCCCGTAGCCGTCCAGCCGCCCGCGCGGGGTGTTCTCGCCGAACCAGTTGGTGCCGCAGCCGGCCACGTCCGTCAGGTACGGCATGTTGGTGTAGGCGAGCTGGCCGTACGGGGAGCGCTGGAAGTCGTGCCAGGCGCAGTAGCCCAGCTCCTTCCACTTGTCCGGGTCGGTGCCCTGCGGCGAGTCGATGACGTACTGGACGTTGCGGTTCTGCGCCTCGGTCAGGTTGCCGAAGTGCTTGGCGGCGGCCAGCGCCTCGGCGCCGAGCTGCGGCTCGGTCGCGGACTGCGGCGCGGGGGCGGCGTTGTCCACCCAGACGCCGGCGAGCACGCTGCCCGGCTGCGGGTACGGGATGTGCGCGGAGCCCGCCGGGCACTGGACGGAGCCGGCGGCGATGCCCTCGCAGTACTGGGTGAGCACGGCGCTCCAGCCGTCGCCGGCGCTGCCGAGGCCCTTGAAGAAGTCCTGCTGGTAGGGGGCCGCCTGGTCCGGGTCGCCGGTGGTCACGGTGTCGCCGGTGGCGTTGGTGGACGGCGTGCCCCACTGGGAGCCCCAGAGCACCAGGTAGACCTTGGGCGCCCCGATCACCACGCCGGTCGACTCCTGGCCGCCCTTGTAGGTGACCTGGAGGTCGTACTGGTTCGCGACATTGCCGTCGCCGTGCTCGCCGGTGCCCGGGTCGGCGCCGTCCACCAGCTGGGGCGCCTTCGTGGTGGCGCCGACGGGCCCGGCCTTGGCCGCCCCGACCCGGCGCGGGCCGGACTTCTGCGGGACGGTCTTCTGCGGGGCGGCGGCCTTCGGGGTGCCGGGCCGGGCCGCCACGGTGGTGGGCTGCGGCGCGTGGGAGTCGGCCATCGCGGACAGCGGACTGCTGAGCGCGGCACCGGCCAGCGCGGCCGCGAGCGCCACCAGGGCGGTGCGCGGGGCGCGGCGGGCGCGTCCGGGCGTGCGGGATCGGAATCTGAACACGGGTCGGGTTCCGTCTCTCGTGACGTGGGGGGGGGAGGGATGCACGGGTGGGGCACACATGCGGTCCGGGAGGACGGGGAACGGGGTCTCACCCCGGGCCGACCACTGTGCAATGCGCCATATGATATTTCACTGATGGGCGCGCACAAGGCCCTCCGCACGACGCCCGGCGGCGCCACCCGACCACTCGCACGCCCCTCGGCGGGTCACCGCGCCCGCCCCGCCCGGCCCGATCGCCCGCGAACCGGCCGCGCGCCAACTCCCCGGCCGGGCGCCGATTTTAACCGCCCCTTACCCGACCACACCCCGCCTTGACCCACCGCCCACCCGGGCGGCGAACCGTCCGACCGCTCGGACGACGGACCGTCAGACCCTTGGGCGGCGGACCGTCAGACCGCCCGCCCCGCGCTCGCCTGCGCCACCAGGAAGGGCACCAGCCCGCGCTCCGCCAGGGCCGACCGCCAGGCGTCCCGCGCCTGCACCAGCTCGCCCGGCCCCTCCGCCGCCCCGGCCTCCGGACCCCGCCCCCGCGCCGCCGACCCCAACAGCCCCAGCCCGCCGACCAGCAGACAGACCGCCGCCACCCCGGCGGCCACCCAGCCGGCCCCCACCAGCGCGTGCCCCAGCACCGCCAAGTCCTCGGCCAGGCCCAGCAGATGGCCGAGCACCAGGAAGACCACGGCCGCGGTCACCGCGATGATCGGCACGATCACCCCCAGCACGCCCCACCAGCCCGACGCCCGCTCCCGCGCCGGCGCGTCCACCGGCAGCCGCGCCATCGCGTCGGCGTCCGCCCGCAGTGTCGCGTAGCGCTCGTACTCCGGCGCCGCGGCGGCCAGCACGTACTCGGCGTTCTCCCGCGCCGCCCGCCGCAGCCGCTCCACCCCGCGCGCCTCGTCCCCGCTGTCCCGCAGCGCCGCCCGCACCTGCGGCGCGGCCAGCGCCCTGCCCAACTCCGTCTCGAAGTCGGCCCGATCCTGCTGCGGCAGTCGAAGCGGCCTGTCCATGCCGTGCCCCCGTTCGCTGTTCACTACGAGCCTTAGTTCTACAGCACTGTAGAACAAGGGGCCAGAGCCGGACCGGCCCCTTCACCTGTGGAATCGTGAAGCGGAACGGCTGCCTCGGCGAGCCGCCGACACCCCGGACAGCACCGAGGCCCGGCCGGAGGGCCGGGCCACGATGACGGGGACGGTGACGGGCGGTCGGACGGTCGGGGGGCGGGCGGCTCAGTCGGCTCAGTCGGCGGCGAGCTTCACCCGGCGGCTGTCGGCCGAGGCGGACGGCGACGCACCGATGTTGGAGACGGTGGCGATCACGACGGCGTCGGCGTCCGGGATCCAGTTGGAGGTCTTGGACTGGACGATCAGCCGGCGCTGGTGCCGGCTGCCGTCGCAGACGATGTCGGCCTCGGCGGTCCGGCTGGAGCCGAAGGCCTTCGAGGTGGCGTCCTCCGGGTCCGTCTGCTCGACCGAGACGGTGAGCGACCGGGCCTCGTCGGCGACCGAGCAGAGGTAGCCCACGTTCACCCGGACCCGGCCGGGCACCTTCGGGTCGATCCGGACCTCACCGAGGGTGACTGCCGTACCGGACGAATCCCGCACCACACGCCGGGCCGGGGCCTGCGCCGGGGCCGGGTCGGCGGCCAGGGCGGGAGCAGCGAGGCCGGTGAGGGCCGAGGTCAGTGCTGTCAGGACGATCCACCGCTGCACGAGGGGCTCCAGGGATTGGGGACGCGTTGCGGCCGACGCTAACCGTCACTCAGAGCACGTGCGCGCCAGGTCGTCCGATCGTCGTACGGGCGCTCCGGCGGCGGTGCGGCCGATCGGGTAGCGGGTCCGGCCGTCGCGGCGAGCGTCCGCAACGCGTCGTCCGGCCGGTGAACTCCGCCGCCCGGGCCTCCCCCAGCACGTCCGCCCGCCTGCTGGGGCTCGGAGACGCGGGCACGGAAACGCGGGAATGGCGACGCGGGCACGGAAACGCGGGCACGGAAAGGTTCCGGAATGCCGGACGGCCACCGGACGGTGTTCAGCGGATTCCGCGGGCGGCGGACCAGGCCAGGGCGAATCCGCCGACGGCCACCGCCAGCCACAATCCCCGCTGAATTCCGGGACGCAGCGGCCGGGGCCACGCCCAGCGCAGCCGGCCGGGAATCCTGGCCCGGTCCCGCAGCGTCCGTTCGTAATTCCGGGTGACGACCTTTCCGAGGTCCGCGGCCAGCAGGGAGCCGATGCCGAACAGCAGGATCCCGAGGCCCGCGCTCGGGCCGGGGTCGGCGCTCAGACCCGCACTCAGACCCGCACTCAGGCCCGCGCTCAGGCCGGCGCCGCGGCGTGCCGCTCGGCGACCAGGGCCACCAGGTCGCCGAACTTCCGGTGCGAGACGATCTCGATCGCGTCCACCGTGACCTGGAGCTTCTCCTGGATGTCGGCGGCCAGGTAGACGGCCACGATCGAGGTTCCGCCGCACTCGAAGAAGTCCGTCCCGGCGGTGACCTCGTCACACTTGAGCAGATCGGTCCAGATCGCCGCCAGCTGGCTGTTCAGATCCATGTCACATTCCTCCCGGTGGGAAGTCCCGGCGAATTCACAGGACATTCGTGGAAAACGGAAAGTACGGGATCCGGCAGGCCCGGATCCGCATTCGCGCACGAACTCGGTGGGTGTCGGCGAAGGTCACGGGCGGCACACGACCGGATATCGATCCGATGACCCGTCAACTCTTTCACGCGCGGCCTATTGCGTCAAGGTGCGAACGAACCCACCGGCATTCCGGCGGGCCGCGCCGGGCGATTCCCGGCGCTCGGGGAAATCGGTCAGTGTTTCAGGACGTTGAACCGCCCCTGGTGGTAGAGCAGTGGACGGCCGGGCCCGCCGGCGTCCCCCGCGATCACCTCGGCCAGCAGCACCCGGTGGTCCCCGGCGGGCACCCGCGCCACCACCCGGCAGACCAGCCAGGCGGGCACCTCGTCCAGGATCGGTATCCCCCGGGGGCCGGGCCCCCAGCGGGTCGGCGCGGCGAAGCGGTCGATCCCGCTGCGCGCGAAGGTGGCGGCCAGCTCCTGCTGGTGCTCCCCGAGGATGTGCACGCCGACGTGCTCGGCGTCGACGAACACCGGCCAGCCGGAGGAGCCGGTGCTGATGCCGAAGGAGACCATCGGGGGGTCGGCGGCGACCGAGGTGAGCGAGGTGGCGGTCAGTCCGACCGGCCGCTCCCCGCGCGCCGTGATCACGGCGACCCCGGCCGCGTGCCGGCGGAAGGCGGACCGGAACAGCTCGACGGACGCCGGCTGCGGTCCGCGGAGTCCGGCGGCGGCTGGCGCGGTGCGGGTTCTTCCCCGGTCGGCTGCCACGGCTCAGCCCGTCGGCCCGTCGGCCGCGAACAGCGGCTTCAGCGCGCGGTCGCGGGCCCAGGCGGAGCCCAGGTCCTCGGCCACCACGCAGTACATGACGCCGTTGTTGCCGTCGAAGGCGTTGGTCAGCACCACGCCGGTGCGGGTGGCCGGGTCGTAGCCGAGGCCGGCCTGTCGGATGGCGGCGTGGGCGGCCGGGAACGACGGGGTGGACCAGCCCTCCGGCCAGACCCGTTCGAGGATGACCCGGTCCTTGCCGAAGCCCTCGCCGACCCCGTACCGGCCGATCCGCCCGTAGATGTGGGTGGATCCGGTGACCCGGCCGTTGTACTCGGTGAAGAGCACCTCGCGCTCGGGCGTGACGATCGCGTCCGGGCCGAGGATGCCGCGGTAGCCGATCGCGTGCAGCGCCTCGGCGAGCCGGCGGCCGCCCTCGATGATCCGCTCCAGCACCTCCGGCTCCAGGCCCTGGGAGGGCATGATCTGGCCCACCGCGTAGGGGGCGGACAGCAGTTCGCCGTCGCCGGTCAGCTCCACCCCGTCGTCGGTGAGCAGGAACTCGGTGAAGAAGGCGGAGCTGTCGCGGACGTAGCGCTCCGCCACCGGGCGCCCCCGGCCGGCCGCGGTCAGCCACTCCCACCGCTCGCGCAGGTAGGACCGCACCTCGGCCCGGCCGTCCACGGTGATCACCCGGCGGGCGCCGATCGGGCGGAACCGCTCGCCGGTGGTCAGGATCTCGTTTCCGCGCCCGCCGGAGAGGTAGTCGTGCTTGACCACCACCGCTCCGCCGCCGAGGAGTTCGAGGATCGCCTCCTCGGCGGCCTGCGGGCTGGTGCAGACGGCGCCCTCGGGCAGCGGCACCCCGGCGCCGCCGGCGATGGTGCGGAACGCGGACTTGCTGTTGGCCAGCACGCCGCCGGCCTGGTCGACGAAGCCGTAGCCGGGCATCGCGTCCTGGACGCCGAGGGTGCGGGCCAGCCGGGCCACCGCCGCGTCCGGCCACAGCGCGGACAGGTGGGTGACCGTACGGTCGCCGACGGCCTCCTCCAGCGCCTCGACGAACTCCGGGTCGGCCAGCCGGGCCGGGGAGAGGGTGCCCTCGCTGCCGGCGTGGGCGGGCGGGACGACGACCGTCAGGCTCTGCCGCCGCACCCCGGTGTGCGAGGTCACGTAGTCGAGGAAGGCCTCCTCCGGGCGCACCGGCAGCACCAGGACGTCGCCCTCCTCGGCGAACCAGGCGATCCGCTGCACCCACCAGCCTGTCCAGCCGCGGTCGGTCCGGACGTCCTCGCTGAAGTCGTTGGCGATCAGGATCCGGGTCCCGTCCCCGGTGCCGCGGGCCGTGCGGGCGGCCCGCTCGCTGGGCAGGATCAGCATCAGTTCTCCCGTTCGATCAGGGTGGCCATGGTGGCGACGGTCGGGGCGGCGAGGACCTCCATGAGGTCGAGTTCGACCCCGAACCCGTCCTGGAGCGCGGACAGCAGTTCCAGCAGCCGGATCGAATCCCCGCCACTGGCCATGAAGTTGCCGTGCAGGTCGGCCGAGGGGACACCGAGGACCCGGCACCAGACGGCGGCCACCGCGATCTCGGTCGCGGTCCGCGGTGCCTCGCCGGGGCCGGCCGCGACCTCCTCGGGGGCGGGCAGCGCGGAGCGGTCCAGCTTGCCGGTCGGGCCGAGCGGCATCCGCTCCAGGGCGAGCAGGCGCCAGGGCACCGCGTACTCGGGCAGGGTGCGGGCCAGGTAGCGCCGGAGTTCCTCGGGGTCGGGCGGGAAGGCCGTCGCGGGGGTGACGTATCCGACCAGCCGGGCCACCGGCTGCCGGGTGTCCACGGTGAGCACGGCCTCGGCGACGGTGGGGTGGCCGCGCAGCACCGCCTCGATCTCCCCGGGTTCGATCCGGTGGCCGCGGATCTTGATCTGCCGGTCCTTGCGGCCGCGGAAGACCAGGGCTCCGTCGGCCCGGCGGCGCACCAGGTCGCCGGTGCGGTAGAACGGCGTCCCGTCCGGCCCGGTGCCGAACGCCGTCGCGGTGACGTCGGGTTGCCGCCAGTACCCGTCGGCGACCCGCTCGCTGTGGATCTCCAGTTCGCCGCAGAGCTCGGTGGGGTGGCCGTCCTGGTCGACGAGCCGGATCCGGACGCCGTCGACGGGGTGGCCCACCGGCAGCGCGCCGCTGCCGAGGTCGGCCCGGCCGGCCAGGTGCTGGGTGACCAGGGTGCACTCGGTCGGGCCCAGCCCGTTCACCAGCGCGCTGCCCTCCGGGAAGGCGCCGAGGAACCTGCGCAGGTCGTGCTGGGTGGCATCCTCGCCGCCGAGCACCACCGCGCGGACGGCCGCGAGCGTCGGCTCGGGCCGGGCGGCGTCGGCGGGGAGGTCCCCGGTGAGGTGCCGGAACAGCGTCGGGGTGCAGTGCACGACGCTCGCCCCGGCTGCGGCCAGCCGGCCGCGCAGTTCGGGGGCCGGCAGCAGCGGGTCCAGCACGTGCAGGGTGGCGCCGGTGAGCAGGGCGCCGTAGAGGTCCATGACGGCCGCGTCGAAGGTGTAGCGGGCCAGCAGGGGCACCTGGTCGCCCGGGCCGAGCCGGATCCGGTCGGCGTAGCAGAGCCCGTGGGCGAGGACGTTGTGCCGGGTCTGGGTGACCGCCTTCGGCTTGCCCGTGGAGCCCGAGGTGTGCAGCAGGTAGGCGGGTGCGCCGGGGTCGACGGCCCGTCCGGGGTCGCCCGGCTCCCCCGGGCCGGGAGGGTCCAGCGGGTCGGCCGGGGTCCCCGGGTCGGTCAACTCCTCCGCCTCGGTCAGGTCCAGCGGCAGGACGTGCCGGCCGCGGAACACCGCCGCGGCGCGGTCGGCGAGTTCGGGGTCACAGACGATCGCGCCGACCTCGGCGTCCAGCAGGAGGCGGGTGAGCCGGGCGTCCGGCTGACGCGGGTCCAGCGGGACGTACGCGGCACCGGACTTGAGCACCGACCAGACGCCGACCACCGAGCCGAGGTCATGGGCGCAGAGCAGGGCGACCCGCTTGCCCGGTCCGCCGGCGCGGCGCAGCCGGCGGGCCGTCGCGCTGGTGATCCGGTCCAGTGCGGCGTAGCTGAGCGTGCCGGAGGGGCCGGTCAGCGCGGGCCGCTCGCCGTGGGCCCGCACGGTGCGGCGGAAGCGGTCGACCAGGTCCTCGCCCCGCTCGGCGGGCGCGGGGGCGCGGTGGCCCGCCGGGACGGGCAGCCGCCACTCGGGGAGGTGGACCGGGCCGTCCTGCACCCGGAGGTCCCGCAGCGGCTGGCCGGGCTTGGCCACGGCCTCGGAGAGCAGGGTCAGGCAGTGGCCGAGGATCCAGCCGGCGGTGGCGCGGGATATCAGGCTCGCGTTGTAGTGCAGGGCGAGCGCGCCGCCGTCGTCCGCCGGTGCGAGGGCGAGGTCGGGTGCCACGGCCCGCAGCTCCGGCTCGGCGGGGCGGCCGGCCACGGCGCGCAGCTCGGGGGCGGTGGCCTGCGGCGGGCTGCCCAGGGCCTCGGCCGCGGCGGCCCGGCAGCGGAGCAGTTCCTCGGTGAAGGGGGCGTCGGGCCGCAGCTCCAGGCGCAGCGGACGGATCCCGGGCCCGCCGGCCGTACCGGCCGACCCGGCTGTCGGGACGGCCGTCGGGTCGGCCGTCGGTACGGAAGCCGGTACGGCCTCGGCGAAGGAGTCGGCGTCCAGGCCGAGCAGCAGGTCCGTCTGCCCGGTGTGCCGGTGCAGCACGGCCGCCCACACGGTGAGCAGGGTGATCATCGGCGGGACGCCGGTGCTGCGGCCCAGTTCATCGAGCAGGGCGGTCGTCCCGGCGGGGAGCGGCACGCTCTCGGTCTCGCCCCGGTACGGTCCGGCGGTGAGCCGGGGCCGGTCGGTGGCCAGGTCGAGCGGTGCCGCTCCCGCCGTCGTCTCCCCGTCGCGATCGGGCCGGCGACCGGCGCCGATCGGCTCGGTGCCCTCCATGACTGCTCCTTCCGGGCTTCAGCTTGGTGGTGGATTGCCGGTCCGATCCGTCATGCCTGGTCCCGCCGGGGAGCGCCCCCCGGTCAGCCGGAGGGCAGTACGTCGGCCGGGTCGCCGTGCCAGGAGTGCCACAGCCGGGCGTACGGGCCGCCCTGGCGGACCAGTTCGTCGTGGCTGCCGGTCTCGCTGATCCGGCCGTCCTCCATGACCACGACGCGGTCGGCGTCGTGCGCGGTGTGCAGCCGGTGGGCGATGGCGATGACGGTGCGTCCGGCCAGGACGGCGGCCAGGGCGCGCTCCAGCTGCCGGGCGGCGCGCGGGTCGAAGAGCGAGGTGGCCTCGTCCAGGATCACCGCGTACGGGTCGGTCAACACCAGCCTGGCCAGCGCCAGTTGCTGGGACTGGACCGGGGTGAGCGCGACCGCCCCGGAGCCCACCTCGGCGTCCAGGCCGAGTTCGGACGCCCAGTCCCAGGCGTCCACCGAGCCGAGGGCCTTCTCCAGTTCCTGGTCGGAGGCGTCCGTCCGGGCGATCAGCAGGTTGTCCCGCAGGGTGCCCCGGAAGACGTGCTGTTCCTGGGTCACCAGGGCGATCTCCCGGCGCAGTTCGGCCAGCGGGATGTCGGTCAGCGCGGTGCCGCCGAGGGTGATCGCGCCGGCCCGGGGGGTGTGGATGCCGGCCAGCAGCGCACCCAGGGTGCTCTTCCCGGCGCCGGACGGGCCGACGATCGCGAGCCGCTCCCCCGGTTTGACCACCAGGTCGACGGAGTGGAGGACGTCCTGCCCGTCGCGGTAGGCGTGGGTGACGCCCTGGACCACGATGTCCTTGCCGCTGGGGACGTGCTCCGCACCGGCGCCGGCCGTCTCCGCACCGCTGCCGGCCGTCTCCTCGGCGGGGCTGCTGACGCCGAGGATCCGGGCCAGGGCCGTCCCGCCGACCTGCAGTTCGTCCATCCAGTACAGCAGCCGGTCGACCGGGCCGATGATCTGCTGGACGTACAGGGTCGCCGCCGTCACCGCCGCGATCGAGACGTGCCCGTCCAGGTACAGCAGCCCGCCGACCAGCAGGGTGGCGGCCACCGGCAGGATGTAGCCGGTGTCCGCGATCGGCAGGTAGACGCTGCGCAGGTAGAGGGTGCGGCGCTCGGCCGCGTAGGACTCCGCGATGTCCCCGTCGACCCGGGCGGAGCGGTGGTCGGCCAGCCGCATGGCCTCCACCGTGCGGGCGCCGTCGACGGTCTCGCTGAGGCCGCCGGTGAGCCGGGCGTAGGAGGCGTTGGCCCGCAGGTAGCCGGCCCGGGCCCGGCGCAGGTACCACTGGGTGGAGAGCCACAGCACCGGTACCGCGACCAGGCAGGGCAGCACCAGGACGGGCGCGGTCAGGGCGATCGCGCCGAGCGTCAGCGCGACCGTGGCCAGCGCCACCAGGGTGTCCGGGACGGCGAGTTGCACGGTGTTGGCGAGGACGTCGATGTCCCGGGTGGTGCGGCTGATCAGGTCGCCGGGGCCGGCCCGCTCCACGGTGGCCAGCGGCAGGGCGAGCATCCGGTCGACGAACTCCTCGCGCAGCCGGGCCAGCACCTTCTCGCTGAGCTTCAGCGAGGCGAGCATGGCGAAGCGGGTGAAGGCCGCCTGGGCGACGACGGCGACGCAGATCGTCACGGCGACACCGGTGACGTCGTCGACGCCCTTGCCGGCGTCCTCGACCAGGCCGCCCAGCAGCTTCGGGGCGACCAGCCCGGCCACCGTGGCGAGGGCGTGCAGCAGCAGCGCCAGGGAGAGCTGCCGGGGGTACTGGAGCATGAGGCGCCGGGCGTAGGAGCGCACCTCTTTGGGTGTTGCCACGGGCAGGATGGTCACGCCACTGCTACCTCTCGGGTCACGACGGATCGATAGCGGGCGTTGCCGAGCAGTTCCTCGTGGCTGCCCTCCGCCACGGCCTTGCCGTGTTCCACGTAGACCACGTGGTCGGCGTGGTCCAGCACGATCGGGCTGGTGGTGAACACCACCGTCGACCGGCCCCGCCGGTGGGCGCCGAGCCGGCCGGCCACCCGGCCCTCGGTGTGGGCGTCCAGCGCGCTGGTCGGCTCGATCAGGATGAGGGTCTCCGGGTCGGCGACCAACGCCCTTACCAGGTTGAGCCGTTGCTGCTGGCCGCCGGAGAACTCGCGGCTGCCGAGGATCTCCTGGCCGAGGCCGTCCGGGAGCGCGTCGACGATGTCGGCCGCCGAGGCGTCGTCGATCGCGCGGTCCAGTCGGCCGGTGTCCTCGGCCGCGCGGGCGTCCGGGTCGAGCTGGGCGCCCAGGGTGCCGGAGAACAGCCGGGCGCCGTGGTCCACCACCAGGATCCGGCGGCGCACCTCGTCCAGCGGGAGGTCCGCCAGCGGGACGCCGCCGTAGCTGGCCGAGGAGTCGGTGTACCGGCCGAGCCGGTCGGTCAGCAGCTGGGCGTCCCCGGCGGTGGCGCAGGCCACCGCGACGAACCGGCCCGGGGGCAGGTCGATCCCGGACTCCGGGTCGCGCAGCGCGCCCTGCTCGGGGAGGTCGGCCGCGTCCCGGCCGCCCGAGGTCAGTTCGCGTTCCAGGGCCAGGAATTCGGACGCCATCCGGGCGCCGACCAGGGCCCGGGTCAGCTGGTCGACCATGGTCGTGGCCCGGCGCAGCTGCTCGGCGAGGAACACCGCGTAGCCGTAGAAGGCGACGAGTTCGCCCGGGCTCATCCGGCCGCTGTCGACGAAGTGGGCGCCGAGCCAGACGATGGCGGTGATCAGGAGCCCCGGCAGCAGCAGCCGGCCCGCCATCACATTGGCCTCGACGGCGGCCACCCGGACGCCCTCGCCGCGCACCCGCTGGGAGCGCTCGTGGTAGCGGGCGGCGAAGACCTTCTCGCCGCCGATGCCGCGCAGCACGCGCAGGCCCTCCACGATGTCCACGGCGAGGTCGGCGAGCGCCCCCTGCTCCTTGCGCAGGCCCTGCTGACGGCTGTGCAGCACCCGCATCAGCCGGGCGATGGCCCAGGCCGACAGCGGCACGCCGACCAGGGCGACCAGGCCGAGCGGCCAGGAGACCGTCAGCATCACGCCGGCGATGACCACGATGGACACCACGGCGCCGCCGCCGCGGGCGGTGCTCTCCAGGGCGATGCCGATCCGGGTGATGTCGGTGGCGCCGACGCTGACCACCGAGCCGGCGGACACCCGGCGCGGCAACTCGGCGCCGAGGACAGCGGCTTGACGGGTGACCAGCTGCATCGTCCGGTAGCTGGCGCCGAACCGGTTGGTCACCGAGCAGCGGTCGCGCAGGGTTCCGGTGACGGCCTGGATGACGCCCAGGGCGAGGACGGCGGCGCTCCACAGCACCAGCGCCCCCTTGTCCCGCGCGATCAGCCCCTCGTCGATGCCCCGGCCGATCACGGCGGGCACGAAGGCCTGGGCCAGCGTGCAGATCACTCCGTAGCAGACGGCGAGGATCACCGAGGTGCGGTGGTTGGCCACCAGCCATAGGAGGTAGCGACTTGGGGAACCGAGTGCGGGCCTGCCCGGATCTGGTTCGGGGAACTGGCGCATGTCGTCCAACACTTGTCGTCTGGGGGCACCCCCCGCGTCGGCAGGGCAGGTGCGACGGAAGGAACTAGGCCTTGGTACCCATGCTGAGCCCGTGCTCGTACGGGAGCCCGCCTACGGTCTTGACGTCGCCGAAGCCTACCCGCTGCAGCCACGCCTCGTAGTCCTTGGCCGGGTAGGCCATGCCCTGGCCGCTGGCGAGCACGTTGAAGTAGAGGCCGAGCCGGGCGGAGAAGATCCCGCTGGTCTCGTCGTCGGAGACGTTGTAGCCGTAGACGAAGACCTTGCCGCCGGACGGGAGGGCGTCGTACGCCTTGGCCAGCAGCGCGAGGATCTGGTCCTCGGCGAAGATCTCCAGGACGTGGCTGAACAGCACGGCGTCGGCGCCGGCCGGGAACGGCTCGGTGAAGATGTCCCCGGGGTGCAGGACCACCCGGTCGGCCAGCTCCGGGGGGACGGCGTGCTCGGCGAGCCGCGACACGCTGGGCATGTCGAAGACCGTCGACCGGAGGTCCGGGTGGCGCCGGGCGAGCCGGACCGAGGTGGTGCCGTCGCCACCGCCCACGTCCAGCAGGTGCCGCACCGGGGCGAACTCGCCGCGGTCCACCAGCGCGTCCACCGAGCGGAGCGTGAAGGCGCTCATGGCGCGGTGGAACACCGCCTCCAACTCCGGGTTCCGGGCGAGCCGTTGGTAGAGCGTGGGCTCGTCGCCGGGGTGGTCGGCGAGGGCGAGGTTGGTGCCGGCCCGCAGGGCGGCGGTCATGTGCGAGAAGGCCGGGTAGTAGACCTCCTTCCAGCCGACCACGATGTGGGCCCAGCTGTCCGGGGCGTCCGAGGCCAGGAGGTCCCGGGCCACCGGGGAGTTGGCGTACGCCCCGTCCGTCCGCTCCAGCAGCCCGGTCGCGCAGACGGCCTGGAGCAGCACGCGGAGCTGGTGGGCGGGGATTCCGGCGAACGCGTGGATCTGCTCGAACGTTGCCCCGGGGTGGTCCGCGAGGAACCGGAAGACATCCAGTTCGACGGCCGTCGCCACCGCGTTGAAGAGGGCGGGGGCGTTCACCAAGAACCGGAAGCGCTCGTAGACCGGGTCACCCTCGTGCGAGTCGCTCATGGGATGAGCATTCCCTTCCTGGACCATCAGCTGACGAATTCCGACCTTGAGGGGGTTCCGACGCGGGGATCGCCGATCCGGGCACGGCTGCGGCCCTGGCGATTCGACCCGTCGGAAATGGGTCCTGGGTGGAGATGTCGCTTCTTACGCGATCCATGTCCGCGCACAATGGCGGATTATTACTCGAAGCCGAGTCTTGCACATGTACAGCCAAGCCGTCAATCCCGAGATCCACAGCCGCTCGGATGCCACGACCCAGCTGCTCCGAGCCTCTCCGGCCTGCCGATGCCAGGTCAATCCCCTTGTTCGGAACAGCAGTTCACGGGAGCGCCGTCGGGGAGCGCGGATGTTCTGACGCTGCGTCAACTCACGGCGGGGTCGCCAATGATACCAAGATCATGAATTTTCGGCGGAGACTCCGCGAGCTTTTGGGTGAATCGCTCACAGACGGAGAAACTCCCTTTGAACAACCGGGGGTTGACGCATCGTCTCGGCGCGGTGAAGTAATGGTGAGAGCGCGCATGACCGCGCACGCCCCCGGATCCCGGCACAGTTGGCGGATTAAAGGCCCCGCTCTGGTCACGGCGACCCAAGTGTGCTTGCATGTCGAACTATCCAAGGTGCCAGAACCGCCCTGCCCTTGCGGGCCGGAGCCACCCCGCGGCTGCGTTGAGGATTCCCGCCGCCACGGTCGGCGCCCGTGACACATCCGGTGCCGGCGCACCCGCCCGGTCATCGATCACTGCTTCGAGTAAGCCATGTGCCAACGGATCCACCACTGGAGGAGCCTGCGATGCAGCTGAACACCTTCGACGAATGGTCGCCGCTCAGGGAAGTGATCGTCGGCTCCGCGCTGAACTACACCTCGCACGAGCGCGAGCTCTCGTTCGACCTGTTCTTCCACGACAACATCGCCAAGGACAACTCGTCACGCTCGGAGTGGTACTACCCCCGACTGTCCGCGGCCGGCCGCGACGGGCAGGCCGCCAACTCCGGCCGCCAGCCGATCAAGCAGCGCTACGTGGACGAGCTGAACGAGGACCTGGACGGCATCGTCAAGGCCCTGGAGTCCCTGGACGTCACCGTCCACCGCCCGCTGGACGTCGACCCGACGACGGCCCGGGTCGAGACCCTGGCCTGGGAGGCGTCGGTCGTCCCGCCGCTGAACGTCCGGGACAACACCCTGATCGTGGGCGACGAGATCATCGAGACGCCCCCGATGATCCGCTCCCGCTACTTCGAGACCCAGTTCCTCACCCCGATCTTCAACAAGTACTTCCGCCAGGGCGCCCGGTGGACCGTCATGCCCCGGCCCCTGATGACCGACGCCTCCTTCGACCTCAGCTACGCCCGCACCAGCACCGTCGGCGGGCCCACCGAGCCGATCGCGGACCCCCGGCCCTCCCCGTACGACGTCGGCTTCGAGATGATGTTCGACGGCGCCCAGTGCCTCCGGCTCGGCCGCGACCTCGTGGTCAACATCTCCACCGCCAACCACGCGCTGGCCTGCGACTGGCTGGAGCGCCACCTGGAGGGCCGCTTCCGCATCCACCGGGTGCACCAGCTGAGCGACAGCCACATCGACAGCATGGTGCTGGCCCTGCGCCCCGGCACCCTGCTGGTCCGCTCGGAGAAGGTCGCCGAGAAGCTCCCCGAGGCGCTGCGCTCCTGGGACCTCATCGTCCCGCCGGCCCCCGAGGGCAACAACTTCCCGCAGTACGGCGACGACGACCTCATCCTCACCAGCCCGTTCATCGACCTGAACGTGCTCTCGGCCGGCCCGGACACCGTACTGGTCAACGAGGCCTGCCCGGAGCTGATGCGCAAGCTGGAACGGCACGGATTCACCGTCGTGCCGGTGCGGCACCGCCACCGGCGGCTGTTCGGCGGCGGGTTCCACTGCTTCACCCTCGACACGGTCCGCGACGGCGGCCCCGAAGACTACCTGAGCTGATGCGCCCGACGGCGTGCGGCGACGGACTGGCTGGACTGGCTGGACCGGCAGGGCGGACCGAGCGGGGCGGCCGGGCCTCAGCGGGCCTGCCACCGGGGGTCGCGCTTCTCCACGAAGGCGAGCGGCCCCTCCTCGGCGTCCCGGCTGGCCATCCGCCGCTCCTCCCAGGGGTAGCGGGTGGCGAAGGCCGTCTCCAGCGGCATGGTGACGGACCTGCCGGCCGCCTCCTTGATCGCCCGCACCGAGAGCGGCGCGCAGCGCAGGATGTCGGCCACCCAGCCGTCCACGCAGGCGTCGAGCTCGGCGGCCGGCACCACCTCGTTGACCAGCCCGAGTTCGTACGCCCGCCGGGCGTCCATCGGACGGCCGGTCAGCAGGTGGCCCATCGCCGTGCGCCACGGCAGCTGCCTGGTCAGCCGGAACACGCCGCCGGCGCCCGCCATCAGGCCGAGCCTGGCCTCGGGCAGGGCGAAGGTCGCGTCCTCGGAGGCGATCACCAGGTCGCAGGCCAGGGCGAGTTCGAAGCCGCCGCCCATGGCGTAGCCGCGGACCTTGGCGACCACCGGCTTGGCCAGCTCGAAGCGCTCGGTCAGCCTCGGCCAGCCTGGCTTGCCCCGGCTGCCGAAGGTGGCCGTCCCGGCGGTGCCGGACCGGACCCGCTCGGCCAGCTCCTTGAGGTCCTGGCCGACGGAGAAGGCACGCTCGCCCGCGCCGGAGAGCACCGCCACCCACACCTCGTCATCGGCCTCGACCTCGTCCCAGACCGCGGCCAGTTCCTCGTGCATGCGCAGGTCCATGGCGTTCAGGACGCCGGGCCGGTCGAGGGTCACGCGGGCCACGTGGCCGTCCTTCTCGTACCGCACCCTCGGGTCGTCCGGGGTGCGCGCGGTAACCGAACCATCGCTGCTCCTGGATTCCTCTGACATGGCAGGGATCATAGCGGCGGCAACCACCGGATCCAATACCGGAATTCGGCCCGGAGGAGATTGATGTGAAACTCGCCGACAGGAGCGTCCGGCCCAGTCCGGAATCCTTCGCCAGGAAAGCCCGGGTCACCTCGCCGAGAATCCTGGGCGTCGGGACCGCGGTACCCGAGACCTCGTACACCCAGCGCGAACTACTGGACATCTTCGCCATCACCGATCCGCGGATCCGGTCGATATTCCTGAACAGCGCCATCGAGCGCCGCGGCCTCACCCTGCCGCCGCTGCTGCCGGACGGTTCGCGGGGCGTCGAGACCCAGGGGCAGCTGCTGGCCAAGCACGTCGGCAGCGGCATCACCATGGGCCGGCAGGCCGTCGAGGCCTGCCTCAAGGAGGCCGGCGCGACCCTCGCCGACCTCCGCTACCTGTGCTGCGTCACCTCGACGGGCTTCCTCACCCCGGGCTTCTCCGCGCTGCTGATCAAGGAGCTGGGCATCAGCCGGCACTGCTCCCGGCTGGACGTGGTCGGCATGGGGTGCAACGCTGGCCTCAACGGCCTGACGGCGGTGGCCGGTTGGGCCACCGCGCACCCCGGCGAGCTGGCCGTCATGGTCTGCATCGAGCCGTGCTCGGCCGCCTACGTGCTGGACGGGACGATGCGCTCCTCGGTGGTGAACAGCCTGTTCGGCGACGGCTCGGCCGCGGTCGCCCTACTGGCCTCCGAACAGCCGGGCGACGAACGGCCGGTCGATCTGGATCCGGGTGCCCGGGAGCCGGTCGGCCAGGGGTCGGCCGACCGGGCGCCGGCCGGGGCCGCCCGCACGACGGCCGGCCACCCGGCACTGCTGCGCTTCTCCAGCTGCATCGTCCCGGAGGCCTCCGGCGCGATGCGCTACGACTGGGACGACGCCCAGGGGAAATTCAGTTTCTACCTCGACCCGGAAGTCCCCTACGTCGTCGGCGCGCACGCGGAGATATCGCTCGACCGGCTCCTGCGCGGAACCGGACTGCGCCCCTCCGACATTTCCCACTGGGTGGTCCATTCCGGCGGGAAGAAGGTCATCGATTCGGTCCGGTTGAATCTCGGGCTGAGCCGCTGGGACGTCCGGCACACCACCGGGGTCCTGCGCGACCACGGAAACCTTTCCAGCGGCTCTTTCCTGTTCTCGTACGAACGCCTGGCGGCCGAGGGCCGCGCGAAGTCCGGTGAATTCGGCGTCTTCATGACCATGGGCCCCGGATCGACCATCGAGATGGCCCTGGTGGGCTGGTGACGGAAGGAAGGACGATCCGGATGAACGAGAACCCCGACCTCACCCAGCTGCCCGACGGGCTCGGCCTGATGGTGCGGGTCGACGGCACGCGGCCGCTGACCGACCTCACCGCGCTGCTGAACGCGGTCTGCGACGAGGTGGAGAGCCGCGCCGAGAAGTCCGTCGTGGTGCTGCGGCTGGACCCCACCCCGGCCGACGTCCGGGCCTGGCCGGGCGCCGTCGCCATCCAGCAGGTCAACCGCTGGGAACGGGCGGTGCGCCGGCTCGAACGCCTCACCGCGATGACCATCGCCGCCGCCCGCGGCGCCTGCGGCGGCCCCGCCCTGGACCTCCTGCTGGCCGCCGACTTCCGGATCGGCGCACCGGACCTGCTGCTGATGCTGCCCGTCAACGACGGCCACTTCTGGCCCGGCATGTCGGTCTACCGGCTGGTCCAGCACCTGGGCCTCGCCAAGGCCCGGCAGATCGTCATCTGGGGCAACGACATCTCGGTCGACAAGACCCTGGAACTCGGCCTGATCGACCAGATCAGCGAGGACGTCGCCGAGGCCGTGCACACCGCGACCGTGCTGATGGGCCGGATCTCGGACCAGGAGCTGACCATCCGCCGCCTGCTGCTGCTGGAGGCCGGCTCCGCGGACTACGACGACGCCGTGGGCGTCCACCTGGCCGCCTGCGACCGCGAACTGCGCAGGCTGCAGCAGGGCGCCGCCCCCGCCGCCGGAACACCGAGGAGCAGCCGGCGATGACCGCCACTCCGCCGGCCGGCCCGGACCAGGCCCCACCCGCCCCCACCGGCGACCTCGCCCAGGACACCGCCGCCCTGGCCCGGTACGCCCGGGCCGGTGAGGAGGTGCTCGCCGCGCTCCCGGCCCGGCCCGGGCGCAGCGCGGCCCAGCAGCACCGCGCCGACGCCGTCCACACCGCCGCCCGGGCGGCCCGCCGGGCCTTCCTCGCCCGGCACACCGACGCGGTGTACGGCCTGCTCACCGACGGCCTGACCCGCCGCCCACGGCTGCCCGAACTCCTCGACGCCGCCGCCGGGCGCTTCCCCGGGCTCGTCCCGGACAGCGCCCAGCTGGCCGCCGAACGGGATCTCATCCAGGCGGACAAGGAGGGCCGGGAGATCGACCAGGGCGTCTTCTGCGCCGCCGTGCTGCGCTCCCGCACCGCGGGCCGGCACCTGATCGAGTCCATGCTGGCGCCCACCCCGCGCGCCCTCGACCTGCTGGGCGACTTCCGGGCCAAGGGGCGCGTCGACCTCGACTCCGTGGTGGTCGAGCGCCGAAACGCGGCCGCGCACGTGACCTTCCACAACGCCCACTGCCTGAACGCCGAGGACAACGGGCTGATCACCGACGTCGAGACCGCCGTCGACCTCGCCCTGCTGGACGACCGGGTCCGGGTCGGGGTGCTGCGCGGCGGCCCGGTCGACCACCCCAAGTACCGGGGCCGGCGGGTGTTCAGCGCGGGCATCAACCTCAAGGACCTGCGCAACGGCGCCATCTCCTTCGTCGACTTCCTGCTCGGCCGGGAGCTGGGCTACCTCCACAAGATCGCCCGCGGGCTGCTCACCGACCCGGCACCCGGCGCCTGGTCGGACCGTACGGTCGCCAAGCCGTGGGTCGGCGCGGTCGACTCCTTCGCCATCGGCGGCGGGATGCAGCTGCTGCTGGTCCTCGACCGGGTGATCGCCGAGACCGACGCCCACCTCAGCCTCCCCGCCGCGGAGGAGGGCATCGTCCCGGGGCTGGGCAACCTCCGGCTCACCCGGCTCACCGGGGGGCGGCTGGCCCGGCAGGTGATCCTCGGCGGGCACCGGATCCACGCCACCGACCCGGAGGCTCGGCTGCTCTGCGACGAGGTGGTCCCCGCCGAGGGCATGGACGAGGCCGTCGAGCGCGCCGTACGGGAGCTGGCCGCCCCCGCCGTGGCCGCCAACCGGCGGATGCTCAACCTGGCCGAGGAGCCGCTCGACCTCTACCGCGAGTACCTGGCCGAGTTCGCCGTCGCCCAGGTGGAACGGGCCTACAGCCCGGACGTCCTCGCCAAGGTGGAGCGCCGCCGGCAGCGCTCGGCGGCCCGGGGGTGAGCCACGACATGGTGCGACTGGCCGCCGCCGAGCTGCACGCCTCGCTCCGGGAGCCGGTGCTCGGCTCGATCGGCTTCCTCAACGAGGTGATGAGCCGCTACCCGGACGCCATCTCCTTCGCCCCCGGCGCCCCCCACCCGGAGCTGCTGCGGGACCTCGCCCCCGAACGCTACGTCGAGCGCTTCCTGGACCACCTCGTCCGGGACCGCGGCCACACCCCGGAGCGCGCCCGCCGGCTGCTCTACGAGTACGGGCCCAGCCGCGGCCTGGTCAACGGCATCATCGCCGAGGCGCTCCGCCGCGACCAGGGCATCGACGCCGCCGAGGCGGCCGTGGTGGTGACCGTCGGCGCCCAGGAGGCCATGTTCCTGGTGCTGCGGGCGCTGTTCGCCGGCCCGGCCGACCTGCTGGCCGTCGCCAACCCGTGCTTCGTCGGCATCACCGGCGCCGCCCGGCTGCTGGGCGTCGACCTCGTCCCGGTGGACGAGACCCCGCTCGGCATCGACCTCGACGCCCTGGCGGCCGAGTGCCGGGCCGCCCGCCGGGCCGGGCGGCGGATCCGGGCCTGCTACGTGGCACCCGACTTCTCCAACCCGGGCGGCAGCCGGATGCCGCTCCCGGTCCGCCACCGGCTGCTCGAACTCGCCGACCGCGAGGACTTCCTGGTACTGGAGGACAACGCCTACGGCTTCACCGCCGCCCCGGGGGCGGAACTGCCGCCGCTGAAGGCGCTCGACCGGAACCGCCGGGTGGTGCACATCGGCACCTTCGCCAAGGTGTGCTTCCCCGGCGCCCGGGTCGGCTACGTGGTCGCCGACCAGCCGGTGGCCGACGCGGACGGCTCCCGGAGCCTGCTGGCGGACGAACTCGCGGCCGCCAAGAGCATGGTCACCGTCAACACCTCTCCGGTCTGCCAGGCGATCATCGGCGGAATGCTGCTCGAACACGGCGGCTCGCTGGTGGAGTTGAGCCGGCACAAGGCCGCGCTCTACCAGCGCAACCTGACCCACCTCGCCGAGGCGCTGGACCGGCACCTAGGTCCCGGACAGGGCCCAGCCGGGCCGCTGCCGGCCGGGATCAGCTGGACCCGGCCCGAGGGCGGGTTCTTCCTGCGCATGACGCTGCCGGTGCCGGCCGACACCGCCCTGCTGGAGGTCTCGGCGGCCGACTACGGCGTGCTGTGGACCCCGATGGCCCAGTTCCACCTCCGCGGCGGCGGCGACCGCCAGCTGCGGCTCTCCTGCAGCTACCTCGATCCCGGGCAGATCGAGACCGGCGTGCAGCGGCTGGCCGAGTTCCTGAGGAAGGAGATCCGATGACGCGTCCGACCGTCCTGCCCCCGATGCTGCCCACCGTGCGCGCCCGCCCGTTCGACCCGCCGGAGGAGCTGGCCGGGGACCGCGAGAACGAGCCGATCCGCCCGCTGCGCTACCCGGACGGCCACATCGGCTGGCTGGTCACCAGCCACGCCCTGGCCCGCAGCGTGCTGGCCGACCCCCGGTTCAGCGCGCGCTCCGAGTTCAAGCGGGCCCCGGTGGCCCGGCCCAGCGCCGACCCGTTCTACGGCCGTGCCGCCCTGCCCGGCTGGCTGGTCGACATGGACGCCCCCGAGCACACCCGGATCCGCCAGCGGCTGGCCGGCCGGTTCACCGCCCGCAAGATGAAGGACCTGCGGCCGCAGCTGGCCCAGGTCGTCGACGAACACCTCACCGCCATGGCCGAGTCGACGCCGCCCACCGACCTGGTCGAGCAGTTCGCGCTGCCCGTCCCCTCGCTGGCGATCTGCGAACTCCTCGGGGTGCCCTACGCCGAGCGGGCCGCCTTCCAGCGCAACAGCGCGACCCTGTTCAGCCTGGACGTCACCGAGGCGCAGGCCGCCCTGGCGATGGACCAGCTGGACTCCTTCCTGCGCGAGCTCACCGAGCACAAGCGCGGCCGCCCGGACGACGGTCTGCTCAGCGCCCTCGTCGCCGACGGCACCCTGAGCACCGAGGAGATCGCCGGCGTCGGCGTCCTGCTGCTCACCGCCGGGCACGAGACCACGGCGAGCTCGCTCAGCCTGGGCGCCTTCGCCCTGCTGTCCCACCCCGAGCAGCTCGCCGCGCTCACCGGGGACCCGTCGCTGGCCGACAACGCGGTGGAGGAACTGCTGCGCTACCTGACGATCTTCCACTTCGGGGTGCCGCGCACCCCGCTGGAGGACGTCGAGCTGGCCGGCCGCACGCTCCGGGCCGGGGAGTCGGTCACCGTCTCGCTGTCGGCCGCCAACCGGGACCCGGCGCAGTTCGCCGACCCGGACCGGCTGGATCTCACCCGCCGGGCCACCGGCCACCTGGCCTTCGGGTACGGGATCCACCAGTGCCTGGGCCAGAACCTGGCCCGGGTCGAGATGCGGATCGCCCTCCCCGCCCTGTTCCGGCGCTTGCCCCGACTCGCCCTGGCCGTCCCGCCGGGCGAGGTGCCGCTCTCCACCGACATGGGCTTCTACGGGGTGCACCGGCTGCCGGTCACCTGGTAGCCGGTGCACCCCGCAACCAGCAACCGGCAACCGGCAACCGCGAGGAGAAGAGGAGGCAACGTGCACCTCACCGTCGACACCGGGGTCTGTGTCGGGTCCGGGCAGTGCGCCCTGGCCACGCCCGAGGTCTTCGACCAGGACGACGCGGACGGCACGGTCGTCCTGCTGGACGCCCGGCCGGCGCCGGAGCTGCACGACGCCGTCCGCGACGCCGTCAGGAGCTGTCCCGTCCAGGCCATCTCGGCCACCGAGCAGTGACACCCAGCAGTGAGGGGAACCCATGCCCGGCACCACCATCTCGGCCATCGGCCACACCTGCGGCGAGGCCCGCAAGGTGTCGGAACTGGCCGGGACGACGACCGCCGACCTCGGTCCGCTGGTCGCGGAGATCGTCCACTTCCGGGAGAGCCGGCAGGAGATCTGGGAGCTGGCGGTCGCGGCCGCCGAACAGAGCCTGGCCGCCACCGCCGGCCCGCCCGACCTGGTGCTCTACGTCAGCGAGAACGACCCCGACACCACCGGCTCGCTGGCCAGGATCGCCGACCGGCTCGGCCTGGCCTCGGTGGAGCACCTGGCGCTGTCCGGGCAGGACTGCGGCAACCTCGTCCCGGCCGTCCGGGCGGCCTCCGACGCGCTGGCCACGGGCCGCTGCGAACGCGTCCTGCTGGTGCTCGCCGACCGGACGGCGGACCGGCACCGGATCATGGCCAGCGGCCTGTCGGTGTTCAGCGACGGCGCGGCCGCCTGCGTGCTCACCGCCGGGCCCGAGCCGGCCGGGCCCCGGTTCCGGGTGGCGGCCACCGGCACCCGGACGGCGGTGCGGCCGGCCGGCGTCGGCCCCGCCGAGGACGGCATCCTCGGCACCGTCCGGCTCGCCTCGGAGGGCGTCGCCGCCCTGCTGGACGGACTCGGCCGCGGCCGCGAGGACTTCCGGCACGTGGTGCTGCCCAACTACCGCCCGGCGGCGCAGAAGTTCCTGCTGGCGGCGATGAAGCTGCCGGCGGACCGGCTGCTGCTCGGGCCGGTCACCGAACTCGGGCACTGCTTCTCGGCCGACGTCCTGATCACCCTGCAACGGCGCGCCGCGGCGGGCGAACTCGCCCCCGGCGACCACCTGTTGGCTTCGGTGAGCGGGCCGTACTCCTGGTCCACGATGGCCCTGGAGTACGCCGACGGACAGTAGGCCCCGCCCGGCGTCCGACCGGCCTCGAACTCCCCACCAGGAACGGGGAGTTCGAGGCCTTTGCAAGACCTACAGCGGGTGCCCCCGCGACTCCCGGACCAGCGCCCGGGCGATCGCGCGCAGGGTGCACGGCGAGTCGAAGTGCCAGCGCCGCAGACCGGTCAGGCCGCGCCGGCGCAGGCTCTCCACCACCGAGGGGGCCAGGATGGCCCGGCCACCGGCCCCCGTGTAGGTGAGCGCCAGGGTGGCCGGTTCGAGGCCCTGGGTCTCCCGCAGGGCGGCGAGCAGTTCGCGCTCCGGCTCGGTCTCCGCCGGCAGCACCGGCAGGGCGTGGCTCGGCACCCAGTCGGCGCCCTCGGCCAGGTCCGGCAGGCCGCGCCCGGCGGCCCGGCCCTTGGAGGCGTCGGTGAGCCGGTAGCGGTGCGGGGCGACCAGGTCGACGGCGTCGTGCAGCAGGGCCAGCACGTGCTCGTGCACGTCGAACAGGCAGACCGACTCGTCCAGGGCCAGCTGCGCCACGATCTCGTCGGCCTCCACCGACACCTCGGCGTCCAGTACGCCCGGGACGGCGCCGACCACCCGGCCGACGGCGTCCAGGTCGACCCAGGCACCCTGCACCAGCAGGGCGTCCGGGTCCAGCCGGTAGCCGGCGGGCAGGATCGCGCGGGCGCTCGCCAGCGGCGCGTCCGGCTGCTCGTCGATCAACCGGATGAACCGGGGCAGCAGGTCACCCATGGTGTGGATGAGCGGCGCGGGGAACATCACGGTGTCGATGTCGAAGTCGACCGAGACCGTGGTGTCGTCGACGTAGAGCCACAGGGCGGTGGTCCAGTGGCTGTCGTCCGGCCGCCACTCGTCGGTGCGGGTGATCTCCACGGGCGTGTCGGCGGCCTCCCCGTCCGAGGCAGCCTCCCCGTCCGGGGCGGTCTCCCCGGGCTGGGAGGGCCCCTGGAAGTTGAAGTACAGCCCCCGGACGGTCGCCACCCCGCGCCGCTCCGCGAGGCGCGCCCGGGAGTCCAGCGAGCGCATGCCCAGGCGCAGGTCCTCGGCGTAGACCCGCAGCAGGGTGGCGGAGGCGTCGGCCAGCGACTCGGCGAAGGTCCGGTCCTCGGCGAAGTCCAGCACCACCTCGACCGTCCGGGCGAGGTCGTCGATGCTGTCGTCGGTGGGCAGCCGGTGGCCGGCGGCGTTGCCGAACATGATCCGGGGGATCCCGGAGTGGCGCGAGAACAGCCAGCCGAGGGCGTGCATCAGGACCATCGCCCGGGACACCCGGTGCCGCCGGCAGATCCGGTCGATGACCGGCAGCAGTCCGGCGTACTCGGTCGAGGAGATCACGAACCGCGGGCCGGTCGTCTCCCGTTCCGCGGCGGGCACCAGCAGTTGGGGCACCAGGCCGCGCGGGTCGGGGCTGTGGTTCTCCCGCTCGGGCGCGTGCGAGTGCACCGAGTCGGCGGTCGCCCGGTCGATCGGGTGGGTGATCCGCAGTCGCGGCTCCTCGGCGCCCCGGCAGAGCGCCAGGAACTGCTCCCGGAGGTTCTGGGTGCCCGAGCCGTCGACGATGACGTGCTCGAAGACCAGGGCCAGCACCCGGACTTCGCCGTTCTCCACGAACAGCCGGGCCGACCAGGGCGGCCGCATCAGGATCGAGCCGCCGAGCAGCGGGTGCACCCCGGCCAGGTCGCCGAACTCCTCCAGGGTGTCCAACTCGGCGACGGACACCGGCAGTCGCAGACCCTCGGGGGCGTAGACGAGCTGGACCGGCAGGTTGTCCGGGCCCAGGGCGATCGCGGTGCGCAGGCTCTCGTGCCGTTCCACCAGCACCGTCAGGGCCTCGGTCGCCGTGTCGACGGAGATCCCGGGCGGGAGGTCCCAGCGCTTGGACCAGGCGACGTCGAACGCGCCCTGCTCCCGCCAGTAGATCCGCAGCCACCAGCGGGTCTGCAACGTGGTGAGGGGGCCGCTTCGCTCCACCAGACTCAACTTCTCCACACCTCCATGAACCGTTCGCGGGGCGCGGCCTCGGTCGGGCCCGCCTTAGGTCTCCGATGTGCCGATGTGCCGCCGTGCCGCCCGGATCGCGGCGTTGATGTCGTCGTAGTCGTCCTCGTAACTGCCGTTCAGCAGGACGTGGTTCACGCCCGCGCGCAGGTAGTCGGCGAGCCCGGCGCCCACCTCCTGGTAGCCCCCGACCAGGAAGGGCGCGCTGGCCCGGCCGCTGCGGAAGGCTCCCAGCCAGTACGGGTCCGGGGCGGAGCCGTCGGCCTGCTGCACCTGCTCCGACCCCGGCTCCTGCCCCTGTTCCTGCTCCTGCTCCTGCTCCTGCTCCTCGGCCACCGCGTGCACGGCCAGCTGCCGCGACCACGCGTTCTGCGAGATGGTCTTGAGCAGCGTCTCCTGCCGGCCCTGCCAGGACTCCGGGAACCGCTTGCCGGCCGTCGCCCAGGCCTCCTCCGCCGCGGGCTTGGCGAGGATGCCGATCCGGATCCCGATCTCGCCGGTGTAGCCGTCGGCCAGCAGCGGCCGCAGGAAGGTCTCCTCCCACTCCGGGAAGCGCGCCGGGTGGGTGACCACCACGTCGGCGATCTCCCGGGCCACGCCGAGGCTGGCGGGCGAGGAGCCGGCCACGAACAGCTTGCAGCGGGACAGCACCTCGGGCCTCGGCTCCAGGCTGAACCGCTCGAAGGTGTAGTAGCCGCCCCGGGTGTCGACCTCCTCGCCGTGCAGCAGCGCCCGCAGCACCCGGCCGTACTCGCGCATCCGCTCGTAGCGCTCGTCGTGGGTCAAGTGGTCGCCGGTGCGCCGCAGTTCGTCGTCCCGGGCGCCGGCCACCAGGTTGAAGTGCACCGGGCGGCCGTACAGCGCGGCGTACGCCGCCGCCATGGCCGCGGCGGTGTGCGGGGGCACCGAGGCCGGCTGGACGGCGATCAGCGGGACGAGTCCGCTGGTGACCGACCCCAGGTAGCCGGCCACCAGCCAGGGGTCCACCTCGTGGAGGTTGTGCGGCACGAGGATGCCGCCCCAGCCCGCGCGCTCGCAGGCCGTGGCGGTCTCCCGCACCCGGGTGAGGAAGTCCTGGTCGAGCACCTGGTGCTCGCTCGCCGATTCCGGAGTGACCGAGTAGAGCTGCACGATCGCCGCCTTCGATGCCGTCCGCGGAACCGTTGCCCGCGGTTCAGGGTGGTCACCATGGGTTGGCCGCGGGCCTGGGCGGCCCCGAACGGCCGGGCGCTAGCCGATTCCGAGGACGCCGGTCGGGTCGTTGCTACTGCCCTGCGGCCGGAGGTCCTCCGGGTCCACGTAGTCGCGGATGCGGCGGATCAGGGTGGTGCTGTTCTGGCCGAAGCGGTGCGGCTCACGGAGGTTGGTGATCTCCAGCCGGCCGCCCTCGCGGCCGCGGAGGGACTCCAGGTAGCGCAGCACCGCGCGCCCCTCCGGGTAGGTCATCAGGTAGTGGGCGGCGAACAGTCCGCCGGCCGGGTTGACGAGGTCCCAGTACTCGCGGACGAAGGCGAGGGTGTCCCAGGTGTCGATCCAGGCGAAGTCGACCAGGCCGAAGGCGTCCCGGACCTTGTCGGCCGAGCCGCGCAGGTCGCCCTCGATGATCCGGCAGACCCCGGAGAGCCGCAGCTCGTCCATGACCTTGAGCGCCCGGGGGGCGGAGGAGGTCGGGTCGGTCATCCGGTCGATGCAGATGAGCTGGGGCTCGTACGGCTCGTCGTAGTAGGCGGCGTGGGCGAGCGGCTGGACCTCGGCGGCGTCCGGGGTGCCGAGCAGCGCCCGCTCCGCCTCCCAGGACTCCTTGTTGTCCTGGAGGGCCTTGGCCAGGAACGGGGTGGTGTATCCCATGCCCACTTCCAGGACGCGCTGCGGCCGCAGCGTCCGGATCAGCCAGTAGAGCAGCGGGGCGGTGGAGTCGGTTCCCATCTCGGGGACGTGGAGGGACTTCACGGTCGCGGCGAACGCGTCATCAATCATGCAACACCTACCGTCGGTTGCCCTGTTCGGGGGGAGGGAGTGAGGTGGATTGACCTTCGGACTGTAGCAGCCCTCCCAGGCCCCCCGAGGATGGGAACCGTACGCTTGGTTCACATACGGCTTGTTCGGGCCACATCAAGCCGAATTGACATCCCGTCAGGACATTCGGCCAACCCGTCACACCCGTACCGACGGCCGGAGCCACACCGTCCAGGTCAGCGCCGAGCACACCAAGTAGGCTGCCAGGAAGGCGAGATACGCGGTGTCACCGTTGTGAGTGGAGAGGAAGGACTGCCGGAAGGCCAGGTTCACCAGCACCCCGCCGAACGCCCCGACCGCGCCCGCCAGCCCGATCAGTGCCGCCGACCGCCGGCGTGCGTCGGCCTCGGCGGTCGCCGGATCGGCGCCCGCCGCCACCGCGCGACGGGCGACGCCGCGGTAGTGCGCCGGGATCATCTTGTACGTCGAGCCGTTGCCGATCCCGCTGAGCACGAACAGCGCGATGAACCCGCCCAGGAACAGCGGCAGCGAGCCCGCCCGGGAGGCCGCCAGCACCAGCGCCGTCCCGGCGCCCATGGCCACGAAGGTCGCCAGCGTCACCCGGGCACCGCCGAACCGGTCGGCCAGCCGCCCGCCCACCGGCCGCAGCAGCGAGCCCAGCAGCGGCCCGAGGAAGGTCAGCGCGGCGGCCTTGACCGGGGTGTCGAAGTGCTGGTGGAACTGCACCTGCAGCACCTGGCCGAAGGCGAAGCCGAAGCCGATGAAGGAGCCGAAGGTGCCGATGTACAGCGCGGAGACGGCCCAGCCGTACGGATCGCGGGCGACCTCGCGCAGGGCCCGCCCCGCGCCCCGGCCGTGCGCGGACGCCGGCAGGTCGTCCATCCGCCACCAGGCCCCGGCCGCCGCCGCCACGATCAGCGGCAGGTAGACCAGCGGCAGCAGCCGGGGGTGGGCGGCGCCCGCGGTGGCCAGCACCAGCAGCCCGAGCAACTGGACGGCGGGGACACCGAGGTTGCCGCCGCCCGCGTTGACGCCCAGCGCCCAGCCCTTCAGCCGGTGCGGGTAGAAGGCGTTGATGTTGGCCATCGAGGAGGCGAAGTTGCCGCCCCCGACGCCCGCCACGCAGGCCACCGCCAGCAGCGTGCCGTAGGAGACGCCCGGCTCCAGCACCACGGCCGCCAGCGCCGTCGGCACCAGCAGCAGCAGGGCGCTCACCACCGTCCAGGTGCGGCCGCCGAACCGGGCCACCGCGAAGGTGTACGGCAGCCGCAGCAGGGCGCCGAGCGCGGTCGGCAGGGCGGTGAGGGTGAACTTGCCCGCGGTGTCGATGTGGTACTCGGGCCCGAGGAAGAGCACCAGCACCGACCACAGGCTCCACACCGAGAAGCCGATGTGCTCGGAGAGGACGGAGAGGACCAGGTTGCGGCGGGCGATCCGGGCGCCGGTGCGGGCCCAGAACTCCTCGTCCTCCGGGTCCCAGTCGGCGAGCGGGGAGGGCGTTCTGGTAGCGACCGCGGTGGTCATGCCGCCGCCTCCTCTTCGAGCGCCTCGCCGTCGAGGGCCGTCCCGTCGAGGGCCGTCCCGTCGAGGGCCGTCCCGTCGAGGGCCTTCCCGTCGAGGGCCCGGACCGGCCAGCGGCGCAGCACGGCCGGGGCGCCGTCGGGGGCGGTGTCCTCGTCCAGGCAGCGCCCGTCGGTGAGGTCGTACACCTGCTTGTACATCGGCGAGATGAGGGTCGGCCGGTCGCCTCGGCTGCCGAGCAGGCCGCGGGAGAGCACCGGGGCGCCGCTGAACGGGTCGAGGTTGTCGACGGCGTACAGCTCCCCGGAGCGGCCGCGGAACAGCGCGACCTGCCCGGCGTCGGGGAGCAACACGGCCACGCCGCGGCCGGGTTGGAGGTCGGTGAGGGCGCAGACGGTGCGCCAGTGGCTGCCGTCGTGGATCTGTACGGTCACGGGGTGAGCACCTCCGGTCGGGGCCCGGCGATCAGCACCGGGGCGTTGAGGGTGCGGCCGGCCTCGCCGGGGCGGGCGGGGCGGATCTGGCCGCGTTCGGGGACGAAGGTCACGGCGGGGTCGGGGGTGCCGGGGGCGTTGACGAAGGAGGCGAAGCGGCGCATCCGCTCCGGGTCGGCCAGGGTCTCGGCCCATTCGTCCCGGTAGCCGCCGATGTGACGATTCATCAGTTCGTCCAGCTCTGCGGCGATGCCGAGCGAGTCGTCCAGCACCACGGCCCGCAGGTGGTCGAGTCCGCCCTCCAGCCGCTCCAGCCAGACCGAGGTGCGCTCCAGCCGGTCGGCGGTGCGGATGTAGAACATCAGGTAGCGGTCGATGGTGCGGATGAGCGTGTCGCGGTCGAGGTCGGCGGCCAGCAGGTCGGCGTGCCGGGGGGTCATGCCGCCGTTGCCGCCGACGTAGAGGTTCCAGCCGGCCGAGGTGGCGATGATGCCGAAGTCCTTGCTCTGCGCCTCCGCGCACTCGCGGGCGCAGCCGGAGACGGCGGCCTTGAGCTTGTGCGGGGAGCGCAACCCCCGGTAGCGCAGCTCCAGTTCGATGGCGAGGGTGGTGGAGTCCTGGACGCCGAAGCGGCACCAGGTCTCGCCGACGCAGGACTTCACGGTGCGCAGCGACTTGCCGTAGGCGTGTCCGGACTCGAAGCCGGCGTCGACCAGCTTGCGCCAGATGACCGGGAGTTGGTCGACGGTGGCGCCGAACATGTCGATCCGCTGGCCGCCGGTGATCTTGGTGTAGAGGCCGTGGTCGCGGGCGATCTCGCCGATCGTGATCAGGCCCTCGGGGGTGATCTCGCCGCCGGGCACCCGGGGCACCACCGAGTAGGAGCCGTTGCGCTGGAGGTTGGCCAGGAAGTGGTCGTTGGAGTCCTGGAGGGCGCCCTGTTCGCCGTCCAGGATGTGGCCGTTGCCGAGGCTGGCCAGGATGGAGGCGACGGTCGGCTTGCAGACCTCGCAGCCCTCGCCGCCGGTGCCGTGCTCGGTGAGCAGTTCGGAGAAGCTCGTCAGCCCGGTGACCCGGACGATCTCGTACAACTCGGCGCGGCTGTGGGCGAAGTGCTCGCACAGGCCCTGGACGGTGGCGACCCCGGCGGCCTCCAACTCCTCCTTGACGACGGTGCCCAGCTGCTTGAGGCAGCTGCCGCAGCCGGTGCCGGCCCGGGTGCACTTCTTGACGGCGGCGACGCTGTCGGCGCCCTGCTCGCGGACGGCGGCCCGGACGGCGCCCTGGGTGACGTTGTGGCAGGAGCAGAGCACCGCCTCGTCGGGCAGCGCGACCGGCCCGGCGGAGGCGAACCCGGCCGGCAGCACCAGCTGTTCGGGGGCGACGGTGAGCGGCTTCCCGGCGACGGCGAGCGGGCGCAGCGCGCCGTAGCCCTCGGTGTCGCCGACCAGGACGCCGCCGAGCAGCGCGCCGTCGGCGCCGATCAGCAGCTTGCGGTATACGCCGCTGCGGCTGTCGCTGTACAGCACGTCGAGCGCGCCCTCGGCGCTGCCGTGCGGGTCGCCGAAGCTGGCGACGTCCACGCCGAGCAGCTTGAGCTTGGTGGAGGTGTCGGCGCCGGTGAAGCCCCCGCCCTGCTGCTCGGCGATGGTGCGGGCCGCCGTCTCGGCCATCTGGTAGCCGGGGGCGACCAGCCCGTACACCCGGCCGTCGACGGCCTGGGCGCACTCCCCGATGGCGAGGACGGCCGGGTCCTCGGTGCGGCAGTGGGCGTCGACCACGATGCCGCCGCGCCGGCCGACCGGCAGTGCGCAGTCCCGGGCGAGCTGGTCGCGGGCGCGCACCCCGGCGGAGAAGACCACCAGGTCGGCGGGGAGTTCCCGGCCGTCGGAGAGGGCGAGGCCGCGCACCCGGCCGTCCGGGCCGGTGAGCACCCCGCTGGCGCCGGCGCCGGTGTGGACGGTGACGCCCAGTTCCTCGATCTTGCGGCGCAGCGCGGCGCCGCCGCCGTCGTCCACCTGGACGGCCATCAGTCGGGGCGCGAACTCGACCACGTGGGTGGCCAGTCCGCCGGCCCGCAGGGCGCCGGCCGCCTCCAGGCCGAGCAGTCCGCCGCCGACCACCACGCCGGTCGCGGCGTCGGCGGCCTGGGCGCGGATCGCGTCGACGTCCTCGATGGTGCGGTAGACGTGGCAGCCGGGCGCGTCGGTGCCGGGCACCGGCGGCACGAAGGGCACCGAGCCGGTGGCCAGCACCAGGACGTCGTACCGGACTTCGGAGCCCGACCGGGTGGTGACGGTGCGGCCGGCCCGGTCGATGGTGGCGACCGGGTCGCCGAGCCGCAGGTCGATGCCGTGCTCGGCGAGGAAGCCGGACGGGCAGAGCGCGAGGTCCTCGGGCGTGCTGCCGGAGAACAGCGAGCTGAGGTGGACCCGGTCGTAGGCGGGCCGGGGCTCCTCGGCGAGCACGGTGACCCGCCAGCCGCGGGCGGCCGGCTGCTCGCTCCAGGCCTCCAGGAAGCGCTGGCCGACCATGCCGTGGCCGACCAGGACGAGGTCCCGAACGGCACCGCGGTCCCGTGCGGTGCGGTCGTCTGCGGTCATCGGGAGACTCCTTGGGTGAGCAGGTGCAGGGGGTGGCCGGCGAGGGCGCCGCCGTCGGCGAAGGCGCCGGCCAGCGCGTCCACGGTGGCCAGGTCGCCGAGCAGGATGGCGCCGACCAGCCGGTCGCCGCGCAGGACGAGCTTCTTGTAGCTGCCGCGGGTGGCGTCGGTGAGCCGCAGCACGTCGAGGTCCGGGTCGAGGGTCTCGTCCACGGCGCCGAAGGCCGCGTACTCCAGGTCCCCGGTGGTGAGCCGGGCCCGCGGGCTGGTGCCCGGGTAGCGGGCGTCGGGTTCGGCGCCGGAGAGCCGGCGGGCCAGCACGTCGGCCTGTTCCCAGGCGGGGCCGGCCAGTCCGTGGACGGTGCCGCGGTGCTCGGCGCAGTCGCCGATCGCGGACACCCGCGGGGCGGCGGCCAGCCGGTCGTCCACCAGGATCCCGGTGCCGACGGGCAGTCCGGCGGCGTGGGCCAGCGCGGTGCGCGGGCGGGTGCCGCAGGCGAGCACCACCAGGTCGCAGTCCAGCCGGTAGCCGTTGGCCAGCTCGACCGCGCCGACCTTGTCCCAGTCTCCGTCCGGGGGGAGCCCGCCGTGCACGGCCCGGGCCCGGTTGCCCAGGTAGCAGTCGACGCCGAGAGTGCGCAGGCGCTCGCGCAGCACGGCGGCGGCCTCCGGGTCGAGCTGGCGCTCGATCAGGTGGGGCGCCTGGTGGACGATCTCGGTGCGCACGCCGAGCGCGGCCAGCGCCCGGGCGGCGCTCACCCCGAGCACCCCGCCGCCGATCACCACCGCCCGCTCGGCGCCGACGGCCTCCTCGGCGAGCCGGGCGCAGTCCTCCAGGGTGCGCAGCGTGTGCACGCCCTCGGCCAGGCCGCGGCCGTCGGGGCGGCGCAGTCCGCGCACCGGCGGGAGCACCGGGTTGGCGCCGGTGGCCAGCACCAGTTCGTCCCAGTCCTCCTCGGTGCCGTCGGCCAGCAGCAGGGTCCGGGCCGCCGGGTCGAGGGCGACCACCTCGCAGCCGGGCCGGGCCAGGGCGCCGCCGAGCGGCAGCGCGATCGCCTCGGCGTCGTACCGGCCGGTGAGCACCTCGGCGAGCAGCACCCGGTTGTACGGGGCGCGCGGCTCGGCGCCGTACACGGTCACCGTGCCCGGCCCGCCGAGGGCGGCGTACCGTTCGGCGAAGCGGGCGGCCGCCATGCCGCCGCCGACCACCGCGATCCTCATGGCGTCGCCTCCGTCTGTGCGCGCTCCACCCGGACGGCGCAGAGCTTGAACTCGGGCATCCGGGAGACCGGGTCGAGGGCCGGGTTGGTGAGGCTGTTGGCCCGGCCGGCGCCCGCCCAGTGGAAGGGCATGAAGACGGTGTCCGGCCGGATGGCGCCGGTGATCCGCGCCGGGGCGACGGCCCGTCCGCGCCGGCTGGTCACCGCGACCGGCTCGCCGTCGGCGATCCCGAGCCGCTCCGCCAGCCGCGGGTGCAGCTCGACGAACGGGCCGGGCGCGGCCGCGTTGAGCTCGGCGACCCGGCGGGTCTGGGCGCCGCTCTGGTACTGGGAGAGCACCCGGCCGGTGGTCAGGAACAGCGGGTAGGCGTCGTCCGGCTCCTCGGCGGCCGGGCGGTGGGTGACCCCGGCGAACCGGGCCCGGCCGTCCGGGGTGGCGAAGCGGTCCAGGAACAGCCGTGGCGTGCCCGGGTGTCCGGGCGTCGGGCAGGGCCAGAACACGCCGTCCTCGGCGGCGATCCGGGCGTAGCTGATGCCCGCGTAGTCGGCGTCGCCGCCGGCCGAGGCGCGCCGCAGTTCGTCGAAGGCCTGCTCGGCCTCGGCCGGGAAGCCCTCCGGCACGCCCAGCCGGGCGGCCAGTTCGCGCAGCAGCCACAGCTCGCTGCGCACGCCCTCGGGCGGGTCGAGGGCGCGGCGGCGCAGGATCACCCGGCCCTCCAGGTTGGTGGTGGTGCCGTCCTCCTCGGCCCACTGGGTGACCGGCAGCACCACGTCGGCCAGTCGGGCGGTCTCGGAGAGCACCACGTCGGCGACCACCAGCAGGTCCAGGGCGCGCAGCCGTTCGGTGACGTGCCCGGCGTTCGGCGCGGACACCGCCGGGTTGGAGCCGGCCAGCAGCAGCGCCCGTACCCCGCCCGGCTGCCCGAGGCCGTCCAGCAGCTCGTACGCGGACACGCCCGGACCGGGGATGCGCTCGGCCGGGACGCCCCACACGGCGGCCACGTGTTCGCGGGCCGCCCGGTCCTCGATCGAGCGGTAGCCGGGCAGTTGGTCGGCCTTCTGGCCGTGCTCGCGCCCGCCCTGCCCGTTTGCCCTGCCCGGTCAGGCAGCCGTAGCCGCTGTACGGGCGGCCCGCCTTGCCGGTGGCCAGGCAGAGGTCGATCCAGGCGCCGACGGTGTCGGTGCCCTTGCTCTGCTGTTCGGGGCCGCGCGCGGTGAGCACGATGCCGGTCGCCGCCTCGCCGAACATCCGGGCGGCGGTGCGGAGTTGATGTGCGGGCACGCCGGTGATCCGCTCCACCCGGTCCGGCCAGTGGGCCATCGCCGACTCCCGGGCCGCGTCGAAGCCGGTGGTCCGCTCGGCGATGAACTCCTTGTCCACCAGGCCGTCCGCGATCACCAGGTGGAGCAGGCCCAGGGCGAGCGCGAGGTCCCCGCCGGGGCGCGGCTGGAGGTGCAGGTCGGCCAGCTCGGCGGTGCGCGTGCGGCGCGGGTCGACCACGATCAACGTCCCGCCGTTCTCCCGCAGTTCGCGTAGGTAGCGGACGGCCGGCGGCATCGTCTCGGCCGGGTTGCCGCCGACCAGGATCAGGCAGCCGGTGTGCGGCAGGTCGGCGAGCGGGAACGGCAGGCCGCGGTCCAGGCCGAAGGCCCGGCGGTGCGCGGCGGCGGCCGAGGACATGCAGAACCGGCCGTTGTAGTCGATGTTGGCGGTGCCCAGCACGACGCGCGCGAACTTGCCCAGCAGGTACGCCTTCTCGTTGGTCAGCCCGCCGCCGCCGAACACGCCCACCGCGTCCGGCCCGTGCTCGGCCCGCACCCTCGCCAGCCCGGCGGCCACCCGGTCCAGCGCCTCCGGCCAGCCCGCCGAGCGCAGCGGTCCGCCGGGCCGGTCCCGCAGCAGCGGTCCGTCCAGCCGGGCGCCCCGGGCCAGCAGGGCGGGCGCCGTCCGGCCCTTGCCGCACAGCGCGCCCCGGTTCACCGGGAAGTCCGGGCGCTCCAGCACCTCGACCGGCAGCCCGGCGCCCGGCGCGCCGGGCGACAGCCGCATGCCGCACTGCAGCGAGCAGTACGGGCAGTGGGTGTCCGTGGCGGCGGGGGCGGCCGGGGCGGCGATCGGTGTCATGCCGAGAAAGGTCGCCGCCCGCTGTTTCGCGACCGGGTCGCGGATGTTGCGGGCGCGGTACGCCTCGCTCACACCGCCCGGCCGCCGGGGTGCACGCCACGACATCCGGCGTAACCGCAGCGGCACCTTCGCTTACCGGCGGGTGACGGCCGGGCAATGCCCCCGTAACAAGCGCCCCGCAGGCTGGCCCGCATGGCAGCGACCCCCACCACGCCGGGACCGGCCCGACCGGCAGGACCGCCGGGCCCGCTCACCGGCTTCACCGTCGGCGTCACCGCGGCGCGCCGCCGCGAGGAGCTCGCCGCCCTGCTCACCCGGCGCGGCGCCCAGGTGGTCGAGGCGCCGGTGCTGCGCATCCTGCCGCTCGCCGACGACCTCGCCCTGCGCGAGGCCACCGAGCGCTGCCTGGCCGCCCCGCTGGACTACGTGGTGGCCACCACCGGCGTCGGCTGGCGCGGCTGGATGAGCGCCGCCGAGGGCTGGGGCCGGGGCGCCGCCCTCGCCGAGGCCTGCCGCGCCTCGGTGGTGCTCAGCCGCGGCCCCAAGGCCACCGGGGCGGTCCGCGCCAGCGGGCTCGGCGAGGGCTACTCCCCCGACACCGAGGCCACCGACGAGCTGCTCACCTGGCTGCTGGCCCGCCCGCTCGCCGGGTGCCGGATCGCTGTCCAGGAACACGGGGTGCGGCTGGACGCCTTCGCGGCGGCCCTGCGCGAACGCGGCGCCGAGGTGATCTCCGTCCCGGTCTACCGCTGGGCGCCTCCGGAGGACCCGGGCGCGGTGCGCAGGCTGCTCGACCAGACCGTCCGCCGCCAGGTCCACGCGCTCACCTTCACCAGCGCCCCCGCCATCACCGCACTGCTCGTCACCGCCCGGGCCGAGGGCCGCTACGAGGCGCTGCTGGACGCCCTGCGCACCGATGTGCTGCCGGTCTGCGTGGGGAGCCTGTGCGCCCGGCCGCTCACCGACCTCGGGCTGCCCGCCGTGCACCCCGAACGCGGCCGGCTGGGCGCCCTGGTCCGGCTGCTCGCGGACACCCTGCCGGGCCGCTCCAGCCGTGAAGTCACCCTCGCCGGACAGGTGTTGACCCTCCAGGGGAACGCCGCCCTGGTCGACGGCGAGAGCCACTGGCTCAGCCCGCGCGGCGCCGCCGTGCTGCGCGCCCTCGCCGAACGGCCCGGCCGGGTGCTCAGCCGCGCCGACCTGCTGCGCGCCGCGTGGCCGGACGCGGCCGCCGACGAGCACGCCGTCGAGGCGGCGGTCGGCCGGCTCCGGGCCGCCCTGGGACCGCACGCCGCCCTGATCCGCACCGTCCCCAAGCGCGGCTACCGGCTGGCGGCGGGCTGATGCTGCTCGCGGTCGCGCACGGCAGCCGGGACCCATCGGCCGCCGCCTCGATCCGTGCCCTGCTCCGGACGGTCCGCTCGCTCCGGCCCGAACTCCCGGTCCGGTGCTGCTTCCTGGACCTCGCGCAGCCGTCCCTCGGCCAGGCCCTCGACCGACTCGCGGGCGCCCGGCCGGTCCTGGTCCCGCTGCTGCTCGGCACCGGCTACCACCTGCGGGTCGACCTGCCCGCCGCGCTCGCGGCCGCCGGCCTCCCGCCGGCCCACCTCGCCCCCGCCCTCGGCCCCCACCCGCTGCTCGCCGAGGCCCTCGCCGACCGCCTCACCGAGGCCGGCGCCCCCGCCGACGCCCCCGTGGTGCTGGCCGGCGCCGGCTCCTCCGACCCCACCGCCCTCGCCGACACCGCGCTCACCGCCCGGCTGCTCGCCGCCCGCATCGGCCGCCCCGTCACCCCCGCCCACCTCTCGGCCGCCGCCCCCACCCCGCAGCAGGCCGTGGCCGCGCTCCGGGCCGCCGGGCACCCTCACGTCGGCCTCGCCACCTACCTCCTCTCCCCCGGCTTCTTCGCCCGCCGCGCGGCCGGCACCGCGGCCCGCTGGACCAGCGCCCCGCTGGCCGACCACCCGGCGGTCGCCCGGCTGGTCCTCCACCGCTACGACCAGGCTCGCGCCGGGGCGACCGGGGCGGCCGCCGCCTGACCGGTTCCTGACGGGGGGCGGTTCGGGGGCGGTTCGGGGGGCCGCCTACACCGACTGCTGCACCGAAGCGATGAAGCCCAGCAGCCGCTCGTTGACCAGCTCGGGCTGCTCCAGGTTCAGCCCGTGCCCGGCCCGTTCGACGATCTCCGCCCGCACGCCCGGGATCAGCGCCGTGACCCGCTCCACCACCTGGCGCGGCCGCAGCAGCGCGCTGCGCCCGCCGACCAGCATCAGCACCGGCAGCCCGATCGAGCCCAACTCCCCGTCCGTGAACGGCCGGGCCGGCGGGCGGCTGCTCGGCTTGTAGCTGCGCATGGCGAGCATCAGCGGGGCGATCATCTCGCGCGGCGCGCCGAGCGCCGGGTTGGCCAGCAGTCGCCCCACGGCGGGGCGCAGCGGGCGCGGGGCCAGCATGCCGAACAGCCCGCCGATCATGTGGGCGTAGAACCGCGCGGGGACCTTCTCGATCCCGCCCGGGTCCAACGACGTGACGGAGGAGAGGCGTTCGGGCCCGTGGACGGCCTGGTTGAGCGCCAGCCAGCCGCCGTACGAGACCCCCACCAGGTGCACCCGCTCCAGCCCGAGCCCGGCCAGCACCTCCCCCAGCCAGGCCGCGTTCTCCGGCGACCCGGCGGCGACGGCGCGCTGCACGCTGCGGCCCGGGTCGTCCAGGGTGTCGATCGCGTACACCGGGTGGTGCGCGCCGAGGGCGGCGATCTGCGGGTACCAGTTGGACGGGTGCCCGGCGTGGCCGTGCAGCAGCACGATCGGCTCGCCCTCGGTGGGCCCGTAGTGGTGGACGTGGACGGTGCCGTAGCCGGTCTCGACGTCCAACTCCCGTCGTGGGCTCGGCCAGAGCTCCATCGCCCGGTCGTAGGCCTTGAGGAACTTCGCCTTCGCGGCCTCGCTGGCGAAGTGTCCGACGCTGGTCCTGGTCATGATCCCTCCCGGTTTTGGTGATATGGTTGTACCACAAAAACATCCGGAAGGAACCCGATGCCCAAGCTGGTGGATCACGAGGAACGACGGGCCCACCTCATCGACGCCCTGCTCCGCTCGGCGGCGCACAGCGGCCTGCACTCCGTCACCATGCGCTCCGTGGCGGCCGAGGCCGGCGTCTCCGTCCGGCTCGTCCAGTACTACTTCGACACCAAGGAGCAGCTGCTCCTCGCCGCCATGACCCGCCTCGCCACCCGGATGGGCGAACGCGTCCAGCAGCGCGTCCGCGCCACCGGGGCCGGCACCGACCCGCGCCGGATCATCGAGGCCGTCCTGCTCGAAGCCGTCCCCACCGACCAGGAGAGCCGGGCCTTCCACCTGATCTACACCGAGTACGCCGTACTCTCCGTCACCGACCCCGCCCTCGCCGGCCGGTCCTTCCTCGCCGCCCCCGACGAGATGGAAGCCTTCCTCACCGCCCAGCTCACCGCCGCCGGCGCCGCCGACCCGCGCCAGGAGGCCGTCGTCCTGCTCGCCCTCTCCGCCGGCCTCGGCCTCAGCGTCCTCCTCCACCAGCGCACGCCCGAGGACGCCACCGCCGTCCTGCACCACCACCTGGGCCGGATCTTCCCCTGACGCGCCCCGGGCGCAGCGGGCACAGCGGACGCGGCGGGCGCGGCGGACGCGGCGGGCGCGGCGGGCACAGCGGACGCGGCGGGGTTCAGGTTGTGAGCGCCGGGGTTCAGGTTGTGAGCGCCGGCCCGGCCTCGGCGGCGGGCCCCGCGCCCGGCGACACCGGGCGGGTCCGCTCACCCCAGGCGGCCACCGACGGCCCGGCCGCCCCCAGGACGGCGAAGAACACCCCGAGCAGCAGCCACCCCGGCCGGCCCAGCGGGAGCACCAGCCCGGTCAGCACCAGCGGGGCGAGCGCCTGGCCCGCGTCGAAACCGATGCCGAACAGGCCCTGGTACTGCCCCTGGGCGTGATCGGGCGCCAGCCCGTAACCGAGCGCGTAGCCCGCCGAGGACTCCCACACCTCCCCGACGCTGTGGACGCAGACCGCGAGCACGGCCAGCACCGGCGCGACCCAGGTCGGCACGTCCGCCGTCAGCGCCATCAACGGGCAGCTCACCAGGAACAGCAGCCCGGCCAGCCGGAACGCCCGACCGCCCTGCCGCGGGGTCTCCACCCCGGCGCCGAGCCTGCTCTGCAGCAGCGCGCAGACCGCGCTGTTCACCGCGTAGACCGCCGCCACCGTCCAGCGCGGGGCGTCGGTGTGGGCGCTGAGCCAGATCGGCAGCAGCAGGGAGACGGTCTGATACTGCAACCCGATGGCGCTGTACAGCGCCACGAAGGACACGTACGGCCGGTCGGCCAGCACCGACCACCGCCCATGCGCCGCGGGCCGCGGCAGCGGCGGGTAGTCCGGGACGCGCAGGAGGGCGATCAGCCCGGCGAAGGCGAAGCTCGCGGCGTTGGCGAGGATCAGCCCGGTGTACGCGGCCCGGGTGTCCAGCTGGACGGCGATGGCCGCCCCCAGGGTGCCCACGACCACCCCCAGGTTGACGAACGTCCGGAGCCTGGCCCGGAACGCCGCCGGCCGCTCCCCGCCGACCCGCGCGATCAGCGCCCCGCCCGCGGCACCCGCCGCGGTGGCGGCCAGCCGGTCCAGCGTGGCGACCAGGGCGAACACCAGCCAGCCGTCGACGAGCACGAAGGCCGCCATGGTGGCGGCCTGCACGGCGAGGGCCGTCAGCCAGACCCGGCGCGGCCCGTACCGGTCGGCCAGGTTCCCCGCCGGCACGCCCGCCGCCAGGCCGCACAGCCCGGCGACCGTCAGTCCGGCCCCCACCTGGGTCGCGGGCAGGTGCACCACCAGCGTGAAGTAGAGGATGGCCGCGCTGTTGAACAGCCCGTTGCCGACCCTGCTGACGAAACTCGCGGCGATCAGGGCCCGCTGCGCACCCGTCCCCGGCCCCCTCCTGATCATGTCAAGCAGGCTAACAGAGGCCCCACAGCCCGCCCTTCGGCCCGCCCCCGATCAATCCCGGTGCGGCATCCGGCCGTTCTGTGCGACCCTCCGACCATGTCTCACCCGAACCACGGCAAGCGGTACGTCTTCCTCGACCCGGTCAGCTCCGGCACGGGCCTGGGCTGGATGTTCGTCATCGTGGCGGCGCCCACCGGCGTGGTCTACCAGAACCAGGGCGGCGGCCTCCGCTGCGCCCAGTACGAGCAGGAGGGCTACCTGATCCCCCTCCTCGGCCGCCGGCTGGACGACGAACTGCGGGCGATCTTCGTCCGCGAGCTGAAGAAGCGGGGATCGAGCGGCCTGGACTGGCCCGCCGACCTCCTCGACCGCCTGCGGGCCGCCGTCGGCTTCTCCGTCTACGCCTCCGACAACCGCGACGACGCCCTCCCCACCCCGCTGGTCCTCGACGAGTCCCGCCTCGCCCAGGCCGACGAGGCCTGGGTCCCGGTCCTCACCCCGGACGGACCCGGCATCCTGGTCTGGGAGAACTCCGACTAGAGCGCGGCCCGCCGCAGCAACGGCCGAAGGCCGCTCGGTGCGCACGACTTCACCGAGGGCAGAACGCCGCCCCCTTCCCCCGGCGCCCCGGATCCCTAGGCTGAAGGGGTGAGCACTCAAGCGCCGAACGAAGCCCGCGTCATCCCGCTGCGCCCGCAGACCCCGCCGCCGCGTTCCGGCCCGGGTCCCCAACCGGCCGCACCCAAGGAACCGCTCTGGCGTGACCTGGTCGGCGACGTGCTGCGGCGCGAACGGCTCGCCCAGGAGCGCACGTTGAAGGACGTCGCGGAGGAGGCCCGGATCTCCATGCCGTACCTGTCCGAGTTGGAGCGCGGACGCAAGGAGGCCTCCTCCGAGGTGCTCGCGGCCGCCGCCAGGGCCCTCGGACTCGGCCTCGGCGACCTCCTCTCGCTCGCCCAGGACGAACTGGTCCGGCACACCCGCAGCCAGTCGGCCCACCGCCGCACGGCGCCGTCGGCGCGGACCAACGGCCTCTGCCTGGCCGCCTGAACGGACCGCCTGGACGGACCGCCTGGACGGACCGGCGGCCGGTACACCCCCGTGGTACCGGCCACCGGTCACGCGCCGGGGATCACGCACCGGGGATCACGCGCCGGGGATCAGCCGAACGCCAGCCGCCGGCTCAGCACCTCGTCCGCGAGCCCGTACCCGACGGCCTCCTCGGCGGTGAGCACCTTCTCCCGGTCCATGTCCGCGCGCAGCGTCGCCACGTCGTGCCCCGTGTGCCGGGACAGCACCTCCTCCACCTGGGAGCGGATCCGCACCATCTCCTTGGCCGCGAGGGTGAGGTCGGAGACCATCCCCTGCCGCCCGCCGCTGGCCGGCTGCCCGAGCAGCACCCGCGCGTGCTGGAGCACGAACCGCCGCCCGGGATCCCCGCCGGCCAGCAGCACCGCCGCCGTCGACGCCGCCTGGCCGACGCAGAACGTCGAGATCGGCGCCTGCACGAAGGTCATCGTGTCGTAGATCGCCATCAGCGAAGTGAACGATCCCCCGGGCGAGTTGAGGTAGATCGAGATCTCGCGCTCCGGGTTCTCCGACTCCAGGTGCAGGAGCTGGGCGATGACCACGTTCGCGACCCCGTCATCGATGTCGGTGCCGAGGAAGATGATCCGCTCGTTCAGCAGCCGGCTGAACACGTCGTAGGACCGCTCGCCCTGAGCCGTCCGCTCGATCACGTACGGAACCGTGTACGACCCCATGTCAGAGCCCCATCCGTCGCCGCGACGAGGCCGGACGGATGTCGGTCACCGACTCCACCACCCGGTCCACCAGCCCGTACTCCACGGCCTGCTCCGCCGTGAACCAGCGGTCCCGGTCGCCGTCCCGGGCGATCGTCTCCTCGCTCTGCCCGGTGTGCTCGGCGGTGATCCGCTCGATGGACCGCTTGGTGAACTCCAGGTTCTCCGCCTGGATCTCGATGTCCGCAGCCGTACCGCCGATCCCCGCCGACGGCTGGTGCATCATGATCCGCGCGTTCGGCAGCGCGAACCGCTTGCCGCGCGCCCCCACCGTGAGCAGGAACTGCCCCATGCTGGCCGCGAACCCCATCGCCAGCGTCGACACGTCGTTCGGGATCAGCCGCATGGTGTCGAAGATCGCCAGCCCCGCCGACACCGACCCGCCCGGGCTGTTGATGTACAGCCCGATGTCACTGCGCGGGTCCTCCGCCGACAGCAGCAGCAGCTGCGCGCACACCCGGTTCGCCGACACATCGTCGACCTGCGTGCCGAGCAACACGATGCGCTGGGCGAGCAGTTGGGCGGCCAGATGGTCGTCGAAGGCGCTGGGCGGAGTGTCCCCCCGCTCCGCGCGGGGCGCGTCGAATGAATTCATGTGGTCCCTCCTCGTCGGGCCGAAGATGCCGTCGACCCCACTCTCACCCCCGACCGCCGCCCGGCCCCCGTTTCTCTGCCCGCCGCAGATTCGCCGAGGGCAGAGCCACCCGGCCCCAATTCATGATCCATTACTATTTACGGACGAATAACCACGGAACCGGGCAGTACACCGGCGCCGAACAACGGGGGATGAATGAACGTGGCGAACGCTGATGCGACATCGGCGATGGCCGAGCGGCGCGGGCGGGGGGCCCAGTAGGCGATGGACATCAAGACCCTCCAGGACGCCGACGTCATCGGCATATCCACCGCGAAGAACGCCTTCGACACCCTGGCCACCGCCTTCGGCCAGCACATCGAATCCTGGCAGAACGACGTCGTCGGCCGGCTGAACCACTCCGAGTGGACCGGCACCGCCGCCGGCCACGCCAACACCCGGATCACCGATCTGGGCACCGAACTCCAGGCCGCCAAGCAGGAACTCGGCCTGGTCAGCCGGGCCCTCCAGGACGCCTACGACGGCTTCGCCGCCGCCCAGGCGCACCTGATCAACGCCCTCGACGACGCCAAGACCCACAAACTGACCGTCGCCGCCGACGGCGGGATCACCTGGGAGAAGGACCCCAACTCCCCGAACTTCGCGGGCACCGACGCCGAGAACCAGGCCAAGCAGATCCAGTCCCGGATCACCGCCGCGCTCAACGAGGCCGACCACGCCGACCAGACCATCAACGCCCGGCTCTCCCACCTCGCCACCAACGCCAGCAACGGCACCGGCCTGGACTCCGCCACCGCGAAGACCGACACCGACGCCACCAACGCGCTCCAGACCATCCCCCCGGCCGGCACCGACCCCAACAGCGTCAAAGCCTGGTGGAACGGCCTCACCGACGACCAGCAGCACCGGATGATCCTCAACCACCCCGACCAGATCGGAAACCTGGACGGCATCCCCGCCGCCGGCCGCGACGAGGCCAACCGGACCAACCTGAAGAACCTGATCCAGGACCGCAACAACCAACTCAAGAACCTCGGCCCCGCGCCGAAGCAGTACCTGGACCCCGCCGAGACCAACGGCGGTCCCGTCGCGAACCCCGACTACACGGCGTGGAAGCGCAAGCACGACACCCTGAAGGAGCAGCTCGACGGCTTCCAGTCCATTCAGAACCGGCTCGACGGCAAGGTGGACGATGGTGCGGGCGGGCCGCACTCCGACCCACCCCTGCTGTTGTTGGGGATCGGTGATCAGGGTCAGGGCCGCGCGATCGTGTCCTGGGGTGACCCGGACAAGGCCCGGAACGTCTCGTCGTTGGTGCCCGGGCTGAACAGCAACCTGGCCGGCGTCGGAGGCGGCGACGCCACGACGGCGAAGCGCATCTACGATGCCGCAGTGAGTACTGCGGAGATCAACCACGACACGCCGAGCGTCGCGTCCGTGTTCTGGTTGGGGTACGACGCGCCGCAGCTGGACGGCCCCTCGGTGCTCATGAAGGACCGGGCGGACGAGGGCGGGGCCGCGTACAACAAGTTCCTCACCGGACTCCGGGCCACCCACGAAGGCGCACCGGCGCACATGACCGCGCAGGGTCACAGCTACGGCTCCCTGGTGGTCGGGAAGGCGACCCAGCAGCCCGGCGGCCTGCCCGTCGACGACATCGTCCTGGTCGGCAGCCCGGGTGTCGGGGTGGACAAGGCGTCGCAGCTCGGAATCGGTGCGGATCACGTGTACGTCGGGACGGCCAAGAACGACCCCGTCGCGGACGCGCCCGCTCCCGGGATGCTCATTCCCGGTTGGGCCGCGTACGAGGCGATCGCGCATCCCGACGGGTCGTGGCACGGCACCGACCCGGCGAGCCAGAGCTTCGGCGGGCAGCGATTCTCGGTGGCGGACGGGACCATGACCGACTCCCACGACAACTACTTCGGGAAGCACGACAAGGGTGGCGACTCGCTCTCCAACATCGGGAAGATCGTGAGCGGCCACGGCAACACGATCACCCGGGAGGATCCGAGATGAGGGCCAAGGCATGGCGGCTGACCGTGCCAGGGGTACTACTGGCGCTCCTGGTCGGCTGGTACGCCTGGCCGGAGCCCGAGAAGCCCATCATCCCGATCGAGCAGGCGCAGCACCGGCTCGCGGCCGAACTCGCCGATGTCGCGGGGGCCTTCCATCCGGGGCTCCAGTGGGCCGAGACGAGGTACGAGACCGAACCCGACCTGACCGGATTCTGCGGCACGTCCGGGTGCAAGAAGACGGGTCGGGCGATGATGACCACCAAACAGACGGCCCGAGTCCGGATCTCCTCACAGCGGTTCAACGAGCCGCTGGAGATCGTCCAGGCGCTCTGGGCCGCAAAGGGGTACCCGGTTCGCCATGAAGGGTGGTCCGTGGAGGTGAAGGACCCGGGGTTCACCCTCTGGTTCGTCGTGGGTGTGAACGGTTGCGCCGAGGTGCGGGCCGACCTCACCGACGTCACCGACACCACCGATGACAAGTTGGAGGGCGGGTTCGGCCAAGGACCACTGAACTACGCCGCCCAGTGCGCGACGGTCGACGATCCCTACTGGTCGCACTGACACCACGAGCCCGCCCGGCCCAGGTTCCTCGGGCCGGGCGGGCTCGGCGGTCCCTCCCCGGGCCGTTTCAGGTGCCGCGCTAAGCGACCGTCGCCCCGCACTCCACGGGTTGACGCGGGGCGCCGTGGAACACCTGCCGCACATGCCACTCCCGGTGCCGGTCCGCGACCGGCGGATTGCCCGGCTGCGGACCGATCAGCGGACGCCCGGCGAGCGCGAGCACCTGCCGGCGGCTGGCCTGGCTGCGGCCGACGAACCGCTGGGAGACCAGGATCCGGCGTCCCTCCCCCAGGCCCAGGACGCCCTTGTCGAAGAGCTTGTGGTGCAGCGAACAGAGACACAGGCCGTTGTCGACCTCGTCCGGCCCGTCGTGCGACCACCAGCGCACGTGGGCGGCCTCCAGGCCGACCGTGCTCGCGCCCAGGGCACCGTCGTAGCCGCAGAACGCGCACTGGAACTCGTAGGCGGTGAGTATCAGTTCGCGCATCCGCCGGTCCCGCTGACGCCGGGCGCCGACGACCGCGGTCGTCTCGGCCCGCTCCAGGTCGAGACCGACCGCCTCGCAGAGATCGGCGTGCAGCGACGACGGGAAGTGCGCGTCCAGCAGCACCCTGGCCATCCGCCCCAACAGCGCCGGCTCCTCCCCGAGCGCCACCCGCAGCCCGGCCGCGAGCCTGCCCGTCGCCCCGCTGGAACGCAGCACCCCGACCCCGCTGCCGGGACTCCCCGGCCCGTCGTCGGTCCGGACCTCCCACACGCCGTCGCTGACCATGTGGTGGAACGGATAGCCGGGGTTGGTCGGATTCGCCGGCCCGTAGTCGGCGAGCAGCCGCTTCAGCTCCTCCTCGACCACGCTGTAGCGCAACTCCCCGCTGGTGTCCCGCTGGTAGCTGCCGAGGGCGTACAGCAGCAACAACGGCTTGTGCGGCGCCCGAACGCCGTTGCTCGTCCAGCGCCTGAGTTTCGCCACGCGTTCCAGCCAGTCCATGCACGTCAGGGTAGCTACGTCGTCAGATGGTCGAACTCCCCGGCCTTGACACCGCGCAGGAGGGCACGGAGCCCGTCCGGCGTGGTGGTGACGATGACGTCGGGGTCATCACTCTCGCGGATCTTTATGGTGTCGCCGAGTGTCGCCGCGACGTAGATGCAGTTGGCGGTGTCACCGCTGAATGAGGACTTCTGCCACTTCTGAACGGCCATGATCGTTCCTGTCTCACATGCTCTGGGCGGTACGGCGGATGAGATCGCGAGACGCCTCGGGCCCGAGTGCGGTCGCCTCCAGCCGATCCAACACGGCTCGATACTTGATCAGCTGCGGCTCGGTGTCAATGAACTCGAATCGGTCCCCATCGACCTGAACACTGTCCAACCGGGCGACCTCAGCGGCGAAGTACACGATCCCGGCACCGGAGCTGGGGTAGCTCCCGGTACCGAACGGGATCACTCGCACATCGACGTGAGGGAGTTCGCTCGCGGTCAACAGGTATTCCAGCTGATCACGGGCCACCTCGGTCCCGCCGAAACCCATGCGCAAGGCGGTCTCATGGACAACGGCGGAAAGTGGGGTCGGCTGCTTCCCGAACAGCACTGCCTGCCGCTTGATGCGATGGGAGACAAGGTGCTCCACTTCGGGCGGCGACAACGGTGGGACTACATCACGGAAGAGCGCACGGGCATGCTCCGGGGTCTGGAGAAGCCCGGGGATGTGAACCACTGAGACGATCCGCATGGACTGCGCATGGTGCTCGACCTCCGCCAGGTCGAGCGCCCCAGCCGGAAGGATCTCGCGGTACTCCTCCCACCACCCCCGCGTGCGACCACCGGTCATGCCAGTCAGCGCATCGATCAGGGCATCATCCGAGCACCCGTAGAGACGCGCCAGGGTCCGCACCCGGTCCGCGCTCACCGGGTATCCGCCGGCTTCGATGCTGCTGATCCGCGACTGCGTCGCACCGTGCAGTTCCCCGGCCCGCGTGGCTGACAGACCCGCTTGCTCGCGCAACCGACGCAGTTCTGCACCAAGACGTCGCTGCCGGGCGCTCGGCGGAAGCTTGCTGGGCGGCATCCGCCGCTCCCTTCACTCTTTGGGGTGGATGTGCCATGGATCCCTCAAAGAGGGTGGACTGCATCCTACCGACTGGCTATCTTTGATCCTGCGTCAGGGACGATCGCTGCCCACTGGTGGCGTCAGCGCAGCGTCCAACTCCCCTTCACGTAGGAGATTTCCATGACTGCTGCGCCCTCGCCAAACCCTCGCCCGTTCGACATGACGTTCGACCAGGAGCTGCGCGGACTCGTCCTCGACACCGCACCCCGACTCTTCGCCGTCGTCCAGGTCTGCGGCGTAGGCGAAGCGGCCGCCGACGGCTGGGTGGCGGCCTGGGGCCTCGCCGACCCCGACGGTCTCACCCATGTCATCACCCTCGACCGCCGAACGCACCTGACCCTCCCCTCGCCCGACCGCGCCCTCCGCCACTTCGCTCGACACCCGAACATCACCGCCCACCTGATCTGGCTCCCCCACCCGCCCGCCGCCGCACCCGACCACCCCCAAGCCGCCTGACCGCACACGAAAGGGCCCGCCGCCCGGGGAGCGACGGGCGCGGGCGCCTTCGGCACAGGAAGTCGGACGGGCCGACTTCCTGTGCGGCGTGAGGCTCTACACCGTGACGAAGCGGCGGTGACCGTCGGCGGCGAGGATGCGGCCGAAGCGCCCCCAGGTGACCTGCCAGTCGCGTTCGCTGCACTGGACCACCGAGTGGGTCGCGCCGCCCAGCAGGAGGGCGGGGCAGGCGCCGGGGGGCGGTCAGGCAGGTGGAGGCTTCGAGGCCGGGGCAAGGGCGAAGTCGGCTTCGGAAAGCTCCAGTTGGTCGCCGAGCGGGGTGCGTCTATCGACAGGCACGCGGACTCGGCGGGCCCGGGTCTTGCGTGCGGGCCCGCCCTTTTCGCTTCCGCCCCGACGCGAGCACGATCGCGTCGGGGCGGGGCGGGGAAAGAAGCCGTGATCGACCCACAGCCCTCCCGACCCCTGCGCAGGAAGTCGGCCGGGCCGACTTCCTGCGCAGGGGCGCCAGCCGATGCCGCCGGGGACGGGCCCGCCGCACCGGAACGGCGCGGCGGGCCGAGCAGGGATCAGCTACCGCCGGGCGGCGGCACGCTCGCCCTGGGAGTTCTCGTCCTCGCCCTGGTCGTCGTCGCCCCAGCCGTCGCTGCGGTCGCGGTACAGCGTGAACCGGTCGTACAGCACCGGCGTCGGCAGCGGCGCGGCGGCGGTGGCCGGCACCGAGTGGTAGTAGGACACGGTGATGGTGGTGCGGCCGCCGGGGACCAGTCCCGGGTCGACGTCGAACACGGCCACCCCGTACGGGTACTTGGTGTCCGGGTCGGTGACGGCGGACCAGTGGGCCTTCTCCTTGGCGTCCGGGTCGGCCTTGAAGGTGAGCCGCTGGGTGCGGACGGCGGCCTCGCGGACGCCGTCCGGACCGACCGGCAGGTAGACGTCATCGTGGCCCGCCGTGCCGCCGCCGCCGAGGATCAGGTGGACGGTCCCCTCCGAGGTGTCGATCTGCCGCAGGTCGTCGTCGACGACGGCGGGGGTGAGCAGCCCGCCCGGCTCGGTGCCGCGGACGGGGTGGGTGCGCTCGTAGTCGTGGTCGTGTCCGGCCAGCACGAGGTCGACGGAGTAACGGTCGAGCAGCGGCAGCAGCCTCTCCCGGATGCCCATGTCGCCGCCGTGGCTGGCGGCGGAGGAGGACATCGCGAACTGGTGCAGGTTGACCACGATCCAGTCGACCGCGCTGCCGCCCCGGGCCCGGGACAGCACCCGCTCCAGCCAACGGAGTTGGGCACCCTCGCTGTAGTCGCTGATGTAGACGGACTGCCCGGTGGCCGGGTCGAGGCTGGCGTCGTCCTCGACGGCGATCTCGTTGCCGTCCAGGCTGACGAACAGCACCGAACCGACCTGGAAGCTGTACCAGTTGCCGCAGTGGTCGCGCGTCCCGTTGTCGGGCAGCTCGAAGCGGGTCAGGTAGGAGGCGTACCCGAGGTCGCCGCCGCCCGCCTCGACCTCGTGGTTGCCGGGGGCCGGCATCCAGGGCCGGTTGGCGGCGGACTTGGCCATGTTGTTCATGAACGCGTTCCAGGCCTGCGGCTGGAGTTGCGGGTTGTTGTTGGCGTACGCGAGGTCGCCGTTGAGCAGGTGGAACAGCGGGCTGAACTGCTCGACCTGGCGGACGGCGGCGGCCCCGTGGATGGACGACTTGGCGAACACGTTGTCGCCGGTGCCGAGGTCCCCGAAGCTGGTGAACCGGAAGGCGGCCCGGCCGCGGGCGGGCGCGGTGCGGAAGGTGCCCCGGACGGGCTGGGCACCGTCGTGCAGCACCTCGTAGACGTACGTGGTGTCGGGGCGCAGCCCGTCCAGCCGGGCGTGGTGGGTGAAGGTCTCGACCTTGTTGAGCCCGTCGACGTAGCTGCGGCTGCGCGCGTCGACGGTGCGGCCGGCGCCGCCGCGCGGGGTGCCGATGCGCACCCGGGGGCGCTGCACCGATGCGGCGGTGGCCCAGGAGACGGTCATCTGACGGGACGGCTCGTTGCCCCACTGGAGGTGGATCTGCTCCGGTCCGGGGGTGCCGGCGACGGCCGGCTGGGTCCACAACAGGGTGGAGGCGGGCACGGCGGTCAGCGCGCCGACCGCCGTGCCCGTCCGAAGGATCGTTCTACGAGAGGGGTGTGCCACTGCCGGAACCTCCTGGCTATGAGAAACGCCGAGGAGGCTCCCAGCCGGACGGTACGTCCGCCCCACGTTCGCGTGTGGGGACGGCGAACGGGAGCTGAACGCTGGTCCGGGCGGGGAGTCAGCCCGCGGCCACCCCCGGCAGGCCGGTGGTCACGCCGTCCAGTACGTGCGAGCAGACGCAGTCCCGCTCGGCGGGCAGGGCCTCCAGGGCCTTGAACAGCACCGTGCGCAGTCGGTCGACGTTGCCGGCGAAGACCTCCAGCACCTCCGCGTGGGTCACCCCGTCCCCGCTCTCGACGCCGGCGTCGTGGTCGGTGACCAGGGCCAACGAGCTGTAGCAGAGCCCGAGTTCACGTGCCAGGACGGCCTCCGGGTGCCCGGTCATCCCGACCACCGACCAGCCGTTCGCGGTGAACCAGCGCGACTCGGCCCGGGTGGAGAACCGCGGACCCTCGATCACCACCAGCGTCCCGCCGTCCACCGGCTCCCAGGCCGCCGAACGCGCCGCCCCCAGCACCGCCCGCCGCCCCGCCGGACAGTACGGATCCGCCATCGACACGTGCACCACCCCCGGCACCGAACCGTCCGGCAGCACCCGCCCGTCGTAGAAGGTCTGCACCCGCCCCGAGGTCCGGTCCACGAACTGGTCCGGCACCACCAGCGTGCCCGGACCGTACTCCTCCCGCAGCCCGCCCACCGCACACGGCCCCAGCACCTGCCGCACCCCCAACGAGTGCAACGCCCACAGGTTGGCCCGGTAGTCGATCCGGTGCGGCGGCACCCCGTGCCCCCGCCCGTGCCGCGGCAGGAACGCCACCCGGCGCCCCGCCACCTCCCCCACGAACACCGCGTCACTCGGCGGCCCGTACGGCGTCTCCACCCGCACCTCCACCACCTCCTCCAGCAACGCGTACAACCCCGAACCACCGATCACACCCAGCTCGGCCCGCGCCGTCCCCTGATCGATCGTCATCGTCCGTCCGTCCCCTTCGTCGAGTGGCGTCCCGGCCACTCTAGGGTTCGGCTCCGGACGGGGGTACGGCCGGATGGCCGCGGGCCGCCGGGGTGGTGCGCGCGGCCGAGCGGGTGACCTTTCGGACGTGTCGGCGGCGGCGCGCCCTGTCCGGCGTGCGTCGGTTGGAACGCGCCGCCTCCGGGTGGTGCACGCCTTGTCCCCGAACCTGAGAGCCGCCCATGCCTTCCACCGCTCGCCTCCGCCGCCTCGTCCCCACCGCGCTCTGCGCCCTCGCCGTCGCACTCGCCGCTCCCGCGGCCCACGCCGCACCCCCGGGCAGCGACAGCGGGGCCGACCCCGGCGGGAGGTCGGACGGCGGCCGGTACGACTGGGAGCGGGTGGCGGACTGCGAGAGCAGCGGCAACTGGCACATCAACAGCGGCAACGGCTACTTCGGCGGCCTCCAGTTCGACCAGTCCACCTGGCGGGAGAACGGCGGCCTCGCCTACGCCCCGCGCCCCGACCTCGCCAGCCGCGAGGCGCAGATGACGGTCGCCCAGCACCTGGCCGACCGGCGCGGCCTCTCCCCCTGGCCGGTCTGCGGCTCCCGGGCCGTCGGCGGCCACGGCCACCAGGCCGCCCGTCCGCACAACAGCGGCCGGCACGACGACGGCCCGCGCAACGACGGCCGCGACGCGGAGGCCACCCGCGACCACGGGCGCGACGCCGTCCTGCCGCCGCCCGCCGCCGGCTCGGCCGAGGACGGCCAGTGGACCGTCCGCGAGGACGACACCCTGGACCAGCTCGCCGCCACCCTGAACGTCCCCGGCGGCTGGCCCGCGCTGTACGCGCTCAACCGCACCGCCATCGGCGAGGACCCGGACCTCATCCAGCCCGGCCTGGTGCTCCGCCTGCCCTCCTGAGCCCCCTCCCCGCCGCCTCCGGCCCATCCGCCGCCCACGCCGTCCCGCCGGCGTGGGCGGCGAGGCGTTCGGCGGCGAGGCGTCGTCGGCGGCGAGGCGTTCGGCGCCCCGCCGGACCCGGCCTACCGGCGGACCGCCGCCAGTACGTGCAGCCCGCGCGCGTTGGTCTCGTCGTGGCTCGGCTCGAACCCGGCGGCGCGGACCTGCTCCACCACCCAGTCGGTGGCCAGCCGCAGCTTGGGGTAGCTGCTGACCTGCTGGTTCCAGCCCTCGCCGGCGCGGGTGTGGATCAGGTCGTGCACCAGCGCGGTGTCCTCGTCCGGGTACTCCAGGAAGCAGGTCATGATCCGGTCCGCGGTGGAGCGCACCGGCAGGAAGCGGTCAGGGCCGGTCAGCGGGCGGGTGAGGTCGCGGAAGGACAGCACCAGCCGCCCGCCGGGGGCGAGCGCGATGGCGGCGTCGCGCAGCAGCGCCGTCACGTCCACCCGGGTGGGCAGGTGGGTGAGGGTGTCGCCCATGCAGAGCACGGCCGCCACCGAACCCGGCCCGGTGTGCTGCGCCAGCGCGCCGCACAGGTCGGCCTCGACGGTACGGACGGCGTCGGCGTGCCCGGCCTTGGCGGCGGACTCGCGCAGCTCGGCCAGCAGCGGGGCGCTGGTGTCGACGGCGAGGACGGGGTCGAAGCCGAGCGCGGCGAGGGCCAGGCTCTGGGTGCCGGGGCCGGCGCCGAGGTCCACGGCGGTGCGGCCCCCGGTGCCCGCGCCGGTCCCGGGCGAGACGCCGAGCCCGGCCAGCAGCTCGGCCTGCGCCTCGGCCAGCGCGGGGATGTCGCCTCCCAGCATCCAGGTGTAGTGGGCGGCGAGCAGACGGTCGTAGTGCTCGGGTGCGGTGCTCATTCGGGCTGGGCCCCTTCTCGCGATCCGATGTTCCGATGGTCCGATCGCACTCTAGGGCCGCTCACGGGAACGGCGACGGCCCGCCCGGTCCTGGTGGACCGGACGGGCCGTCGCCGTGGCCGTCGCCGTGGCCGCGCTGTCAGGCGTCAGCCGTCAGCCGTCAGCCGACGTGGACGCGCGGACGCTTGGTGCGGTCCGGCTCCGCCTCGCGCAGCACCTCGCGGGTGACCGGCGCGACCTCGCCCTGCCCGAACAGGAAGAACCGCAGGAACTGGGCGAAGGGGTTGCCCTCGGTCCACTCGAAGTACAGGTGCGGCCGCTGCCCGGTGCGGTCCCGGACGGTGAGCGCCAGGGCGGCGATCGCGTTCGGGATGCTGGAGCTCTCCAGGGTGAGCACCCGGTACCGGCCGTGCAGCACCTCGCCGCGCACGGTCAGCTCGGACTCGAAGTCCGAGGCGTCCCGGACGGTCACCTCGACGAAGACCAGGTCGTCCTCGCCCGGGATGTCGTTGTCGGCACGGATCTGCCGGATCTTGTCGCGGTACTCGGCGACGTCCCGATTGGTCGGCTCGTTGGCGATCAGGCGCAGCGGGCGGTGGGCGTAGTCGCGGATGAACCGCTCGGCCGTCTCGTCCAGCACCACGTCGGTGACGCGCAGCTCGAAGGCGCGGCGCAGCCGGGAGAGCAGCGAGACCAGGATGATGCCGGCGATGAAGCAAGCACCGATCTTGAGACCGTCCGGCCGCTCCATGCAGTTCAGCACGGTGGTGTAGAGGAATACCGCCGCGATGATCCCGAAGGCGACGGTCCAGCCGCGCTGGCGCTTCTTGTACGCCGCGATGGTCACCGCGATGGCGGCCGAGCTCATCAGCACCAGCACGCCGGTCGCGTAGGCGCCGCCCTGTGCGTCGACGTCGGCGTCGAAGAGCCAGGTGATCAGGAAGGAGATGAGGGTGAGGACGATCACCATGGGACGCACCGCGCGCGCCCAGTGCGGGGCCATGCCGTATCGCGGCAGGTAGCGGGGCATCAGGTTGAGCATTCCCGCCATCGCGGAGGCGCCGGCGAACCACAGGATGACGATGGTCGACAGGTCGTAGATGCTGCCGAAGGTGCCGCCCAGGTACTCGTGGGCCAGGTAGGCGAGGGCGCGACCGTTGGCCTCGCCCCCGGTCTTGAACTCCGCGGCCGGGATGAGCAGCGTGGTGATGAAGCTGGTGGCGATCAGGAAGACGCTCATGATCACGGCCGCGGTGGTGAGCAGCTTGCGGGTGCCGCGGATCCGGCCGGCCGGGCTGCTCGGGGTGTCGTCCGGGTCACCCTTGATGTGCGGCATCACGGCGACACCGGTCTCGAAGCCGGACATGCCCAACGCCAGCTTGGGGAAGAGCACCAGCGCCACGCCGATCATCAGGATCGGGTTGCCGTGCTGGGTCGTCAGCGCGTCGGTCCAGTCGGTGACCACGTGCGGGGCCTGGATGATCTTCCATACGCCGACGGCCACCACGACCACGTTGAGCGCGAGGTAGACACCGACCAGCGCGACGGCCAGGCCGATCGCCTCGCTGAAGCCCTTCAGGAAGACCGCTCCGAGCAGCGCCACCAGAAGCAGCGTGATCAGCACCTGCTTGCCGCCCAGGACGCTGGTCAGGTGCGGGTTCTCCACCAGGTGCGCGCTCGCGTCAGCCGCGGACAGCGTGATGGTGATGATGAAGTCCGTCGCGGCGAAGCCGAGCAGCGCGAGGACGAACAGCTTGCCCTTCCAGAACGACAGCAGCCGCTCCAGCATCGAGATCGAGCCCTCGCCGTGCGGGCTCTCCTGGGCGACCCGCCGGTAGACCGGCAGCGCGCCCAGCAGGGTCACGAGCACCAGGACGATCGTCGCGATCGGGGACAGCACCCCGGCCGCGAGGGCGGCGATGCCCGGCTGGTAACCGAGCGTGGAGAAGTAGTCGACGCCGGTCAGGCACATGACCCGCCACCAGCGCTGACCCTCGTGCGCGCCGCCGTGTGCCCCGGAGTCCCCCGGCTCCGCGTCCCCCTGCGCATCACCCTGCGTGTCCGCGTCCGGCGTGGTCTTGGAAGCGGAAACGTCCTCCAGGAGCCAGCTGCGGAGCCGTATTCGCGCCGACGACGGGTCCTCCGTCGTCGTCTCCGTCGAACCCGACGAAACCACCTTGCACCTCTTGATTAAAGACCCCGTAAAAGCGCCGTCGGGCGACGGCAGTGCGCCAGGCTATGCGACCGGCGTTAAGGAGACGTCATCGGCCCGCGTTAAGAAAACGTCATGGCTGCGCAGGTCGGGGCGGGTGGCACGGTGCGGCCGGGCCGGCGCCGGGGCGGGGGCTGGTCCGGTGCCGGGGCGGGGCTGCGGGCCGCCGCCCCGGCGTCTCGGATCCTGGACGGGGGTTACGCCTGGTAACCGAGGACGGTCATCATGCCGGTCTCCGAGTGGTAGACGTTGTGGCAGTGCACCATCCACAGGCCCGGGTTGTCGGCGTCGAAGTCGACCGTCAGGGTCGTGCCCGGCAGCACGATCGCGGTGTCCTTGCGCGGGCCGTCGGCGCCCAGCGCGAACGTGTGTCCGTGCAGGTGGACGGGGTGCCACATGGCGGTGCTGTTGCGGAACTCCAGCCGCACCCGCTCCCCCGCGGCGACCGGGTGGCGCTGCGCCGGGTCGTACCTGCGGCCGTTGAACGCCCAGTCGGCCTTCGCCATGCCGCCGGTGAGCTCCAGCGGGACGGTGCGGTCCGGCGCCCTGGCGGGCAGCCGGACGCCGGGATCGGCCTTCAGCCGGTCGGCGGTCAGCAGCCGGCCGTCCAGTTCGGCCGGGCGGGTCGAGGCGTCCGGCCCGGCGCCGCCGCCGGTGCGCAGCACGGCCAGCGCGGTGGCGTTCTTGCCCTCGGCCAGGGCGGTCAGCGGGAAGGCTCCGTCCTGGGCGGTGACCAGCACGTCGTAGCGCTCGCCCATGCCGAGCAGCAGCGCCTGGGTGGTGGCCGGTTCGACCGGGAAGCCGTCGGTGTGGGTGACGGTCAGCTCGTGGCCGCCGAGGGCGACCCGGTAGGCGGTGTCGCCGCCCGCGTTGATCAGCCGGATCCGGATCCGGTCGCCGGGCTTGGCGGTGAAGGTCTCGGGGGCGCCCGGGAGGCGGCCGTTGACCAGGTGGAACGGGTACGCGACGTCGCCGGCGTCGCCGCCGAGCAGCGGACTGGTGGCTCCCATCAGCATCCGGGAGGGGCCGCTCGCCGCCGACTCCGGCGCCCCTGACATCCCAGGCATGCCGGACATCCCGGACATGGTGTGGCCGGCGTGGTCCATCCCGCCCATGCCCCGGGCGAGTTCGGCGAGCACGGCGTCCGGGGTGCTGCCGTCGACGCCGTCCACCCAGTCGTCCAGGACGACGACCCACTCCTTGTCGTAGCGCAGCGGCTCCTTCGGGTCCTCCACGATCAGCGGCGCGTACAGGCCGCGGTCCTGCTGGACGCCGGAGTGCGGGTGGAACCAGTAGGTGCCGGGGCGGGAGAGCGCGAAGCGGTAGTCGAAGGAGGCGCCCGCCCGGATCGGCTCCTGGGTCAGGCCCGGCACGCCGTCCATGTCGTTGCGCAGGGCGAGGCCGTGCCAGTGCAGCGAGGTGGGCTGCGGCAGGTGGTTGGCGAGGGTGAGGGCGAGCGTGTCGCCGACGGTCGCGCGCACCTCCCGGCCGGGCAGTCGGTCGCCGTAGGCCCAGCTGCGGACGGTGCGTCCGCCCAGGTCGAGGGTGGTCTCGGTGGCGGTGAGCGCGACCCTCCGCTCGGGCCCGGGCTTGCGGCCGGCCTCGGCGGCGGCGACCTCGGGGCCGTTCGGGGCGACGAAGCCGGCCGGGGCGGTGGCCGGGGGCGGCGTCGAGGAGTGGTCCATTCCCCTCATCGAGTCCGGGGAATCGGAGGAACAGGCGGCGAGCAGGCCGGTCCCGGCGGCGGCGAGCGCGGCGCCGAGGACGGTACGACGGGTGGGTGTGCGCATGACGGAGTGCACCTCGTACAGGGGTGGTGTGGACGTACAGGACGGCGCGTCGGCCGTTCCGCGCGCGGGCGCCAGGGCGTGTCTGTCAGACACGCCCTACGGCACACGAGCAGGCACGGAACGGCGGGCACGCGCCTACTGACGCAGCACCGAAAGTCTGCTGAGGAGGATCCGCCCACCCCCGGGCGGCGGCAGCGCACGGACGGCCCGCAGCAGCCGGGCCCGCACCTCGGCGGCGGCGTCACCACTGCGGCGCAGCAGCGGGCCGGCGATCAGCAGCACCAGGGTCCAGCCCGCCAGCACGGCGAGACAGACCGTCATCGGATCCATGCCGCCGGCGTCCGCCGGATCGACGGTGGGCCCGTGGTGCTCCGGCAGCTGCTGGGCAGCCGTCACCCGGGGCCCGTGCCCGCCGTGCCCACCCGCCGGGTGCCCGAGCGTGTGCATCGTCACGATGCCCAGCAGCAGGGCGGCGAGGAGCAGCAGCCGCAGCCCCCCGGGCAGCGCCGGACCGCACGGCCGCCGCTGCGCCATGGTCCGCCTCCCGCCCGCCTCCGCCCTCCGCTTACCCCCGCAGGGTATCCCGGCGAACGGCCGGGCGCCGACCCGGGGTCAACCGGCCGGGTGGCCGGGATCCCCACCGCGCTCACACGGATCCGACGATCTTCCCGCGTACAAGATCCGTTAACATGCCCGGCAGTTACGCACGATCCCGGGCCCGAGGGGCACTTCGGTCCGGACACATGGGGGAACACGAAAATGGCAGATCCAGACGCGAGTCTGCAGTTCAAGGTCAATCCGGCCGAACTGGACGGCTGCGGCCAGAGCGCCCAGCACATCGGAGGCCTGATACCGGGCGAGACCACGAAGATCACCGATCCGTGCAGCCAGGCCGCGGGAGGTCTCAAGGGCTGGCTCACCGCCGGCGCGATCACCGCCTGCGGCACCAACTGGAAGACGCTGCTGGACCGGCTCGGCGGCGACATGGGCGACGTCGGCACCAAGCTCGGCACCTCGGCCACCTACTACCGGCAGGCCGAGCAGAACGCCCACAACAGCATGCGGAACCCGGCCGCTCCTCCGGCCCCGGACGAGCCGGACCCCTTCGGCACCGCCGTCGTCCCCGGCCCGGTGAAGCCCCGCAGCGCGAAGGCGGCCGAGTAACCGATGGACATCAAGACCCTCCACGACGCCGACGTCATCGGCATCTCCACCGCGAAGAGCGCCTTCGACACCCTGGCCACCGCCTTCGGCCAGCACGTCGAGAACTGGCAGCACGAGGTCGTCGACCGGCTGCACAACTCGCAGTGGACCGGCACCGCCGCCGACCACGCCAACACCCGGATGCAGTTCCTGGAGAACGAACTCAAGGCCGCCCAGCAGGAGATCGGTCTGGTCAGCCGGGCCCTCCAGGACGCCTACGACGGCTTCGCCGCCGCCCAGGCGCACCTGATCAACGCCCTCGACGACGCCAAGACCCACAAGCTGACCGTCGCCGCCGACGGCGGGATCACCTGGGAGAAGGACCCCAACTCCCCGAACTACGCGGGCACCGACGCCGAGAACCAGGCCAAGCAGATCCAGGCCCGGATCACCGCCGCGCTCAACGAGGCCGACCACGCCGACCAGACCATCAACGCCCGGCTCTCCCACCTCGCCACCAACGCGAGCAACGGCACCGGCCTGGACTCCGCCACCGCGAAGACCGACACCGACGCCGCCAACGCGCTCCAGACCATCCCGGCGGCCGGCACCGACCCCAACAGCGTCAAGGCCTGGTGGAACGGCCTCACCGACGACCAGCAGCACCGGATGATCCTCAACCACCCCGACCAGATCGGGAACCTGGACGGCATCCCCGCCGCCGCCCGCGACGAGGCCAACCGGACCAACCTCCAGCGCGGCAAGCAGGACATCCAGCACCAGCTGGACGGCCTCGGCACCGCGCCGCCGGCGACCATCGGCAACGGACGGTTCATCCGCCCGAACCCCGCCTTCACGACGTGGCAGCAGAAGCACGACGAGCTCACCGACAAGATGAACGGCATCACCGCCATCGAGACCCGGCTGAACGCCCCGGTCGACGACAAGCACCCGCCGACCTTCCTGCTGGGCTTCGACACCAACGGCAAGGGCCACGCCATCGTCGCCGTCAACAACCCCGACACCGCGACCAACGTGTCGACGTACGTCCCCGGCACCGGCGCGCGCCTCGGCAGCATCAACAGCGACATCAACCGCTCCGACGCGATGGTCGCCTCGGCCAACGCCGCCAACGACAACAAGGCCGTCACCTCGTCGATCACCTGGGTCGGCTACGACGCCCCGCAGAACATCATCCCGGAGGCCGCGGACGACAGTTACGCGAAGGCCACCGAGGACAAGCTGGTCAGCTTCGAGAACGGGCTGCACGCCACCCACGACGGGAAGATCGGCAACAACACCATCCTGGCCCACAGCTACGGCACCACGACGGTGGGCTACGCCATGCGCGACCACGGCCTCCCGGTCGACAACGCCGTCCTCATCGCCAGCCCCGGCGCCGGCGTCGAGAACGCCAAGGACCTGCGCATCGACCCTTCGCACGTGTACGCCGCGCAGAGCCCGGCCGACGCGATCGGCTGGGCCGCGGCCACCGACCCCGGCGGTGCGGCGGACAACTTCTGGGACAACGTCAAGTCCGACTTCGGCTTCGGCGACGGCGACCACCACCTGATGTACGGCCGGCAGACCACCGCGCCCCAGTTCGGCGCGAACGTGATGCCCGTCGACCCGAACGCCGGGCACTCCGACTACTGGAACAACGGCTCGCCGACGCTGGCCGCCATGGGTCAGGTCATCGCCGGAAAGCCGATGCAATGATCATGAACACCGTGAGCACCGTGAGCACCGGCCGCCGCACCCCGCTGATCAGGCGGGCCACCACCGCCGCCACGCTGACCGTCACCGCACTCGCCCTGAGCGCGTGCGGGGCGAACACCCTGCAGGAGCGGTCCAAGCCCACCATCACGCTGGACCAGGCCAGGACCCGGATCGACGGCTACCTCGCCGGCATCCAGGCCCAACTGCCGGTCCAGCCCACGTCGTTGCCGCCCGCGTTCAGCGACCTGGAGTGCGACGCCAACGACATCGGCCCGCACGGCCGGAAGCAGACCTCGCGGTCGTACACCTACCCGGACCTCCCGTCGGCCGACCGGACCAAGGCGGCGGACGCCTTCCGCAGCTACCTCACCGGCCAGGGCTTCCAGGCGGTGCCGGACGCCGCGGGCTCCCACCCCGGCTGGGTGCGGCTGAAGAACTCGACGGACGAGTTCCTCGCCGTCCTGGACGGTGCGACGGACCCGAGCCGCAGCTTCCAGCTGACCGTCAGCTCGCCCTGCGTCTGGCCGGACGGCACTCCGGCCAAGTAGTCCAACTCCCCTTCGGGGCCGCACCTTTGCCGAGGTGCGGCCCCTTCGCACACGCCCAGGTCAATCCACTTGCCCGTTCTTGACGATCCGCTAGCATGCGACGTCGGTTACCGATCCGACCGGCCCAGCACCCGGTCCGGAACTGACGGGGGACGCACGCATGGCAGATCCAGATTCGAACCTGCAATTCCAGGTCAAGCCGGGCGAGTTGGACGGCTGCGGACAGAGCGCGCAACACATCGGCGGCCTGATACCCGGCGAGACCGCGAAGATCACCGATCCGTGCGGCCAGGCCGCCGGAACGCTCCAAGGCTGGCTCACCGCCGCCGCGTTGACCACCTGCGGCAGCAGCTGGAAGACCCTGCTGGACAAGCTCGGCGGCGACATGGGCGACGTCGGCACCAAGCTCGGCACCTCGGCCGCCTACTACCGCCAGGTCGAGCAGGACATCCACACCAACATGATCCACCCGGACACGCCGGTCCCCGCCACGACCGCACCGGACCCGTTCGGCACCGTCGTCACCCCCGGCCCGGTGAAGCCCCGCGGCGCGAGAGCGGCGGAGTAGCCGATGGACATCAAGACGCTGCACGACGCCGACTTCTGCAACCTGGCGATCGCCAAGACGGCCTTCGACACCCTGGCCACCGCCTTCGGCGGGCACGTGGACACCTGGCAGCACGAGGTCGTCGACCGGCTGCACAACTCGCAGTGGAGCGGCACCGCCGCCGACCACGCCACCACCCGGATCCAGAGCCTGCACGACGAACTCCACGCCGCCCAGCAGGAGATCGGGCTCATCAGCCGGGCCCTCCAGGACGGCTCCGAGGGCTTCGCCGCCGCCAAGGCCCACCTGCTCAGCGCCCTCGACGACGCCAAGGCCCAGGGGCTCACGGTGGCCCCCGACGGCGGCATCACCTGGGACAACAACCCCGACTCGCTCACCTTCGCCGGACACGGCGCCCCGGAACACGCCAAGGCCATCCGGGACCGGATCAACGCGGCCCTCACCGAGGCCGACCACGCGGACCGGACGATCAGCAGCCGGCTCGCCCACCTGACCACCAACGCGACCAACGGCACCGGCCTGGACTCCACCGTCGCGACCAACGACACGGCCGCCGCCGACGCGCTCAACCGGATCCCCGCCGCCGGCACCGACCCGAACAGCGTCCAGGCCTGGTGGAACGGCCTCACCGACGAGCAGCAGCACCGGATGATCCTCAACCACCCGGAGCAGATCGGCAACCTGGACGGCATCTCCGCCGTCGGCCGGGACCAGGCCAACCGGATCACTCTGGCCCGGACGCACGCGGACCTCCAGCAACGGCTCGACAACCTCGGCCCCGAGCCCAACTCGGTGGTGGGAACGCCGTACGGCGCCTTCGAGCCTCCGGACCACAAACTCTGGCAGCAGGAGCACGACGGGCTCGTCGACCAGCTGAACGGCATCAAGGCGATCGAGGACCGGCTGAAAGTCCCCGTCGACGCCGATCACCCGCCGACCTTCCTGCTGGGTTACGACAACGCCGGCCGCGGCCACGCCATCGTCGCGAGCAACAACCCGGACACCGCCGACAACGTCTCGACGTACGTCCCCGGCACCGGAGCGCGGCTCGGCCACATCGGCAGCGACATCGAGCGTTCGGACGCGATGGTCGCCGCGGCCAACGCCGCCGGCACCGGCAAGACCACCTCCTCGATCGCCTGGATCGGCTACGACGCCCCGCAGTCCCTCACCGATGCCACGGACGACCAGTACGCGAAGGACGCCGAGGACAAGCTGCACAGCTTCGAGGTCGGCCTGCACGCCACCCACAACGGGAACATCGAGAACAACACCGTCCTCGGCCACAGTTACGGCACCACGGCGATCGGCTACACCATGAAGGACAAGGGGCTTCCGGTCGACAACGTCGTCCTGATCGCCAGCCCCGGCGCCGGCGTTGACTCCGCCAAGGACCTCCGCATCGACCCGTCCCACGTGTACGCGGCGCAGAGCCCGTCCGACATGATCGGCATGGCAGCCGCCATCGACCCCGGCGGGGCGGCGCAGAACGTCTGGGACAACGCGGTGACCAACCTGCCCTTCGTCAGCGACGACGACCACCACCTGATCCATGGCCGGCAGACCACCGTGTCCGACTTCGGCGCGAACGTCATGCCGGTCGACCCCAACGCCGGGCACTCCGACTACTGGAACAACGGCTCGCCCACGCTGGCCGCCATGGGGCAGGTCATCGCGGGCAAGTAGCGACCACCCAGCAGGCAGCGAAGGCTACTTGGGGCCGCACCCGGGCCAGCGGGCGCGGCCCCTACAGCTGCTGCACGGCGGCCGCCAGGTGCGCCCGGAACCAACGCTGCCCCGGATCGGCCGAGTTGCGCGGGTGCCAGGCCATCCCCAGCTCCAGCGGCGGGAGTTCGAGCGGCATCGGGAAGGTCCGCAGGCCCAGCGCCGCGAAGGTCTCCGGCAGCCAGTCCGCCGCCCCGAGCGTCACCAGGTCGCTCTCCCCGGCCAGCAGCATCGCGGCGGTGTGACTGGGCACCACCACCGCGACCCGGCGGCGCAGCCCGCGTTCGGCCAGCGCGGTGTCGATCGGCCCGAGCCGCTTGCCGCGCCGGGAGACGCCGATGTGGTCGGCGGCGGCGAACCGCCGGGCGGTGATCCGGCCGTCGAACAGCGGATGGCCGGCCCGCGCCACGCCCACCACCGGCGCCGTGACCAGCGGCCTGGTGCGGACCTCCGGGTCCTTCGACCCGAGCACGCCGACCTCGACGTCCACCTGCCCCTGGCGCAGGCCCGGTCCGTCCTCCAGGGCCTCCGGCAGGAACACCACGTCCACCCCGGGCGCCTCGGCCCGGATCCGCCCGACCAGCGGGCCGGCCACCCGGACCAGTACGGCGTCGGCGCTCTGCACGGTGAAGGTCCGCTCCAGGTGCACCGGTTCGAAGCCCGCCCCGGGCCGCAGCACGTTCTCGCAGCTGCGCAGCAACCCGGCCACCTCCTCCCGCAGTTCGAGCGCCCGCGGGGTCGGCACCAGCCCCTGCCCGGCCCGCACCAGCAGCGGATCGCCGACCGCGCGGCGCAGCCGGGCCAGCGTCCGGCTCACCGCCGCCGGCGAGGTGCCGAGCCGCTCGGCGGCCCGGGTCACGCTGTTCTCCTGGAGCAGGGCGTCCAGCGCCCGCAGCAGGTTGAGGTCCATTCATGACTCCTGAGCTGCATCTTTACGCCTCGGTCAATGATCCCGTGCTGATCTTTGCATGGTTCTGCCGTCGCCGGGAGGGGACAGTGGAACCGTCCGAGAAACACCGGGCCTTCCCGTACCGGGCCCTCGCGAGCCAGGAGTTACCGTGCCGAACGACCCCCGCGCCCACCTCGCCGGCGACGTCCTCGCCGTCGTCAGCCAGAGCGGCCCGACCGTCTCCTTCTTCGACGCCGCCACCGACGCCCTGCTGGACCGGGTCGAGGTCACCGCCGAGCCCCACGAACTGTGCTTCGACCCGACCCAGCGGCTGCTCTGGTGCACCAGCGCCTACCGCTCCGGCTACTACAGCGCCCACAGCGGCCACCGCACCGAGGTGACCGTCATCGACGCCGACACCCGCACGATCGTCGAGGTGATCGACCTCGCCCCCGAGCACGGCCCGCACGGCCTGGCGCTGGACCCGGTCCGCGGCCGGCTCTACGTCAGCGTCGAGGCCTCGGCGGACCGCCCCGGCGGCGTGGTGGTCATCGACACCGCGACCCGCCGCCCGCTCGGCCGGATCGACACCGACGCCCCCGGCCCGCACTGGTTCGCCATCTCCCCGGACGGGCGCACCGGTTACGCCACCAACAAGGAGGCGCCGTACGTCTCCGTGGTGGACCTCGACCGCGGCACGCTGACCGCCAAGGTGGCCGTCCCCGGCAGCGAGGGCCTGGCCGTCTCCGCCGACGGCGCCCGGGTGTACGTCGGCGGGCCCTACCTCGGCTTCGCCAAGGACCCCGACGCCACGCCCGGCATCCGGGTCATCGACGCCCGCACCGCCACCGTGGCCGACGTCCTGCCCACCGGCTCCGCCGTCCTCCCGGTCCACCTGACCGCCTCCGGCCGGCTGCTGGCCGGCGAGATCCACGCCACCACCGCTCCGGGCTCCCCCTTCGACGGACGGACCAACGGCCGGCTCACCGTCTTCTCCGCCGCCACCCACCGCCCGCTCGGCTCGGTCGACGTGGGCACCTTCCCGCTGACCATCACCTCCTCCCCCGACGGGCGCCTCGGCTACGTCTCCTCCGCCGTCTCCTCCACCGTCGACGTCATCGACCTCGACACCCTCACCCCCGTCACCCGGCTCACCCTCCCCAAGCGCGCCGAGCCCGGCGCCCACGGCCTGGCCTACCTCCCCCGCCCGGCCTGACCGCTGCGGGCCTCCGGGCGCCGGGCACGCCCGGAGGCTTGCCACGCCCGGAGGCTTGCCGCCGTCCGCCCCGGACCGCATCCTGGGGCGGACCCGTCCGGTCCGGGGGAGGCGCGATGAGACGCGGCGTGGGAGTGCTCTGTTCGACGGTGGTGCTGGCGGCGGCCCTGGGCGCGGCCACCGGCTGCGAGCCGCTCGTCGACCTGGGCGGGGGCCGGCACCCGGTGCCGCTGCCCGAGCCGGCGCCGCCGTCCGCGCAGTGGATCGTGGACCTGGTGGGCGGGCTCAACCTGCCGCCGCAGTGCCCGAAGCCGACACTGCCGACCATGGCGGTGCTCGACACCGACGGGCGGTCCCGGGCGATGGCCTTCTGGCTGCTGGACAACCTCGACGTCTGCTACGCCGTCATCGACGACGCCGGCCGGGCGCCCACCACCATCTGGTTCGCCGCGATCGCGGACCTGATCCCGCGCACCCCGATGCCGGCCGACACCACGGCCGGCGTGGACTCGTACGCCTTCACCGCCTTCCGCGGCCAGGTGGACGACATCGAGGTGACCGGCGACGGCGACCACCTCGTCAGCCCGGTCCGCCACCGCACCGTCGACCTCGGGGCCGGCCACCTCGTCACCTTCGCCACCTACCACTACCGGATCCCCGCCACCGGCAAGCCGCTCTCCCTCGCCCTCTGCACCCCCGACGTCCGCTGCCGCGACGCCCACTGACCCGCCCCCGGTCCGTCCCGGAAGAACACCCCCTCGGGACTGTTCGAGGTTCGGATCTCGTTGTGGCTCGGCCGTGGGCCGGCGCCTCCGGTAGAACTCGGGGACTCGGCCTCGCCGGCACCCTCAACGTCGGCATGGTGCTGCTCGACGCCGAGCGCGGCTGGGGCCCGGCGGACTCGGTCGGACCGGCGGATCCAGTCGGCTCGGCGAGGCCCTGCCGGGCCGGCGGGCCGGCGGGCCGGCGGGCCGTCACCAGGTGACCAGGAGCGCCTCCACGCCGTAGACCGTCGACCCCTCGCGGAAGCGGAGGTCGGCCTCGGGGACGGCCAGCCGCAGGGTCGGGAAGCGCCGCAGCAGGGCCGGCAGGGCCACCTTCAGTTCCAGCCGGGCCAGCTGTTGGCCGAGGCACTGGTGGGCGCCGAAGCCGAAGGACAGCTGGGCGACCGGCCGGCGGCGCAGGTCGAGGTCGTCCGGTCGCTCGGGGACGAGTTCGGGGTCGCGGTTCGCGGTCAGCGGGGAGAGCAGGACGTGCTCGCCCTCGGCGATCCGGTGGCCGTTGACGTCGACGTCGGCCACGGCGGTGCGCAGGAGCGGTGCGGGGATGGCGAGATGGCGCAGCAGTTCCTCCACCGCCGTGCCGGTGACCGCGGGGTCGTCGCGCAGGGCGGTGAGCTGGTCCGGGTGGCGGAGCAGCGCCAGCACGCTCAGGGCGAGCTGGGTCGCGGTGGTCTCGTGTCCCCCGACCAGGAGGGTGGTGCCGAAGCCGATGAGTTCCTCGTCGGTGAGCTCCGCGCCGTGCTGCCGCACCACCTCGCCCAGCACGCCGTCCCCCGGGACGGCCCGATTGCGGGCGACGATGTCCGCCATGGCCGCGTTCAACTCGGCCGAGGCGGCGACCAGTTGCCCGGCGTCGGCGGTCCCGTTCGTGATCACCTGGGAGCAGCGCTGGAACATCGCCCTGGTCCCGTACGGGACGTCGAGCAGTTCGCAGATCGCCAGCGAGGGGATGGGCAGGGCGACGGTGATCATCGTCCGACAGGTCGGGAGAGGTCAAGGGACCGGCTGAAACTGCACCACCGGAGCGGACGCGCCGGCGCCGAGGCCACCGGCGTGGAGCGGTGGGAGCCGCGGCTGTCGGCGAGTGCCGGGCCGCGCCACTTCGGGTTCGTGACTGGCGGGGCGGAGCCGGCGGCACTCGCGGGCGACTGGCCGACCTCGGCAGAGCGAAGTGGCTCGGTGCGGGTCGCAGGCCAGCGCGTCTATCTGATCCCGCAACCCGGGCCGATCCCTGAGGACCACCCCCTAAGGGCGTAGACACGCCCGTCGGCGGGCATGGCACGGTCGTAGTGCAACGCCATCAGCCGTGAGAAGGTATCAAACATGAGTGCAGTAAAATTCATCCTCAATGTCATCTGGTTGGTTTTCTGCGGCATTTGGATGGCTCTTGCCTACGTACTCGCCGGAATTATCTGCTGCGTGCTCGTCATTACAATTCCATTTGGAATTGCTTCGTTCCGGATCGCCGGGTTCATACTGTGGCCGTTCGGGCGGACCGCCGTCGAGCGGCCGGACGCCGGGGCGGCGTCCTGCGTCGGGAACGTGATCTGGTTCGTCTTCGCCGGGTGGTGGCTGGCCATCGCGCACCTGGTCACCAGCATCCCGCTGTTCCTGTCGATCATCGGGATCCCGTTCGGCTGGGCCAACCTCAAGATGATCCCGATCTCCCTCATGCCGCTGGGCCGGGAGATCGTCTCCACCGACCGGGAATGGGGCACCTATTAGTAGTCCCGTGTGACTTCGCGATCACGTCGGTCACGGTCCGCTGTGGCCGGCCCCGGTGGGTGGTGCGCCGCGTGCCGGGGCCGCTTCTCCTCTGTGGGAGGGGCTATCCGTGGGGGTGTTCGCGGAAGCGGTTGATGGCGGGCAGGTGCTTCTCGCGCAGTTCGGCGTTCTGGACGCCGAGGCCCTCCTCGGGGGCCAGGCAGAGCACGCCGACCT
>NZ_JBVIFM010000003.1:0-123318 GCF_055571335.1 Kitasatospora sp. NPDC030952
ACGCCCGCCGCCGCGACAGCGCCAAGAGCGCCCTCATCACCCTCGTCGAACACGCCCTCCTCGCCCGACTCCGCTGACCACCACAGCCACGGCCCACCGGACCGGGTGAAGTCCGGTGGGCCGACGGGGAGTCGGGGAGTCGGGGAGTCGGGGCTGGGCTGGGCTGGGCTGGGCTGGGCGAACTACGCGGAGCGCTCGGACCGTTCGGTCGGCTCCAGCCCGGCCCGGATCAGACCGTAGGTGTACGCGTCCTCCAGGGCCAGCCAGGAGGCGGCGATCACGTTGTCGGCCACCCCGACCGTGGACCAGGTCGCGGCGCCGTCGGTGGACTCGATCAGCACCCGGGTCTTGGAGCCGGTGCCGTGCTGCCCCTCCAGGATGCGGACCTTGTAGTCCACCAACTCGAAGGTGGCCAGCGGCGGGTAGATGCCCTCCAGGGCCGTCCGCAGTGCCTGGTCCAGCGCGTTGACCGGGCCGTTGCCCTCGCCGATGGCGATCCGGCGCTCGCCCTTGGCCCACAGCTTCACCGTCGCCTCGTTGCCGGAAACGCCCTCCGGACCCTGCTCGCTGATGGTCCGCCAGGACTCCGGGCGGTAGAAGCGGTCCCGGCTGCCGCGCACCTCGTCGCGCAGCAGCAGCTCGAAGGAGGCGTCGGCGGACTCGTAGGTGTAGCCGAGGTTCTCCTGCTCCTTCACCTTGGCCACCACCCGGCCGGCCAGGTCGCGGTCGGCGGAGAGGTCGTAGCCGAGCTCCTTGCCCTTGAGCTCCACCGAGGCCCGCCCGGCCATGTCCGAGACCAGCATCCGCATGGTGTTGCCGACCAGTTCGGGGTCGGTGTGCTGGTACAGGTCCGGGTCGACCTTGATCGCGGAGGCGTGCAGGCCCGCCTTGTGGGCGAAGGCCGAGAAGCCGACGTACGGCTGGTGGGTGGAGGGGGCCAGGTTGACCAGTTCGGCGATCGCGTGCGAGATCCGGGTCATCTCGGCCAGCCGGCCCGGGGGCAGCACCCGGCGGTCGTACTTCAGCTCCAGCGCGCCGACCACCGGGAACAGGTTGGCGTTGCCGACCCGCTCGCCGTAGCCGTTCGCGGTGCACTGCACGTGGGTGGCACCGGCGTCCACCGCGGCCAGGGTGTTGGCCACCGCGCAGCCGGTGTCGTCCTGGGCGTGCATGCCGATCCGGGCGCCGGTCGCCGCGATCACGTCCGCGACGGTGTCCCGGACGCCGGCCGGCAGCATCCCGCCGTTGGTGTCGCACAGCACCACCACGTCCGCCCCGGCCCGGTGGGCGGTGCGCACCACCGCGAGGGCGTACTCGCGGTTGGCCCGGTAGCCGTCGAAGAAGTGCTCGCAGTCGAGGAAGACCCGCCGGCCCTGGGCCCGCAGGAACTCCACGCTGTCCCGGATCATCTCCAGGTTCTCGTCCAGCGTGGTGCGCAGCGCCAGTTCGACGTGCCGGTCGTGGGCCTTGGCGACCAGGGTGACCACCGGCGCGCCGGAGGTCACCAGTGCGGCCAGCTGGGGGTCCTCGGCCGCCTTGCCGCCGGCCCGGCGGGTGGCGCCGAAGGCGACCAGCCGGGCGTTGCGCAGCTCCAGTTCGGCGGCGGCGCGGGCGAAGAACTCGGTGTCCCGGGGGTTGGCCCCGGGCCAGCCGCCCTCGATGAAGCCGACCCCGAACTCGTCCAGGTGCCGGGCGATGGCCAGCTTGTCCGCCACCGTCAGGTTGATGCCCTCCCGCTGCGCGCCGTCGCGCAGGGTGGTGTCGAACACGTGGAAGCTGTCGTCGGTACGGCTGACCTCGGTCATGACCCCTGGTTCTCCGTTCGGGGAGGTTCGTACTGCTCTGCCGGATTCTCGTCCCGGCTCCACTGTCCAGGATCCCGCGCGCGGCCCCGGTGTCCCCGGGCCCCTTGTGGGGGCCGTCGGCCGGTCCGAGGGCTGTGCTCAATGGGGCGGTGCCCAAAAAGCGAAAAGACCCCTCGCGGGTGCGAGAGGTCTGCGCGCGGGTCTGGACGCTCGTGGTCGCTCCGCATCGGGTCCTGCGGGAGCGGTCACTGCGGACCGGCGCGCCTGCTGCTAATAATCAGCGAAAGCGAGGACACGCCGGCAGTCTGGCACACCGTCCGGGATCCGGCCCGCCCGTCTCGCAATGCGGAACGGGGCAGGCCGGAGGGGGTGCCGGCGTCCGTGGATCAGACGATCTTGTGCAGCCAGTTGTGGGTGTCCGGCTGCTGGCCGCCCTGGATGGCCAGCAGGGCGCGGCGCAGCTCCATGGTGATCGGGCCGGGCTCGCCGGTGCCCACGGTCCAGTCGGCGGCGGCGGACTTCACCGAGCCGACCGGGGTGATCACGGCGGCGGTGCCGCAGGCGAAGACCTCGGTGAGCGTGCCGTCGGCGTTGGCCTGCTGCCACTCGTCGGTGGAGATCTTCCGCTCCTCGACCGCGTAGCCCAGGTCGCCGGCGAGCTGCAGCAGCGAGTCACGGGTGATGCCGGGCAGCAGCGCGCCGGACAGCTCCGGGGTGACGATCTTCGCGTCCTCGCCCTCGCCGAAGACGAAGTACAGGTTCATGCCGCCCATCTCCTCGACCCACCGGTGCTCGGCGGCGTCGAGCCAGACCACCTGGTCGCAGCCCTTCTCGGCGGCCTGCGCCTGGGCGACCAGCGAAGCGGCGTAGTTGCCCGCGCACTTGGCGGCGCCGGTGCCGCCGGGCGCGGCCCGGACGTACTCCTTGGACAGCCAGACCGAGACCGGCTTGACGCCGCCCGGGAAGTAGGCGCCGGCCGGGGAGGCGATGATCATGAACAGGTAGGAGTTCGCCGGACGGACACCCAGGCCGACCTCGGTGGCGAACATGAACGGGCGCAGGTACAGGCTCTGCTCCGGCTCGTTCGGGACCCACGCCCGCTCCTGCTGGACCAGCAGCTCGACGGCCTCCACGAAGGCCTCCACCGGCAGCTCCGGCATCGCCAGCCGGCGGGCCGAGGCCTGGAAGCGCTGGGCGTTGGCCTCGGGGCGGAAGGTCGCGATGGAGCCGTCGGCCTGGCGGTAGGCCTTCAGGCCCTCGAAGATCGCCTGACCGTAGTGCAGGGTCATGTTCGCCGGGTCCATCTCGACCGGCGCGTACGGAACCAGCTGCGCGTCGTGCCAACCACGGCCCTCGGTCCAGCGGATGGTGACCATGTGGTCGGTGAAGACGCGGCCGAAGCCGGGGTTGGTCAGCCGGGCCTCGCGCTCCGCCGCGGACAGCGGGTGGGCGGAGGGCTTGAGATCGAACGAGATGGGCGCCTGGGTGGGCGTGCTCATGGCTGTTTCCTTCACCGTGGGGTTCGTTCGGGCCGCCACCGCCGAAGGAACGTTACGGCGCTCCAACGCCGGAACGAACGCACAACGGCACGGCCCACTGTCGATACTCGCATCCAGAGGGCCGTGCCGAACAGCTGCCCGCTCCTTGGGGAGCTGCAAGCTGCGGTTATGCGGTCCGGCCCACCTGGCCGGATCCGCTCGGGGGTCCGGCCGCTAGCCGGCTACTCGCTCGGCGAGCGCGTCGCCGACCTCGGAGGTGGAGCGGGCGCCGGCCCGCGCGGCGAGGTCCGCCGCGACGGCGGCCTCCACCTTGGCGGCCTCGGCGGCGAAGCCGAGGTGCTCCAGCAGCATGGCGACCGACAGCACGGTGGCGGTCGGGTCGGCCTTGCCCTGGCCGGCGATGTCCGGGGCCGAGCCGTGCACCGGCTCGAACATGGCCGGGAACTCGCCGCTCGGGTTGATGTTGCCGCTCGCGGCCAGCCCGATGCCACCGGTCACGGCGGCGGCCAGGTCGGTCAGGATGTCGCCGAACAGGTTGTCGGTGACGATGACGTCGAAGCGCTCCGGCGAGGCGACCAGGTGGATGGTGGCCGCGTCGACGTGCAGGTAGTCGGTGGTGACCTCGGGGAACTCCCGGCCGACCTCGGCGAAGATCCGCGACCACAGGTGCCCGGCGTGCACCAGCACGTTGTTCTTGTGCACCAGGGTGAGCTTCTTGCGCGGCCGCGCCTGGGCCCGGCGGTAGGCGTCGCGCACCACGCGCTCGATGCCGTACGCGGTGTTCAGGCTGACCTCGGTGGCCACCTCGTGCGGCGTCCCGGTGCGCAGCGAGCCGCCGTTGCCGACGTACGGGCCCTCGGTGCCCTCGCGGACCACCACGAAGTCGATCTCCGGGCGACCGGCCAGCACGGACTCCACGCCCGGGAACAGCCGGCCCGGCCGGAGGTTGATGTGGTGGTCGAAGGCGAACCGCAGCTTCAGCAGCAGCCCCCGCTCCAGCACCCCGGACGGCACGCTCGGGTCCCCGATGGCGCCCAGCAGGATCGCGTCGAAGCCCTTGAGCTCCGCCAGCACGGCGTCCGGCAGCGTCTCCCCGGTCCGGTGGTAGCGCCGGGCCCCGAGGTCGTACTCGGTGGTCTCCAGCTTCACGTCGGCGGGAAGGACGGCCGCCAGGACCTTCAGGCCCTCGGCCACGACCTCCTGGCCGATGCCGTCACCCGGGACAACTGCGAGACGAATGGTGCGAGACATGCTCGGACCCTACTCCGCCGTCCCAGGTACTGACACCTCGCGTCCAGCATCCGGACTCCTTCGGGGGACGACCCGCTCGTGTCCGACGCTGCGTCACTCCTTCGACGGAGCGCGGGTGGCCCGTGGTGCGCCGGGGGCGCGCTTAGGGTGGCGTGGTCCGGGATTCCTGGCAGAACGGGGCGCGTGGGTGAAGGCCGAGCGGCGGCGGGAGGTGCTGGTCTGCGGGGCGGCGGCCGGGCTGGCGACGGGCGGGTTCGCGCTGGCGGCGGGGCTGCGCGGTCGGTGGCCGGGCGGGGCGGGCGCGGTGGCCGTGCCGTACCACGCGCACCTGTGGGACCTGCTGCACGGACAGGCCGCCGGGGACCTCCTGTTCAACTGGAACAGCGGCTACGGCGTCCCGTTCCTGGCCGACTTCTTCGCCTACCTGATGAACCCGTTCTCCTGGCCGACCGCCCTGCTCCCCCGCGACCAGGGACAGCTCGCCGTCTTCCTGGTCACCCTGGCCACCATCGGCCTCGGCACCGCCCTGATGGCCCACCTGCTCGGCCGGCTGCACCCCGGCCCGCGCTGGCTGCGGGTGCCCACCGCCGTCGGGTACGGGCTCTGCGCCTGGGTGCTGGACGTCGGCGGCGGCGCGCCGATGTGGCTGTGGGGCCTGGTCTCGCTGCCGCTGCTCGGCCTGGTCGGGGACTGGTGCCTGCACGAGCGCCGCTGGGTGGCCGGTTCGCTGTGCGTCGCGTTCGCCTGGGCGGGCAACCTGTACACCGCCGCACTGGCCACCGCGGTCGCCGGACTCCTGTTCGCCGTACGGCTGTTCGCCACCCCGCGCCCCTTCCGGCACCGGGTCCGCTGCACCGGCCGGGCCGTCACCCTGACCGCCGCCGGGCTGCTGCTCGCCTCCCCCGTGCTGTTCGTCGCCGTCCGCGCCGCGCGCGGCGCCCAGCCGGAGTCCCCGGTGCAGCCGCTCGGCCCGTCCGGCTTGGAGGGGCACCTCGCCCAGCTGCTGCCCGCCACCACCGGGCGCCCGCTGCCGGACGTGGCGATCGGGGTGCTCGGGCTGCTGCTGGTGTGCGGGCTGCCGTTCAACCGCCGGGTGCGGCTCCGCGAGCGGGCGGCCTGGTGCGTGGCGCTGCTGCTGGTGGTGCTCAGCTTCGTCTGGACGCCGACCGTGCTGGTCTGGCACGGCCTGGCGATCCCGGCCGGCGGGCCGTACCGGGTGTCCTTCGTGCTCAGCGGGCTGCTGGTGCTGGCCGGCTGGGTGTCGCTGGCCCACCGGCCGGACCGGGTCACCCTGCTGGGCGGCGCCGCCCTGGTCGCGGTGATCGCCGTCCTGGTGGCCGCCCGGCGCTCGGTTCCGGCCTCCACCTGGGTCCTGCTGGGCCTCGGCGGCACCGTCCTGCTGGCCGCGCTCTGGGTGCTGGACCGGCGGCACACCGACCGGCGGGCGAACGCCCTGGCCACCTGGGTGATCGGCGGCGCGGTGCTCGGCAACGCCGTCTGGTCCGGGTACGCGGCGCTCGGCGCGACCCCCGACGACAGCGTCTCCCCGGCCGCCGTCCGGGCCGGGCACGCCGCCGTCCGGGCCGGCGCCGACTGGCCGGACGGGCGCAGCGACCCGGGCCCGCACACCCTCACCCCGAACGACCCGCTGCTGCTGAACGGCCAGGGCGGCGGCTACTCCAGCGGCTACCTGCCGACCGTCGCCGCCCTGCTGCTGCACGACCTGGGCGCCGGCTGGACGGCCGGCGGGCGGCAGACCGGCAGCGTCACCGACCCGGTCGGGCAGGCCCTGTTCGGGATCCGCGCCCACCTGGACGACGGGCCGCCGCCGTACGGCTTCACCGCCGTCCGGGCGGTGGCTCCGCCGCTGGTCACCGTGCTGCCGCCGGGCGCCCGGACCGCCACCTCCTCGGTCTGGGCCCGCCAGGAGTCGCTGCTCGGCAGCCAGGTGTACGACGCCCCGCTGCCCGTCCCGGCGGGCGGCCCGGTGCCCACCCTGCACGGCACCAGCGGCTGGTCGGTGCCGGGCGGCGGGGAGGGCACGGTGTTCACCGCCGCCTGTACCCCGGGCTCGACGGCGTACTTCCACGGGGTCTGGTACCGGGGCACGGTCAGCGGCCTGGGCACCGACTACCGCAGCGACGGCGAGCAGCCCACCACGGCGGTGGCCGTCCACCGGCTGGGGACCGTCCCGGCCGACGGGGTGGTCCGGGTGACGCTGCGCTCGGACGTCGTCAGCCAGGTCCCCGCCCGCCCGATCGGCTGCCTGCGGTCCGACGCCCTGGCCGCCGCCGTCACGCGGCTCACCGCCACCGGCGCCACCCGGGTCCGGGCCGGCGGCCACACCCTCACCGCCGCCCTCCCCCCGGGCTCCACCGGCACCGCGCTGCTCTCCGTCCCCGCCACCGAGGGCTGGACCTGCGCCACCGACGGCGGCAGCGGGACCGCCCCCACCCCGGTGCTCGGCATGATCGGCGTCCCGCTCGGCGGCGGCGCCGACCGGATCTCCTGCGTCTTCCGCCCGCCCGGCCTCACCGAGGGGCTGACCGTCGCCACCGGCACGGCTGCCGTGCTCGCCCTGGCCGCCGTCTTCGCCCGCCTCTCCCGCCGCCCCACCCGCACGCCCCGCCGCGAACGCCGACTGGCCGCCCGGTCGTAGCCGGGCGGCCAGGACCACGGCGGGGGTTACGGCAGGTCGATCACCTGGCCCCGGCGGTCGGCCGGGTTGAGGTGGTGGAGCAGCAGCAGCCGGGAGGTGTCGCCCGGGGTGCGGTGCACGGCGAGGACGGTGCCGGGGCCGGCCGGGGTGACCATGGCGGGCGGGCCGTCGAGGCCGGTCCGGACGGTCAGGGCCGGGTGCAGGACGTCCAGCGGGACGGTGGGGCCGGTCCCGCGCAGGCCGATGGCGGACAGGGCCTCCGCCGGGTCGGGCTGCCCGGGCGCCGCGACGCCGGTCCAGACGCCGTAGTGGACGGTGCTGTGGCCGGGTGCGACGCCGGGCAGGGCGCTCAGCCGGACGGGGAGGACCACGACGTCGCTGTCCAGCAGCTCGGTGTCGGTGTCGCCCCAGTGGGCGTTGAGCGGCTGGACGTCGAGTTCGGCGCCGGTGCGGGCGTCGAGGGCGCGGGAGACCAGGACGTCGCTGCCGCGCAGCCGGTCGGCCTTGAGGATGACGTCGGTGACGCCGTCCCCGTCGGTGTCCAGCGACACCCGCACCCCGTACAGCCCGACCGGAGTGGCCGCCGGGGCCCACAGCCGGGCGCCCACGTACAGCAGGTCGGAGTCGGCGGCCGCGCCCGCGGCCCGCAGGTTGGCGACCCGGTCGCCGGGGTGTTCGACGCAGAGGTCGCGGTGCTGCTCGGCCGCGTCCTGGCCGTCCTCGGGCCGGATGCCGGCGCCGGGGCCGACGGTCTTGCCGCCGCCGGGCGGGCAGTCCGGCCAGCGGTCGTCCTCGCCGCCGAGGGCGAGGGCGCTGACCAGTCCGGGTGCCTCGCCGGGGGCGGCGCTGCCGCCGAGGGTGACGAGGGTGCCGTCCCGGGCGGTCCGGACGGCGGCGGTGGCGCCGAGGTCGCCGGTGGGGCGCGGGGCGGCGAACACCGGGACCCTCAACTGCGGCAGGGCCTGGTCGGTGACCGGGGTGAACAGCACCCGCCCGGACAGCTCGCCGCGGTAGCTGCGGGCCCGGCCGCCCTGCACGGTGTCGATGGTCGGGTCGGGCGCGCGCCCCAACTGCCCTGGTACGGAGAGCGTCACCCGCACCCGCGCGGTGCCGCCGGCCGGGACGTCCACCACGGCGGGCGCCACCTCGAAGGCGGCGCCCGGCAGTTCGGTGGCCGCCGCGTAGCCGGTGCGGTAACTCTGCGACTCGGACGAGTAGTTGTGCAGCTCGATCGTCCGGTCGAGGGCCGTCGGCCCGCTGACCTCGACCGGCCCGTAGGAGACGCCGACGCTGCCCGCCGGGGCGCCCTCCCCCGCCGCGTAGGCGACGACCGGGGTGCGGACCGCCCCGTCGACCCGGGCCCGGCCGGCGCCGGTGCGCTCGGGCCCGTAGACCGGGCCGCCGTGGTCGTCGCCGAGGTAGGTGTCCGTGCTGGTGTTCATCAGCGCGGCCTTGACCTGCTCGACCGGCCAGTCCGGGTGTGCGGCGCGGACCAGCGCGGCCAGCCCGGCGACGTGCGGGGTGGCCATCGAGGTGCCGTTCTCGCGCTCCCCGCCGGTGCCGCTGCCGACCAGGGCGGACCAGATGGTCTCCCCGGGGGCGGCGAGGTCCGGCTTGACCACGCCGGGCAGGCCGATGCCCCGGGAGGTGAAGTCGGTGAGGGTGTCGACCCGGGCCGGCTGGTTCTGCGCGACCGAGCCGTGCAGCGGGTTGCCGGGCGCGGCGAGCCGGACCCGGACGTCACCCCCGGCGGCGGCCTTGAGCAGCCGTTCGCCGTCGGCGCGGCCGAGCAGGACGGCCGGGATCCGGTCGTCGCCGGAGATCTCGGCGAGGTGGTCGGTGTCGGCGGCGTAGAGCGCGCCGATCGCCCCGGCGTCGGCGGCGTGGTCGGCGCGCGGGCCGGAGTTGCAGGCCCGGTCGGGGTCGCGGGTGCGCCAGGTGAGCACCGCGATCCGCCCCTTGAGCCGCTGCTTGTCGGCCGCGCTGAACTCGCCGCAGCCGTCCGCCTGGTCGACGGGCACGGCGAGTCCGCCGCTGACCTCGGTGCCGGTCCAGCCCTGGTAGCGCTCGCTCCAGTGGCCGGGCACGACCCCGGCCAGCTCGGCGGGGGCGAGCACGGTGATGCCGTCCACGTCGGCGTGCCCGTGCACGGAGGCGGCGACGGTGATCGCCCGGACGGCGGTGCCGGGGCTGCCGCCGACGCCGTACACGTCGCCCTCGTTGCCGGCCGCCGCGATCACCGCGGTGCCCAGTTCGGCGAGCCGGTCGACGGCCAGCGCGTCGGCGTCGTCGGGGCTGCCGAAACGGCTGCCGAGGGACAGGTTGACCACGTCGAGCCGGTCGCCGAGGTCGCCGTCGCCGTTCGGGTCGGCGGCCAGGTCGAGTGCCTGGGCGAGCCGGTCGGTGGAGCCGTCGCAGCCGAACACCCGGATCGCGTACAGCTGGGCGCCGGGGGCGGCGCCGGGGCCGATCCGGAACGAGGCCGGGTCGAGTCCGGGCCGGTACGGGCCGGTGTACGGGTGGCCGTCGGCGGTGACGCCGTACCCGGCCGCGGTGCCGGCGACGTGGGTGCCGTGCCCGTTGCGCACGCAGTCCAGCGGGTTGTCGCTGGGGTGCGGCACCGGCTGGTGGTTCGGGGCGGCCGGGTCGGGGTTGTAGTCGTCGCCGACGAGGTCCTTGCCGCCGACCACCTTGGCGTTGGGGAACAGCGCGGCCGGGGCGGGCTTGCCGCGCTCGACCGAGCGGAAGGCCTCCTCGGTGCCGGGGCCGCCGAAGTCGGCGTGGGTGTAGTCGATGCCGCTGTCGATGATGCCGATCCGGACGCCCTGGCCGGTGTTCCCGGCCACCGCCGCGTCGCCGGACCAGACCTGGGGGGCGCCGGTCAGTGGGACGGAGTAGGCGTTGTCGCGCTGCTTGTTCACGATCGGGTGGACGGCCCGGACGCCGGGCAGCGCCCGCAGCGCGGGCAGCCGGTCGGCGGGGGCGCTGACGGCCAGGCCGGTGAGCAGGGTGCGGGTTCGGTAGAGCTCGTGGGCGGCGGGCGCCGCGTGGTGGACGGCCTCGGCGAGCCGGTCGAGCGCGTCCCCGGCCCGGGACCGCTGGCCGGCGCCGGCCTGGGCGGCCTCCCGGCGGACGGCCTCCGGCGAGCGCTGGGCCCGCCGCGCGCCCTCGGCGGCACGCCGCCAGGCGGGGCCGGCCGCCTCGGTGCTGAGTTCGAGCAGGACGGAGGCCGTTCGGCCCGCGCCCGGCGGTCCCGCACTGGGCGGCCCCGCACTGGGCGGACCGCCCGCGGCCGGGGTGGCGGCGAGTGCCGCGGTTCCGGCCAGCAGAGCCAGGATGAGGCCGATCCGGGCGATCGGTCGGCGGACGGGTGGCAGACGCACTGGGCCCTCTCCCCCGGGAAGGGGCACTGATCCGCACACCGTGTCGCTGACGCCCGCCCGCGCGGACGTCGATCACCCTTCCGGGGGCCCCAAATTAGGATGATCGCGATGATGAGGGCGAGCAAGTTCCCTCGGACGGACCTCAGTTGCACTCTACGGGGTGACGCTGCGCCAGCCCGATCAGCCCAGTAGGCCGATGAACGCCGACGGCGCTCACCATTCGCCGGTCGGTCTCAGCTGTGGCCGGTGGAGCCGCCGTTGTCCCGGCGGTCCAGCGAGCGCTGCAGCGCGGCGGCGGCGAAGGGGTTCCGCTCGGCGGCCCGGCGGCGGCGCGGGGCGCGGACGGGGGTGGCGGCGGGGGCGGAAGTGGCGTGGCGGTCGGCGGTGGTGGGCATACCGGGCTCCTTGGAAGCGGCGCGCACGGGGCGCGGCGGGAGGGACGGGAGAACCAGGGGTGTCGCGCGCGGCGCGCCCCGAGAAGGGTGGTGACGGGCGACGGGGAGGGCGCGCGGGGCAGGGGTCGCCTGCCCGTGGGGGCGCACGCGCACACGGGCCGCAGACCCTGGCTACAGGGGCGGCACACCGTATGGCCCTTCCACGGTACGACCCCGGCCCGGCCGTGTCTGCACGAATACTTGGATTTCCTAGTATCTGAGACGGGGGCCGCCCGGGAGAACGCAGCAGGGCCCGGACCGCCGTCGGAACGGCGGTCCGGGCCCTGGTCAGCGCCGGGGCGGGGTGGCTCAGCCCAGGTCGACCGAGCGCGCGAAGCGGGCGCCGATCTCGGCGGCGATCACGGTCAGCACGTCCTGCGGGATCTCGCTGTCCACGGTGATGGAGGCGAGGGCGCCGCCGCCGTCCCGGGCGACCTGCATGCCCGCGATGTTGATGCCGGCGTCGCCGAGGTGGCGGCCGAGCACGCCGACCACGCCGGGGCGGTCCTCGTACTTGAAGAAGGCCATGTGGTCGGTGAGCGCCACGTCGACGTCGAAGGTGTCCACGCCGACGATCTTCTGGGTCTGCTTCGGGCCGGCCAGGGTGCCGGAGATGGCGATCTCCTCGCCGTTCGCCAGCGTGCCGCGCACGGTGATCACGTTGCGGTGCTCGGCGCTCTCGCTGGAGGTGGTCAGCCGGACCTCGACGCCGCGCTCCTGGGCGAACAGCGGGGCGTTGACGTAGGACACCGTCTCCGCCACCACGTCCTCGAACACGCCCTTCAGCGCGGACAGTTCGAGCACCTTCACATCGTGCTGGGTGATCTCGCCACGGACCTCGACGTCCAGCCGGACGGCCACCTCGCCGGCCAGCGCGGTGAAGATCCGGCCGAGCTTCTCGGCCAGCGGCAGGCCCGGGCGCACGTCCTCGGCGATCACGCCGCCCTGGACGTTGACGGCGTCCGGCACCAGCTCGCCGGCCAGCGCCAGGCGCACCGACTTGGCGACCGCGATGCCGGCCTTCTCCTGCGCCTCGTCGGTGGAGGCGCCCAGGTGCGGGGTGGCGACCACGTTGTCGAAGGCGAACAGCGGGGAGTCGGTGCACGGCTCCTTCGCGTACACGTCCAGGCCCGCGCCGGCCACCCGGCCCTCGCGCAGGGCGCTGGCGAGCGCCTCCTCGTCCACGATGCCGCCGCGGGCGGCGTTGACGATGCGCACGCTCGGCTTGACCTTGTGCAGCGCCTCGTCGCCGATCAGGCCGATGGTCTCGGGGGTCTTGGGGAGGTGGACGGTGATGAAGTCCGAGACCTCCAGCAGCTCCTCCAGCGAGACCAGCTTGACGCCCATCTGCGCGGCGCGGGCGGCCTGGATGTAGGGGTCGTACGCGACGATCTTCATCCCGAACGCGGACATCCGCTGGGCGACCAGGACGCCGATCCGGCCGAGGCCGACCACGCCGAGGGTCTTCTCGCTGAGCTCGACGCCGGTGTACTTGTTGCGCTTCCACTCGCCCTGCTTGAGCGCCGAGTTGGCGGGGGCGATGTTGCGGGCGACGGAGATCAGCAGGCCGCAGGCGAGTTCGGCGGCGGTGACGATGTTGGAGGTCGGCGCGTTGACGACCATCACGCCGGCCTTGGTGGCGGCGGCCACGTCCACGTTGTCCAGGCCCACGCCGGCCCGGGCGACCACCTTGAGCCGGCGGGCGGCGGCCAGCGCCTCGGCGTCGACCTTGGTGGCGGAGCGGATCAGGATCGCGTCCACGTCGGCGATCGCGGTGAGCAGCTCGGTGCGGTCGGCGCCGTTGCAGTGGCGGATCTCGAAGTCGGGGCCGAGGGCGTCGACGGTGGCGGGCGAGAGCTCTTCGGCGATCAGTACTACGGCGCTTTTGGAGGTCACAGTGCTCACGACAGTGTTGTCCTTAACTGTCCGGTTCCCCCGGGCACGTAGGTGGCGTGGAGGGCGGGGGAAGGTGGCATGGCCGCGTAGGTAGACGCACGACGCTGTGGGCCTGACGCGCACTCGGGAGTGTATCGGCGGGCAGAGTACGGGGCTGCTCCCGTCCGGCGAAATCACCCGGACGGGAGCAGCCTACTTGTACAAGGGAGTTACAAGAGGGAGAGGGGCGAAGAGCCTCAGGCCTTCTCGTTGACCCAGCTCATCAGCGAGCGCAGCTTCTTGCCGGTGGTCTCCAGCAGGTGGTCCTCGTCGGCCTTCTTGTACTCGTTGTACTTGGGCAGGCCCGCCTTGTACTCGGCGATCCAGGTGTTGGCGAAGGTGCCGTCCTGGATCTCGGCCAGGACCTTCTTCATCTCGGCCTTGGTGTCGGCGGTGATGATGCGCGGGCCGGTGACGTAGTCGCCCCACTCGGCGGTCTCGGAGACCGACCAGCGCATCTTCTCCAGGCCGCCCTCGTACATCAGGTCGACGATCAGCTTCAGCTCGTGCAGGCACTCGAAGTAGGCGATCTCCGGCTGGTAGCCGGCCTCGACCAGGGTCTCGAACCCGGCCTTCACCAGGGCGGCGGTGCCACCGCAGAGGACGGCCTGCTCACCGAACAGGTCGGTCTCGGTCTCCTCGGTGAAGGTGGTCTTGATGACGCCGGCCTTGGTGGCGCCCAGGCCCTTGGCGTACGACAGCGCCAGGGCGAAGGCGCCGCCCGAGGCGTCCTGCTCGACCGCGACGATCGCGGGGACGCCGCGGCCCTCCTCGTACTGGCGGCGGACCAGGTGGCCCGGGCCCTTCGGGGCGACCATGCAGACGTCGACGTCCGCCGGGGGCTTGATGAAGCCGAAGCGGATGTTCAGGCCGTGGCCGAAGAACAGGGCGTCGCCGGCCTTCAGGTGCGGGGCGATGTCCGCCTCGTAGACGTCGGCCTGGATCGGGTCCGGAACCAGGATCATGATGACGTCGGCCTCGGCCGCGGCCTCGGCGGGGGTGACCACGCGCAGGCCGGCCTCCTCGGCCTTGGCACGGGACTTGGACTCCGGCTTCAGGCCGACCCGGACGTCGGCGCCGGAGTCGCGCAGGGACAGCGCGTGGGCGTGGCCCTGGCTGCCGTAGCCGATGACCGCGACCTTGCGGCCCTGGATGATGGACAGGTCGGCGTCGTCTTCGTAGAACAGCTCGGCCACGGGGGCACATCTCCTTGCGTGATGGGTGCCGGGGTTCCCAGCCTAGGTCGGCCCGGCGGGGTACGGATCGTTGCTTCAGAAGGTGAGACGGCTACGCGCTGCGGTTACGCGCGGCGGTTACGCGCTGCGGTCGAGGGCGCGCAGCGAGCGGTCCGTGATGGAGCGCGCGCCGCGGCCGATGGCGACCAGGCCGGACTGGACCAACTCCTTGATGCCGTAAGGCTCCAGCATCCGGAGCATGGCCTCCAGCTTGTCCGAGCTGCCGGTGGCCTCGATGGTCACCGCTTCCGGCGACACGTCGACGGTCTTGGCACGGAACAGCTGGACGATCTCGACGATCTGCGACCGGGTCTCGTTGTCGGCGCGGACCTTCACCAGGACCAGTTCCCGCTGGATCGCAGCGGACTGGTCGAGTTCGACGATCTTTATCACGTTCACGAGCTTGTTGAGCTGCTTGGTGACCTGTTCCAGCGGGAGGTCCTCGACGTTGACCACGATCGTCATCCGGGACACGTCCGGGTGCTCGGTCGGGCCGACGGCGAGGGAGTCGATGTTGAAGCCCCGACGGGAGAACAGCGCGGCGATGCGGGCGAGCACGCCGGGCTTGTTCTCGACCAGGACGGAGAGGGTGTGCTTGGACATGTGGTTCCTCAGTCGTTCTGGAGGGTTCGGGGCGGTCAGTCGAGATCGTCGCCGAAGTCGGGCCGGACGCCCTTGGCGAACTGGATCTCGTCGTTGCTGGTGCCGGCCGCGACCATGGGCCACACCATCGCGTCCTGGTGGACGATGAAGTCGATGACCACCGGGCGGTCGTTGATCGCCATCGCCTGCTCGATGACCGCGTCCAGGTCCTCGGGGCGCTCGCAGCGCAGACCGACGCAGCCCATCGCCTCGGACAGCTTGACGAAGTCGGGGATCCGGGTGCCCTGGGCCGGCGGCGCGATGCCGTCGTGGTCCGGGCCGGAGTGCAGCACGGTGTTGGAGTAGCGCTGGTTGTAGAACAGCGTCTGCCACTGCCGGACCATGCCCAGCGAGCCGTTGTTGATGACCGCGACCTTGATCGGGATGTCGTTCAGGGCGCAGGTGACCAGCTCCTGGTTGGTCATCTGGAAGCAGCCGTCACCGTCGATGGCCCAGACCACCGACTCCGGGCGGCCCGCCTTGGCGCCCATCGCCGCCGGGACGGCGTAGCCCATGGTGCCGGCACCACCGGAGTTGAGCCAGGTGCCGGGCTTCTCGAAGCGGATGTACTGCGAGCTCCACATCTGGTGCTGGCCGACGCCCGCCGCGTAGATCGCCTCCGGGCCGACGATCCGGCCGATCCGCTCGATGACCTGCTGCGGGGAGAGCTGGCCGTTCGGGGCCGGCTCGAAGCCCAGCGGGTAGGTCTTCTTCCACTCGTCGAGCTTCTCCCACCACTCCGTGTAGTCGCCCTTGTGGCCGGCGTCGAACTCGGCCTGGACGGCGACGATCAGGTCGGCCAGCACCTCGCGGGCGTCGCCGACGATCGGCACGTCCGCCGGGCGGTTCTTGCCGATCTCGGCCGGGTCGATGTCCGCGTGCACGATCTTGGCGTACGGGGCGAAGCCGTCCAGCTTGCCGGTGACCCGGTCGTCGAAGCGGGCGCCGAGGGTGAACAGCAGGTCCGACTTCTGCAGCGCGGTGACGGCCGGGACGGAGCCGTGCATCCCGGGCATGCCCAGGTGCTGGGGGTGGCTGTCCGGGAAGGCGCCGAGCGCCATCAGGGTGGTGACGACCGGGGCGCCGGTCAGCTCGGCGAGGATCCGCAGCTCGGTGGTGGCCTGCGCCTTGAGCACGCCGCCGCCGACGTAGAGCACCGGGCGCTTGCTGCCGACCAGCATCTTCGCGGCTTCGCGGATCTGCTTGGCGTGCGGCTTGGTGACCGGGCGGTAGCCGGGCAGCGCGGTCTCGACCGGCCACCGGAAGGTGGTGGTGGCCTGCAGGGCGTCCTTGGCGATGTCGACCAGGACGGGGCCGGGCCGGCCGGTGGCGGCGATGTGGAAGGCCTCGGCGATCACCCGGGGGATCTCGGCCGGGTCGGTGACCAGGTAGTTGTGCTTGGTGATCGGCATCGTGATGCCGCAGATGTCCGCCTCCTGGAAGGCGTCGGTGCCGATCGCCTTGGAGGAGACCTGGCCGGTGATCGCGACGACCGGCACGGAGTCCATGTAGGCGTCGGCGATCGGGGTGACCAGGTTGGTGGCGCCGGGACCGGAGGTGGCCATGCAGACCCCGACCTTGCCGGTGGCCTGGGCGTAGCCGGTGGCGGCGTGACCGGCGCCCTGCTCGTGCCGGACCAGGATGTGGCGCACCTTGACCGAGTCCATCAGCGGGTCGTACGCGGGAAGGATGGCCCCGCCCGGGATGCCGAAGACGGTGTCCGCGCCCACGGCCTCGAGCGAGCGGATGAGCGACTGGGCTCCGGTCATGGTCTCGGCGACGTGCTGGGGAGCATGGGCGGCCGGGTTGTCCCCGCGGCGGGGGGATGCGGCGTGCTCGGTCATCTGCCTGTCTCTTCTCGGGTTTTGCCGGTCCGGTACTGCGGGCCCCGGTGGTGCGAGGGTGGGGTCCCGGTCCGGGCCGATCGCCGGCTCTGCCTCAATCGTCCCGCTCGATCCGACAAGTCGGACTCTTCGGGCCGGTCGGGGCCAGGGGTCTTGCGGAGGGAACAGCGTCAGTGCAACAAAAAACCCCTCGTGCCCAAGGGCATGCGAGGGGTGGCGCGTCGGTCTGTCACGAGCGGGGCGTGTGAGCCCACTCAGCCGACGCGCCCGCCAAGTACGAGAATTCGGGTGCGCATGGCAACGACCATCCTCCCGTCCGGGGTGGCGTGTCAAGCAGGTGGGATGACCGTCTCGCCATGCGGACCGGCTCCCGGACCGGCCACGGCCCGGTGTTCGGGCAGGTCGGAGGCCCCGTGGTGATGTACGACACGTCCCCCCGGGGAGTCCGACCGGCCACTCGTACGGGGGTCCGCGGCCAGGTAGCCGCGGCGGGCGGAGAGCGAGCCGAGCGGCTTGGGCAGCGGGTAGCCGCGGCGGCCCAGCGCCCGGCGCAACCGGGTCTCGTCCAGCGGCGGGGCGAAGGCCGAGCCCTGGGCCAGCCGGCAGCCCAGTTCCTGCAGCGCGGCGACCTGCCGGGGCAGGTCCACCCCCTCGGCGGCGGTGGCCATCCCGAGGTCCCGGCCGAGCCGCAGGACGTGCCCGGCCAGGGTGCGGCTGAGCCCGGACTCGCCCAGGTCCTGGACCAGCGTGCGGTCCAGCTTCAGCCCGTCCAGCGGCAGCCGGGCGAGCGCCCCGAGCGAGCCGCCGCCCGCGCCGTAGCCGGCCAGCCAGGTGGAGACGCCGAGTCTGCGCAGCGCGGCCAGCCGGCGGCCGAGTTCGTCGGCGAGCCGGTCCGGGCCCATCCGGGCCACCTCGATCACCAACCCGCCGGCCGGCAGCCCGCTGTCGCGCAGCGCCGCGGCCACCGTCTCGTACAGGCCGGGCGAGCAGAGCCGCTCGACGGAGAGCCGGACGGCCACCGGGACGGGCGCCGGCGCGCCACGGCCGCGGGCGGACGGGTCGCGCCGGCCGGCCGCGGCGGTGACCGCCTCGTGGATCAGCCAGCGGGAGAACCGGGCGCCGGCGTCGCCGTGCTCGGCCGAGCGCAGGAACTCGGCCGGGGTGAGCAGCAGTCCGCCCGCCGAGCGCCAGCGGGCCTGCGCCTCGACGGCGGTGATCGCGCCGCTGGCGAGGTCCACCACGGGCTGGTGGAGGAGGGCGAACCCGCCCTCCCGGACGGCCACCCGCAGCCGTTCCTCCAGTTCGCTGCGGCGCTCCAGGTCGGCCCGCATCGCGGGGGCGTAGAGCACCACCCGGCCCTTGCCCTCGGACTTGGCCCGGTACATCGCCAGGTCGGCGTTGCGCATCAGCTCGTCGGCGGCGGCCCTGGGGTCGGCGGCCGGGCCGCGTTCCGGGGTGCCGAAGGCGATGCCGATGCTGGCGGCGACGCCGAGTTCGACGCCGCCGATCCAGTACGGCTCGGACAGCGCGACCCGCAGCCGCTCGGCCAGTTCCTGGACCTGCAGCTTGCCGAGCGGGCCGCAGACCAGCGCGGCGAACTCGTCGCCGCCGAACCGGGCGACGGTGTCCCCGCAGCGGACGGCGCCCTGCAGCCGGCGGGCGGCCTGCACCAGCAGCTCGTCGCCGACCTGGTGGCCGGCGGTGTCGTTGACCGCCTTGAAGCCGTCCAGGTCGAGGAAGAGCACCGCGATGCCGGCGCCGGTGCCGCCCTGCTGGCCGCGGGTGCCGAGGGCGCCGCGCAGCCGCTGGGTGAACAGTGCCCGGTTGGGCAGGTCGGTGAGCGGGTCGTGGAACGCGTTGTGCTGCAACTGGGCCTGGAGCATGACGCGTTCCGTGACGTCCCGGCTGTTCAGCAGCAGCCCGTCGCGGTGCCGGCTGACGGTCGACTCGACGTGCAGCCACTCGCCGACCCCGGAGCTGATCCGGCACTCCACCCGGGCCGAGGACTCGACGGTGCCCGGGGTGCGGTGCGCGGCGAGCCGCACCCGCGCCAGGTAGCGGCGGACCTCGGAGAGCACCCGGCCCACGTCCTCGGGGTGGACGAGGTCCAGCAGGTTGCCGCCGACCAGTTCCTCCGGGTCCCGCCCGTAGACGCCGAGCGCCGCCGGGGAGACGTACGAGAGCACGCCGTTGGCCCCGGCGATCATGATGACGTCACTGGAGCCCTGCACCAGGGAGCGGAAGTGCGCCTCCTTGTGGGCGAGCTCCTGGGCCAGCGACAGGTTGTCGAGCAGCATGACGCCCTGCCTGAGGATCAGTGCCAGCCCGACGGTGCACGCGGCCGCGGCCACCACGCGGTCCAACTGCCTCCCGCCGAGGGCGTTGTAGAGGATGCCCGCGGTGCACACCGCGGCGGCCGCGTACGGCGTGAGCGCGCTGAAGGTGGTGGCCACCCGGCGGCGCGGCAGACCGCCGGCCGAGGGGTGCTCGCGCAGCGGTCGGCGCCAGCGCGAGGACCACGGCGCCCACGCCAGCAGCAGGCTGCCGGCGAACCAGCCGGCGTCCAGCAGTTCGCCGGAGTGGTAGCTGCTGTGCAGCTCCGGGGAGGTGAACAGGGCGTCGCAGGTCACGGTGACGGCGAGCGCGAGCATCGCGGTGTGCACCGCCGCCCGATTGCCGTCCCGGCCGCCGAAGCGCAGTCCGACCACCAGGCTGACCAGCAGGATGTCCAGCACCGGGTAGGCCAGGTTGAGCGCCAGGTCCAGCGGGGAGCCGCTCTCGCCGGCCGCGATCCGGCCCAGCGCCAGGCTCCAGCCGAGGGTGAACAGCGAGCCGGCGATCAGCCAGCCGTCCAGCAGCAGGCACAGCCAGCCGGCCGCCGAACGCGGGTGCTGGGCGAGCACCAGCACCCCGGTGATGGCGAGCGGGGGGAAGAGCAGGAAGGCGTACTGGGCGAGCGAGCCCTGCGGCACCGTGGCGGTGCGCACGACCACCTCGTACCAGCCCCAGGTGCCGTTGCCGAGGGAGACCATGAACGAGGAGAGGCCGAACAGCAGCCAGGCCGGGCGGGCCTGGCCGCCGACCGTGCAGCCGTACACCAGGCAGGACAGCGCGGCCGCCAGCGCCGCCGCGGCGAGTCCGAAGTCGCCCATGAACTGGGCGAGTTGGTGTGACCCCCAGCCGGTGGAGGCGCCCAGGGCATAGGCCAGGCAGAGCCCGCCGAGGGCGAGGCCGGGCAGCGCGCGGCCCGTCCGGAGCCGGCCCAGCGGGCCGCGCCCGGCGGGTGCGGGCGGGTCGGCGGCGGACGCGTCGGCGGGCGGCGCGCCCGGTCGTCCGGCTCCGGGCAGCACCGTATCGGTGGAGCTCACTCGGCCTCTCCCCCTCCGGCCCGGGGCCTGGCGCCCCGGCCACGGACCACCGGCCGCGTACCTCTCGGCCGTACGCGGCGGCCTGGCGCCCCGTCAGGACGGCGACCCAGGGGGTGGGCGGCCTTTCGGCCACCGCACCGCACCGATGCTCCCGCTCGGGACCCTACACCAAATCCGTCACTCAATGACACGCACACTCAACTTAGAGTAATGGCGACACGGCGGGGAAATGGCGCCGAATCCGACCGATCGGCCCGGTTGGCGGCGGCGCGCGGGCGGGGGCTCACGCGGCGCGCACGGGAGCACGCGACGGCGCCCGCCCACCCGGGGCGGGCCGTCGCCGACCGTTCGGGAACGGTCGGCGACCTGCGGATTCACCGGCCCGAGGGGGCCAGGTCATCGGGGAACAGCCGTAGCCGGTGGGCCAGCGCGGCGGCCTCGCCGCGACCGCCGACCTCCAGCTTGCCCAGGATGTTGGACACGTGCACGCTTGCGGTCTTCGGAGAGATGTACAGCTCCTCGGCGATCTGCCGGTTGGTCCAGCCCCGCGCGAGCAACCGGAGCACGTCCCGCTCACGGGGGGTGAGCCCGAAGGAGTCCCCGACGGCCTGGACCGGCGCCGCCGCGGCCGGCGGGCGCTCGGCCGGGGCCAGCACCAGCCCGGCCCGCTCGGCCAGCGCGGTGACCTGCGCCCCGAGCGGCCGGTCGCCGCGGACGGCCGCCAGTTCGCCCGCCTCGCGCAGCAGTTCGGTCGCGGGCTCGCGCCGCCCGGCCCGTACCTCCGCCTCGGCGGCCCGCAGCAGGGCCAGCGCCAGCGGGTACGGCAGCCCGGTCGACCGCAGCTCGGTGACGGCCCGGGCCCACTGCTCGGGGGTGTCCGCGGCCGCGGCCCGGGCCAACTCGGCCTCCAGTAGCCGGGCCCAGCCGTGGTGCAGCGGCGACTGGGGCCGCAGGTCGGCGGCGGCCGCGGCGATCGCGGCCAGCACCCCGGCCCGGCCCGCCTCGGTCTCCGGCCGCCCCAGGCTGTCCGCCTCCACCCCGGCGGCCTCCACCAGCAGCGGGTAGACGTCGGACTCGTAGCCGAGCCGCCCGTCCTCGGCGAGCGCGGCGAGCAGTTCGGCCCGGACGTCCAGCGGCCGCCCGTCATGCGCGGCGATCCGCACCGCCAGCCGGCTGATCGGCACGGCGTGCTGCGCCTGGCCGACCCGGTTGGCCGCCCGGGCCTGCGCCAGCATGGTCGCCGCGCTCGCGAAGTCCCCGTGCAGTACGGCGAGGTCGCCGCGCATCCGGTCCAGGAACTCGCCGTGGGAGCCGGGGAGTCCGATCAGTTCGCTGGCGGCGAGCAGTTCCTCGGCCTCCCGGAGCCGCCCGAGGTCGGTCAGCGCCTCGACCAGGTTGCCGGTGAGGATGTTGCCGATGTTGCGCTGCAGCCCGTTGCCGTCCGCGAACTCCAGCCCCTCCCGGGCCAGTCGGACGGCCTCCTCGGCCCGGCCGAGGCCGCGCTGCATGCTGGCCAGGTTGTTGATGCCGCGCAGCAGGAGGTCCGGGATGCCCAGCAGCCGGGCCCGCTCGATCGCCTCGGTCAGCTCGGCCAGCCCGCCCTCGGCGTCGCCCAGCAGGTCGTAGCGCAGGCTGCCGAGGGTCATCCGGGCGTGCACCTCGACCGAGTGGGCACCGACCTGCCGGGCGATCCGGATCGCCCGCTCGGCCAGCTCCAGGTGCTCCATGCGCGGGGTCTTGACCACCGCCACCCCGGCGGCCAGCGCGAACACCTCGGCCTGCACCGCGGACGGCGGCAGGTCCTCCACCAGCCGGTGCGCGCGGGTGATCTCCTCGTCGTCCCCGGAGCGGCGCAGGTTGCCCAGCATCCGGGCCCGGTTGATCCGGAACCAGGCCGAGCGCACCGGGTGCTCCGCCTCGTCGACCAGCCGGAGCCCGCGCTTGGCCAGGCTCAGGCCGCGCTCGCGGTCGCCGCAGCGCCGGGCCGCGACCACCGCCTCGGCCAGCACGTCGACCAGCTGGATCCGGTCGCAGTCGGCGTCCGCGGGGCTGTGGTCGCAGGAGCCGGGCGGGTAGGTCTCGGCCCAGTCGTACGGGCGCAGGGTGTGCGTCAGCACCTCTTCGGAGACCTGGTCCCAGAGCTCCAGAGCCCGCTCCAGCATGCCGAGTTGCTCGGCGAAGGCGTTGCGCCGGCGGGCCGCCCGGGCGGCGTCCAGGGCGGTCGGCAGGGCCCGGGCCGGGTCGTGCGCGTGGTACCAGTAGTTGGCCAGCCGGGCGGGCAGCGCGTCGGCCGGGACGAGCTGCGGCCGGGCCTCCACGGCGAGCGCGAACTTGCGGTTGATCCGGTGCCGTTCGCCGGGCAGCAGGTCGTCCGAGACGGCCTCGCGGACCAGCGCGTGCCGGAACCGGTAGCCCTCGCCCTCGCTGTCCGGGCGCAGGATGTTGGCGCCGACGGCCGCCCGCAGCGCCTCGATCAGCTCCTCCTCGTCGTCGGCCAGGACGGCGGCCAGCAGGGCGTGTTCGACGTGCGAGCCACCCTCGGCGGCGATCCGCACCACCCGCTGGGCCTCCTCGTCCAGCCCCTCGACCCGGACCAGCAGGATGTCCCGCAGCGAGTCGGTCAGCCCGGCGCCGCAGCCGTCGTCGAAGGCGGTGGCCAACTCCTCGACGAAGAACGGGTTCCCCTCGGAACGGCGCAGGATCCGGTCCACCAGCTGGCGGTCGGGCACGGCGGTGCCGAGGATCCCGGCCAGCTGGGCCGCCACCTCGCGGCGGCCGAAGCGTGCCAGCTCCAGCCGCTGGACGGTGCGCAGCCGCTCCAGCTCGGCCAGGAAGGGGCGCAGCGGGTGGCGGCGGTGCAGGTCGTCGGTGCGGTACGTGGCGACCAGCAGCACCCGGGAGCGGTGCAGGGTGCGCACCAGGAAGGCCAGCAGTTCGCGGGTGGAGCGGTCGGACCAGTGGAGGTCCTCGACGGCGAGCACGAGGGTACGTTCCGCGCCGAACCGTTCGAACAGTCTCGCCGTGTGCTCGAACAGCCGGGCCCGGCCGTACTCGTCGTTGGGTTCGCCGTCCGCCTCGCCGAACTCGGAGAGCAGTCTGGCCAGGTGGCCCTCGCTGCCGGCCGCCGCGGCCTCGAACTCGGCGCCCAGCGAGCGGTGCAGCCGACGCAGCGCGGCCGCCAGGGGTGCGTACGGCAGGCCCTCCGCGCCGACCTCCAGACAGCTGCCGAGCGTGGTGACCGCTCCCCCGTCGGAGGCCCGCTGCAGGAACTCCTCCAGCAGCCGGGTCTTGCCGATGCCGGCCTCGCCGCCGATCAGCACGGCCTGCGGGCTGCCGGTGCCCGCCCGGCGCAGCGCATCGGTCAGTTCGGTGATCTCGCTGCCGCGGCCGACGAAGACGGGACTGACCGATATCTGCTGCATGGAGGCGAGCATGCCATAGCCGGAGCCGCCGGTGAGAGGGGTTATCTCGGCCGGCGAACGCCCGGAGGGGGAGGCGCTGACTCGCGGCGCCTCCCCCTCCGGAACTGCGTCGGCACCGTCGTGGTGCCGGTCCGTCAGCATTCCGGCTGACGCACGGGGCGCCGCTGGAAGCGGGCGGCCACCGGACGGCGGCGCAGCCGGCCGGCCTGCTTGGCCTCGCGGACCAGACGCTCGTGCTCGGCGCGGGCTTCGAGCTCGTGGGCCTGCTGCTGGATGAGCTGGTACTCGATCACTTCGGGTTCCCCCTCGGGTTTCACCTTCGTTTCCCTGACAAGTAAGAGCTTCCTCCCCCAGTGGGGGGCACCACATCGGGAGCGTGCCCCATCTTCCGAAGGCCGAGGGCCTTAGATAGGGCGCCAGAAAAGGTTTAAGGCCCTGTCTCACCTAGATACATAGGTGAGACAGGGCCTTAGGCCTTACTTAGGGGGCCTTAGATGCCTTAGATGCCTTAGGAAGGCGGGCTTGACGGCCTAGGCACCCGAGCCTTCTCAGGCGGAGACGCCGAGCTTCTCCAAGATCAGGTCCTTGACCCGGGCCGCGTCCGCCTGGCCACGGGTGGCCTTCATGACCGCGCCGACCAGCGCGCCCACGGCCGCCACCTTGCCGTCGCGGATCTTGGCGGCGATCGCCTCGTTCTCGGCGATGGCCTGGTCAACGGCGGCGCCCAGCGCGGAGTCGTCCGAGACCACGGCCAGGCCGCGCTTCTCGACGACCTCGTCCGGTTCGCCCTCGCCGGCCAGCACGGCCTCGATGACCTGGCGGGCCAGCTTGTCGTTCAGCTTGCCCTCGGCGACCAGCGCGGCGACCCGGGCGACCTGCGCCGGGGTGATCGGCTGCTCGCTCAGCTCGGTGCCGGTCTCGTTGGCGCGGCGGGCCAGCTCGCCCATCCACCACTTGCGGGCCTGGTCGGCGGGGGCGCCGGCCGCGATGGTCTCCTGGATCGGCTCGACCGCACCGGCGTTGAGCACCGACTGCATGTCCTTGTCGGACAGGCCCCACTCGGCCTGCAGCCGGGCGCGACGCACCCGCGGCAGCTCCGGCAGCCCGGCCCGCAGCTCCTCGACCCACTCCCGGGCGGGGGCCACCGGCACCAGGTCCGGCTCGGGGAAGTAGCGGTAGTCCTCGGCGTTGTCCTTGATCCGGCCCGAGGTGGTGGACCCGTCCTCCTCGTGGAAGTGGCGGGTCTCCTGGACGATGGTGCCGCCGTCGGTCAGCACGGTGGCGTGCCGCTGGATCTCGAACCGGGCGGCCCGCTCCACGCTGCGCAGCGAGTTGACGTTCTTGGTCTCCGAGCGGGTGCCGAAGGTCTCGGTGCCGTTCGGGCGCAGCGACAGGTTGACGTCGCAGCGCATCTGGCCCTTGTCCATCCGGGCCTCGGAGACGCCCAGCGCCTTGATCAGCTCGCGCAGCTCGGCCACGTACGCCTTGGCGACCTCGGGGGCCCGCTCGCCGGCGCCGACGATCGGCTTGGTGACGATCTCGATCAGCGGGATGCCGGCCCGGTTGTAGTCGAGCAGCGAGTGGGTGGCGCCGTGGATGCGACCGGTGGCGCCGCCGACGTGGCTGGACTTGCCGGTGTCCTCCTCCATGTGGGCGCGCTCGATCTCCACGCGGAAGGTCGAGCCGTCCTCCAGCTGCACGTCGAGGTAGCCGTTGAAGGCGATCGGCTCGTCGTACTGCGAGGTCTGGAAGTTCTTGGGCATGTCCGGGTAGAAGTAGTTCTTCCGCGCGAACCGGCACCACTCGGCGATCTCGCAGTTCAGCGCCAGGCCGATCTTGACGGCCGACTCCACGCCCACCGCGTTGACCACCGGCAGCGAGCCCGGCAGGCCCAGGCAGGTCGGGCAGGTCTGGCTGTTCGGCTCGGCGCCCAGCTCGGTCGAGCAACCACAGAACATCTTGGTCTTGGTACCCAGCTCGACGTGGACCTCAAGGCCCATCACCGGGTCGTACGACGCGAGAGCGTCCTCGTAGGAGACCAGGTTCATGACGCTCACAGCGTCCCTTCTCACTTGAAGCTTGGGAGGTACGGGCCCGGCCCCACACAGCACGTGGGACCGGGCCGGGGCGTCAGCCCAGCAGCACGTCGTCGGAGCCGAGCTGGCGCAGCTCGCGGACCAGCAGGGCCGTGCCGGTGATCAGCGCGGCGGCACCGACCAGGGCGTTGACCAGCTTGAGGGTGTCGCTCTCCTCGCGGGCCTTGCGGACGTCCTTGACGATGGAGACCGCACCGAACGCGCTGGTGCCGATGGACAGCCACAGGCCGGGCTTCGAATGCTTCCACCCCTTGATGGAGCTCGGGGCCTTGGCCTTCTCGATCTTGCTCACAGTGCCGGTACCTCCTCCAGCAGGGTGTGCCCCCACTTGTCGTTGAGTGCGGCCTCGACGGCGCCGCCCACGCGGTACAGGCGGTCGTCCGCCATCGCGGGAGCGATGATCTGCAGGCCGACCGGGAGATTGTCCTCCGGAGCCAGGCCGACCGGCAGCGACATGGCCGCGTTGCCCGCCAGGTTGGACGGAATCGTGCACAGGTCGGCCAGGTACATCGCCATCGGGTCGTCGGCGCGCTCGCCGATCGGGAAGGCGGTGGTCGGCGTGGTCGGCGAGACCAGCACGTCCACGCCGGCGAAGGCGGCGTCGAAGTCGCGCGAGATCAGCGTCCGGACCTTCTGGGCCGAGCCGTAGTAGGCGTCGTAGTAGCCCGAGGAGAGGGCGTAGGTGCCCAGGATGATGCGGCGCTTGACCTCGTCGCCGAAGCCGGCCTCGCGGGTCAGCGCGGTGACCTCCTCGGCCGAGCGCGAGCCGTCGTCGCCGACCCGCAGGCCGTAGCGCATGGCGTCGAAGCGGGCCAGGTTGGAGGAGCACTCCGACGGCGCGATCAGGTAGTACGCCGGCAGCGCCAGGGTGAAGGACGGGCAGGACACCTCGACGACCTCGGCGCCCAGCTCGCGCAGCAGCTCCACCGACTCGTTGAAGCGCTGCATCACGCCGGTCTGGTAGCCCTCGCCGGCGAACTCCTTGACGACGCCGATCCGCATGCCGCGGACGTCGCGCATCCTCGCCGCCTCGACCACGGCCGGGACGGGCGCGTCGATCGAGGTGGAGTCCAGCGGGTCGTGCCCGGCGATGGCCTCGTGCAGCAGCGCCGCGTCCAGCACCGTACGGGCGCAGGGGCCGCCCTGGTCCAGGCTGCTGGAGAACGCGACCAGGCCGTAGCGGGACACCGAGCCGTAGGTCGGCTTGACGCCGACGGTGCCGGTGACGGCGCCGGGCTGGCGGATCGAGCCGCCGGTATCGGTGCCGATCGCCAGCGGGGCCTCGAAGGCGGCCAGCGCGGCGGCCGAGCCGCCGCCGGAGCCGCCGGGGATGCGGGTGAGGTCCCACGGGTTGCCGGTCGGGCCGTAGGCGGAGTTCTCGGTGGAGGAGCCCATCGCGAACTCGTCCATGTTGGTCTTGCCGAGGATGACGACGCCGGCGTCCTTGAGACGGCTGGTCAGGGTGGCGTCGTAGGGCGGGATCCAGCCCTCGAGCATCTTGGAGCCGCAGGTGGTCGGGATGCCCTTGGTGGTGAAGACGTCCTTCAGCGCGAGCGGGACGCCGGCCAGCGGGCCCAGCTCCTCGCCCTTGGCGCGCTTGTCGTCGACGGCCTTGGCGGCGGCCAGCGCGCCCTCGGTGTCGACGTGCAGGAAGGCGTTGACCTTCTTGTCGACGGCCTCGATGCGGTCCAGGTGCGCCTGGGCGACCTCGACGGCGGAGACCTCACCCTTGGCGATGGCGCCCGCGGTCTCGGCGGCGCTGTAACGGATCAGCTCGGTCATCTCGGTCAGTCCTCCCCGAGGATCTGCGGTACACGGAAACGCTGCTCCTCGGCGGCGGGGGCGCCGGACAGCGCCTGCTCCGGGGTGAGCGACGGCCGCACCTCGTCCGCGCGCATGACGTTGGTCAGCGGCAGCGGGTGGGAGGTCGGCGGGACGTCCTGTCCGGCGACCTCGGAAACGCGGGCGACCGCGCCGATGATCACGTCGAGCTGCTCGGCGAAGTGGTCCAGCTCTTCGGGCTTCAGCTCAAGACGCGACAGCCGGGCGAGGTGGGCGACCTCCTCGCGCGTGATGCCAGGCATGCAGCGATCCTCAGGGTGAGTTCTGGTGAGACCCGGCGACGCCTGCGGCGCTGCCGGGCCCGGGCAGGAGCAGCCTGGTTCGGCGCTCCGTCCTCGTGGTCTTTGGACCCCATCCTATGGGGCCCGGCCCGGCCACCGGCCAACGAGTGGAGCCGTGCCCCCGTTACCGACCTTCACTGGGGCCTGGTACGGGCCCACCCCTGCGCACCCGGCGCCTGGAAGCCGATCTGCGCGGCCGGCAGCGCCGGACCGCGCTGGACGCCCTGGACGGCGGGCGGCAGCACCGGCGGGAGGGTCGGCGGCAGCGCCGGGGGCAGCGCGCCGGGCTGGACGGCCGGCTTGACCGCGGCGGACCGGTCGACCGGCCTGATGATCGACGGGAGCTGCGAGGCCGGGCCGAAGCGCTCCACCGTCGGGGCGCCGGTGGTGCGGTGCACCCGCAGCCAGGCGGTGGCCTGCTCGGCGGGCAGCGCGGCCGACACCAGCCAGCCCTGGACGGCGTCCACGCCCATGCAGTGCAGCCGCTCCCAGGTCTCGTCGTCCTCGACGCCCTCGGCGACCACGGTCAGGCCGAGCGAGTGGGCCAGCTCCACCGAGCAGCGGACCACCGCCGCGTCGTGGTCGTCGGCGACCATCCGGGAGACGAAGGAGCGGTCGATCTTCAGCTCGCCGACCGGCAGGCTGCGCAGCCGCACCAGCGAGGAGTGGCCGGTGCCGAAGTCGTCCAGGGACATCCCGACGCCGTAGCCGCGCAGTTCGGCCAGGGTGTCGGCGGCGCGCCGGGAGTCGTCCAGCAGCAGCCGCTCGGTGATCTCCAGCTGGAGCGCGTGGGCCGGCACCTGGTGGCGGACCAGGTGGCCGGCGACGCGCTGGGCGAAGCCGGGGTTGAGCACGTCGCGCGGCGAGACGTTGACCGCGACCTGCACCTGGAGGCCCTGGTCGCGCCAGGAGGCGAGTTGACCGACGGCCGCCTCCAGCACGTAGTCGGTGAGCCGGGGCATCAGGCCGCTGGACTCGGCGAGCCCGACGAACTCGTCCGGGGAGACGTTCCCCTGTCCGGGCCGCTCCCAGCGCAGCAGCGCCTCCAGGCCGACCACCCGGCCGTCGAAGGCCACCTTCGGCTGGTAGTGCAGCTGCACCTCGCCGGTCTCCAGGGCCCGGCGGAGGTCCCCGAGCAGGCCGATCCGGTACGGGGTGTCGGCGTCCTGGGTCTCGTCGTACTGGGCCACCCCGCTGCACTCGCGCTGGGCGTGGCCCATCGCCACGTCGGCGCGGCGCAGCAGCGACTCGGCGTCCTGGGCGCCCTGCGGGTAGACGCAGACGCCGGCGCTGGCCTCCAGCACCAGCAGCAGCCCGTCCAGCCGGATCGGCGCGGCGAGTTCGGCGATCAGCGCCTTGGCGACGCGCTCCAGGCTGTCCGGGCAGTTGATGCCGGGCAGCAGGACGGCGAACTCGTCGCCGCCCATCCGGGCCACCATCGGGCGGCCGCGCCGGTAGTGCCGGGGCAGGCCGGCGAAGACGTCGTCGATGGACTCCCGGGTGGCGCTGCCGGCCGGGCCGCCGGAGCGCAGCGCCCGGTGGAGCCGGCGGGCGATGTGAACCAGAAGGCGGTCACCGGCCGTATGACCAAGTGTGTCATTCAGTGATCGGAAGCGGTCGAGGTCAAGCAGGATGAGACCGACGCTGCAGCCTTCCTCGCGCTCGACGATCGCCTCCTGGGCGGCCAGCAGCAAGGCCTGACGGTTGGGCAGATCCGTCAGGGGGTCGGTCAGCTGGTCGCGGGCGCGGTCGCGGGCGATCCGCCAGGCCGCCACCAGGACGGCCAGCGGGACCGCGAACAGCGGCAGCAGTTCGGGTTCGTACCGGTAGACCAGGACGGCCAGCGGGATGAGCGGCGCGGCTCCGGCCAGCAGCACGCCGAGCAGCAGGACCGCACCCGCCACCCCCTGCGGCGGGCGTGTGGGCGCGCCGCCGGTCGTACGATCCATAAGCCCTGTCCTCCGTCGGGCCCGCCCCGTCAGGCCGCCTTACGGTGAGGCACCGCGCTGGTACCGACAGCTGCCGGGCATGGAGCGACCCCGAGGAGCACCGGCTCAGCCGGTGCCCCCACCCCTGCTGACACTCTGTTGCGCTCCAGGGTATGCCGGGGTCCACCCGGTGGGCAGACTTTCGGACAACCGGAAACGCGCCACCGCGCCCGGGTGTCGCACAGTGACACAATGCCCGCTTTCACTGAACGGCACCCGGTGACGTTGCATCAGGACGATAACAACACGGATCCGGCCACCGGCCGCTCGGGTCCGCTCCGGATCAGCCCTCGGCGGGGGCCTCGACGGGCTCGGCGGCGGCCTCCGGCTCCGGAAGTCCCAGGTGGGCGCGGGCGGCCGACGGTCCGTCGGCGAGCAGGACGGCGAAGCCCGCGTCGTCCAGCACGGGCAGTCCGAGCTGAACAGCCTTGTCGTACTTCGATCCTGGGTTGTCACCGGCGACCACAAAATCGGTCTTCTTCGAAACCGAACCGGTCACCTTCGCTCCGCGCGAGGTCAGCGCCTCCTTGGCGCCGTCCCGGGTGTGGCCGGCCAGCGTCCCGGTCACCACCACCGTCAGCCCCTCCAGCGGACGCTCCGCCTCCTCCTCGTCCGCGAACTCCTCCACGAAGCGCACACCCGCGGCGCGCCACTTCTCCAGGATGTCCCGGTGCCACTCCTCCTCGAACCACTCCTTGATCGAGCGGGCGATGGTCGGGCCGACGCCCTCGACCGCCGCCAGCTCCTCCTCGGTGGCCGAGAAGATCCGGTCCAGGTCACGGAACTCCCGGGCCAGCTCCTGCGCCGCGACCGGGCCGACGTGCCGGATCGACAGGCCGTTGAGGAAGCGCCAGAGCGGGCGGTCCTTCGCCCCCTCCAGGTTGTCCAGCAGGGTCTGCAGCGACTTCTTGGGCTCGCCCTTGGTGGTCGCGAAGAAGAAGACCTCCTTCTCCTTGCCCGTCTTGTCGTCCAGCTTGGGCATGCCGGTCTTCGGGTCGCGCACCAGCACCTTGATCGGCAGCAGCTGCTGCTCCGTCAGCCCGAAGACGTCGCCCTCGTTGCCCACCGGCGCCTCGGCCGGCTCCAGCGGCTGGGTCAGCGCGGTGGCCGCCACGTAGCCGAGCCCCTCGACGTCCAGGCACTGCCGCCCGCCGAGGAAGGCGATCCGCTCCCGGATCTGGGCCGGGCAGTGCTGGGCGTTCGGGCAGCGCAGGTCGATGTCCCCCTCGGACATCGGGCGCAGCTCGGCGGCGCACTCCGGGCAGTGCGAGGGCATCACGAAGGCCTGCTCGGTGCCGTCCCGCAGGTCGTAGACCGGGCCGAGGATCTCCGGGATCACGTCGCCGGCCTTGCGCAGCACCACGGTGTCGCCCAGCAGGACGTCCTTGGCCTTGACGATCTCCTGGTTGTGCAGCGTCGCGTACTGCACCATCGAGCCGGCCACCTTCACCGGCTCGGCCAGCACCGCGTACGGGGTGGCCCGGCCGGTACGGCCGATTCCGACCTTGATCTCCGCCAGCTTGCCGGTGACCTCCTCCGGCGGGTACTTCCAGGCGATCGCCCAGCGCGGGGACTTGGAGGTGGCGCCGAGTCGGCCCTGCAGGGCGATCTCGTCCACCTTGACCACGACGCCGTCGATCTCGTGCTCGACCGAGTGCCGCTGCTCGCCGAAGTGCTTGATGAACGCCCGGACTTCGGCCAGCGTGCCGACCACCTCGTTGTGCCGGGCGGTGGGCAGGCCCCAGTCGTGCAGCAGCCGGTAGGCGTGCGACTGGTTGTCGATGTCGAAGCCGACCCGGGCGCCGATGCCGTGCACCACCATGTGCAGCGGCCTGGACGCGGTGACGTGCGGGTCCTTCTGGCGCAGCGAACCGGCGGCGGCGTTGCGGGGGTTCATGAACAGCCGGATCATCGCCCGGGGCCGCTTGCCCTCCTTGGCGCGCTCCTCGTTCTCCTGCCGTCGGCGCTCGTTCTCCTCCGAGAAGGAGGCGTTGAGCGCGAGGAACTCCTCGGTCGGGAAGTAGACCTCGCCGCGGATCTCCACCAGCTCGGGGACGTTCTCGCCCTTGAGCCGGTGCGGGATCTCCTTGATGGTGCGGACGTTGGCGGTGATGTCCTCGCCGACCCGGCCGTCGCCGCGGGTCGCCGCCTGCACCAACTGACCGTTCTCGTAGGTGAGGTTGACGGCCAGGCCGTCCACCTTGAGCTCGCACAGGTAGTGGTACTCGATGCCGTCCAGCTCGGTGGCGACCCGGTCCGCCCAGGCGCCGAGCTCCTCGTCGTCCATCGCGTTGTCCAGGCTGAGCAGCCGCTCGCGGTGCTCGACCTCGGCGAACAGCGCGGTGGGGGCGCCGCCGACCCGCTGGGACGGCGAGTCCGGCGTCACCAGGGCCGGGTGCTCGGCCTCCAGCGACTCCAGCTCGCGCATCAGCGCGTCGAACTCGGCGTCGCTGACCACGGGCGCGTCCTGCTCGTAGTACCGGGTGCGGTGGTCGGTGATCTCCTTCGCCAACTCGGCGTGCCGCCGGCGCACCTCCGCCGGGACGTCCTCCCAGCCCTCGACAGCCGTCACCGCAAGCCCTCCTACGTTCTCATTCCGGGTTGTCCACCAGGCTCTGCGCCGCCCGCGCCGCGAGCGACAACGCCCTGCGCGCGTACGCCGGGGAGGCCCCGGCCAGACCGCAGGTCGGCGTCACCAGCACACGACGGCCCAGCAGCTCCGGAGCGAACCCGAGCCTGCGCCACAAGGTCCTGACTCCCTGGACACTACCGGCCGGGTCGGACACCGCCTGGTCAGTGGAGGGGACGACACCAGCGAGGATCACCGTGCCGCCCTCCACCGCCTCGCCCAGGTCGTCGTCCTGGCGCTCGGTGAGGAGCGAGAAGTCCAGCGAGATCCCGGCGACCCCGGCCCGGCGCAGCAGCGGGACCGGGACGTCCGGGGCGCAGGAGTGCACCACGACCGGCGCGTCCAGGCCGCGGATCAGCTCCCGCAGCACCTCCTCGGCGACCTGCCGGTCCACCGCGCGCAGCCGCTGGAAGCCGCTGGCGGTCTTCACCGATCCGGCCAGCACGGCGGGCAGCGAGGGCTCGTCCAGCTGGAGCACCACCTCGGCGCCCGGGACCCGCTTGCGGACCTCGGCGAGGTGGCGGCGCAGGCCCTCGGTGAGCGAGCCGGCGATGTCCCGGCAGGCGCCCGGGTCGGCGAGCGCCTTCTCGCCGTGCCTGAGCTCGATGCTCGCCGCGAGCGTCCACGGGCCGACCGCCTGGACCTTGAGCGCGCCCTGGTGGCCCTGGGTGAACTCCTCCAGGGCGTCCAGGTCCTCGCCGAGCCAGGAGTGGGCCCGCCGGGTGTCCCGGCCAGGGCGGTCGGCGAACCGCCAGCCGCTGGGCTCGGTCTGCGCGAACAGCTCGACCAGCAGGCCGGCGCCGCGGCCGATCATGTCGGCGCCCGGGCCGCGCGCGGGCAGCTCGGGCAGGAACGGCAGGTGCTCCAGCGCGCCGGTGGCGGTCTTGGCGGCCTCCCGGGCGTCGGTGCCGGGCAGCGAGCCGACGCCGGTGGCGGCGCCGCGCAGGTCGGGGAAGGGGTGTCCGGTACTCACCCGCCCGAGCCTAGTGCGCGGCACCGCGCCGTCGGTCAGCGCCCGGGCCGGACGGTGATGTCGGTGATCTCGGCGTCCCGGGAGGCGTCCAGGGCGGCGAGGACGGCCTTGGCGACAGACTCCGGATCGATCCAGCGGTCGGCGTCGTACTCCTTGCCCTCCTGCTGGTGCACCTTGGCCTGCATCGCGGTGGCGGTGCGGCCCGGGTAGACCGAGGTGACCCGCACGCCGTTCGGGTGCTCCTCCTGGCGCAGCGCGTCGGCCAGCGCCTTCAGGCCGTGCTTGCTGGCCGCGTACGCCGACCACTCGGCGTGGGCGGTGAGGCCGGCGCCGGAGTTGACGAACACCACGTGGCCCTTGACCAGGCGCAGCGAGGGCAGCAGCAGCCGGGTCAGCTCGGCGGGAGCGACCAGGTTGACGTTCAGGGTGTCCTGCCAGGCCTTCACCGGCAGGTCGCCCACGGTGCCCAGCTCCACCGTGCCGGCGACGTGCAGCAGCGAGTCCAGCTCGACGGGCAGCGCCTGGTGCCCGAAGGCCCAGGACAGCTTGCCCGGGTCGCCGAGGTCCCCGACCAGGGTGCGGGCGCCCGGGAAGCGGTCGCGCAGTTCGCCGGCCCGCCGGGCGTCCCGGGCGAGCAGCCAGAGCTCGTCCCCGCGCTCGGCGAGCTTCTCGGTCAGGACGGCGCCGATGCCGGAGCCGGCGCCGGTGATCAGATGTGCAGCCATGGCCCCGATCCTCTCAGGCCTTGAGCAGCGTAAACACCTCGGCGGGCGTGTCGGCGAAGCCGATCAGCTCGGCGAGCGGGCGCGGCAGGAAGCCCTCGGCGTCCATCCGCTCCAACTGGGTGCGCAGGCCCGCGTAGAAGCCGTCGGTGTCCAGGACGACCACCGGCTTGTCGAAGATCCCGTGCTTCTTGAGCTCCAGTACCTCGGTGACCTCGTCCATCGTGCCCAGCCCGCCGACCAGCACCACGACGGCGTCCGCCCGGGCGGCCAACTCCCGCTTGCGCTCGGCCAGATCGGCGGTCATCACCAGTTCGTGGGCGCCGACGTAGCCCTTGTGCTTGAGCATCTCGACCATCACCCCGACGAGTTGGCCGCCCGCCGCCTTCACCTCGTCGGCGAGCAGGCCCATCAGCCCGGCGTTGGAGCCGCCCCACACCAGGGTGTGCCCGCCCTCCCCGAGGAGCCGGGCGAACTCGGCGGCGGGGGCGGAGTAACGGTCGTCGAGCGAGTACGCGGAGCAGAAGACACAGATATTCATGATGCCGACTGGTCTATCACGCCCGGCCGCGCCCGCTCACCGGCATTACGCCCCCGGGCCCGGCCGCCGGTCACGGGTGCTGGAACAGCACCTCCGGGTTCGCGGCCGAGGGGCCGTCCAGCAGGGGCTGGTGGACGCCCTTGAGGGTCTGGTCGAAGAACGCCCCGACGTACTCCCGGGTCAGCCGCATCCCGCGCTCCGGCGAGGTGGTCGTCCCGGGAGGGGACGGCAGGCCGAGCTCGGCGGCCAGCACCGGGACGTCCGTGAAGCCGGCGTGGTTGGTGCCCGCGACGGCCAGCCAGGGCTTGTAGCCGCCCCAGCCCGCCCAGGTCTCGCCCCAGGAGGTCTCCTGGCCGCCGACGGCGTGGTCGCTCTGCTTGCCGAGCAGCAGGAACGAGCGGCCGTCGAGGCCGTCGGCCGGGACGGGCGGGTGGAACTCCCCGTCCATGTTCACCCCGGCCAGGATCCGCCGGTCCTCGGCCATCGCGTTCAGCGTGGACGCGCCGCCGATCGAGTGCCCGGCCATGCCGATGCGGTCGCGGTCGATGAGGTGGGAGAGCCGCCAGACCGGGTGCTGCCCGGTCAGCTGGTCCAGGACGAAGGACACGTCCTTCGCCCGGCTGTCCGGCAGCGAGTCCGGGGCGCCGGTGTCGCACAGTGCGCAGCCCGGGGTGGTGCCGTCGGCGAGCGTCTCGCCGGAGTCCTCGTAGGTGTGGCCGACCAGGGCGACCACGTAGCCGCGGCCGGCCAGGTCGGTAGCCAGGCCGGTCAGCGTGGCGCGGGGGTTCTCGAAGCCGGGCGAGAGGACCACCAGCGGGAACTTCCCGCCCACGGCCTTCGCCCCGGTGTAGGCGTACGTCCTGGTGCCCACCAGGTCCTGCGGCTGGGCCCCGGTGCCCGCCGGGACCCTGGTCGCGATGAAGCCCTGCGCCTCGGCGGGGGTCATGTACGGAGCCGGCTCCCCGGTGCCCTGCCGGGCCGGGTAGAACATCGACACCGCCAGCTGCCGCGGCCCGGCCGAGGGCACCCACGGGTCGGTGCGGTTCCGGTCGGTCAGCCGCAGCACCTCCTCGCCGGCCGCGTACGGCCCGGTCGGCCGGGGCAGCTCCCCGTGGAAGGCGGCGGGGGCCGAGGCCTGCGCGACGACGGCGGTGGGCGCGGGCGAGGCCGGCGCGGGCGAGGCCGACGCGGCCCCGGCGAGCGGAAGCGGAAGGGCGAGCACGAGGGCGGCGACGGCCGCGATGCGACGGGTTCGGTTCATGCCCCCGACGGTAGGTTCGGGCCCGGGCCCCCCGAATCAGCCCGCCGAATGCCATCCGCGACCCCGGTCATCCGCCCGGTCCAGCGCCGTCATCCCTCCGGATGACACCCCCCATGGCCCACTCAGGCGGGCACCGCCGGGCGCTCGGTGCCGGCGATGGTGGCGGAGCCGATGACCCGGGTGCCGTCGTAGAGGACGACGGCCTGGCCGGGGGCGATGCCGCGGGCCGGGGTGTCGAGGCGGACGTGGAGGGTGTCGTCGACCATGGCGGCGGTGACGGGCACCTCCTCGCCGTGGGCGCGGAGCTGGGCGGTGTAGCGGCCCTCGACCAGCGCCTCGGTGCCGCACCAGCGGGGGCGGATGGCGGTCAGGGCGGTGACGTCCAGGCCCTCGACCGGGCCGACGGTGACGGTGTTGTTCACCGGCGAGATGTCGAGGACGTAGCGGGGCTTGCCGTCGGCGGCCGGGCGGCCGATCCGCAGGCCCTTGCGCTGGCCGATGGTGAAGCCGTAGGCGCCGTCGTGCTCGCCGAGCTTGGTGCCGTCGACGTCGAGGATGTCGCCGGTGGCGGTGCCGAGGTGCTGCGCCAGGAAGCCCTGGGTGTCGCCGTCGGCGATGAAGCAGATGTCGTGGCTGTCGGGCTTCTTGGCGACGGCCAGGCCGCGGCGCTCGGCCTCCTCGCGGATCTGCTCCTTGGTGGTGTCACCGAGCGGGAAGAGCGAGTGGGCGAGCTGGTCGGAGTCCAGCACGCCGAGGACGTAGGACTGGTCCTTGGCGGCGTCCACAGCGCGGTGCAGTTCGCGCTCGCCGGAGGGCAGGTCGACGATGCGGGCGTAGTGGCCGGTGCAGACGGCGTCGAAGCCGAGCGCGATCGCCTTGTCCAGCAGCGCGGCGAACTTGATCTTCTCGTTGCAGCGCAGGCACGGGTTCGGGGTGCGCCCGGCCGCGTACTCGGCGACGAAGTCGTCGATCACGTCCTCGCGGAAGCGCTCGGCGAGGTCCCAGACGTAGAAGGGGATGCCGATCACGTCGGCGGCCCGCCAGGCGTCCCGGGAGTCCTCGATGGTGCAGCAGCCGCGCGCCCCGGTCCGGAAGGACTGCGGGTTGGCGGACAGCGCCAGGTGGACGCCGGTCACCTCGTGGCCGGCTTCGACGGCGCGGGCGGCGGCGACGGCGGAGTCGACTCCGCCGGACATCGCCGCGAGCACGCGCAGACGGCCGGTGGACGGAGTGGTCGGGGCACCCGGGAAGTCAGTCATGATGGCAACAAGGGTACGGGGTGGCCCGGCTGTTCCCGGAAGCCGAGGAAAGACGGGGAAAGCCGGGGAAGCCGACGGGAGCCCGGGAGGCCGACGGGAACCGACGGGAACCGACGGGAACCGGGGAACCCGCCGTCAGCGCCGTACGGACGCCAGTCCCGCGTTGCGCGCCCGCCGCACCGCCGGGGCGATGGCCTCCACCAGCGCCGTGACGTCCGCCCGCACGGAGGTGTGCCCGAGCGAGAACCGCAGCGAGGCACGGGCCAGCAGCGGGTCGACGCCCATCGCGAGCAGCACGTGGCTGGGCTGCGGCACCCCGGCGGAGCAGGCCGAGCCGGTGGAGCACTCGATGCCCTGGGCGTCCAGCAGCATCAGCAGGGCGTCCCCCTCGCAGCCGGGGAAGGAGAAGTGGGCGTTGGCGGGCAGCCGGCCCTCCCCCGCCGGATCGCCGTTGAGCACGGCGTCCGGGACGGCGGCCAGCACTCCGGCGACCAGTTCGTCGCGCAGCGCGCCCAGCGTCTCCGCGTGCTCCGCCCGCCGCTCGACGGCGAGCGCCGCGGCGGCCGCGAAGCCGGCGGCGGCGGGGGCGTCCAGGGTGCCGGAGCGGACGTCCCGTTCCTGGCCGCCGCCGTGCAGCAGCGGTACGGGCGTGGCGCCGCGGGAGAGCAGCAGCGCGCCGATGCCGAACGGGCCGCCGATCTTGTGCCCGGTGACGGTGAGCGCGGTGAGCCCCGAGTCGGCGAAGTCCACCGGGACCTGCCCCAGCGCCTGCACCGCGTCGGCGTGCATCGGGATGCCGTACTCGGTTGCCACGGCGGCGAGTTCGCGCACCGGCTGGACGGTGCCGACCTCGTTGTTGGCCCACATCACGGTGACCAGGGCGACGGAGGAGGGGTCGCACTCGATCGAGGAGCGCAGCGCCTCGGGGTGCACCCGGCCCAGCGCGTCCACCGGCAGGTACTCGACCTCGGCGCCCTCGTGCTCGGACAGCCAGTGCACCGCGTCCAGCACCGCGTGGTGCTCGACCGGGCTGCACAGCACCCGGGTGCGGGCCGGGTCGGCGTCCCGGCGGGCCCAGTACAGGCCCTTGACCGCCAGGTTGTCGGACTCGGTGCCGCCGCCGGTGAAGACGATCTCGCTGGGGCGGGCGCCCAGCGACTCGGCCAGCGACTCGCGGGCCTCCTCGACCACCCGGCGGGCCCGGCGGCCGGCCGCGTGCAGGGCCGAGGCGTTGCCGACCACCCCCAGGTGCGCCGTCATCGCGGCGATCGCCTCGGGCAGCATCGGCGTGGTCGCCGCATGGTCCAGGTATGGCATAACCCCCCGATTGTAGAGGGAGCTCCGGCGGACCGATCCAGAGCCTGCACCGATCCGGCCACCCGCCGGACGCCGGCGTCCGGCACTGGTTTGTACCACTGCGCCGGGCAGCGGTTAGCCTGACGAACACTTCTCAAGCCAGTCCAGGGGGGCACCATGTCGCAGTCGGTCGACCGCGCGCTGACCCTGCTCGGCTCGCTCGACGACGGGCCGCTCTCGCTGGAGCAGGCCGCGAGCCGCCTCGGGGTGCACAAGTCCACCGCGCTGCGGCTGTTGCGCACCCTGGAGGAGCACGGTTTCGTCCGGCGCCAGCCCGACCTGCGCTACCGGGTCGGCGGCCGGGTGCTGTCGCTGGCCCACCGGGCGCTGGAGGACTTCGACGTCCGGCAGGTGGCCGCGCCCTACCTGGCCGCGCTGAACGCCCGCTGCGGCTACACCGTCCAACTGGCCGTGCTGCAGGACGGCGAGGTGCTCTACCTGGACGAGGTGTCCGGGCCGTCGGCCGGCCGGCCGCCCCGGATCGGCCGGCGCGCCCCGGTGACCGGGACGGCCGTCGGGCGGGTGCTGCTCGCCGGGCTGCCGGCCGACGGCGCCCGCGAGGAGGAGCTGCCGCCCGAGCTGGCGGCGGTGCGCCGCCGGGGCTGGGCGGCCGAGTCGGCCGAGCACCGGGAGCCGGTGACCTGCGTGGCCGCGCCGGTCGCGGGCATCGGCGGGCGGACGGTCGCGGCCTGCGCGCTGAGCGCCCCGGCCGGCCAGGTGCCGCCGGCGGAGCTGGCCCGGATGCTGCCGGAGCTGCTCTGCACGGCCGAGGCGATCTCGCTCGCGTACGGCGGCTCGCCTACTCCTCGCTGGTGCGAGAACCGTTGCGGTGCCAGGCCCGCGGGGCGCGCCAGCCGTACTTCAGGGCCAGCATCCGGAGCCCGAAGGCGGTGAGCGCGGCGGCGGTGCCGGTGGCGCCGGTGAGCCGGTTCGCGCCGATCAGCACGGCCACCAGGGCGGCGCCGACCAGGGCCGGGACGGCGTAGATCTCGCGGTCCCAGCGCAGCAGCGAGGGGATCTCCCCGGCCAGGACGTCGCGGATCACCCCGCCGCCGGCCGCGGTCACCATGCCGAGCGCGACGGCGGCGACCGCGCCCAGCCCGTAGTCGTGCGCCTTGGCGGTGCCGGTGACGCAGAACAGGCCGAGGCCGAGGGCGTCCAGGGTCTGCACCGCCCGGTTGATCCGCTCGACCTCGGGGTGCAGGAAGAACACCACCAGCCCGGCGGCCAGCGGGGTGAGGAAGTAGCCGAGGTTGGTGAAGGCGGCCACCGGGGTGGCGCCGATCACCAGGTCGCGCATCACCCCGCCGCCGAGCGCGGTGACCTCGGCCAGGACGCAGATCCCGAAGATGTCCATGTTCTTGCGGACGGCGAGCAGCGCTCCGGAGAGCGCGAAGACGAAGATGCCGACGAGGTCCAGCGACTGCTGCACGTCGGAGGGGAAGATCTGCGAGGTCACCACACAACTATGACCTGCGCGGAACCTCCCCCTCCGCTACGGCCCCAGTCAGCAGCGTTCTCCGGGCTGTGCCTAATCGTTCCCCTCGCTCCGCTCGGGGAAGTGACAGGCCACCTGGTGCCCGGTCTTCAGCGCCGCCAGCGGCGGCTCCTGCGAGGCGCAGACGTCCTGCGCCTTCCAGCACCTGGTCCGGAACCGGCAGCCGCTGGGCGGGTTGATCGGCGAGGGCACGTCGCCCTTGAGCAGGATCCGCTCGCGCCCGCCCTGCTGGCGCCGGCGCGGGTCGGGCACCGGGACGGCCGACATCAGGGCGTTGGTGTACGGGTGCATCGGGCTGCGGTAGAGCGAGTCGCGGTCGGCGATCTCGACGATCTTGCCGAGGTACATCACCGCCACCCGGTCGGAGACGTGCCGGACCACCGAGAGGTCGTGGGCGATGATCAGGTAGGTCAGGCCCAGCTCCTGCTGGAGGTCGTCCAGCAGGTTGACCACCTGCGCCTGGATCGACACGTCCAGGGCCGAGACCGGCTCGTCCGCGATGATCATCTTCGGCTTGAGCGCGAGCGCCCGGGCGATGCCGATGCGCTGGCGCTGGCCGCCGGAGAACTCGTGCGGGTAGCGGTTGTAGTGCTCGGGGCTGAGCCCGCACAGCTCCAGCAGGTCCTGGACGGCCTTCTTGACGCCGCCCTCCGGATGGACGCCCTGGAGCTTGAACGGCGCGCTGACGATGGTGCCGACGGTGTGCCGGGGGTTCAGCGAGGAGTACGGGTCCTGGAAGATCATCTGGATGTCGCGGCGCAGCGGCCGCAGCGCGCCGGCCCCCAGGTGGCTGATGTCGGTGCCCTCGAACTCGATCGTCCCGCCGGTGGGTTCGTCGAGCCGGGTGACCAGCCGCCCCATGGTGGACTTGCCGCAGCCGGACTCGCCGACGACGCCCAGCGTCTCGCCGGCGTTGACGGTGAAGTCGATGCCGTCGACGGCCCGCACCGCGCCGGTCTGGCGCCGCAGCAGTCCGCCGCGGATCGGGAAGTGCCGGGTCAGGCCGGTCACCTTCAGCAGCGGCTCGCGGTCGGGGGCGGGCGCCGGCGAAGGGATCGTGGCCCCCTGAGTGTCCGTCATCGGTTCTCTCCAGAAAGGTGGTACGAGGCCGGGCTCACAGCCTGGGCGCGATCTCTTCGGCGAAGATGCGGTGCCGTTCGCCGGCCGGCAGGTGGCAGGCCGCGACATGCCCGGGCGCGGCCTCGGTCAGCACCGGGACCTCGCTCGCGGAGCGCCCGCCGGTGAGGGCGGCGTACGGGCAGCGCGGGTGGAAGGCGCAGCCGGACGGCACGTTGATCAGGCTGGGCGGGGTGCCCTTGACCGGCACGAGCCGCTCCTGCAGCTCCCGGTCCAGGCGCGGCATCGAGCCCAACAGGCCCCAGGTGTAGGGATGTTCGGGCGCGTCGAAGAGGCTCTCGGCCGGGCCGCGCTCGATGCACTTGCCGCCGTACATGACCAGGATGTCGTCGGCGAGCTCGGCGACCACCCCGAGGTCGTGGGTGATGATGATGACGGCGGAGCCGAACTCCTGCTGGAGGTCGCGGATGAGGTCCAGGATCTGCGCCTGGACGGTGACGTCCAGGGCGGTGGTGGGCTCGTCGGCGATCAGCAGCGAGGGGTCGTTGACCAGGGCCATGGCGATCATCGCGCGCTGGCGCATGCCGCCGGAGAACTGGTGCGGGTAGTCGTCCAGCCGGCGGTCGGGCTGCGGGATGCCGACCCGGTCGAGCATCTCGATCGCGCGGGCCCTGGCCTCCTTCTTGGAGGCCTTCGGGTGGTGCACCCGGTACGCCTCGATGATCTGCGCGCCGACCGTGTAGTACGGGTGCATCGCGGTCAGCGGGTCCTGGAAGATCATCGCCAGCTCGCGGCCGCGCAGTTGGCGCACCCGGTCCGGTCCGGCCGCGATCAGGTCCTCGCCGTCGAGCAGGATCTCGCCGCTGATCCGGGCCCGCTTGGAGCGGTGCAGGCCCATGATGCCGAGCGAGGTGACGGACTTGCCGGAGCCGGACTCGCCGACGATGCCCAGGGTGCGACCCTTGTGCAGGTCGAAGCTGACCCCGTCCACCGAGCGGACCAGGCCGTCGTCGGTGTCGAAGTGGATCCGCAGGTCGCGGACGGACAGGAAGGGGTCTCCCAGAGGAGCGGGAGTTTCGTCCGCCGGGGTCTTCTGGAGGTCGGTCACGAGAGCCTCACGCGGGGGTCGACGAGCGCGTACAGGAGGTCGACCACGAGGTTGCAGACGACGATGAAGAAGGCGGCGAGCAGGGTGACGCCGAGGATCTTGGGCAGGTCGTTGTCGGAGATCGCCTGGACGGCGAACTGGCCGATGCCCTTGAGCGAGAAGACCTGCTCGGTGATCAGCGCACCGCCGAGCAGCAGGCCGAGGTCCATGCCGAAGATGGTGACGATCGGGGTGAGCGCGGAGCGCAGCCCGTGCTTGACCACCACCTTGCGCTCGACCAGGCCCTTGGCCCGGGCGGTGCGGATGTAGTCCTCGCTCATCGTCTCCAGCATCCCGGCGCGGGTGAGCCGGGCGTAGAGCGCGGAGTAGAGGAAGGCCAGCGAGATCCACGGGAGGATCAGGTTGCGGGCCCACATCAGCGGGTCGGCGGTGAAGTCGACGTACTCCAGGTTGTCCAGGATCGGCCACTCGTAGCTGAACAGGGTCAGCAGCAGGGCGCCGGTGAAGAAGACCGGCAGCGAGACGCCGGCCAGGGCGATGCCCATGGACAGCCGGTCGAAGATCGACCGCGGCTTGAGGGCGGAGATCACGCCGGTGGTGACGCCGGAGATCAGCCAGAGCACGGCCGCGCCGATGGCGAGCGAGATGGTGACCGGGATCCGGCTGGTCATCTCCGGCCAGACCTCCAGGTGGTTCTTGAAGGAGTAGCCGAAGCAGGGCACGTGGCAGGTGGCCGGTTCCGGGCCGAACTTGTACTCGGCGCCGCTGACCAGCGCCTTGAGGAAGTTCCAGTACTGGGTGTACAGCGGCTGGTCGAAGCCGAGGTTCTGCTTGACCGCCTGGATCGCCTCGGGCGAGGGGTTCTTCCCGATGTACTGCGCGGCCAGCTGGTCGGTGGTCTCGCCGGCGATGCGCGGGAGCAGGAAGAAGATCGCGAAGGTGACCGCGCTGACGACGACCAGCAGCGCCGCGGCCGCGAGGATCCTGCGGATGATGTAGGCAAACACAGTTGGGCGGCTCCGGCGGCCCGCCGCCGTCCGGGATCTGCCGGACGGCGGCGGGCGCCGCTGCCTTCACCTGCCTTCAGGGATGCGGAGCCAGGCTCTTTACTTGGTGGTGCCGATGTTCAGGTAGTCGTACTCACCCGAGAAGGCCGGGGTGGAGGCGATGTTGGTCGCGCTGTCCGGGCGGTACAGGAAGACCTTGAAGTCGGTCAGCGGGACGTACACCGCGGACTCCATGACCTTCTTGTCGATGTCGCCGTAGATCTTCTCGCGGCCGGCCCGGTCCGGGTTGACCGCGGCGTCGTCGATCATCTTGTTGACGGCCGGGTCGTTCAGCTGGGCCAGGTTGCTGTTGCCGGAGGCCTTGATCGCGCGGCCGTCGACGATCTGCTGCAGGAAGCCGTAGCCGGTCGGCCAGTCGACGCCCCACTGCATCATCATCAGACCGATGTTGTGGTCCTCGGTGTACTGCGGGGCACCGGCCGAGTCGGTCAGGTACTTGCCCTGCGGGAACTGCTGGATCTCGGCGTCGATGCCGATGTTCTTCAGCTGCGCCTGGATCGCGGTGGCCGCGGCGACCTCGGTCGCGCGCTCGGTGCGGGCGGACAGCACGGTCTTGAAGCCGCCATCCTTGCCGCAGGCCTTCAGGGCGTCCTTGGCCTTGGCCTGGTCACCCTTGTTGCCCGGGGTCTCGTACAGGTTGAAGTCCTGGTGGCCCGGGATGTCCGGCGGGAGCACGGTGCTGGCCACCTGGCCGCGGATCGGGCCGCCGAGCGCGGTCTGCACCGCGACCTTGTCGATCGCGAACTGGACGGCCTTGCGGCAGTCGATGTTGTCGAACGGCGCGACCTTGCTGTTGATCGCCATGTAGACCAGGCGGCCGCCGTAGGCGTTGTCGGTCTTGGCCTTGAGCTTCGGGTCGCGCAGGATCTGCGCCTGGGTCTGCGGGTCGACGCCGCCGCCCACCAGGTCGACCTGGGCGTTGCCGGCGATCAGGTCCTTGTCGATGGTGGCCTGGTCGATGTTCATCTTGAGCACGATCTTGTCCGCCAGCTGCTTGCGGATCGGGTCGGTGCTCTTGTCCCAGTTGGTGTTCGGCACCAGGACGGCCTGCTTGCCGTCCTCGTAGGACTCGAACTTGTAGCTGCCCGAGGACACGATGTGCTTCACGTAGTCGGCACCGGTGTCCTTGGCCTGCGGGACCGGCACGGTCTGCGGGGCGCTGACCAGGTAGTCGAAGTCGGCGAAGGGGTGCTGGAGGTGGAAGACGATCGTGGTGTCGTCCGGGGTCTCGATCGACTTCAGGTCGCCGGTCTTGTCCTTGTACGGGCCCTGGTACTTGTCCGGGTTGTCGACCAGCAGGTCGTGGAAGTACGTCGGACCGTTGGAGTTCACCTCGGGCGCGAAGTTCGAGCGCTCCACGGCGTACTTGACGTCCTTGGAGGTGATCGCGGTGCCGTCGTCGTACTTCAGGCCGGCCCGCAGCTTGTACGTCCAGGTCAGGCCGTCGGCGCTGGGCTGGCCCAGCGACTCGGCGAGGTCCGGGACCAGCTTGTTGCCGTCGGCGCCGGCCGCCGGGTTGAAGGTGGTCAGCGGACGGCCGTACAGGCGCGAGAAGTTGTAGATGTACGCGTAGTACGTGTTGCCCGGGTCGAGGGAGTCCGGGGTGCCCTTCATCTCGTAGGTGACCGTCCCGCCCTTCTTGTCCGAGGCGTTGACGATCTGCTTGGTGGCCGCGTCGGCGCCGCCGCCGCTGCTGTCGTTGGAGCCGGCCGAGGAGGAGCTGCCACCGCTGCCCTTGGTGCTGGAGGAGCAGCCGGTGACGACCAGGACCGCGGCGGCAGCCACGGCGGTCAGCACGGCGGTACGGGACCTACGCATGGGTGAGATCAACCCCTTGAGGATGTGGAGGAGGGAGGGCCTGACGCTCGGGTCAGTTGCTCTCGGGTCAGTTGCTCTTGGGATCGAGGGCGTCACGCAGCCCGTCGCCGAGCAGGTTGAACGCGAGCACGGTGATGAAGATCGCGACACCGGGGACCACCATGTACTGGGGGTCCACCTGGTAGTAGTTCTTCGCGTCGGCGAGCATGCCGCCCCAGGAGGACTGCGGGGGCTGGATGCCGACGCCGAGGAAGCTCAGCCCGGCCTCGAAGAGGATGTTGGTCGGGATCAGCAGGGTCGAGTAGACCAGGATCGGGCCGACCAGGTTGGGCAGCAGCTCCTTGAACAGGATGAAGGGGCCGCGGGCGCCGAGGCTGCGGGCCGCGTGCACGAACTCCCGCTCGCGCAGCGAGAGGGTCTGTCCGCGCACGATCCGGCCCATGTAGGGCCAGTTGAAGAAGCCGATCACGAAGATCAGCACCAGGATGTGCAGCGGGAGGCCGTGCAGGCCGAACGCGCCGCCCTGGAGCGAGGCCGAGATCGCGATGGCGAACAGCAGCAGCGGGAACGCCAGGAAGACGTCCATCAGCCGGCTGATCAGGGTGTCCACCCAGCCGCCGTAGTAGCCGGCCATCACGCCGAGCACGGTGCCGATGGTGTTGGACAGCAGGGTCGCGCCGAAGGCGACCAGCAGGGAGACCCAGGAGCCGTCGACCACGCGGGCGAGCAGGTCACGGCCCTGCAGGGGGTCGACGCCGAGCAGGTGGTCCCCGCTCATCCCTCCCCAGTCCCCGAGCGGGAGTCCGCCGAGGTCGGCGTCCAGCAGGTCCGGGTTGGGCTGGTCGGGGTTGAGCCCGAACAGCGACTCCAACGGCCCGGACAGGACGGCCAGGAGGATCAGCAGGATCACCACGATGCCGCCGGCGACAGCGGCCTTGTCCCGCTTGAAGCGGGTCCAGGCGATCCGACCGAGGGAGCGGCCCTCGATCGTCTTGGCCGGGCTCGGGGAGGCGGGTGCCTCGGGTTCGTTCCCGGCGGTAGTGATGGGTGCGGTCATGGTCAGTTGGTCCCCTCGCCGACGGTGGCCGGCCCACGGGTGCCGGGCGCCGGTTCGGCGGTACGGCTGCGGACGTGCGGAGGTGCTAGGAGCAGGTGGTCGCGGCAGTGCGTCGTGCACGGGCACTGCCTCCATGCGGGATGGGCGTCGCATGGATCGAGCGGTCGGCTTGCGCGTTCACCTTCGTGGGGTTCCCAGTACGCGCGGTGCGTTGCGCAGAACTCTCTGCCATCCGAACTGGCTTGCGCCAGCCCTGCCAAGCGACAGATGCCCAACTGTGATCTGCCCGCATGCACCTCCCCGGTCTTCGGCATATACCTCTTCACACGGGTGCGAGAGCCATGTCAAGATGCGTCATCGACGGCGATGGAAGATTCGTCCGGAAAGCACCGAAGCCGACCTGATGGCGCATCAAGTCGGCTTCGTGTCGGAGATTTCGGCAACTGGTCCGGCAACCGGTCTCGGCAACCGGTTTCGGCAATCAGCGGCCGGGGTAGCCGGGCCACTGTCGCTGGGGCTGGTGACCCCAACCCGGCGCGGACTGCTGGGCGCCGTGCGTCCACCCCGGGGTCGGCTGCCCCGGCATCGACTGCCCCGGGTACGGCGGCGGCACCGGCGGGTACGGACCGGTCGGCGGCCGGCCCGCCTCCCGGTCGAAGAACGGCCGGGCGTTCGCGCGCATCCACAGCGCCACCGGGTCGTACTCGTCCGCCATCGCCACCGTGGACACCGCGAGCCCCTCCGGGGCCACCGCGATCGCCCGCTGCATCAGCGCCCGCACCGCCTCCACGGCCGGCGGCGAACTCTCGTACAGGTCCAGGCCGATCGCCAGGTACGGCTCCCCCACCGCCGGCTGCACCCAGGCCCGGCGCAGCGCCCGCACCGCGCGCACCTCGCCGGCCTGCCGCTCCAGCAGCGCGAAGAACTGCTGGGCGTTCACCTGCGGCTCGCTCAGCTTCAACGGCCCGGCCGGCAGCCGGTCCAGGCCCGCGGCGACCCGCCGCAGGTCCGCCCACGGCACCCCCACCCCGCCGCCCGGCGCGTGCGGGTTGAGCCACAGGCCCCAGCGGGTGCGGTACAGCGAGGCGGCGATCTCCCGCCCGGAGATGACCTCATGGGCCCGCGCCCAGCCGGAGGCCGTCAGCTGCTCGGGCGAGGTGACGGCCGGCGCGTAACCGTGGCCGCTGATCTCCATGTTCCCGTACTGCGCGTCCGGGCTGCCCGGCGTGCCGTGCCAGAGCAGCATCCAGACCCGGCCCTCGGCCAGCGCGTGCAGCAGCCGCTCGTACGCGTCGTAGCGCTCCGGCGCGACCTCGCGCAGAGCCTGCTCCAACACGCCCGGATCCGCTGCCGGGTGCCCGGCCGGTGCCTGGCCCCAGGGCCCCGGCACCCCGCCCGCTCCCGTTCCCGCACTCATGCGCCCACCTCGCCGCGCCTCTTTCCTGAACCCGCCGGCCCGTCAGCCGCCTGCACGCACCCTATGGCGCCGCACCGGCCGCCGCCACGGCGACGTGCCTGTGAACGATCCCCGCTCACACCCGCGAGTAGAAGGGCATGACCCGGGTCAGCAGCCACTCGACCACCGGGTCGTCGGCGAGGTCGAGCAGCACGAGGTGGACGCCCCCCGGCAGCGGCGCGGTTCCCAGCGCCCGCCCGAGCGCCTCGTTCACCGCGCCCGGGTCGGCCGGGGCCGCCGGATCCAGCTGGACCCCCACGAACATCACCGTCGGCTCGCCCTCGATGCTGGCCAGTGCCCGGCGCGCGGTCAACACTCCGGGCAGGGACGACAGTTCGGCCCGGCACGCGGCCAGGAAGTACTCCGGGTCCTCGCCCGGAACCGGCTCGCGCAGCGCCACCCGGCCACCGGTCGGCCCCTCCGGCGCGTTCTCGGTGTGCTCCCAGCGGTCCCCGCGCGGGCCGCGGCGCAGCTCGGCCACCCCCTGCGGCGGCACCGGGATGCCCACCGCCGCCTCGGGGTTGACCGCGATGCCCACGCCCAGCGGCAGCCCGCGGGCGAACTCCCAGGCCGGCGCGACCGCGAACGCCATCCCCGGCGCCTGCCGCAGGAACACCTCCTGGGAGGAGAACACCGGCACGTACGGGGCCCCGGCCAGTTCGATGGTCGGCAGGTCCAGCCCCTGCCCGGCCGGGTCGCCCCCGGCCGGCAGCGGGATCCACACCTGGCTGCGGGCCAGCACCTCGACCACCCGCGGGGTCGCCCCCGGGTCGCCCAGCGCGGCCGTCAGCACCTGCTCCAGCTCGTTCGCCGGCCACGCGCCGCCCGACGGCGCCGCCTCCGGCCCGCCCCACCCCTGCTGCTGCTCCACCGGGTACTCCATGCGCCGCCGATCCGGCCTGCCGCCGGGTCGGCCGCCCACTGCTGCGCCGACGCGCAAGAGTTTAGGGCCCGTGTTCGCCTTGGCGTCGTGTGACCGGGTCCCCTCTCCCCTCCTCCGCGAGGACGTGCCATGATGTGCGCGTCCGACGGCATGCGCCGCGGGCCCCCACAACTCCACACCGGCCGCTCGAACCCGCGCGGGAGAGCCCGGAGTGCCCCTCATCGGGGCACGGCCGGCGCCGAAGGAGCAAGTCCTCCCCGGAATCTCTCAGGCCCCCCTACCGCGCGGGTTAGGCACATCTGGAAAGCGGCGTACGGCCCCGCCGTACGCCCACCCACGGTGCAAGCCGCCGCCCTGTCCCCGATGCTGGAACCAGCCGATGCTGGCACCGGCTGAGGGCAGGCGGGCGGCGAAGCTCTCAGGTTCGACGACAGATGGGGAGACCCACGCCGCCGCATGCCCGCGCGCGGGGTCGGCCCCGAGCGGGTCCGGTCCGGCGCGCGCCCCTGAGTGCCCCGACCGAGGAGTTCCTGGCCATGTCGTCCCTCCGCCTGACCGCGCTCGACGCGCTGCACCGCGCCCTCGGCGCGACCATGACCGACTTCGCCGGCTGGGACATGCCGCTGCGCTACGGCAGCGAGCGCGAGGAGCACCTCGCCGTCCGCACCAAGGCCGGCCTGTTCGACCTCTCGCACATGGGCGAGATCACCGTCACCGGCCCGCAGGCCGGCGAGATGCTGGACCACGCGCTGGTCGGCTTCGTCTCCGCGCTCGGCGAGCTGCGCGCCCGCTACACCATGATCTGCGCCGAGGACGGCGGCATCCTGGACGACCTGATCGTCTACCGCCTGCGCGCGGACGCCTTCCTGGTCGTCGCCAACGCCTCCAACGCCCAGCTGGTGCTGGACGAGCTGATCGCCCGCGCCAAGGGCTTCGACGCCGTCGTCACCGACGACCGCGACACCTACGCGCTGATCGCCGTCCAGGGCCCGGAGGCCACCGCCATCCTGGCGGAGACCACCGACGCCGACCTGCCCGGCCTGAAGTACTACGCGATCCTCCCGGCCCAGGTGGCCGGCAAGGAGGTGCTGCTGGCCCGCACCGGCTACACCGGCGAGGACGGCTTCGAGATCTTCTGCCGGCCGGTCGACGCCGAGCCGGTCTGGCAGGCGCTGACCGCCGCCGGCGAGGGCCGCGGCCTGGTCCCGTGCGGCCTGTCCTGCCGCGACACGCTGCGCCTGGAGGCGGGCATGCCGCTGTACGGGCACGAGCTGTCCACCGACCTGACCCCGTTCGACGCCGGCCTGGGCCGGGTCGTCCGCTTCGACAAGACCACCAACGAGGGCGCGTTCGTCGGCCGCAAGGCGCTGGAGCAGGCCGCCGCCGCGGCCGAGTCGCTGCGTGCTCAGGGTGGGGCACCGAAGGTGCTGGTCGGCCTGGTCTCCGAGGGCAAGCGGGTCCCGCGCGCCGAGTACACCGTGGTCTCCGCCGACGGCGCCCCGATCGGCCGGATCACCTCGGGCGCGCCGTCCCCGACCCTGGGCAAGCCGATCGCGATGGCCTACGTCGACGCGGCCCACGCCGCCCCCGGCACCGCCGTCGCGGTGGACGTGCGCGGCAAGCACGAGCCGGTCGAGGTCGTGGCGCTGCCGTTCTACAAGCGCGCCCGCTGAGGCCCTGCCGACCCCGGTTTTCCCATAGGCGCACGTCGGAGCCGTCCGCGCGGCGGCCCGCTGCGTCGTACCCGCTTCCCATCCTGGAGAATGACGCCATGAGCAACCCCCAGCACCTGCAGTACACCAAGGAGCACGAGTGGCTGACGGCCGCCGAGGACGGTGTCTCGACGGTCGGCATCACCAAGCACGCCGCCGACGCCCTCGGTGACATCGTCTACGTGCAGCTCCCCGAGGTCGGCGACACCGTGACCGCCGGCGACACCTGTGGCGAGCTGGAGTCGACCAAGTCGGTCAGCGACCTGTACTCCCCGGTGACCGGCGAGGTCACCGAGGTCAACCAGGACGTCCTGGACGACAACAGCCTGGTCAACAGCGCCCCGTTCGAGGGCGGCTGGCTGTTCAAGGTCCGCGTGGAGGCCACCGACACGCTGCTCAGCGCCGCCGAGTACGACGCGCTCACCCACGCCGAGGGCTGAGCCCCCGCCGGGACGGGCCGCAGCACGGCGGTCCGTCCCGCACCCCACCGTCCCTCCGCTCTCCTCCCCGGGAAGACCACACCATGACGGTTCTCAACCAGTCCCTGCACGCCCTCGACCCGGAGATCGCCGCCGCGGTCGACGCCGAGCTGCACCGCCAGCAGACCACGCTGGAGATGATCGCCTCCGAGAACTTCGCCCCGGTGGCGGTCATGGAGGCCCAGGGTTCGGTGCTCACCAACAAGTACGCCGAGGGTTACCCCGGCCGCCGCTACTACGGCGGTTGCGAGCACGTCGACGTGGTCGAGCAGATCGCGATCGACCGGATCAAGGCCCTGTTCGGCGCCGAGCACGCCAACGTCCAGCCGCACTCGGGCGCCCAGGCCAACGCCGCCGCGATGTTCGCGCTGATCCAGCCGGGCGACACCATCCTGGGTCTGAACCTGGCCCACGGCGGTCACCTGACCCACGGCATGAAGATCAACTTCTCCGGCAAGCTCTACAACGTGGTCGCGTACCACGTCGACGAGAAGACCGGCCAGGTCGACATGGCCGAGGTCGAGCGCCTGGCCAAGGAGCACCAGCCGAAGCTGATCATCGCCGGCTGGTCCGCCTACCCGCGCCAGCTCGACTTCGCCGCGTTCCGCCGGGTCGCCGACGAGGTCGGCGCGCTGCTCATGGTCGACATGGCGCACTTCGCCGGCCTGGTCGCCGCGGGCCTGCACCCGAACCCGGTGCCGTACGCGGACGTGGTCACCACCACCACCCACAAGACCCTGGGCGGCCCGCGCGGCGGCGTCATCCTGTCCAAGGCCGAGTACGCCAAGAAGATCAACTCCGCGGTCTTCCCCGGCCAGCAGGGCGGTCCGCTGGAGCACGTCATCGCGGGCAAGGCCGTCGCCTTCAAGGTCGCCGCCTCGGAGGAGTTCAAGGAGCGCCAGCAGCGCACCCTGGACGGCGCCAGGATCCTCGCCGAGCGCCTGCTGCAGGCCGACGTCGCCGAGGCCGGCGCGTCCGTGCTGTCCGGCGGCACCGACGTCCACCTGGTCCTGGTCGACCTGCGCAACAGCCAGCTCGACGGCCAGCAGGCCGAGGACCGGCTGCACGAGGTCGGCATCACCGTCAACCGCAACGCCGTCCCGAACGACCCCCGCCCGCCGATGGTCACCTCGGGCCTGCGGATCGGCACCCCGGCCCTGGCCACCCGCGGCTTCCAGGCCGAGGACTTCCGCGAGGTCGCCGACATCATCGCCGAGGCGCTCAAGCCCGCCTTCGACGAGACCGTCGCCACCGCGCTGAAGGCCCGGGTCACCGCCCTGGCCGAGAAGTACCCGCTCTACCCCAACCTCTGATCGTCTGATCCTCCGGCCGTCTGGCCATCTGACCGCTTGGTCTTCTGATCGTCGGATCGTCGGAGGAGGGTGACCGGCCTCACGGCGCCCGGCCACCTGCCGTTTCCGGGGCACCGCGCACACTGGACAGTACGCGCGCGGTGCCCCGTCCCATGCACCCGCTTTGTCCTTCCACGAGACCCAGACAAGGACGTCCCCGTGGCCATCAGCGTCTTCGACCTCTTCTCCATCGGCATCGGCCCGTCGAGCTCCCACACCGTCGGCCCGATGCGCGCCGCCCGGATGTTCGCCCGCCGCCTGCGCTCCGAAGGCCTGCTGGACCGGGTGACCGGGGTGCGCGCCGAGCTGTACGGCTCACTGGGCGCCACCGGCCACGGCCACGGCACCCCGAAGGCCGTCCTGCTGGGCCTGGAGGGCAACTCGCCCCGCACCGTCGACGTCGACCAGGCGGACAAGGACGTCGAGCGGATCACCGCCGAGAAGCGCCTCAACCTGCTCGGCGAGCACCCGATCGACTTCGACACCGACAACCAGCTCGTCCTGCACCGGCGCCGCTCGCTGCCGTACCACGCCAACGGGATGACCCTGTGGGCGTACGCGGCGGACGGCTCGGCGCTGCTGGAGAAGACCTACTACTCGGTCGGCGGCGGCTTCGTGGTGGACGAGGACGCGATCGGCGCGGACCGGGTCAAGCCCGACGACACCGTGCTGAAGTACCCCTTCCGCACCGGCGACGAACTGCTCCGGCTCAGCCGGGAGACCGGGCTGTCGATCTCCGGCCTGATGCTGGAGAACGAGAAGGCCTGGCGCAGCGAGGAGGAGATCCGCACCGGGCTGCTGGAGATCTGGTCCGTGATGCAGGAGTGCGTGCGGGCCGGCATGAGCCGCGAGGGCATCCTGCCGGGCGGCCTGAAGGTCCGCCGCCGGGCCGCCGCGGGCGCCCGGGCGCTGCGCGCCGAGGGGATCGGGCCGGCCAACGCGATGGAGTGGGTCACCCTCTACGCGATGGCGGTCAACGAGGAGAACGCCTCCGGGCGCCGGGTGGTCACCGCCCCGACCAACGGTGCGGCCGGGATCATCCCCGCCACCCTGCACTACTACCTGAACTTCATCCCGGGCGCCGACGACGACGGCATCGTCCGCTTCCTGCTCGCGGCCGGCGCCATCGGCATGCTCTTCAAGGAGAACGCCTCCATCTCCGGCGCCGAGGTCGGCTGCCAGGGCGAGGTCGGCTCCGCCTGCTCGATGGCCGCGGGCGGCCTCGCCGAGGTCCTCGGCGGCACCCCCGAGCAGGTCGAGAACGCCGCCGAGATCGGCATCGAGCACAACCTCGGCCTCACCTGCGACCCGGTCGGCGGCCTGGTCCAGATCCCCTGCATCGAGCGCAACGGCATGGCGTCGGTCAAGGCCGTCACCGCGGCCCGGATGGCGCTGCGCGGCGACGGGCGCCACCACGTCTCGCTGGACAAGGCGATCAAGACGATGAAGGAGACCGGGGCCGACATGAAGATCAAGTACAAGGAGACCTCGCGCGGCGGCCTCGCCGTGAACGTCATCGAGTGCTGATCGCCGTGCACTGACCAGGGATTGTGACGAGTGGCCCCCGGGCGGAACCCCGTACCGTCCGGGGGCCACTCGTGTCTCTTGGCGCTCCCTGGGTGCTCCCTGGATGCTCCCCGGGTGCTCCCCGGCCGCCCTCTGGTCGTGGCGGGGCCGGCGGCGCGATAATCGCGGCGGGTCGGTCCACGCCGGAGGGGAGACGGATGTCGTTCCAGCCGCCGGAGCCGCGCCGACCGCCGCCGCCCTTGGCACCGCCGCCCTTGGTGCCGTCGCTGGTCGGGCCGCTGCGGCGCCGGTGGGTGCGGGTGCTGATCGCCGCCGGCACCGGGGTGCTGGCCGGGGTGCTCGCGGGCGGCGGCTGGTACCTGCTGGACCGCCCCGACGACGTAGACCGGCCGGCCGTCGTGGCCACGCCGCCCACCTCCGGCCTCGGTCCGACCGGCTCGACCGACCCGGCCGCGCCGACCGATCCCGCTGCGCCCACCTATCCCGCCGCGCCGACCGGCCCCGTCGGGCCGCACCTGACGCCGGTGCCGGACCCGGCCGGGTTCACCCTCCTCGTCCCCGACGGCTGGCAGCGGCGCGTCGACGGCACCTCGGTGTTCTACGACTCCCCCGACCATCGCAGCCTGATCCAGGTGTTCGTGATGGACGGCAACCCCCCGTACCAGCAGGCTGTGGAAACCGACGGGGACCTCGCCCGCAACCCGGCCCGGTTCCCCGGCTACCACCGGATCCGGCTGGAACGGACCGCGGGCGGCAGCGCCGAGCTGGAGTACGCCTACGACCTGGCCGGCTCCGGCGTCCGCCGGGCCGTCGAACACGTGCTGGTCGGGCCGGACGGCACCACCTGGTCCGTCCTGGTGGCGGGACCGGAGGACGGCTGGCCCACCCCGCTGCGCGAGCTGCTGCAGTCGGAGGTCGCCTCCTTCTGCTTCGCCGGCCGGTGCCCGTGAGGCCTCAGGGCCGTGAGGCCGTCTCCGGCTCGGGGCTCGGCTCCGGCTCCGGTTCCAGCTCCGGGTTCGGGTTCGGGCTCGGGTTCGGGCTCGGGTTCGGGCTCGGGCTCGGGCTCGGGTTCGGCCGGGCCAGGCAGGCCACCGCCGTGGCCACCGCCGCCAGGGCGACGCCGCCCGCCACGGTGCCGTGCAGCCCGCTGGTGACCGCCGTGCCGACGGCGTCGCGGACGGCCTGCGGCAGCCCGGTCAGCGCGGCCGGGGTGAGCCCGCCGCCGCCGGTCAGGTGGGCGGCCTCGGCCGGGCTCAGCCGGGCCTCCAGGCCGGCGGTCAGCCGCGCGGTGTAGACCGCGCCGAGGGCGGCCATGCCGAGCGAGCCGCCGATGCTGCGCAGCAGGGTCACCACGCCCATCGCCGCGCCCATGGACTCCCGCGGCACCGCGCCCATCGAGGTCAGCATGGTGCTCTGCATCAGCAGTCCGATGCCGACCCCGGCGACCGCCGTGAGCCCGGAGGCCAGTGCCACCGGGGTGTCCGTGCCCAGGAGCAGCAGGAGCGCGGCTCCGGCCAGGGCGAGTGCCCCGCCCAGCAGCGGGTAGCGCCGTTCGCCGCCGGGCCGGCTCATCAGCCGGGCGGTGACCAGCTGGGTGCCCATCATGCCGAGCATCAGCGGCAGCAGGAGGAGTCCGCCGGTGGTCGGTGAGGCGCCCTGGACGAACTGCAGGTACTGCGGCAGGTAGCCGATCAGGGCGAGCATGACGGCGCCGGTGAGGAAGCCCAGCACCTGGGCCACCGTGAAGTTGCGGTTGCGGAACAGCGCGGGCGGGACCAGCGGTCCGGGGGCGCGCAGTTCGGCGCGGGCGAAGCCGGCCAGCGCGATCGCCGCGACCGCGCCCGTCCCGAGGATCACCGGCGAGGTCCAGGGGTACGTCGTCCCGCCCCAGCTGCTGACCAGGGTGAGCCCGACGATGCCGGTGGTCAGCAGGGCGACCCCGGCCCAGTCGAAGGGGGCGCGGACCCGCTCGGCCTTCGGCAGCCGCACCGCGGCGCCGACCGCGAGCACGGCGAACACCCCGACCGGCAGGTTGACGTAGAAGGCCCAGCGCCAGCTGAGCCGGTCGGTGAGGAGGCCGCCGAGCAGCGGCCCGCCGACGAAGGCGATCGGCATCAGCACCCCGATCACCGACTGCACCCGGCCCCGGTCGGAGGCGGGCACCAGCACCCCGATCACCGACAGCGCGCCGACCATCAGGCCGCCCGCGCCGACCCCCTGGAGGGCCCGGAAGGCGATCAACTGGCCCATGTCCTGCGAGAGTCCGGACAGCACCGAGCCGATCAGGAAGACCGCCACCGCCCACTGGTAGGCGCCCTTGCGCCCGTACAGGTCGCCGAGTCGGCCCCACAGCGGGGTGGCGGCGGCCGAGGTCAGCAGGTAGGCGGTGACCGCCCAGGAGAGGTGCTCCAACCCGCCGAGGTCGCCGACGATGGTCGGCAGCGCGGTGCCGATGATCTGCCCGTCGAGGGCCGACAGGAAGATGCCGAGCATCAGCCCGATCACGCCGAGCAGCGGCGGCTTGGGGCGTTCGTCCGCCGGTTCCGTGGTCATGGCCGTGTCCCCCTTCTCCGGATTCAGGCGGCGAACGGACGGGCCTGCCGGGCGTCCCGCAACGCCCGTGCCCACCAGTCCAGTTGGTCGAGCATGGTCTTGGCGGCGGCGTCCGCGGCCGGGTCCTTCGCCTTGCCGTCGGCGTCGAAGCACTGGGCGGCGCCGTGGAAGCTGACCGTGTTGCGGATCGTCACGCTGTTCAACTCGGCCATCACCACGCGCAGTTGCTCGACGGCCCGGAGGCCGCCGGAGAGCCCGCCGTACGAGACGAAGGCGATCGGCTTGCCGTGCCACTGCTGGTTGTGCCAGTCGATGGCGTTCTTCAGCGCGGCCGGGAAGCTGTGGTTGTACTCGGGCGTGACGAACACGAAGGCATCGGCGGCGGCCAGCCGGGGCGACACGGCCTCCAGCAACTCGACGCCACCGGGCGGAAGTTCACCGCCCCAGGAGGGCATGACGGTGGGCAGCGGGGTGGCCGCCGGGTCGATCAGGTCGGCGGTCATGTCGCCGCGGGCGTCGAGGTGGCCGATCAGCCAGTCGGCGACGACCGGGCCGAAACGACCGGCCCGGGTGCTGCCGAGGACGACCGCGACCTTCAGGTTCTGCTCCGTGGACATGGGGATCCCCTCCAAGACGATGTGTACGCCGTATCGGCGATGGATACAACGTACACACTGGCGCGTACGCCGTCTACTCTCCAGATACGCCGTACACGCGAGTGGTACGGTGGAGCCTCCCAGCCGGAAGGAGCCCGCCCCCATGCCCGCTCAGCAGGCCCCCGCCGGGGACGACGACCGCGACCAGCCCCAGGCCTCACTCTGGGAGCGGCTCGACCGCCCGGCCCCCGCACCGCGCACCACCCTGACCCCGCACCGGATCGCCGAGGCCGCCGTCGCCCTCGCCGACACCGAGGGCCTGGACGCCGTCACCATGCGCCGCCTGGCCACCGCCCTCGGCGTCGCCCCGATGGCCGCCTACCGGTACGTCTCCGGCAAGGACGAACTCATCGAGCTGATGGTCGACTTCGTCTACGGGCGGCTCCCCCTGGACACCCCCGCCGACGGCTGGCGCGAAGCCATGCGCTCACTCGCCGTCCACCTGCGCGCGATGAACCTCGCCCACCCCTGGATGGTCCGGGCGGCCACCCCGTTCTCCCTCACCCCCAACCAACTCGCCGTCCCCGAGCGGTCCTTCGCCGCCCTCGCCGAGCACGGCCTGGACGCCGACACCACCATGGCGATCTTCCGCACGGTGGCCGGCTACGTCCACGGCTCGGTCGCCTCCGAAGTCGCCCTGGCCGCCCTGCGCCGCGACCACAACTGGTCCGACGGCGACGAGACCCGCGCCGGCCTGGCCCCCCGGATGACCTACCTGATGGGCACCGGCCGCTACCCCGCCTACCAGCAGTACCTCCACCAGGCCACCCGCAAGGACGACCCCGCCTGGCACTTCGAAACCGGCCTCGACTGCGTCCTCGACGGCATCGCCACCCACTTCGGCATCTGACCCGCCACCCACGGCCCTCCAGCTGGGCGGCGACCGCGCTCAGCCGGCCTATCGCGTGAGCGACGCCGAGCCCGTCCATGTAGCCCCGGACGTGTACCAGCAGCCCGTCCCGGGCCTGCAGCACCAGCAGGCCCGGAGACTCGGGCCCGCCGCCCCGCCTCCTATGCATCGCCTTCATCCGGCTGGCCCGGTTCGCGCGGCACCTCCGTCGAGCCTGAGACGATCATCAACAGGACATCCTGAGCCCACTCCACCCAACGGAGTTCCGCATCGATGTGCTTCGCGATCGTGGTCGGCTTGAAGGTCTCGCTGGCCCGGTCGTCCTGCTGACCGGCCCTCTCCCAACACAGGGTGCTCATTCCGTCCATGAGCGTCTCAAGCCAACCACGCTGAGGCTCCGGGGTGGCGGCGAGCCCGCGCCTGAACACCGCGAAGAAACGCCCGGTGTACTCGGCCACCTCCGGTTGCACCGCGTTCACCGCCGCGATCTGGAGCGGTCCGTCTCCCCACCGTCCCGCGTTCGCCATCCTCTCGTAGGTGACCCTGAGTTCCTCCAGCCGCTCGTGAAAGTCCAGCGCGGCCTTCTGCGCCACAGCCGTCTTGTTGTACTCACCGAGCACCTGCTCCAACTGCTGGATGGGCACAGTTTCGCGAGCCGTCCGAAGTCGGTCCTCGAGCTCCGAGATGCGCCGCGCATCTGCCAGGCGCTGCGTGCGAAACACTCCCAACTCATCCTCTACAACCACCCGTGCCTCTCGCTCCGCCTCCAAGGATCGTCGCAGCTCCCGGATTTGCTCACGCGCTTCATCGACTTCCTCAGATGGGGCCGCGATCGAGTCACCACCCCGCGTCGCATAGATCAAGGCGCGGGTCCTCGCCACCTCTTCCATGCTGACCGTGACTCCTTCGCACTCCGCCACAAGGCGGTGGAGCATTGGCGCAAGCTCCGCGGGCGGAACCTCCCGTCCGTTCAGGAACTTCGAGAACCGAGTGTGGTCCACCCTCCGCCCGCTGCCGCTCAGCCTCGCAGCGAACTCCCCCGAGGACAGGCCCGCCCGAGTGCGCAGGTCTCTCAGGTGTTCCGCCAACTCACGCTGTGCGACGGTCAGCTCTGGCCCCAGGGGAGCCAGGCTGCGCTGCTTTCCAATCTGCCGGTTCTCCAATGTCGCCCTCAGGATCCGTACTTGCGGCCGCGCGCAACATGCGGCCCTCCTACACAAGTTTCTGTTGCAACCTGGCGCAACCAGCCGTGCGCTTGCTGTGATCGGACCATACCGAAACAGAGTCACCCCGGAGGCCCCACATGTCACGATCGCGAACCGGCCGCCCATTCATCGACATTCGCATCGGCGGCGTGCGGCTGACCTTCCAGCGTCGACCCATGCCCGCGATCATCACGCTCTGCTCGCTGGCCTGCACTCTCACGGGCTTTCTCGCACTGCGCAGGTAGAACGCCCGCTGCGCAGGAAGTCGGCCGGGCCGACTTCCTGCGCAGCCCGGCGGCTACCGCCTGCCGGGGAGGGTCAGGAACGCCAGGCCGCCCGCCAGCACCGCGAGGCCGCACCAGGAGAGGGTCGGGAGGCGCTCGCCCAGGGCGGCGAGGCCGAGGACGGCGGCGACGGCGGGTTCGGCGAGGGTGAGGGTGGTGGCGGTCTGGGCGGAGGTGTGGCGCAGGCCGTGGCCGAAGAGCCGGTAGGCGAGGAAGGTGGTGATCACTCCGAGGTGCAGCACGACACCGGCCCCGCGCGCCGAGAGCACCCAGCCCAGCGGCTCCAGCGCGAGCACCGGCAGCACCAGTACTGCCGCGCCGCCGAACATCGCGCCCATCACCCCGGCGGACGGGTACCCGGCCGCGATCAGCCGCCCGGCGATCAGCGAGTACACCGCGTACGAGAGCCCGGAGAGCACGGCCAGCAGCACCCCGACGGGGTCCACCGCCCGGCCGCCGCCGGTGAGTTCGGGTCCGAGCACCAGCACCCCGCAGCCGAGCACGGCCAGTGCCGTGGCCCCGGCCCACCGGCCGCTCGGGCGCCCCTGCCGGGCGAGCCAGCCGAGGAGACCGGTGAACACCGGCGCGCTCCCGAGGGCGATCACCGTGGAGACGGCGACCCCGGTGCGGGGCACCGCCGGGTAGAAGGTGAGCGGGTACCCCACCACGGCCACGGCCCCGACCGCCAGCAGCCACCGCTCACGCGCCCCGCACCCCCGGGGCAGCGACCAGGCGGCACGGTCGGTGAGGAACAGCAGCAGCCCGCCGAGCACCAGGGCGCCAGCCCCGATCGCGGCTGCCGGGGCGCCCGCAGGCGCCAGTGAGCTGGCTGTCCCAGTGGTGCCCCACAACAGGGCGGAGGCCAGAATCGGCACCGGCCCGTCGATCGGGCGGGTACGGCGGGGAGCGGGGGTCAGGCGGGCGCGCGGGGGCGCAGAGGAACGATGCGGCACAGTCGTGAACTTCCGTCGTCGAAGACCGTCAAGAGGACTGGTTCCGAGAACGGGCGCGCGCCACAGGCCCCCTGAACGGGGCTGCGGGGATCAAGCCACCGAAGCGAGCGCCCGATCAGGCGCCGAGCGGTGGCAGTACGACGTGCCAGTACGAGTTCACGACCCCGATGGTACCCAGCCCGCGCAGGAAGTCGAAAGGCCCGACTTCCCGCGCAGGTGGCGGGGGTCAGTCGTGCGGATTCGCCGGAGTGGGAAGGGCGAGTTCGCACCAGGTGGTCTTGCCGATGTAGCCCTCGCCGCGCGGGTGGGCGCCCCAGGAGGTGGCGAGGGCCGCGACGAGTTCGAGGCCCCGGCCGGACTCGTCGTCGGGGGTGGCGTGGCGGAGGGTGGGGAGTTCGGGGTTCGCGTCGGAGACCTCGATGCGGAGCACGGAGGAGGTGGGGAGGAGAACCCGCACTCCGATCATCCGGTCACGCGGCGAGCGGGCATGACGGCAGGCGTTGGAGACGAGTTCGCTGAGGAGGATCAGCGCGGTCTCGGCGGAGTCGACGGGCACCTCCCACTCGAAGGCCAGCCGGAGGAAGCGGATCCGGGCACGGCCGGCGCTGCGGGGCAGCCGGGGGAACATCCACTCGACGGCATCGATTGGCTGAGTGAGCATCAGAATCCTTGAGGGGGGTGTACGGAGGGCCTCACTCGGGAGGGGGGAGTTCGGCCATTTCACCCTTCAAGAGTCGGGAGCCAGGCATACCCTCAGTAGTCACACCGTTGGTACAGCGTGAGATGTGACCGCTGCCTGACCAGGGACGATGAGGGGGCTCGGGATGACCACGCCGAAGCAGAACCCGATGGCCTGGAAGTACTGCGGCGATCAGATCAAGCGGTGGCGCGAGCAAGCCGGGGTCACGCGCGAGGAGTTGTGCAAGGCGTCCTGCTACGACTACGAGAGCGTGCGGTCGATGGAGGCGGGGCGGCGGAAGCCGTCGCTCAAACTTCTCACCGTGGCCGATGAGTTGTGCAATGCGAGGGGGATGCTGCTGGGGGCGGCAGAGTTCCTGAAGCCCGAAAAGTTCCCGTCCTACTCGCAGGGCTACACGCATGCCGAAGCCGATGCGATCGCAATCCACACGTACGAAGCGCTACTCATCCCGGGACTGCTCCAGACCGAGGAGTACGCCCGAGAACTGACCAGCCACGCCTGCCCGCCCCTGGACGACGACAGTGTCGAAGCGCGCGTCGCAGGCCGAATGCAACGCCAGGAGAAGCTGTCGAACCCGAGGGTGCTGTTCGGTTTCGTGATCTACGAGGCTGCGCTGCGGGCCAAGGTCGGCAGCGTGGAGCTCATGAAGAGGCAACTCGCGCACATCATCAGGATGAGCAGCCAGCGCAACGTAGCAATTCAGGCGCTCCCCACGAACCGTGCGGCATACCCAGCTCTCACCGGCCCCATCATCCTGCTGGAGACGGCCGACCACGACCAACTGGCCTATGTAGAAGGACACCGAACCGGCGTGCTGCACACGGATCCGGACAGGGTGAACGTCCTCAGGCAGCGGCATGGAATGATCCGCATGCAGGCCCTCAGTGTCGAGGAGTCCGTAGAGTTCATCGGGAAGGTCTCGGAGGAGCTATGAGCGCCGAAGCCAGCTGGTTCAAGTCCAGCTACAGCGACGACAATGGCGGTGCTTGCGTCGAAGTCGCCATCTCCTGGGCGAAGTCCACCTACAGCGGGACCGAAGGTGGCAACTGCGTCGAGGTGGCCTCTTCCCCCTCCGCCGTCCACGTCCGCGACTCCAAGGACAAGACTGGCCCCGTCCTCACCTTCTCCCCCGAGGCGTGGGCCGCCTTCATCGCCGAAGCTCAAGTCGCCGATACCGAGTGACCCTTTAGTGGAATGGGTGGGTAACCATCTTCCAACCACCCCTCCACGCAGCACATATGACTAATCGTCACGACTTCACCACCACCAGTCGCGCCGTGTAGCGTGCCCACTAACGAATCAACCCCCGGCCGGTGCTCCAACACCGAACGGGGGTCTGACCAGCACGATCGAATGAAGGTCGATCCTGTGGCTACCCACGACTCTACCGCCATGGCCGCGCCCGGATACGGCAAGCAGTCCGCTCCGGAGCAACTCCCCCGCTCCGCCGCCGACTTCTCCCACCTCCCGGCGCGCGAGGCGTACCTCGCCTCGCTCATCGACCACCTCCCCGACGGCGCCGCGATGGACGTCAAGACCCTCGCCGTCCTCCAGCCCCACTACGGGCAGATGGCCTGCCGTACGGTGCTCAACAACCTCTCCACCGCAGGTCATCTGCGTCGCGTCCGCGAGCGGATCAGCTCCAAGGACTGCCGCTGGGTGTTCCGCACCTACTTCTCCCGCACGCCCCGCTCCGACGCGTGGTGGACGCGCTTCATCACCACCGGCGACACGGGCGAGGCGTCAACGTCCGGAGCACCCGATCCCCCCGAGGGGCGAAAGCTCAACCGCACTTCGCCCACCTCGGCGGCCTACGCGGCCCTGGCCGGCCTCGGCCTCGCCGATGCCCGGCTCGCCCTTTCCGCCGCCGACTGCGCGGCCCTCGAACCGCTCGCCGCCGAGTGGTTCGCCCGGGGCACCACCCCGGCCCTGTTCACCGCCGCCCTCACCGCAGGCCTCCCGCCGGACGGCGTCCACAGCCCGGCGGCCTTCACCCGCCGCCGCCTGCTCGACAGGATGCCCCCGGAACGGCTCCGCCCGGAGCCCCCCGCCACCCGCGTCATCGAGTGCACGGACTGCCGCACCCCCTGCCGCCCGCACGCCCTCCTCGGCGGCCTCTGCCGCGCCTGCCGTGGCGCTCCGACGCCCCCGCCACCCCACCCCCGGCGCCTCTCCCCCGCCGCCGTCCGCGCCCACGCCGCCCGGACCCGGCAAGCGATGATCACATCGCCGAGATCGTGAATATTCACAGGCCATGGCGTGAACCTATGCAAAATCCAAAGGTGAACTAGGTTACAAACCTTGCAATCCAAGCCGTCCGGTTTGCCCACATGCTGAGATCCATGCGATAGTCGAGACATCGAGAACTTCGGCGGGCCCGACCTGGCACTGCCGACGCCCATCGCGCGACACGCACCCCCTTGGCCGCGCGATGACTTGCAGGGGCCCCCACCGCCGACCACGGCGATTCCGGGGGCCCTGCGCGTATCCGGACCCGGGGCCCGGCCCCTCAGTGCCGCTCGCGTCAGTGCCGCTCGCGTCAGTGCCGCTCGCGTCAGTGCCGCTCGCGCACCTTCAGCTCGAACCAGACACCCTTGCCCCGCGGCAGCAGGTCCGCCCCCCAGCGGTCGGCGAGGTCGTCGACGATCCTCAGCCCGCGCCCGCGCTCGTTCACCGGCCGGGGCTCGGCCAGGATCATGCAGGGCAGCGCCCGGGAGGAGTCCCGGACCTCGACCCGCAGCCAGCCGGGCTTGCGGCTGACGTGCAGTCCGATGGTGCGCCCGGCGGCGTGCCGCACCGCGTTGGAGACCAGCTCGCTGGTGAGCAACTCACCGGCCTCCAGGTGCTGGTGCAGCTCCCAGGACTCCAGGACGTTGAGCACCAGTCGGCGGGCCACCGGCCCGGACTCCGGGCGGGACGGCAGTCGCACCTCGTTGGGCGCGGACTGGTCGCACAGTCTGCCGGAGTACATCGCCTGCAGCTCCTCGGAGCTGAGCCCTTCCAGCGCCGAGAGCGCACCCTGGACGTCGATCCACGACGCCTGCGCGACCACGCCGGCCGCGGGAACCGATGTCTGATCTGCTTCGCCCCAACCCGCCATGCGGTCCATCATTGCGGAACGCAAGCGGCCGCGTACGGACAATGAGCAAACGATCTCGCCCGCGTCGGCATATGCCGCATGCAAGAAGGGGCCGACCCGGGCCGACCGAAGTCAAGCCCGGGTTGACCCCAAGCAGCCCCTACCAGGCGGTTACCACTTGCTCCACGGCAGGTTCCAGCCGCTCAGCCCGTTCGCCGGGTCGAGCGTCTCCTTCTTGATGGAGTTCTTCACGACGACCACGTCCCCGACCAGCGTGCCGTCGTAGAACTTGCCCGCGACCGAGGACGCGCTGCCGCCCTCGACGTCCTTGAGCCCGACGCAGCCGTGGCTGACGTTGTCCCCGCCGAACGTGGCGTTCTTGGCCCACCAGTTGCCGTGCACGAACGTGCCCGTGGTGGTCAGCCGCAGCGAGTGCGGCACCTGGAGGTCGTACGGCGCGCCGGTCATGCCGGGCAGGGTGCTGGACTGCATCCGCTCCGTGCCCTCCTTGGACATGACCACCATGGTGCCGTTCCAGGTGGGGTGTTCGTCCGAGCCCGAGGTGATGTCGATGTCGGAGCTCTGCCCGTCCTTGACCACCGTCATCCTGTGCGCGGCGGCGTCAACCGTCGAGATCTGGGATCGCCCGATCGTGAAGGGCTCGTCCCGGTCGGCGCCGTACACCCCGGGGGCGATCTCCACGCTCTTGAGGCGGTACTGCACCGTCACCTTGGTGCCCGGCTTCCAGTACTGCTCCGGGCGGAAGTCCAGCCGGCGGTCGTCGAACCAGTGGCCCTTGACCACGGTGCCGTTGTCGGTCTGGAAGGTGATGCCCTTGAGGACGGCGTCCTTGTTCTTGACGTCCTTGCTGAAGTCCACCGAGACGATCATGCCGACGCCGTAGGTGGCGTCGTTGTCGACGTTGTCGGAGGCCTTGGCCAGCGCCGCCGGGGTCAGCGTGGTGAAGCTGCTGTCCGCCGTGGCGACCGCGCCGTCGGCGTCCGCGGCCATCGCGCTGACCTGGTAGGCGGTGCCCACCGCGAGCCCGGTGGACGGGGTCCAGCTGGTGCCGTCCGCGGCGATCGTGCCGGGGACCTCCTTGCCGGTCTTGTCACTCACCTTGACGGTGGTCAGCTTGCCGCCCGTCGCACCGATCTTGAGCGCGCCCGGCGCCACGTCCACCGCGCCGTTCTTCGGCTCGATGCTCACCGCTGCCGTGGACACCTTCGACGGGTTCGGCGCCTTCGACGCGGAACCCGCGGGCGCCGACGCGGTGGCGCCCGCGCCGGCCCCCAGATCGGCCTTGGCGGCACCGCTCCCGCTGCCGCCGCCGCTGCCACCGCACGCGGCGGTCAACGCCATCGCCCCGCCGACCAGACCGACGGCCACCACCCTGCGTATCGACCTCACGCCGATTCCCTCCCTTGCTCCCCGCGGTCACGACGGACCCGACCCATAGATGTGTCGAACCATGGGAAAGGTTGCGCCGTTCGAGGGACTTTCCGCCCCGAAAACCGAGCGGCCCGACCCCAACGAGTGAGGTGCGGGCCGCGCGGTGACAAGCCTGCCGGGCCTACCAGTTGGCCCAGGACACGTTCCAGCCGCCCAGCCCGTTGGAGGGCGAGACGGTCTTCTCCTTGGTGTTCACGATCTTCACGACGTCGCCGACCATCGAGTCGTTGTAGAACTTGCCGGCGACCGAGGAGTCGCTGCCGCCCTTCACGTCCTGCATCGAGATGCACCCGTGGCTGCCGTTGGACTTGCCGAACGGGCTCGACCAGTAGTTGCCGTGCAGGAAGGTGCCGGAGGTGGTCAGCCGCATCGCGTGCGGCACGTCCTGGATGTCGTACTCGCCGCCGAGACCGACGGTCTGCGAGTTCATCCGGGTGACCTTCTCCTTGTCCATGATCACCATCGTCCCGCCCCAGGACGGCGTCGCGTCCGCGCCCAGGGTGACCGGCAGGGTGGTGCTCTTGCCGTCCCGCTCGACCGTCATCTGGTGCGACTTGGCGTCCGCGGTGGAGATCATCGAGCGGCCGATGGTGAACGGCTCGTCCTTGTCCACGTCGCCGTAGACGCCCGGTGCGACCTCGACGCTCTTCAGCCGGTACTTGATGGTCACCTTGGTGCCCGGCTTCCAGTAGTCCTCCGGACGGAAGTCCACCCGGCGGCTGTCGAACCAGTGGCCCTTGACCACGGTGCCGTTGTCGGTCTCGAAGGTGATGCCCTTGAGGACGGCGTCCTTGTTCTTGACGTCCTTGTTGAAGCCCACCGAGACGATCATGCCGACGCCGTACGTGGAACCGTCGGCGATGTTGTCGTTGGTGGAGACCTTCTTGTCCGGCGTCAGCGTGGTGAACGAGGTGGTCGACGCGGCCACCAGGCCGGCGTCGTCCTTCGCCTGGGCGTTCACCTTGTACGCCATGCCGACGGCGAGCGCCGCCGCGGGCTTCCAGCCGGTGCCGTCCGCGGTGATCGCGCCCTCGACCGGCTTGCCGTTCTTGTCGGTCACGTCGACCGTGGTCAGCTTGCCGTTCGACACCGACACCTGCAGCCCGCTCGGCGCGACGTCCTGGGCGCCGTCCTTCGGCTCGACCGCGAGCACGGCCGCCGAGGCCTTCGGCGCGGCCGAGCCGCCGCCCGCGGCCGTCCCGTTCGCGTCCGCCGGCGCCGTCGCGGCGGCGTCGCCCGACGTCCCGCCCTTGTCGTCGTTGCAGGCCGCGGTGAGCAGCAGCACCCCACCCATGACCAGTGCCGTCGCACCGCGGCGTATCGCGGCGCCGGCCGTCTTCCCCGTCTTCACGGAATCTCCCCTCCCGGTATTCACTCACTTGACGCACGGAGCGCCCCCGTGAGTTGCACCGGGCGCCGATCTTTCGCGCCGGGCCCCGACGCGCCGGAGCAGGATAGCTGGGCCGTCTGAGTGAATTCCGGGGGGAGTGGGGTGGAGCCCGCGTGAACCGGGCGTGAAGGCGGCTACCGCAGGGCGCTCCCGGCCACCCACTGGTCCCACGGGACGTTCCAGCCGTTCAGCCCGTTCGACGGCGGCACGAAGTCCCCCGCCGAGGCCCGTACCTCCAGCACGTCCCCCGGGACGGTGTGCTCGAACAGCCAGCCCGCCGGGGTGTCCTTGCCGGTGCCGCCCTTGGTGTCGGCCAGGCCGATGCAGCCGTGGCTCGTGTTGGCGGTGCCGAACACCCCGGGGTCGGACCAGTAGTTGCCGTGCAGGAAGGTCCCGGAGGTGGTCAGCCGCATCGCGTGCGGGACGTCCTTGATGTCGTACTCGTCGCCCATGCCGACGGTCTGCGAGTTCATCCGGGTCAGCTTGTACTTCTCCGACACCACCATCACCCCCCGGTAGGTGGAGTGGTCGGGGCTGCCGCCGGACACCTTGAGCACCCGCAGCACCTTGCCGCCCTGCCCGGCCCGGACGGTCAGGGTGTGCGCGTCGAGGTCCACGGTGGACACCTGCGCCCGGCCCACCGTGAAGTGCAGGTCCCGGCTCTGGCTGCCGAACTCCCCGGGCGCGCCCTGGACGTCCTTCAGCCGCAGCGCCACCGTCACCCTGGTACCGGCCGCCCAGTACTGCTGCGGACGGAAGTCCAGCCGCTGGTTGCCGAACCAGTGCGCCGCCACCGGCACCGGCGGGTCCGCGCCGACCTGGACCGCCCGCTCCACCGCCGCCCGGTCGGTGATCGGGCGGCTGAACCGCAGCGAGACCGGCATCCCCACCCCCACCGTGGACCCGTCCTCCGGGGTGAAGAACGCCACGAAGGTGTGCGCCCGGGCCACCGTGGAGAACGCCGAGTGCTGGGCCGCCCGCTGCCCCTGGTCGTCCTCGGCGACCGCGTCCACCGTGAAGGCCGTCCCGAACGGCAGCGGCCCGTCCGGCGACCAGCCGGTCCCGTCCGCGCTGACCGCCCCCGGCAGCTCCGTCCCCTTCGCGTCCGCCAGCCGCACGGACACCAGCCGCCCCTGGGCCACGTTCACCCGCACCGGCCCCTCCGGCGGCACGTCCTGCGCCCCGTCCGCGGGCACCGCGGTCAGCACCGCCCGGGACGGCGGCGCGGGCACGGCGCGCGGACCACCCTGCACGGCGTCCCCCGCCGCCCCGCCCGGGGCCCCGCCCCCGCACCCGCTGAGCACGGCCAGACAGCACACCGCCGCCGCCAGCCGCCGCGCCCACATCCCCACTCGGCGCCGCATCCCGGGGCCTCCCACTGTTCACGTCCGATGCGCCCGGCACAACGAGACGCGGCCCGACGGGGACACGCCGAACGCCTCGGAATCCACCCCGCCACCCTCCGGCAAGCCCCCGTTCAGCCGCTTCCCCCCGCCACAATCCGGGAAAGAGAAGGTGAACGGGGTCCGGGACACCCCGTCCAGGGAGGACACGACCATGGCGTCAGGGCAGGAGCTGGAAGCCGGGGCACGGCCGGACGGCGGCCCGCACACCGCCGAACCACCGTGGCCCGGCAGCTGGCAGCCACTCGGCGCCCGCTTCCGGACGGACCAGCGCGGCGGCCCCGGCACCAACTTCGCACTCTGGGCGGCCGGCGCCGAGGCCGTCGACCTGTGCCTGTTCGACGAGGACGGCCGGGAGCACCGGCACCACCTCACCGAGCAGGACTTCCAGATCTGGCACGGCTTCCTGCCCGGCGTGCGCCCCGGCACCCGCTACGGCTTCCGGGTGCACGGCCGCTGGGACCCGTGGACGGGCGCGCGCTGGAACCCGGCGAAGCTGCTGCTCGACCCGTACGCCCGCGCCGTCGACGGCTCCTACACCTCCCACGACGCGGCCTGCTCGGCCGTCCGCAACTGGCCGGAGGCCGACGTCGCCGACACCGTCCGGGACAACCGGGACTCCGCCCCCTACGTGCCGAGATCCGTGGTCGTCCACGACGACGACGACTGGTACGACGACCACCGCCCGAAGACCCCGTGGGCCGAGACGGTGCTCTACGAACTCCACGTGCGCGGCTTCACCATGCGCCACCCCGACATCCCGCCGCAGCTGCGCGGCACCTACGCGGGCCTGGCCCACCCCGCCGCGATCGCCCACCTCACCCGCCTCGGGGTGACGGCCGTCGAGCTGCTGCCGGTGCACCAGTACGCCAGCGAGGACCACCTCCAGGCCCGCGGCCTGGTCAACTACTGGGGCTACAACACCATCGGCTACTTCGCCCCGCACGCCGGCTACTCCGCCTCGGGCTCGCGCGGCGGCCAGGTCGGCGAGTTCAAGCGGATGGTCCGCGCCCTGCACGCCGCCGGGATCGAGGTGATCCTCGACGTGGTGTACAACCACACCGCCGAGGGCGCCGAGCTGGGCCCGGCGCTGTCGCTGCGCGGCATCGACAACGCCGCCTACTACCGCCTCGCACCGCACCGCCCGCGGAGCTACGCCGACTACACCGGCTGCGGCAACACCCTGGACACCCGCCGCCCGCAGGTGATCCGGCTGATCACCGACTCACTGCGCTACTGGGTCACCGAGATGGGCGTGGACGGCTTCCGCTTCGACCTGGCGGCCGCCCTGGCCCGCGGCTCGGACGGCGTCGACATGGACCACCCGTTCCTCGCCGCGGTCTCCCAGGACCCCCTGCTGAGCCGGGTGAAGCTGATCGCCGAGCCCTGGGACGTCGGCCCGGGCGGCTACCGGGTCGGCGGCTTCCCGCCGCTGTGGGCCGAGTGGAACGACCGCTACCGCGACACCGTACGGGACTTCTGGCGCGGCGCCCGCCCGGACGTCCGCGAGCTCGGCTACCGGCTGTCCGGCTCCTCCGACCTCTACCAGGGCGCCGGCCGCCGCCCGTACGCCTCCGTCAACTACGTGACCGCGCACGACGGTTTCACCCTGCGCGACCTGGTCTCCTACGACCGCAAGCACAACGAGGCCAACGGCGAGGCCAACCGGGACGGCACCGACGACAACCGCTCCTGGAACCACGGCGCCGAGGGCGAGACCACCGACCCGGAGGTCAACGCCCTGCGGCTGCGCCAACTGCGCAACCTGATGGCCACGTTGCTGCTCTCCGCGGGCGTCCCGATGATCACCGCCGGGGACGAGCTGGGCCGCACCCAGGGCGGCAACAACAACGCCTACTGCCAGGACGGCGAGCTGAGCTGGCTGGACTGGTCACTGCTGGAGCAGCCCGGCTGGCGGGAGCTGTGCGAGCTGACCGGCCGGCTGGTCCGGCTGCGCCGGGCCCACCCGGTGCTGCGCCGGCGGGCGTTCTTCTCCGGCCGGGCCGCCGTCCCCGGCGGACAGCCGGACCTCGCCTGGTTCACCCCGCTCGGCAAGGAGATGACCGAGGCGGACTGGTACGCCCCGACGGCCTGCCTGGGCATGCTGCTGTCCGGCACCGCGATGTCCGAACGGGACGACACCGGGCGCCCGTTGGCCGACGACAGCTTCCTGCTGCTGCTCAACGCGGGCCACGAACCGGCCGTGTTCACCCTGCCCGGGGAGCCCTGGGCCGAGCCGGAGTCCGCCTGGGAGACGGTGCTGGACACCGCCGCCGCGGGCACGGGCGAGCCGTACCCGCGGGGCGCGGTGGTGCTGGGCGGGCGCTCGCTGCAACTGCTGCGCGCCCCCGCCCACACCTAGCGGGCCGGCCGCCCGCGCCTGGGCCCTGCCCCAGGGCCTCAGCCGCGGGCGTGCCCTACCTCGACGTTCTCCAGGACACCGATCGCGTCCGGCACCAGCACCGCCGCCGAGTAGTAGGTGCTGACCAGGTAGGAGGCGATCGCCTTCTCGTCGATGCCCATGAAGCGGACGTTCAGGCCCGGCTCGACCTCGTCCGGGATGTTGACCTGGGTCAGGCCGACCACGCCCTGGTTGTCCTCGCCGACGCGCATCGCGATGAACGAGGTGGTCTGGTCGGCCGCCACCGGGATCTTGCCGCAGGTGAAGATCGGCACCCCGCGCCAGACCGGCCGCTGCTTGCCGAGGACGTCGACCGTGCCCGGGTAGATGCCGCGCTTGTTGCACTCCCGCTCGAAGGCGGCGATGGCCCGCGGGTGGGCGAACAGGTAGTCGGTGTCACGGCGCATGGCGAGCAGCTCGTCCAGGTCGTCCGGGGTGGGCGCGCCGGAGTGGGTCTGGATCCGCTGGTCGAAGTCGGCGTTGGCGAGCAGGCCGAACTCCGGGTTGTTGATGAGCTCGTGCTCCTGCCGCTCGCGCAGCGCCTCGATGGTCAGCCGCAGCTGCTCCTCGGTCTGGTTCATCGGCTTGTTGTAGAGGTCGGCGACCCGGGTGTGGACCCTGAGGACGGTCTGGGCGACGCTCAACTCGTACTCGCGCGGCTCCAGTTCGTAGTCCACGAAGGCGCCGGGCAGCTCGAACTCGCCCTCGTGGCCGGCCGAGAGGTCGATCTCCGCCTCGCCGTGGGCGTTCTGTGCCTGGGCCGCGTCGGTGGCGAAGCCCAGCAGCTGCTCGCGCAGCGTCGCGGAGCGGTCGATCAGGTCCTGCAGCCGCGAGGCGTTCAGCGTCATCGCGACGCCGGCGGTGGCGGCCTTCACGGTGTACGACCAGGTGCCGCCGGGCTCGGTGATCACCTCGTCGCCGACGTGGTCGCCGTCCGCGAGGGTGCCGAGCACCGTCTGCTCGCCGTACTTGCCGGTGCCGATCCGGTCGACCTTGCCGTGCGCGACCAGGAACACCTCCTCGATCGGCGCCCCCTCCTGCACCAGGACCTCGCCCGCGGCGAAGTCCCGCTGCACGAACCGGCCGGCCAGTTCGGCGAGCACCTCCTGGTCCTGGTAACCGCGCAGCGCCGGCACCTCCGCCAGCGAGGGGGCGATCACCGTCACGGTGGACCCGGTCTTCACGAAGCCCACCCGGCCGCGCCCGGCCGCGTAGCTCAACCGCCGGTTGACCCGGTACGTCCCGGCGCTGACCTGCACCCACGGCAGCATCTTGAGCAGCCAGCGGGAGGTGATCTCCTGCATCTGCGGCTTCGACTTGGTCGTCGTCGCCAGATTGCGCGCGGCGGTGGTGCTGAGGCTGAGCTGGGCCCGCACCTGCACTCTCGCGGCACGGGGGCCGGGGCCGGGGGTGGGGTCGGTGTCGACCGTCATGTCCGCACTCCTGTCACTCGCATCTCCATGAAGATCCGTCAGGAGATGTAATCGGCCGTTCGGCAGGCGCTCGCAAGAGGCGCGCGGCGCACTCCTTCCTGCACGAACGGCTCCGCGCGCCCCCTTCGGATCGGGGCTGCTACTCGCCCGCTCGCCTCCGGGGCGCTCTTGGCCCGGCGCCGACGATCGGCGGCCACTGCGCCACCTCCTTCGTCGGGGGCTTGGCCCTTCTCCCTTTCGGCACCGGCGCGCCCCTTCGGCTCGGGGCGGTGATTCGCCCGCTCGCCTCCCGGGCGCTCGGGGCGGGGCCCGTCCGGGTGGCCGGTTCTCGCCGGGCACCGCCGACAGGGGCGAAAAACCGGATGAGAAGTGACGGTCTCTCTGCCTACTCTCACCGCGATGGCCGAGAACAGACAAGACGCCGACCGCCCGACCGGAAGCCACCGCTCCACGGTCCGCTCACTGCTGCGCCTGTGGCCGTACGCCCGGGCCGTGCGCGGCCGGCTGATCGTCTCGGTGACGGCCGCCTCGCTCGCCATGATGAGCACCCTCGCCGTCCCGGTGGTGCTCGGCCGGATCGTCGACGGCCCGCTCGCCCGGCACGACCTCCACGCGCTCTGGCCGCCGGTCGGCCTGCTGCTGCTCCTCGGTCTGATCGAGGCCGCACTGTTCTACACCCGCCGGGTGGTCCTGTCCCGCCCCCTGGGCCGGCTGGAGGCGGCCATGCGCGCCGACCTCTACGCCAAGCTCCAGCGGCTGCCGGTCTCCTTCCACGACCGCTGGGGCTCCGGCCAGATGCTCTCCCGGGCCACCACCGACATGAACGCCATGCGGCTCTTCCTGGCCTTCCCGCTGGTGTTCCTGGTCGTCAACTCGGTGACGTTCCTGGCCGGCACCGTGCTGATGTTCGCCCAGGACTGGCGGCTCGCCCTGATCGTGCTGCTGCCGGCCGCGCCGCTGCTGGTGCTCACCCGGCGCTTCGAGTCCGACTACTCGGTCACCGCCCGGCTCGCCCAGGACCAGAACGGCGACCTCGCCACCGTGGTCGAGGAGTCCGTCCTCGGCATCCGCATCCTCAAGGCCTTCGGCCGGCACCGCTCGATGGCCGAGCACTTCCGCGAACAGTCCCACCGGCTGCGTCGCACCGAACTGCGCAAGGCCCACCAGCTCGCCAACCTGTGGGCGGTCATCGTCGGCCTGCCGGAGATCGCCCTCGGCTGCGCGCTGGCCGTCGGCGCCTACCTGGTCGCCCACGACGAGCTGAGCGCCGGCACCCTGGTCGCCTTCCTGTCCACCGCGCTCGCCCTGCGCTGGCCGGTCGAGTCGCTCGGCTGGCTGCTGGCCTACGCCAACGAGGCCGCCACCGCCACCGACCGGTTCTTCGAGGTCATCGACGAACCCGAGCCCGAGGACGCGCCCGCCGCGCCCACGGCGCCCCCCACAGGCACCACGGACGCCCCCGGCACCGCGCCGGACGGCATCCGCTTCACCGGCGTCCGGTTCCGCTACCCCGACGCCCCCGACGGCACCCCCGACCTGCTGGCCGGCATCGACCTGCACATCCGCAGCGGCGAGACGATGGCCCTGGTCGGCGCCACCGGCAGCGGCAAGACCACGCTCACCGCGCTGCTCCCCCGGCTGTACGAGGCCACCGGCGGCCGGATCACCCTGGACGGCCGGGACATCGCCGGACTGCCCCGGGACGAGCTGCGCCGGCTGGTCTCGGTCGCCTTCGAGGAGCCCACCCTGTTCTCCGCCACCGTCCGGGAGAACGTCCTGATGGGCGCCCCCGGCGCGGACGACCGGCAGCTGACCTCCGCCCTCGCGACCGCCCAGGCCGACTTCGTCGAGCGGCTCCCGGCCGGGGTGGGGACCGAGGTCGGCGAGCAGGGCCTGAGCCTGTCCGGCGGGCAGCGCCAGCGCCTCGCCCTGGCCCGCGCGGTGGTCGGCGACCCGCCCTTCCTGGTGCTGGACGACCCGCTGTCCGCCCTGGACGTGCACACCGAGGCGCTGGTCGAGCGGGCACTGCGCGAGGTGCTGGGCACCACCACCGCGCTGGTGGTCGCCCACCGCCCCAGCACCGTGCTGCTCGCCGACCGGGTCGCGGTGCTCGCGGACGGCCGGATCGAGGCCGTCGGCACCCACCAGGAACTGCTGCGGGACTGCCCGCACTACCGCGAACTGATGTCGGGCGAGGCCGCCCTCGTACCCGAGGGCCCCTTCGTCGCCGAGAAGGAGCCCACCCGATGACCACCACCGTCGAGTCCGCCGAAGCGGAGTCGCTCGGGGCGGAGCCCGCCGGGGCGGCGTCCGCCGAGGAGGAGCTGCCCCCGCCCCCGGCCGACGAGGAGGACATCCCCGTCCCGCCCGGCGCGCCCCGGGCGCTGCTGCGCTCGCTGCTCGGCGCGCACCGGGCCCGGATCACCGTCGCGATCGTGGTGATCCTGGTCCAGCAGGCCGCCCTGCAGTCCGGCCCGCTGCTGGTCGCGGTGGCGATGGACCGCGGCATCCCGGCGCTGCGCGCGCACGACTCCGGTCCGCTGGTCGCGGTGGTGGCCGGCTACCTGTTCTGCGCGCTGCTCAGCCCGGTGCTGCAGTGGGTGTTCATCAAGATCAGCGCCCGGGTGAACCAGGACGTCCTGCTGGACCTGCGCGGCCGGATCTTCCGGCACGCCCAGCGGCTCAGCCTGGACTTCCACGAGCGCTACACCTCGGGCCGGATCATCTCCCGGGCCACCAGTGACATCGACGCGCTGCGCGAGCTGCTCTCCGAGGGCCTCCAGGAGCTGCTGACCGTCTTCCTGTCGGTCTGCTACATCTCGGTGCTGCTGGTGGTGCTGGACTGGCGGCTCGGCCTGGCCTCGCTGGTGTCCTTCCTGCCGCTGGCCCTGATCGCCCACTCGTTCCGCACCCGCTCCCGCCGGGTCTACCGCCGCTCGCGGACGGCCGCCGCCTCGATGATCGTGCGCTTCACCGAGACCATGAACGGCATCCGCCCGGTGCAGGCCTTCCGCCGCGAGCAGGCCAACGACGCCGCCTTCGGGGTGGTCAACCGGCAGTCCTCCACCGCCAACGCGGAGGGCTTCCTGGAACTCGCCCGGTACGTCGGGCTGTCCCGGGCCACCGCCAACGTCTGGTTCACCGGCATCGTGCTGCTGGGCGCCTGGCTGGTCGCCGACGACGCGCTGGAACTGGGCGTGCTGACCGCCTTCGTGCTCTACCTGCGCCGCCTGTTCGACCCGCTCGACCAGCTGGCGATGTTCCTGAACAGCTACCAGGCCGCCGCTGCGGCCCTGGAGAAGATCGCCGGCCTGCTCGCCCATGAGCCGACCGTCGCCGAGCCGGCCGAGCCGAAACGGCTCCCGGCGAGTGAGCGAGTAACAGCCCGCGCGGTCTCCTTCGAAGGGACGCGCTTCGCGTACCGGACCGGCAAGGAGGTGCTGCCGCCCTTCGACCTGCTGATCCCGGCCGGGCAGACGGTCGCGGTGGTCGGTGCGACCGGCGCCGGCAAGTCGACGGTCGCCAAGCTGCTGGCCCGCTTCTACGACCCGACCGAGGGCCGGATCCGGCTGGACGGCGTGGACCTGCGCGACCTCGCCACCCCGGAGCTGCGGCGCGGGGTGGTGATGGTGACCCAGGAGTCCTTCCTGTTCTCCGGCACCGTCGCCGAGAACATCGCGATCGGCCGCCCGGGCGCCACCCGCGCCGAGGTCGAGCAGGCCGCCCGGGACATCGGCGCGTACGAGTTCATCGCCGCGCTCCCGGACGGCTTCGACACCGACGTCCGCAAGCGCGGCGGCCGGATCTCGGCCGGTCAGCGCCAGCTGGTCGCCTTCGCCCGCGCCCTGCTGGCCGACCCGGCCGTGCTGATCCTGGACGAGGCGACCAGCTCGCTGGACGTGCCCGGCGAGCAGGCCGTGCAGCGGGCGATGCGCACGGTGCTGGCCGGCCGTACCGCGGTGATCATCGCCCACCGGCTCTCCACCGTGGAGGTCGCCGACCGGGTGCTGGTGATGGACCAGGGCCGGATCGTCGAGGACGGCTCCCCGCAGCAGCTGATCGACGGCGCGGGGCGTTTCGCGACCCTGCATCGTGCCTGGCGGGACAGCCTGGTGTAGAACTCCCCCAGTGGTGCCCGTCCAGGAAGCCCCACAGTTGTGCCCGTCCGGGTGCGCCGTCACGCACCCGGGCGGGCATCCCCCTTTCCGCGGACGGGTCAGTCCACGGTCACCACGTAGTCGGTGTGCCAGTCGGGCGACGGGCAGTCCTCCTGCGCGGCCACCACGTCCAGCGTCCCGCCCGGCAGCACCTGCCCGGCGACGACCGAGGAGTCGATCACCACGGCCGGGTCGATGAAGACCGCGTTCTCGAACCGCGGCCCGACCCCGTAGTGACAGGCCAGCGTGCGCGGCCCGGTGGCGGTGCAGTTGTACGGCGGCGTGCCGGTGAGGGTGGTGTGCTCGGGCACGGTGATCGCCACGTCGATCGGGTGGGTCGAGTACGAGGGGCCCGCGTTGTACACCCACAGCGGCAGGTTGACGGTCGCCCCGGGCTTGCCGGTGAGGTCGCCCGGCTGCGGGACCGGGTGCCCGGCCTGCCAGGCCGAGGAGGCCCCGACCATGAAGTGGGCCCTGGTGTCGGCGGTGGTGAAGCTGTACGGGGTGGTGTGGCCGGACTGGTCCGGGTCACCGGGGTAGAAGACCTGGACGTCGCCGCTGATGGTGGTGAACGGCGAGGTGATCGGCGCGACGTGCAGCGCCAGCCGCTCGACCGAGGCCGCCCCCGGCGCCAGCCCGGCCGGGACGGTGTACGAGCTGCCGGTGCCGAAGTACGTCAGGGTGACGGCCGGGTCGGCCGACTGCACCACGCCCGGCGACGGGAGGTGCACCACCACCAGGGTGTCGTCGGTGGTGGTGGCCGGCCCCAGGTTGGTGACCCTGACCTCCAGGGTGCCGTTCTCGCCCGGGACGACCGGGTCCTGCGGCGGGCAGATCTCCAGGGACAGCCGCGCGGTCGCCGGTGGCGCCGCGAGGGGGGCGGTGGCGGCCTGGGCCGGCCACGCCAGGAGGAGCACGGAGAGCGCGGCCAGGGCGGCCGAGCGCATGGTTCGCATCATGACCATCACGCTCCCCCCGGCCGACACGCGGGGCAACCGGATGACTGCCGTCCGTAGCACGCCCGGACGGCAGTCGTCCCGTTCGGGGGCTCAGCGCAGCAGCCCGGCGTCCATCCCGTTGGACTCGGCCGGGAGGGCGACCAGCCCGAGTTCGGCCGGCGAGGCCAGCCGGGGGTGCGCCGGCAGCACCCGCACGGTGTAGCCGAACGGGCCGGTGCGGCAGAGCTCCAGCGAGCCCTCGTAGCGGGTGCGGCCGTCCAGGTCCGGGCCGCCGACCGGCTTGAGGGCGAGCACCGCGGCGTCCGAGATGCCGTCCGTCTCGTCCACCCGGCCGGAGACCACCTGCACCTCGACGTCGCCCGGCTCCAGCGGGCCGAGCGCGACCTGCACCCGCAGCGCCAGCGAGCTGCCCAGCTCCTGGGCCTCGGCCGGGCAGTCGGCCTCGACGTGCTCGACCCGCACGGCCGGCCAGCCCTCCCGGACCTTGGCCTTCCACAGCGCCAGCTCCCGGGCGCCAGTTACTCGCCCGCTCGCCTCCGGGCGCTCGAACCCGGCGCCGACGCTCCTCGCTCCGGCGCTCCCTCCTTCGTCGGTCGCTGGTCGCTCGTCACTTTCGGCACCGGCGCGCCCTTCGGCTCGGGCCGGGACCGCGACCGCCAGCTCGCGCTGGGCGAGCGCCGCCGGGGCGTACAGCCGTTCGACGTACTCGCGGACCATCCGCCCGGCCAGCACCTTGGGCCCCAGGGTGACCAGGGTGTGCCGGACCATGGCGATCCAGCGGTGCGGCAGCCCGTCGTCGCCCCGGTCGTAGAACCGGCCGGCCACCTGCTCCTCGATCAGGTCGTACAGCGCGGCGGCCTCGATGTCGTCGCGCCGCTCGGCCTCGCTGCTCTCCGGGTCGAGCACACCGGCGCCCTCGTCGGCGGTGGGGATCGCCCAGCCGTTCTGGCCGTCGTACCACTCGTCCCACCAGCCGTCCAGGACGGACAGGTTGAGGCAGCCGTTGAGCGCGGCCTTCATCCCGGAGGTGCCGCAGGCCTCCAGCGGGCGCAGCGGGTTGTTCAGCCAGACGTCGCAGCCCGGGTAGAGGTGCCGGGCCATCGCCATGTCGTAGTCCGGCAGGAAGACGATCCGGTGGCGCACCGTCGGGTCGTCGGCGAAGGCGACCATCTGCTGGATCAGCCGCTTGCCGCCGTCGTCGGCCGGGTGGGCCTTGCCAGCGACCACGATCTGCACCGGTCGGGTGGGGTGCAGCAGCAGGGCGCGCAGCCGGGCCGGGTCGCGCAGCATCAGGGTGAGCCGCTTGTACGAGGGCACCCGGCGGGCGAAGCCGATGGTGAGCACGTCGGGGTCGAGCACCGAGGAGACCCAGCCGAGCTCGGCCTCGCCGGCCCCGCGCTGGCGCCAGGAGGCGCGCAGCCGGCGGCGGGCCTCGTCCACCAGCTGGGCGCGCAGGCTGCGGCGCAGGTCCCAGATCTCGGTGTTGCCGATCCGCTCCAGGCCGGTCCAGCGCTGGGTCTCGCCGGTGGTCATCGCCTCCTCGGCGCGTTCGACGCCGATCTCGGCGGCGCCCAGGCGCACCACGGCCGGGTCGATCCAGGTGGCGGCGTGCACCCCGTTGGTGACCGAGGTGATCGGCACCTCGGCGGGGTCGAAGCCGGGCCACAGGCCGTTGAACATCGAGCGGCTGACCTCGCCGTGCAGGGTGGAGACCCCGTTGGCGCGCTGGGCGAGCCGCAGGCCCATGGCGGCCATGTTGAAGAGCTTCGGGTCCCCGCCGCGCCAGGTCTCGGCGCCGAGCGCGAGCACCGGCTCGACCGGGACGCCGGGCAGCGCGGCGTCGCCGCCGAAGTGCCGGGCGACCAGCTCGCGGTCGAAGCGGTCGATGCCGGCCGGGACGGGCGTGTGGGTGGTGAACACGGTGCCGGCCCGGACGGACTCCAGGGCGGCGGCGAAGTCGGTTCCTTCGGTGTCACGGTCGGCCGCCCGGTCGGCGACGAGTTCGCGGATCCGCTCGACGCCGAGGAAGCCGGCGTGGCCCTCGTTGGTGTGGAAGACCTCCGGGGCGGGGTGCCCGGTGAGCCGGCAGTAGGCGCGCACGGCCCGGACGCCGCCGATGCCCAGCAGCATCTCCTGGAGCAGCCGGTGCTCGCTGCCGCCGCCGTAGAGCCGGTCGGTGACGTCGCGCTCGGCGGGCGAGTTGGCCTCGATGTCGGAGTCGAGCAGCAGCAGCGGGACCCGCCCGACCTGGGCCTTCCAGATGTGCGCGGCCAGGGTGCGGCCGCCGGGCAGCGCGAGGTCGACCCGGCTGGGGGTGCCGTCGGCCTCCCGGAGCAGGCTGACGGCCAGTTCGTCCGGGTCCAGCAGGGGGTAGCGCTCCTGCTGCCAGCCGTCCCGGTCCAGGGACTGCCGGAAGTAGCCGTGCCGGTAGAAGAGTCCGACGCCGATGACCGGCACGCCGAGGTCGCTGGCGGCCTTGAGGTGGTCGCCCGCCAGGATGCCGAGGCCGCCGGAGTACTGGGGCAGCGCGGCGGCGATGCCGTACTCGGGCGAGAAGTAGGCGATGGCGGCGGGCGGCGGGGCGGCTCCGGCGCCGTCCTGCTGGGCCTGGTACCAGCGCGGGCCGGTGAGGTATTCGCGCAGGTCGTCGGCGAGGTCGCCGAGTCTGCGCAGGAACCGCCGGTCGGTGGCGAGGGCGGCGAGCCGGGCGGCCGGGACCTCCCCGAGCAGCCGCACCGGGTCCTCCCCGGTCGCGGCCCAGACCTCCGGGTCCACGGACCGGAAGAGGTCCCTGGTCTCGGGGTGCCAGGACCAGCGCAGGTTGAGGGCCAGCTCGTGCAGCGGCTGGAGTTGTTCGGGCAGGACGGTGCGGACGGTGAATCTGCGGATTGCCTTCACAGCGGTGAAGCGTAGCCTCGCCGATCCTCCTGACTACGGGTCAAGCGGACTATTGGGCATCCGTTCGGCCTATTGATGAGATCGCATTCGGCGCATTGGTCTGCACGGGGGGCGCGCGAGGCGCACATTCCGGGGCGCCGCGCTACCAATGCGTGAACTCCGCGGAACAGATCGATTTCCGGCGGCTCGTCCCCTCCGACAAAACCCGAAACTACTGTCGTACCGCTGCGAAAACCTTGTCCCCGGTGCGAGGATGACCGAAGGTCGTTGATGCCGCGGGGACCACGACGGCGGGTGGCGTCCCCCCGTGGAGCAGCACGTCCGGATCCTTTTCGCGTTGGTCCTTCCCCTTCTCCTTAGCCCGTTCGGCGCTCACCGCGCACCGACGCGTGTCCTCGCGCCCGGTCGGCTCGTTCACGGGTCGACCGGGCCGCCCAGGGGCGTGCCCCTGGAGGCGTGCGCCGGGACGCGCACGGGTTCCGGGGCGCCCCGCCACCGGTTCGGCGGGCGCCGGGCAGGTTGCCGGGGACAGCGACGCGGGCAGGCTCCGGTCGCACGTCCACCCCACCCAGCAGTCCTCCCGGTACTCCCCCGGCCCGACCCCCCTCCGGCCCGTGCGGAGCTGCCGCTGATCTCGGGCAGGAGTTTGGCATGCACGGCGACACGCGGGACCAGTCCACACCGGTGGCCGACACCGTCGACGCAGCGGTCGCGGAATCCGCCGGACGGATGGATTCTGACACTCGGACAGACCCGGCGATGCCGTCGCCCCGGGTGTCCGGGGCGGTCCGTACCGAATCCTCCGAACCCCAGGCCTCCACCACACAGGCCGCCGCCCCCGCGCAGGTCGCCGCCGAACCGCCCGCCACCGCGGCCCGGAAACCCGGGGCCGAGGAGGGCCCGGCGGCACCGCGCCGGCGCACCACCACCACGCGCCGCAGCACCGCGAAGGCCACCGCCGAGACCGCCCCCGCGGACACCGCCGCGAAGCCCGCCCGCCGGGCCCCCGCGCGCACGACCGCCGCCAAGACCACTGCCAAGACCGCCTCCAAGACCACCGCCAAGACCGCCGCCCGCAAGACGACAGAGAGCGACACCGTGATCGGCCGCATCCCCGTCCTGGACGTCAGCCCCCAGATCGACGCCGGCCGCCGCCCGGCCAAGGCCGTCGTCGGCGAGACCTTCCTGGTCACCGCGACGGTCTTCCGCGAGGGCCACGACGCCGTCAACGCCAACGTGGTGCTGCGCGACCCGCGCGGCCGCAGCGGCCCCTGGACGCCGATGCGCGAGCTGGCCGAGGGCACCGACCGCTGGGGGGCGCGCATCACCCCGACCGCGCCCGGCCGCTGGTCGTACCTGGTGGAGGCGTGGAGCGATCCGATCGCCACCTGGCGGAAGACCGCCGCGGTGAAGCTGCCGGCCGGGATCGACACCGCGCTGGTGCTGGAGGAGGGCGCCCGGCTGCTGGAGCAGGCCGCCGCCGGGGTGCCGAAGAAGGACGGCCGGGCGCACGTGCTGGCCGCCGCCGACGCGCTGCGCGACCCGGGGCTGCCGCCGCTGTCCCGGCTGGCCGCCGCGCTCGCCCCCGAGGTGCTGGAGCTGCTGGCCCGCCACCCGCTGCGCGAGCTGCTCAGCGCCTCCCGCCCGCTGCCGCTGCAGGTGGACCGCGAGCGCGCGCTGTTCGGCTCCTGGTACGAGTTCTTCCCCCGTTCGGAGGGGGCGGTGCTGGACCCGAACGGGGTCGAGCCGCCGCGTTCGGGCACCCTGCGCACCGCCGCCGAGCGGCTGCCGGCGATCGCCGCGATGGACTTCGACGTGGTCTACCTGCCGCCGGTGCACCCGATCGGCCGAGCCTTCCGCAAGGGCCCGGACAACACCCTGACGGCCGGTCCGCACGACGTCGGCTCGCCCTGGGCGATCGGCTCGCCCGAGGGCGGCCACGACGCCGTCCACCCGGACCTCGGCACCATCGAGGACTTCGACCACTTCGTCGCCGAGGCCAAGGCGCTGCACCTGGAGGTGGCGCTGGACTTCGCCCTCCAGTGCTCCCCCGACCACCCGTGGGTGAACAAGCACCCGGAATGGTTCAGCCACCGTGCCGACGGCACCATCGCGTACGCCGAGAACCCGCCGAAGAAGTACCAGGACATCTATCCGGTCAACTTCGATCAGGACATGGACGGAATCGTCAAGGAAACCGTCCGGATCCTCCGGTTCTGGATGTCGCACGGCGTGCGGATCTTCCGGGTCGACAACCCCCACACCAAACCGGTGGTGTTCTGGGACAAGGTGCTCGGCGACATCGCCCGCACCGACCCCGACGTGGTGTTCCTGGCGGAGGCATTCACCCGCCCGGCGATGATGCACACCCTGGCGAAGATCGGTTTCCACCAGTCGTACACGTACTTCACCTGGCGCAACACCAAGAACGAACTCACCGAGTACCTCACCGAACTCACCGGCGACGCGGCCGCCTACATGCGCCCCAACTTCTTCGCCAACACCCCGGATATCCTGCACGCCTTCCTCCAGAACGGCGGCCGCGCCGCCTTCGCGATCCGCGCCGTGCTCGCCGCCACCCTCTCCCCCAGCTACGGCGTCTACGCCGGCTACGAGCTGGCCGAGAACGAGCCGGCCCACCCGGGCTCCGAGGAGTACCTCCACTCCGAGAAGTACGAGCTGCGCCCCCGCGACTGGAACCGCACCGACACCCTCGCCCCGCTGCTCACCGTGCTGAACCGGCTGCGCCGGCGCCACCCCGCCCTGCAGCAGCTGCGCGACCTGCGCTTCCACCCCACCGACAACGAGCAGGTGCTCGCCTACTCCAAGACCGCGACCACCCCAGAGGGCCTGACCGACCGTGTGATCACGGTGGTCAACCTCGACCCGCACCACGTCCAGGAGGCCACCGTCACGCTCGACGACGACGGGCCCCACGCGGTGCACGACGAGCTCACCGGCGCCGTCTACACCTGGGGCCGGCACAACTACGTCCGGCTCGATCCCTCAGCCGAGCCGGCTCACCTCCTCACGGTTCGGAGGAACCCCACGTGACAGTGAACGAGCCCGTCCCCGACACCTTCCCGGAGACCTCGAAGAAGAACCTGGACCCGGAGTGGTTCAAACGTGCGGTCTTCTACGAGGTGCTGGTGCGGTCCTTCCAGGACAGCAACGGCGACGGGATCGGGGACCTCAAGGGGCTCACGGCCAAGCTCGACTACCTGCAGTGGCTCGGCGTCGACTGCCTCTGGCTCCCGCCCTTCTTCGCCTCGCCGCTGCGCGACGGCGGCTACGACGTCGCCGACTACAAGTCGGTGCTGCCGGAGTTCGGCGACATCGCCGACTTCATGGAGTTCACCGACGCCGCCCACGCCCGCGGCATGCGCGTGATCATCGACTTCGTCATGAACCACACCAGCGACCAGCACCCGTGGTTCCAGGCGTCCCGGGCCGACCCGGACGGGCCGTACGGCGACTTCTACATGTGGGCCGACGACGACAAGCAGTATCCGGACGCCCGGATCATCTTCGTCGACACCGAGACCTCCAACTGGACCTACGACCCGGTCCGCAAGCAGTACTACTGGCACCGGTTCTTCTCCCACCAGCCGGACCTCAACTACGACAACCCCCGCGTCCAGGACGAGATGATCGCCGGGCTGCGGTTCTGGCTCGACCTCGGCATCGACGGCTTCCGGCTGGACGCGGTGCCGTACCTGTTCGCCCGCGAGGGCACCAACTGCGAGAACCTCCCGGAGACCCACGAGTTCCTCAAGCGGCTCCGCAAGGAGATCGACGCCGACTACCCGGACACCGTCCTGCTCGCCGAGGCCAACCAGTGGCCGGAGGACGTGGTCGACTACTTCGGCGACTTCACCGCGGGCGGCGACGAGTGCCACATGGCGTTCCACTTCCCGGTGATGCCGCGGATCTTCATGGCCGTGCGCCGGGAGTCCCGGTACCCGGTGTCGGAGATCCTCGCCAAGACCCCGCGGATCCCCGGCGGCTGCCAGTGGGGCATCTTCCTGCGCAACCACGACGAGCTGACCCTGGAGATGGTCACCGACGAGGAGCGCGACTACATGTACGCGGAGTACGCCAAGGACCCCCGGATGCGCGCCAACGTGGGCATCCGCCGCCGGCTCGCCCCGCTGCTGGAGAACGACCGCAACCAGATCGAGCTGTTCACCGCCCTGCTGCTCTCCCTGCCCGGCTCGCCGGTGCTCTACTACGGGGACGAGATCGGCATGGGCGACAACATCTGGCTGGGCGACCGGGACGGCGTGCGCACGCCGATGCAGTGGACCCCGGACCGCAACGCGGGTTTCTCCTCCGCCGACCCGGGCAGGCTCAGTCTGCCGCCCATCATGGACCCGGTGTACGGCTACCAGGTGACCAACGTCGAAGCGCAGCAGAGCAGTTCGAGTTCACTGCTGCACTGGACGCGTCGCATGATCGAGATCCGCAAGCTCAACCCGGCGTTCGGCCTGGGCACCTACACCGAACTGCCGTCCAGCAACCCCGCCGTGCTGGCCTTCGTGCGCGAGTACGAGGGGGACCTGGTCATGTGCGTGAACAACTTCTCGCGGTTCGCGCAGCCGACCGAGCTGGACCTGCGGCAGTACGGCGGACGGTACCCGGTCGAGCTGATCGGCGGGGTGCGCTTCCCGTCGATCGGCGAGTGGCCCTACCTGCTCACGCTCGCCGGGCACGGCTTCTACTGGTTCCAGCTCCGGCAGCCCCCGCGCCTGAGCGGGACCAGGCGATCGAAGTAACGATCCGCCGCACCCTGCCACCCGCGGCCCGCACAGCACCACCAGACCCTCCGGGGGCGCGAGTTGACCCCCGCGCCCCCGGAGTTCTCTGCACCACCGCGTACGGAGAACAGCCCAACGGCTACCCACACGAAGGCGTGACACCCGAGCCGTGCTCGCGTGCCGCGACCGCCGCGCCGCCGAAATCCGGAAGACTGACGGACCCCGGCCACGACCCGTCGGGCCGTCCGTGTGCTTCCGGGGAAAGGGAGTCATGTCCGAAACCTCCCGTTCTCAAGCCCATGTGCAGCACGACGCCCCGGCCGGCTCAGCCGCGCACCCGGGCGCGCGGGGCACCGGGGCCCGGAGAACCGCCCTGGGGGTCAGCGAACTCGTCCAGGCGGCCCTGCCGCTGATCGCCGAGTGGCTCCCCACCCAGCGCTGGTACGCCGGGAAGGGGCGCCCCATCACCGGACTCGTCCCGGCGGTCGGCACCCCGCTGCAGGTCGGCGACCCGGCCCTGCTGCACCTGCTGCTGCGGGTCGAGCACGCCACCACGGCCGGCCTCCCGCACGGCGACACCTACCAACTCCTGCTCGGCATCCGCTCCCAGGGCCCCGCGGACATCGAACCCGGCGCCGTCCTCGGCCGGCTCAACCAGGGCCCGTACGACGGCGCCACCCTCTACGACGCGGTGCACGACCCCGAACTCACCGGGCGACTGCTGGAACACCTGGCCACCGGCGACCGGTTCGGCTCGCTGTCCTTCCGCCGCACCCCCGGCTCCGGACTGCCCGCCAACCTCCCCGGCCGCGCCTCCACCGCCGAGCAGTCCAACAGCTCCGTCATCTACGGCACCTCGTACATCCTCAAGCTGTTCCGGCGCGTCCACCCCGGCACCAACCCCGACCTGGAACTCTCGCTCGCCCTCTCCCGGGCCGGCTCCACCCGCATCCCCCGGGTCGCCGCCTGGTTCGAGAGCCGGATGGAACGCGCCGAACCCGCCACCCTCGGACTGCTCCAGCGCTACCTGCCGGACGCCGAGGACGGCTGGGAACTCGCCCTCGACCAGGTCGGCCGGCTCAAGGGCGACCGCTCCCCCGGCAACTTCGCCATCGAGGCCCACCGGCTCGGCCGGGCCACCGCCGAAGTCCACCGGGTACTCGCCCGCTCCATGCCCGTCGCCCGGCTCGACCGCACCCAGACCGGCCGGCTCGCCACCGCCATGGCCGACCGGCTGGACAGCGCCGTCGCCGCCGTCCCCGGACTGCTGCGCTACCGGGCCGCCCTGCGCACCGCGTTCCAGCAGCTGGCCGACGCCCACCCGGACGGCCTGCCCGTCCAGCGCATCCACGGCGACCTCCACCTCGGCCAGGCCATGCGCACCCCGCACGGCTGGGTGCTGCTCGACTTCGAGGGCGAACCCGCCAAGTCCGTCAACGAACGGCGCGAACCCCAGCCCGCCCTGCGCGACGTCGCCGCCATGCTGCGCTCCTTCGACTACGCGGCCGCCCACCTGCTGGCCGGCGGCCCGGTCGACCCGGAACTCGCCCACCTCGCCGCCGCCTGGGCCCAGCGCAACCGCACCGCCTTCTGCGCCGGCTACACCGCCGGGGGCGGCGCCGATCCGGCGGCCTCACCCGAGCTGATGCGGGCGTTGGAGATCGACAAGGCGGTGTACGAGGTGGTCTACGAGGCCCGGCACCGGCCCAGCTGGCTGCCGATCCCGCTGGCCGCGATCAACCGGCTCGCCCTGTCCGTCTGACCACCCCACCGAACCCCGCCCGCCCGCCACGAGTTCGCCCACCCCGCCGCTGGAGGACCACGCCGTGACGCCGCCCGACCCGACCGGCCGCCCCACCCGCCCCGTTCCGGCCACCTTCCTGGCCGGGACCCCCGAACGGGGCGAGCCCCGGAAGGCCGCCGAGCCCGCTCCGCCGGGCGGCGTCCCGGCGGACACCCCCGTCGGGGCCCTGCGCCTCCCCGAGGCGCCGCTGCCCCCGGCCGAGGTGGACCGGCTGGTGAACGGCCAGCACCACGACCCGCACGCCCTGCTCGGCGCCCACCCGGTGCACGGCGGCACGGCGATCCGGGTGCTGCGCCCGTTCGCCGAGCGGGTGGTGGTCGAGACCGCCCACGGGCCCGCCGAACTCACCCACCAGCAGGGCGGGTTGTTCACCGGCCTGCTGGCGGGCGGCGAACTCCCCGACTACACCCTGCTGGTGGCCTACCCCGACGGCGAGCCCCTGCGCCAGCACGACGGCTACCGCGCCCGGCCCACCCTCGGCGAACTCGACCTCCACCTGATCTCCGAAGGCCGGCACGAGCAGCTGTGGCAGGCACTCGGCTCCCATCTGCGCACCGTCGACGGCGTCGACGGCACCGCCTTCGCGGTCTGGGCGCCGAACGCCGTCGGGGTCCGGCTCATCGGCGACTTCAACCACTGGAACGGCACCGGGCACCCGATGCGCTCGCTCGGCTCCTCCGGCATCTGGGAGCTGTTCGTCCCCGGCCTCGCCGAGGGCGCCACCTACAAGTACGAGATCCACACCCGGCAGGGCTGGGTGCTCGACAAGGCCGACCCGCTGGCCCGGGCCGCCCAGTGCCCGCCCGGCACCGCCTCCGTCGTCACCTCCTCCACCCACCGCTGGCAGGACGACGAGTGGATGGCCCGCCGGGCCCGCACCGCGCACCACCGCGCACCGATGTCGGTGTACGAGCTGCACCTGGCCTCCTGGCGGCCCGACCTCACCGACTACCGCGCCATCGCCGAGGAACTCCCGCGCTACCTCAAGGAGTTGAACTTCACCCATGTGGAGTTCATGCCGGTGATGGAACACCCCTTCGGCGGCTCCTGGGGCTACCAGGTCTCCGGCTACTACGCCCCCACCGCCCGGCTCGGCAGCCCCGACGACTTCCGCCACCTGGTCGACACCCTGCACCAGCACGGCATCGGCGTGATCGTCGACTGGGTGCCCGCGCACTTCCCCAAGGACGACTTCGCCCTCGCCCGCTTCGACGGCGAACCGCTGTACGAGCCCGCCGACCCGCTGCGCGCCGAACACCCCGACTGGGGGACGCTGGAGTTCGACTACGGCCGCACCGAAGTCCGCAACTTCCTCGTCGCCAACGCCGTCTACTGGTGCGAGGAGTTCCACATCGACGGCCTGCGGGTCGACGCCGTGGCCTCGATGCTCTACCTCGACTACTCCCGCGAGGGCGGCGCCTGGACCCCCAACCAGCACGGCGGCCGGGAGAACCTGGACGCGGCCGCCTTCCTCCAGGAGATGAACGCCACCGTCTACCGGCGCTGCCCCGGCGTGATCACCATCGCCGAGGAGTCCACCGCCTGGGACGGCGTCACCCGCCCCACCGACGCCGGCGGCCTCGGCTTCGGCCTGAAGTGGAACATGGGCTGGATGCACGACTCGCTGGTCTACATGTCCAAGGAGCCGGTGCACCGCAAGTACCACCACAACGAGATCACCTTCTCGATGGTGTACGCCTACTCCGAGAACTACGTCCTGCCGATCTCCCACGACGAGGTCGTCCACGGCAAGCAGGCCCTGGTCTCCAAGATGCCCGGCGACTGGTGGCAGCAGCGCGCCAACCACCGCGCCTACCTGGGCTTCATGTGGTCCCACCCCGGCAAGCAGCTGCTGTTCATGGGGCAGGAGTTCGCCCAGGGCGCCGAATGGGACCACGAGCAGGGCCCGCAGTGGTGGGTGCTCGACGAGCAGTGGCCCGCCCACCGGGACCACCTCGGCGTGCGCCGCCTGGTCCGCGACCTCAACCGGATCTACCGGGACACCCCCGCCCTCTGGGAGCTCGACACCACCCCCGACGGCTTCCGCTGGCTCGACGGCGGCGCCGCCGAGGACAACCTGCTCTCCTTCGTCCGGTACGCCGCCGACGGCACCCCGCTGGTCGCCGTCTGCAACTTCTCCCCCGTCGTCCGCCACGGCCACCGGGTCGGCCTGCCCGCCCTGGACGGCCGCGAACAGCTCTGGGAGGAACTGCTGAACACCGACGCCGAGACCTACGGCGGCAGCGGCACCGGCAACTCCCACCCGGTCAAGGCCGAAGCCGTCGAGTGGAACGGCCAGCCCCGCTCCGCCGAACTCGTCCTCCCCCCGCTCGCCACCCTCTGGCTCCGCCCGGCCTGAGCCCGCTCCGCCCGGCCTGAGCCCGCTCCTCCCGGGTGCCCGAACGGGCGCCCGGGAGGACCTTCGTCCCTTGCCTCCCCGGCCGCCCTCTGCTCGCGGACGCCCGTTCGGGGTGCGAAGGTATGGTCGACATGACGACCTTCCGAGACGACGGGACGGAGACACCCACGTGGCGCGCAGCGTGTACGTGACCGGAATCGACCGGGGGGACGGCCGGCAGGCGGTCGAGCTCGGGGTCATGGAACTGCTCACCCGCCAGGTGGACCGGGTCGGGGTGTTCCGTCCGCTGGTGCACGCGGCGGCGCCAGGGGAGCCGGGGTCGGACCACGTGGTGGAGCTGCTGCGCGCGCGGTACCGGATCGAGCTGCCGAGCCAGGAGCTGTACGGGCTCACCTACGAGGAGGCCGCCGCGCTGCAGGCCGCCCAGGGGCAGGACGAACTGGTCTCCGCGCTGGTGGACCGGTTCCGCGCGCTGGAGCGGCGCTGCCAGGCGGTGCTGGTGCTCGGCACCGACTTCGCGGACACCAACATCCCGGACGAGCTGGCCTTCAACGCCCGGCTCGCCAACGAGTTCGGCGCCGCGGTGCTGCCGGTGGTCGGCGGGCAGGGCAAGGAGGCGGAGGCGGTGATCGCCGAGGTGCGTAACGCCCACCGGGCGTACACCGACCTCGGCTGCGCGACCCTGGCGATGATCGCCAACCGGACCGCCCCGGCCGCCAAGCAGCGGATCCAGCGCACGCTCACCGAGAAGCTGCCGATCCCCGCCTACGTCATCCCGGAGGAGCCGGCGCTGGCCGCCCCGACCGTCGCCCAACTCGTCGAGTCGACCGGCGCCGAGGTGCTGCTCGGCGACGCGGCCGGCCTGGCCCGGGACGTCCGGCGCTTCGTCTTCGGCGGCGCCATGCTGCCCACCTTCCTGGACGCGCTGACCGAGGGCGCCCTGGTCGTCACCCCCGGGGACCGCGCCGACCTGGTGATCGGCTCGCTGGCCGCGCACGCGGCCGGTGCCCCGCCGATCGCCGGCGTGCTGCTGACCCTCGGCCAGCACCCCGGCCCCAACGTGATGGCGCTGGCCGCCCGGCTCGCCCCCGGCACCCCGGTCGCGGTCGTCCCCGAGGGCAGCTGGCCCACCGCCGCCACCCTGACCCACCTGGAGGGCAAGCTCACCGCGGCCAGCCCCCGGAAGGCCGAGATCGCCCTCGGCCTGTTCGAACTGCACGTGGACACCGTCGAGTTGACCAACCGGATCGAGGTCGGCCGGTCGGAGCGGGTCACCCCGATGATGTTCGAGCACGAGCTGCTGGAGCGGGCCCGGGCGGGCCGCCGGCACGTGGTACTGCCGGAGGGCGCCGAGGAGCGGGTGCTGCGCGCGGCCGAGATCCTGCTGCGCCGCAACATCTGCGACCTCACCCTGCTCGGCGAGGTCGACGCGGTGCGCCGCAAGGCCGCCGCCCTGGGCATCGTCCTCCCGCAGGACGAGCCGGGCGCCGACCGGGCCCAGGTGCGGATCGTCGACCCGGCCACCAGCCCGCTGCGGCGCCAGTTCGCCGAGCTGTACGCCCGGCTGCGGGCCCACAAGGGGATGACCGTCGAACTGGCCCTGGACGTGGTCACCGACGTCTCCTACTTCGGCACCCTGATGGTCCAGGAGGGCATCGCCGACGGCATGGTCTCCGGCGCGGTGCACTCCACCGCGGCGACCATCCGGCCCGCCTTCGAGGTGATCAAGACCTCGCCGGGCGCCTCGATCGTCTCCTCGGTCTTCTTCATGTGCCTGGCCGACAAGGTGCTGGTGTACGGCGACTGCGCGGTCAACCCCGACCCGGACGCCCAGCAGCTGGCCGACATCGCGATCCAGTCCGCCGCCACCGCCGCCCAGTTCGGGGTGGAGCCGCGGGTCGCGATGCTCTCGTACTCGACCGGCACCTCCGGCTCGGGCGCGGACGTCGACAAGGTCCGCAAGGCCACCGAGCTGGTCCGCGCGCTGCGACCGGACATCCTGGTCGAGGGCCCGATCCAGTACGACGCGGCGGTGGACGCCCACGTCGCGGCGACCAAGCTGCCGGGCTCGCCGGTGGCCGGGCGGGCGACCGTGCTGATCTTCCCGGACCTCAACACCGGCAACAACACCTACAAGGCCGTCCAGCGCTCGGCCGGCGCGGTCGCCGTCGGCCCGGTGCTGCAGGGGCTGCGCAAGCCCGTCAACGACCTCTCGCGCGGGGCGCTGGTGGAGGACATCGTCAACACCGTGGCGATCACCGCCATCCAGGCCCAGGACGACAAGAACGACACGAACGACAACGACAAGGAGCCGCAGGCATGACCGCAGGGACCCGCGTCCTCGTTCTGAACGCCGGCTCCTCGTCGGTGAAGTACCAGCTGATCGACATGCTGGACGGCGCCCGGCTGGCCTCCGGCCTGGTCGAGCGGATCGGCGAGGCCGGCGGCCGGCTGGTGCACACCCCGCGCGCCGGTGAGCGGCGCGAGCTGGTGCAGGCCTTCCCGGACCACTCGGCCGCGCTGAAGGCCGTCGCCGAGGAACTGTCCGCGGACGGCCTCGGACTGGACTCCCCCGAGCTGGCCGCGATCGGCCACCGGGTGGTGCACGGCGGCAAGCGGTTCACCGAGCCGACCGTGATCACCGACGAGGTGCTGAAGGAGATCCGCCGGCTGATCCCGGTCGCGCCGCTGCACAACCCGGCCAACATCACCGGCATCGAGGTGGCCCGCGCGCTGCGGCCGGACCTGCCGCAGGTGGCCGTGTTCGACACCGCCTTCCACGCCTCGATGCCCGAGTACTCGGCCCGCTACGCGATCGACAAGGCCGTCGCGGACGAGCACCGGGTGCGCCGCTACGGCTTCCACGGCACCTCGCACCAGTACGTCTCGCGGGCCACCGCCCGGCTGCTCGGCAAGGACCCGGCCGAGGTCAACGTGATCGTGCTGCACCTGGGCAACGGCGCCTCCGCCTCGGCGGTCAGCGGCGGCCGCTGCGTGGACACCTCGATGGGCCTGACCCCGCTGGAGGGCCTGGTCATGGGCACCCGTTCGGGCGACATCGACGCCGGCGTGGTGTTCCACCTGCACCGGGTCGGCGGCCTGTCCGTGGACGAGATCGACGACCTGCTCAACCGCCGCAGCGGCCTGCGCGGCCTGTGCGGCGAGAACGACATGCGTGAGATCATGCGCCGCGCCGACGAGGGGGACGCGGACGCGAAGCTCGCCTTCGACGCGTACGTCCACCGGCTGCGCAAGTACATCGGTGGCTACTACGCGGTGCTCGGCCGGGTGGACGCGATCGCGTTCACCGCGGGCGTCGGCGAGAACGCCGCGCCGGTGCGCGCGGCGGCCACCGCGGGACTGGAGGAGCTGGGCATCGCCGTGGACCCGGAGCTGAACTCGGTGCGCTCGGGCGGGGCCAGGATCATCTCGCCCGCGTTCTCCCGGGTGGCGGTCGCGGTGGTGCCCACCGACGAGGAGCTGGAGATCGCCCGGCAGGCCTTCGCCCTGGTGCACCGGGAGGGCGAGCTGTCCGAGGACTGACACGGAAATGTCTCGCTCCTCGGGATCCTTCGTCGGCGATTCCTCCCGGTCCGTGCCGAATGCACCTATAACACGAACGGATAGACTGATCCATATGCGCCGAGCGAAAATTGTCTGCACCCTGGGTCCGGCCACGGACTCCTACGAACAGCTGAAGGCCATCGTCGAGGCGGGCATGAACGTCGCCCGACTGAACATGAGCCACGGCAACCACGCGGACCACGAGGAGCGGTACCGCAAGGTCCGCCAGGTCTCGGAGGACACCGGCAAGGCCATCGGCGTCCTGGCCGACCTCCAGGGTCCCAAGATCCGTCTGGCGACCTTCGCCAACGGCCCGGTGACCGTCGACAACGGCGACGAGTTCACCATCACCACCGAAGACGTCCCCGGTGACCAGCACATCTGCGGCACCACCTACAAGGGCCTGCCCGGCGACGTGAAGCCCGGCGACCCGATCCTGATCAACGACGGCGTCATCGCCCTGGAGGTCGTCAGCGTCGACGGCCCGCGGGTGAAGACCGTGGTGGTCGAGGGCGGCGTGCTCTCGAACAACAAGGGCATCAACCTGCCCGGTGCGGCCGTGAACGTGCCCGCCCTGTCCGAGAAGGACAAGGACGACCTGCGCTTCGCGCTGCGTCTGGGCGTCGACATGGTCGCCCTGTCCTTCGTCCGCAACGCGGACGACATCAAGGACGTCCACGAGGTCATGGACGAGGTCGGCATCCGGGTGCCGGTCATCGCCAAGATCGAGAAGCCGCAGGCCGTCGAGGCCATGGAGGAGATCGTCCTCGCCTTCGACGCCATCATGGTCGCCCGCGGCGACCTGGCCGTCGAGTACCCGCTGGAGCGGGTGCCGCTGGTCCAGAAGCAGCTGATCACCCTGGCCCGCCGCAACGCCAAGCCGGTCATCGTCGCCACCCAGATGATGGAGTCGATGATCCACGCCTCGCGGCCGACCCGCGCCGAGGTCTCCGACGTCGCCAACGCCATCCTGGACGGCACCGACGCGGTGATGCTCTCCGCCGAGTCCAGCGTCGGCAAGTACCCGGTCGAGACCGTCCGCACCATGAGCCGGATCTGCGAGAAGGCCGAGGAGGAGCTGGTCTCCCAGGGCCTCCAGCCGCTCAACCCGGGCCGCAAGCCGCGCACCCAGGGCGGCTCCGTCGCCCGCGCCGCGTGCGAGCTGGGCGACTTCCTCAACGGCAAGGCGCTGATCGCGTTCACCAAGTCCGGTGACACCGCTCGCCGACTGTCCCGCTACCGCTCGCCCATCCCGGTGATCGCGTTCACCCCGGACGCGGCCACCCGCAACCAGCTCACGCTGAGCTGGGGCGTCGAGTCGTACGTCACCGAGCAGGTGGCCACCACCGACGCGATGGTCGCGCAGGTCGACCGCGAGCTGCTGAAGATGGGCCAGCTGACCGAGGGCGACACCGTGATCGTCACCGCCGGTGTCCCGGTCGGCATCCCCGGCACCACCAACCTGGTGCAGGTGCACCGCGTGGGCTCGCACGGCGAGTAACCGGCCTCCGGCACGACGCCCGTGGGGCGGCTCCTCCTCGACGGAGGGCCGCCCCACGGGCGTTGTCGCGCTCGTCGCCTACTTGTCGCTGTAGGGCGCGTTGTCGTTGAACAGGTGCATCCCCGGGATGTGCAGGGTGCCGCCGAACTGGCCGGCCTGCTTGGCGGTGACGCCGGTCAGCTCCAGGTCCAGCGGGATCGGGATGGCGCCGATCAGGTCGTACAGCCAGCGCGGCAGGGTATCCGGGGTGAGGGTGATCTCGCCCAGGTCGATCGGGATCGGCAGGCCGAGCAGCTTGGAGAGGTGGCCGGACAGCCGCTCCACGTACATGGTGACCGGACCGTTGCGCATGGTCGAGGTCGAGCCCGGGGCGCCCTGCACGTGGAAGGTGACGCCGTTGCCCTCCAGGGTCGACATGTCGAGGTTCTCGATGTCCACGTTGTCGACCACGAACTTCAGCACCCGCTTGGTGCCGGTCGGGGTCTTCACGTCGTAGACGCCGTGGAAGACCGCGCCGTGCAGACCGAGCCGGCTGGTCTGCAGCGTCCAGTTCTGCTCCGGGACGACCTGCTCGGACGAGGCCGCGCCGGCGGTCAGATTGCGGGCGTCCACGTCGCAGTTGGGGTTCGCGGTGGGCGAGGCGGACGGGGTGGCGGTGACCGACCCGCCCGCCGACGGGGTCGCGGACGGCGCCGCCTTGGCGCCCGGCTTGCCGCCGGTGGCGGTGGCGGCCGGCGAGGGCTGCCCGCCCGAGGGCTGGGCGGCGGACGACTGGGCACCGGAGGGCTGGGCGGCGGGCGGCGCGGCCTGCTGGGTGCCGGCGGCCGGGGCCGGCGGCTGGGCGGGCTGCGCCGGGGTGCCGACCCGCGGGGCGGGGGCGGCGGGCCCCTGGGGGGTGGCACTGGGTGTCGCGCTCGGCGCCGGAGCGGCCGAACTCCCCGGGTTCAGCAGGTGGTTGATGCCGCCGACGAGGTCGTCGATCAGCCCGGCCTGGCTCGCGGTGGCCGTCCCGTCGCCGGTGCCCCGGTAGACCGCGCTCACCGCGCCCGAGCCGCCGGTGGTGGCGGTGGTGGCGGTACGGGCGGCGGGCGGCGTGGTCGTGGTGGCCGACGGCTTCGTCGGAGCGGTGGTCGGGGCCTGGGTCGGGGCCGTCGTCGGCATCTGGGTCGGCGCGGTGGTCGGCACCGAGCTCGGGCCGGTCGAGGGCGTGCCGGACGACGCGGGCGGCGGCTCGGGCAGTTCGCTCTTGGGGACGGGCGTCTCGATCGGCGTCACGTCCGGGACGGCCACCGGCGCGTTGCCGCAGGGCTTGCCCGCCGCGGACTCGGCGACCGCCGGGTTGGGCGTGTAGGCGGCGGCCATCAGCAGTGCGGTCGGCACCGCGGCCATCGCCAGGGCGCGGCCTCTCAGCCGGACCCGGACCGGCGTGCGCGGCGCGGCGTGCCGGCCGGAGCGCTGCGCGGGGACGGCCGTGCCCTCTGCTTGCTCGGCCGGCCCGCTCACCGCGCCTCCTCCTGCGACCCGGTTGCGGGCTGCTGCGGGACGGCGGCCTCGGCGGCCGGCTCGACGGCGGGCTCCTTCGGCGTGGCCTGGGCGGGCAGCTTGGCGGTGGGGGCCTCGGTGGCTTCAGCAGCCGTCGGCTCGGCGGCCGTCGGCTCGGCGGCCGTCGGCTCGGTGGCGACGCTCTCGGCCACCGCGTTGTCCGCCTGCTTGCCGCGACGGGCGCGCCGCCCGCCGGCCGGGGCGGTGGACGGCTCGGGCAGCGGCGCCCAGGAGACCATCAGCCCACCGCCGATCAGGCCCGGCAGCAGCGACAGGCCGAAGCCCGCGAGGTTGGAGACCGGGATCGAGACCAGCGTCAGCAGGATGGTCGCGATGCCGGCGAAGACCCGTACGGCGGGCTGGAACCAGGCGGTCAGCCCGAGGATGATCATCAGCACCCCGATGATCAGCGACCCGGCGCCCGCCGTGGTGGACATCGCGATGGTCAGCCCGCCGAACGTGAGGTGCGCGTACGGGAAGTAGAGGATCGGGACGCCGGCGATCATGGCCAGCAGGCCGCCCCAGAAGGGCCTGGTGCGGCGGAATTCACGGAAGTGCCGCCAGAGCCACCCGACGGGGTTCTGCTGGCGGGGCCGCGTTTCGACCGTTGCGCTGGACATGGTGCAGCTCCTCGACGTCGCTACGAGGGAAGAACAAGGGGGGATGGGGTCTGTCGCTCGGCCCCGGCAAGGAGCCGGGCGACAGGCCCCCGAGCCGGAAGGCGGCGGTGTGCCCGCCGCCCCCGGCCCGAAGTGGCCTCACCCGGGCACGCCGGTCGGCGTGCCGTCAGGCGGGGCTCAGAAGCACTCGTTGCCCGGGCCGTCGCCGCTCTTCAGCGCGAGGTTCAGGCCGTTCAGCTTGAAGGTGCCGGCCGAGGTGGCCCGCGCGGTCTGCTGAACGCCGCTCAGGTCGGCGGTCTTGGCGGACTGGGCGAAGCCGGTCGCGCCGGACGGCAGGCCGGCGCCGCCGCCCGCCTTGGTGACACCCGCGTGCGGGGCCCAGCCCTGGGTGGCCGTACCCGAGAGGGTGGAGGCGTCCTGGCCGATGTTCATCTGGCTGAAGGTCGCGTCCGCCTTCAGCTGCTCCAGGTCGATCAGCAGGTTGTCGGCCTGAACCGGCTTGCCCGCCTCGGCGCCGGCGTGCAGCTGGAGGGTGATCTTCCCCAGGCCGAACGCGGACAGGTCGGTCACCACCGACTGGCACAGGTTGGTGATGTCGGCGTGGTCGAAGGCCGAGACCGCGACCGGGTGCGGCTTGCCGCTGGCCTCGATGTCGACCGTGCCGAACTGGGCGAAGTTGGTGCCGTGCAGCTGGTCGGTGCTGACCTTGAACTGCTGGCCGGAAATGCTGAACGAGGCGGCGAGCGCGCTGTTGGCGATCGAGACGCCGACCATCGCGGTGGCCGCGACGCTCGGCACCATCACCAGGGCGAAGCGCTTCCAGCGGGTCTTGCCGTAGGTCTTGGACATGCGAGTCCTCCTTCTAGGACGTACATCTCCGGCTCCCCGGCGGCGCGTCCCGCGCCGGTGGGGGCCTGGGATGGGAGAGAGCTACGTCCTCGGTAGCGGAGAGCGCCTCGGGCGTCGGCGGACGCGGGAGCGGCCTGCGTGCTGCGGCACTCCCGTCCAGGAACCGGCCGTCCCTGCGGGACGGCGGGTCGGACCGACGACATCGGCGATCACCCCCGAGCGACAACCAGCGACCGCGCAGGGCCGCGCGGCCGGTCGAGGACAGGAACCGCCGTGGGACCGCGGATACCCCCCTGCCCTCCCTACCGCCGGCCTGGGGCCGACGGATCACCCGGTGGGGATCCCTCGCTCCGCTTGGCCGACCGGCTGTCGGAGGGTGTGGAGTCTGGGACCGGGCGTGGCCGATCGTGCTTGAATCCCGGGCGAAGCACAAGGGGTGCCTTACTGACGGGTAATGCAACAGCAGGTGGCATTGATCATGAAATTGACCCGAGTTGCACCGTGCGTGACGTGTTGAAGGAAGCGTGACGACGAAATCCGCCGGAAACACCAATGAAACACCCGTGGGTAGTCACGGAACGTGACTACCCACGGGTGAAATCAAGATTTGGTAAACCTCTGTCCGGTTGACCGGATTGTCGCCAAATCACCGGGCGACACCGCAGGTCATCCGACGTGCCAGGCACTCGGTGCCAGGCCCCGGCCGGAGCCGACGCGAGGGTGGATCAGAACAGCACGCGGGCCAGCGCCGTACGGGCTGCGACGACCCGCGGGTCATCCGGGCCGATCACCTCGAACAGCTCCAGCAGGCGCAGCCGGGCGGTGTCCCGGTCCTCGCCGAAGGTCCGGCCGACGGTGTCCACCAGGCGCCCGAAGGCGTCCTCGACGTGACCGCCCACCAGGTCCAGGTCGGCGGCCTGCAGCTGGATCGCGACGTCCTTCGGGTCGGCGGCGGCGGCCGCGCGGACCGCCTGGAGGTCCAGCCCCTCGATCCGCTTGAGCAGCTCGGCCTGGGCCAGGCCCAGCTTGGCCTCGGTGTTGCCCGGCTGGTCGGCCAGCACGTTCCGGTACGCCTGGATGGCGCCGCCCAGGTCACCGGCGTCCAGCGCGTCGTGCGCGGCGGACAGCGCCGGGTCCTCCGGCCGCTGCGGTGCGGCGGCCGCGGCCTCGCCCGGGGCGCCCGCGCCACCGGAGATGCCGAAGCGCTGCTCGGCGACCAGGATCAGCTGGTCCAGCACCTTGCGGACGTTGGCGGCGCTCTCCGCGCCCTGGAACAGCGGCACCAGCTGGCCGGCCACCACGGCCATCACGGCCGGGATGCCCTGGATGCCGAACTGCTGGGCGATCAGCTGGTTGGAGTCCACGTCGATCTTGGCGAGCACGAAGCGGCCGGCGTACTCCTCGGCCAGGCCCTCCAGGATCGGGCTGAGCTGCTTGCAGGGCCCGCACCACTCGGCCCAGAAGTCGATGACGACCGGCACCTCGTTGGAGCGCTGGACGACCTCGGTCTCGAAGGTGTCCTCGGTGACGTCGATGACGAGTTCGTAGGCGGGCTGGGGGGCGACTCCGTCCGCTTCGGCGGCGGCCGCCTGGCGGGCCCGCTCGGCCCGGGCCTGCTCGGCCTTCTGGGCGGCCTCTCCGGCCGCCTTCACTGCGGCGAGGTCGACCGCACCGCGCAGGGCGGTGTTGTTGGGACGCGAATTCCGTGGCTGCATGGCACCATCCTCCCCCGTCCGCGCTGCTCGCGGGCACCATCCTCCGGAAAGTCGCCCCGCGCGGGCCGCGCGGTGCGGGTTCCCGGCCGACGCGCCCTTCCCCCGGTAGCCTGAACCGTTCGGCGCGGATCCCCACCCGCACCCGCGCCGCCCCGTCCCACGGGTGCGGCGCCTGGTTGTCACTGCTTTCGCTACAGGTCGTAGCGTAACTGCAGCCGGTGCCCCGGCCGCAAGCCCCAGCGGTGCTTCGGGGACGTGACCTGCCCCACTTTCCCGGTCCGCCCGGCTGCCCGAATCGGCGAACAGTCGCTACCGTTACCAGCCCCACCCAAGTTACTTACCAGTAAAGCGCAAGGAGACCCGGTGCCGGCCGCCCAGCCCTCCGTGAGCCCGGACGACGCCGTCCGGGACGGCACCGTCCGGGCCAAGGGTCGCCCGCGCAGCGCCGCCGCCGACCTCGCGATCCTCGACGCCACCCGCGAGGCCCTCGCCGAACTCGGCTGGGGCGGACTGACCATGGGGCACGTCGCCAGCCGCGCCGGGGTCGCCAAGACCACGCTCTACCGCCGCTGGCCCTCCAAGAACGAACTGGTGGTCGACGCCGTCGCCAGCCTCTTCGACGACCTCGTGATGCCCGACCTCGGCAGCCTGCGGGCCGACATCGAGGCCGTGGTGGGCCAGTTCGCCGGCCTGCTGGCCCGCCCCGAGACCCAGGCCGCCCTGCTCGCGCTGTTCGCCGAGGGCACCCGCGACCCCCAACTGCGCCGCCGGATCCGGGAGGCGATCGTGGACCCGCAGAAGCGGCTGGTCCGGCAGGGCCGGGCCGCCGCCCAGGCGCGCGGCGAACTCGAGGCGGACGCCTGCGTCGAGTCGGCCCACGAGGAGGTCGACATCATCTTCGACACCATCGCCGGCACCGTCGAGCACCGGGTCCTGGTCAGCGGCGAGCCGATCACCCCCGAGTGGACCCGCCGCTTCACCGACCTGCTGCTCGGCCCGCTCACCACGGGCTGAGCGCACGGCGAGACCGAGCGCACGACGAGGCCGCCCCGTACGGAACTCCCGTACGGGGCGGCCTCGTTCGCCGGTCAGACGTCAGCCGGTCAGAACGTCGCGTTCTCCCGGTACGTCCCCCACTCCTCCCGCAGCACGTTGCAGATCTCGCCCAGGGTCGCCTCGGCGCGCACCGCGTCCAGCATCGGCGGGATCATCGACTCGCCCGAGCGCGCCGCCGCCAGCATGGCGTCCAGCCCGGCCCGCACCGCCGCGTCGTCCCGGGCCGCCTTGCGCTCGCCCAGCACCCGCACCTGCTCGCGCTCGACCTCGTGGCTGACCCGCAGGATCTCCAGGTCGGGGGTGACGCTGCGGGGGTGGCAGTTGACGCCGACCACGCGCTTGTCGCCCTTCTCCACCGACTGCTGGTACTGGAAGGCCGCCTCGGCGATCTCGCCGGTGAACCAGCCCTCCTCGATCCCGCGCAGGATGCCGGAGGTGATCGGGCCGATCCCGTGGTCCTCGCGGCCCTTGTCCAGACGGCTCTTGTTCAAGATCTGTTGGAAGATCGCCTCGGCCTGCTGCTCGATCCGGTCGGTGAGCGCCTCGACGTACCAGGAGCCGCCCAGCGGGTCGGCCACATTGGTGATGCCGGTCTCCTCCATCAGCACCTGCTGGGTGCGCAGTGCGATCTCGGCGGCCTGCTCGGAGGGCAGCGCCAGGGTCTCGTCCAGCGCGTTGGTGTGCAGCGAGTTGGTGCCGCCGAGCACCGCGGAGAGCGCCTCGACGGCGGTGCGCACCACGTTGTTGTACGGCTGCTGGGCGGTGAGCGAGACGCCCGCGGTCTGGGTGTGGAAGCGCAGCCACTGCGCCTTGTCGGTCTTGGCGCCGAAGCGGTCGCGCATCCAGCGGGCCCAGATCCGGCGCGCGGCGCGGAACTTGGCGATCTCCTCGAAGAAGTCGAGGTGCGCGTCGAAGAAGAAGGACAGGCCGGGCGCGAAGACGTCCACGTCGAGGCCGCGGGACAGGCCCAGCTCGACGTAGGCGAAGCCGTCGGCGAGGGTGTACGCCAGCTCCTGCGCGGCCGTCGCCCCGGCCTCGCGGATGTGGTAGCCGGAGACGGACAGCGGCTTGTACGCCGGGATGCCCTGGGCGCAGTGCTCCATCAGGTCGCCGATCAGGCGCAGGTGCGGCTCGGGGGCGAAGAGCCACTCCTTCTGGGCGATGTACTCCTTGAAGATGTCGGTCTGCAGGGTGCCGTTGAGCACCGCCGGGTCCACGCCCTGGCGCTCGGCGGCGACCAGGTACATGCAGAAGATCGGAACGGCCGGGCCGCTGATCGTCATCGAGGTGGTGACCTCGCCGAGCGGGATGCCGGCGAACAGCACCTCCATGTCGGCGGCCGAGTCGATGGCGACGCCGCAGTGGCCGACCTCGCCGAGCGACTTGGGGTCGTCCGAGTCGTAGCCCATCAGGGTCGGCATGTCGAAGGCGACCGAGAGGCCGCCGCCGCCCGCGTCCAGGATCATCCGGTAGCGCTCGTTGGTCTGCTGCGCGTTGCCGAAGCCGGCGAACTGGCGGATGGTCCAGGTGCGGCCGCGGTAGCCGGTGGGGTGCAGGCCGCGGGTGAACGGGTACTCGCCCGGCCAGCCGATCCGCTCGAAGCCCTCGACGGGCTGCCCGGGGGCCGGGCCGTAGACCGGCTCCACCTCGTCACCGGAGAGGGTGGTGAAGTCCGCGTCGCGCTTGCGGGCCTTGTCGTACCGCTGCTGCCAGCGCTGACGACCGCGCTCGATCTCCTCGGCGTCCATGGGCCGAACTCCGCTCCGTACGGCCGCCACGGCACCGGGCGGCACAGCTATTAGGACGTCCTACCAATTTACTCGGACGTCCTAGTAGTTGTCGATGGAGGCCCGCCCGGAGAACGGGGGACGGCTGACGGGGGACGGCCGGGGAGGGCCGGAAACGCCGAGGGCGCCCCTCCCCCGTCGGGGAAGGGGCGCCCTCGCGGTGCGCGTGCGACTCAGACGCCGGCCGGCTGGCGGGCGCCGCCCGCCGGGAGCTGCTCGGCGGCCTCGTGGGCCACCTTGCGCTCGAAGACGAAGGAGAGGAACGGGATGCAGCCCGCCGCCAGGGTCAGCACCAGCCGGCCGAGCGGCCACTTCAGCTTCTGCCCGAGCATGAAGGTCACCACGAAGTACCCGATGTACAGGTAGCCGTGCAGCATCGCGACGTAGGTGGTCAGGTTCTCGGCGGTGTCGAAGCCGTACTTCGCGACCATGAAGCCGCAGAACACCAGCAGCGCGCAGCCGGTCGCAATGGCCAGGCCGCGGTACCAGCCCAGCAGGGGGGTCGCCTTCATTCTCTTCCTCGCCTCGCTCGGCAGTTTCGGCCGGTGTGCCCGGATCCGCCGGCACGCCCGGATCCGCGCACCGCTCCCATGAGGGTAGCCGCCCTCACGGCCGCTCCCGAGCAGCCCCCTCGCCCGGCTCGGTGAAGTCCCCGGCCGCCACGCGCAGCGGCTTGAGCAGGTCGAACACCTGGCGGCACTGGTCGGGGCCGTACTCCTCCAGCCCGAACTCCATGGCCATCAGCTCCCGGGTGGCCTCCTCGACGACCTCGCGGCCGCGCCCGGTGATCGCGGCGAGCACGCCGCGGCCGTCCAGCGGATTGGGGCGGCGGGCGACCAGTCCGGCCCGCTCCAGCCGGTCGACGGTGTTGGTGACGCTGGTCGGGTGGACCATCAGGCGCTCGCCGATCTTGGACAGCGAGAGCTCCCCGGTCCGGCTGAAGGTCAGCAGCACCAGCGCCTCGTACCGGGCGAAGGTCAGGCCGTACGGCTTGAGCACCGCGTCGACCCGGGAGAGCAGGATCTGGTGGGCGCGCATGATCGAGGTGATCGCCGCCATCGAGGGCACGTTGCCCCAGCGGCGGGCCCACAGTTCGTCGGCGCGGGCGATCGGGTCGAAGTCGAGTGCGAGGGGCTTGGCCACCTCCTTACCGTACCGGCGGACGGGACGTGTGCTACCAGCCGTCCTGATGGTGGACAAGCGCGACACGTGGCGGGAACCCGCCAATCGGACGGCCAGGTCCATACCTGGACATTGCGCCGGTGTGAATGGACGGCAACGGGCGCCCGGCGCAACGGGGTTGGCCGTCGAACGCCCGAACGCCCCGGTACCAGGCCTCGGTTCGAGTTGAAACCCGCCGAAAGTCCGGGCGGAAGATCCCGGTTTGTCCTTCCGTTCACAATCCTTCTCCTTGGCGGGACTTGGCCAATTCATGAGGAAGACCTGTCATTTGATTTGCTCGATTGTCATGCTTTCCGCCAACCCCGTTCGACCGCCACCACCCCCACCCAACCGGTGGCAGCCGCCTGACCGTTCGGGGTCCTCGCACGTCAGCGCCCGTCCCGCCCCGAAGGTGCCGAACCCGGCCCCCGGGACGCGGCGCGACCGCGCCCACACGCGGTTTCCCGGAAGGACTCGTCCGTGAAGCGAAAGCTCGCCGCAGTCGCCGTACTCTCCGCCACCGCACTGCTCACCGGTGTCGTCCAGGCCGGCGCGGCCCAGGCCGGCCCCGCCCCGCAGGCCCGGAGCACCCAGCAGCTCGCCGACCTGCTCGTCCAGGCGAACGGCCAGGCCGGCAAGGTCGCCCACGCCCTGGCCCTCGGCGGCCAGGAGCAACTGGTGGCCAAGGACGTCGTGGTGGACGCCGACGGCACCCGCCACCTCCGCTACGAGCGCACCCTCGCCGGACTCCCCGTCCTCGGCGGCGACCTGGTCGTGCACCAGAAGGCGGACGGCACCACCACCGCCGTCGACAAGGCCGTCGGCGCCACGCTCGCGCTGCCCAGCCTCACCCCGCAGATCCCCGCGGACAAGGCCGCCGCCCAGGCCACCGGTGCCGTGCAGTCCACCGTCGGCATCACCGTCGACGAGGACGAGGCGCCGCTGACGGCGGTGCACCAGACCGGCAAGGCCGAGCTGGTCGTCTGGGCCACCGACGGCAGCCCGCGCCTGGCCTACCGCACCACGGTCGAGGGCGAGCGGGCCGACGGCACCCCGAGCCGCCAGCTGCTGGTCACCGACGCGGCCAGCGGCCAGGTGCTCTCCACCCACGAGGAGGTGCAGACCGCCTCCGGCACCGGCAAGGGCGTCTTCGTCGGCACCGTCCCGCTGACCACCACCCAGAGCGGCACCTCCTACCAGCTGAAGGACGCCACCCGCGGCGGCCAGGCCACCTACACCCTGAAGGGCAAGACCTCCGGCAGCGGCACGCTGGTCGCCAACACGACCAACAGCTTCGGCAACGGCCTGGCCTCCAACGCGGAGTCCGCCGCCGTGGACGCCCAGTACGGCGCGGCGGTCACCTGGGACTTCTACAAGAACACCTTCGGCCGCAACGGCATCAAGAACAACGGCGTCGGCGCCGCCAGCCGGGTCCACTACGGCTCCAACTACGTCAACGCGTTCTGGGACGACTCCTGCTTCTGCATGACGTACGGCGACGGCGCCAGCAACACCCACCCGCTCACCGCGCTGGACGTGGCCGGCCACGAGATGAGCCACGGCGTCACCTCCGCCACCGCGGGACTCAACTACTCGGGCGAGTCCGGCGGCCTCAACGAGGCCACCTCCGACATCTTCGGCACCATGGTCGAGTGGTACGCCAACCTGCCCGCCGACAAGCCGGACTACCTCATCGGCGAGCAGATCAACATCAACGGCAACGGCACGCCGCTGCGCTACATGGACAAGCCCTCCAAGGACGGCGCCTCGGCCGACTACTGGTCCTCCACGGTCGGCAACAAGGACGTCCACTATTCCTCGGGCGTCGCCAACCACTTCTTCTACCTGCTGTCCGAGGGCAGCGGCGCCAAGACCGTCAACGGCGTCAGCTACAACAGCCCGACGTACAACAACTCCACCCTCGCCGGCATCGGCCGGGACAAGGCGGCCGCGATCTGGTACCGCGCGCTGACCACCTACTTCACCTCCACCACCAACTACGCGGGGGCCCGCACCGGCACCCTGAAGGCCGCGGCCGACCTGTACGGCGCCGGCAGCGCCGAGTACAGCGCGGTCGCCGCGACCTGGACCGCCGTGAACGTCAACTGACCCACGGCGGAAGGTGAGCAGGACGCCCGGGGCCCCGTTGGAGGGCAGGCCCCGGGCGTCCGTCCGCGCCCACCGCCGCCCGGCCCGCGCCGGTCCCGCCCGTAGCGACCCACCGCCGCCCGGCCCGCGCCGGTCCCGCCCGTAGCGACCCGCCGCCGCCCGGCCCGCGCCGGCCCGTCCGCTGTCAAGCGGCGCCGGTTGGCGGAGTCCCGCCAGCCGGCGCGAACCGGCCGATACCGGACAACCGGCGGCATCCGAACCATCCGCACCGGCCCTGGCGACTCCTGGCCAATCCGTGCGTGCACCCTGTCCCTCCCCGGGCTCGATTGTCATGCTTATGACCAAGCTCCCGCCCGACACCCCGCCACCCCCACCCAACCGGCAGGGCGTCAGAAGCCGCACGGGAGCCGCACGTCCGCGCCCTACCGCCCCCAACGGCGCCACCCCCGGCGCCCCGGTACGCGGCGCACCCGCAGGCACCCGCGGGTCTCGTGGAAGGAACAGGCCTCCATGAAGCGAAAGTTGACCCTCCCCGCCGTACTCTCCGCCACCGCACTGCTGGCCGGCGTCGTCCAGATCGCCGCCCTGCCCGCCGCCCAGGCGGCCGTACCCGGCCCGCCGTCGGCCGCCCCGCTCGCGCTGGCCGCCGCACAGAGCGCCCCGCTCGCGCAGCAACTGGCCCTCGGCAGCGAGGAGCGGCTCGTCGTCAAGGACGCCCTGGTGGACGCCGACGGCACGCGGCACCTGCGCTACGAGCGCACCTACGCCGGCCTGCCGGTCATCGGCGGCGACCTGGTCGTCCACCAGCGCCCGAACGGCTCGGTGGCCTCGGTGGACCGGGCCTTCGACGGCCGGCTGACCCTGACCGCCACCACCCCGGACCTCACCGCCGGCCAGGCCGCCGAGCGGGCCACCGCGGCGGTGCGGGCCACGGTCGGCCTGGCCGCCGACGAGGACGAGGCCGCACTCAGCCGGGTGGACGGCGCCGGGACGGCCGCACTGGTGGTCTGGGCGGCCGACGGCAGCCCGCGGCTGGCGTACCGCACCACCGTCGAGGGCCTGCGCGCCGACGGCACCCCGAGCCGCCAGGAGGTGGTCACCGACGCCGCGACCGGCGCGGTGCTCTCCAGCCAGGAGCAGGTGATGACCGCGACCGGCACCGGCAAGGGCGTCAACGTCGGCACCGTCACCCTGACCACCACCCAGAGCGGCTCGACCTACTCGCTCAAGGACGCCTCCCGGGGCAACCAGTCCACCACGGACCTCAAGGGCGGCACCTCGGGCAGCGGCACGCTGTTCAGCAAGAGCAGCAACTCCTGGGGCAACGGCTCGCCGTCCAACCGCGAGTCCGCCGCGGTGGACGCCCAGTACGGCGCCGCCGCGACCTGGGACTTCTACAAGACCACCTTCGGCCGCAACGGCATCAAGAACAACGGCGTCGGCGCCGCCAGCCGCGTCCACTACAGCACCAACTACGTCAACGCGTTCTGGGACGACTCCTGCTTCTGCATGACGTACGGCGACGGCTCGGGCAACACCCACCCGCTCACCGCCATCGACGTCTCCGGCCACGAGATGAGCCACGGCGTCACCTCCGCCACCGCCGGCCTGATCTACTCGGGCGAGTCCGGCGGACTCAACGAGGCCACCTCGGACATCTTCGGCACCATGGTCGAGTGGTACGCCAACCTGCCCGCCGACCCGCCGGACTACCTGATCGGCGAGAAGCTCAACATCAACGGCAACGGCACGCCGCTGCGCTACATGGACAAGCCCTCCAAGGACGGCGCCTCGGCCGACTACTGGTCCTCCACGGTCGGCAACAAGGACGTCCACTACTCCTCGGGCGTCGCCAACCACTTCTTCTACCTGCTGTCCGAGGGCAGCGGCGCCAAGGTCGTCAACGGGGTCAGCTACAACAGCCCGACCTCCAACGGCTCGAAGGTGACCGGCATCGGCCGGAACAAGGCGGCCGCGATCTGGTACCGCGCGCTGACCACCTACATGACCTCCACCACCAACTACAAGGCCGCCCGCACCGCGACCCTCAAGGCCGCGGCCGACCTCTACGGCGCGACCGGCGCCGAGTACCAGGCGGTGGGCGCGGCCTGGAGCGGGGTGAACGTCAACTAGCCACTCCCGGTGAGAAACGGCGACAGGCTGCCGCGGCCCTTTGGGAGAGGAGGCCGTGGCAGCCTGTCGACCGCCCGCACGGAGCCGGGCGGAGGCAGGAGAGGCGGCGGGATCAGGCGGAGGCGGCGGCGGGCCGCAGCTCCCCGCGCTCCTCGCGGCCGAGCATCCGCTCGGCGACGAAGCCGCCGAACGGCAGCACCGAGAGCACGAACAGCAGGACGCCCCGCTTGGCGTCCCACTTCTGCGTCTGCCAGGCCTGGATCCAGAAGACCACGTACAGGATGAACAGGATCCCGTGGACCATGCCCATCACCGGCACGGCGTCGAAGGACGTGGTCCGCTTCAGCACCGAGCAGATCAGCAGCAGGATGAAGGAGATCCCCTCGGGGGCGGAGATCAGGCGCAGGCGGTGGACGGCGCTGCTGTTCACGTTGGATACCTCTGTACGGGGTCGGCGGCGTGGGCACGCTTGTGAAGCGACTCACAAGCCTTCCGGTCATTATCACCGAGCACATGTCCGAACCCCGGGCCGGGGGTGGCCACCGTGCCGGATGTCACAGCCGCGCGCCAGAACCCGGCCGGATGCGGCGAAGCGTCGTCCGCACCCCCTATCCTGCTGCCCGCGCGCCCACCGAACCGGGCGCCGACGGCATCGCACACGGGGGTAGCCACCACATGTTCAAGCGCGACTGGGACCGCAGGACCTGCGCGAAGCGCGGCCACATCACCTACCGGCCGACCGAGCCCGAGCTGGCCGGCCGGCTGCACGCCGCCACCGCCCTCGGCGACGCCTGGCGCTGCCTGCGCTGCGGCGACTTCGCGCTCGGCGCCCCGCACGGCTCCGGCCCGGCCGCGAACGCGCCGCTGGTGCCGCGCGGCAAGGCGCTGCGGGATCTCTTCATCCTGCGCTTCCTGGCCGTCGAGCGGGTACTGCGCGGCGTGATCATCATCCTGATGGCCTGGGGCGTCTGGAAGTTCTCCAACAGCCAGGAGGCGGTGCAGCGGATCTTCGACGAGGACCTCACCGTCTTCAAGCCGGTCGCCGACCACTTCCACTGGGACCTCGACCACGCCCCGATCGTCGAGACGATCCGCAAGACCTTCGGCTACGAGAAGAAGACCCTGCTGATCGTCGCGGGCGCGATGATCGCCTACGCGCTGATCGAGATCGTCGAGGCGGTCGGCCTCTGGCTGGGCCGGCGCTGGGCCGAGTACCTGACCGTGGTCGCCACCGCCGCCTTCCTCCCGCTGGAGGGCTACGAGCTGCACGAGCACGTCAGCGCGGTGAAGATCTGCACGCTGGCCCTGAACATCGCCGCAGTGCTCTGGATCATGCTCTCCAAGCGGCTGTTCGGCCTGCGCGGCGGCGCGGCGGCCTTCGAGGCGGAGCGCCACTCGGCCTCGCTGCTGGAGGTCGAGGAGGCGGCCGGAACGGTCCCGCAGCCCGGCCACGGGGCGCACGCACGCCACTGAGGTTTGTCCCGAACCGGTAGCAGTTCGTCCACGCCCTCTCCCCCACCACCACCGCGCCGGATAGATTGCGGCCGTGGCACAGTTCAGACTCCAGGGATCACGGGTCCTCGCCGTCGAGTTGGGCGGGGACGCCGTCAAGGCCCGGCACGGCTCGATGGTCGCCTACACCGGCCAGATGACCTTCAAGAAGCTGACCGGCGGCGGGGACGGCCTGCGGGGCATGGTCACCCGCAGAATCACCGGCGAACGGATGACCGTCATGGAGGTGAAGGGGCAGGGCACCTGCTACTTCGCCGACAAGGCCACCGAGATCAACCTGGTCCGCCTCGACGGGGAGACCCTCTACGTCGAGGCGGACAACCTGCTCTGCACCGAGGCCGGCCTGCACACCGGCACCAGCTTCACCGGGCTGAACGGCGTCTCCTCCGGCAACGGCCTCTTCACCACCAAGGTGGAGGGCCACGGTTGGGCCGCGGTGACCTCCAACGGGCCCGCCGTCATCCTGCGGGTCGGCAAGGACATGCCGCTGCGGGTCGACCCGGGCGCGTACATCGCGCACACCGGCGACCTGCACCGCAGCGTGAAGTCCGGCGCGGGCTGGACCACGGTGATCGGCGAGGGCGGCGGCGAGGCCGTCCAGGTGGAGTTCACCGGCGAGGGCCTGGTGTACGTCCAGCCCTCGGAGAAGGTCACCCTCGGGGGTGACGTCTGATGGGCTTCACCCGGATCAACGGCAAGATGGTCGAGGCCCAGGTGGTGCCCGGCCGGCGGCTGTTCAGCCAGCGCGGGGCGATGCTCGGGTACACCGGCGACGTCCGCTTCACCCCGAACATCACCGGCGGCCAGGGCGGGGTGATGTCGATGATCGGCCGGCGGGTCGCCAACGAGGACACCCCGCTGATGACGGTCGAGGGCCAGGGCCGGGTGATGTTCGGCCACGGCGGCCACCACGTGCACGTGATCGACCTGACCGGCGACACCCTGTTCGTCGAGGCGGACCGGCTGCTCGCCTTCGAGGGCACCCTGCGCCAGTCCACCGTGTTCCTCGGCTCGCAGGGCGGGGTGATGGGCATGGTCCGCGGCCAGGTCAGCGGGCAGGGCCTGTTCACCACCCGGCTGGAGGGGCACGGCGCGGTCGCGGTGATGGCCCACGGCGGCGTCTTCGAACTGCCCATCACCCCAGGCCAGTCGGTGCACGTCGACCCGCAGGCGTACGTGGCGCACCGCGGCGAGGTGCGCAACAAGCTGTCCACCGCGATCGGTTGGCGCGAGATGATCGGCCGCGGCTCGGGCGAGGCGTTCCAGCTGGAGCTGTCCGGGCAGGGCACGGCGTACGTCCAGGCGAGCGAGGAGAAGCTCTGATGTCCCACCCGCCGCAGCCGCCGTACGGGGGGCAGTCGCCGCACGACCAGCCGACCCAGCCGGGCTTCACGGTGCCGCCGGACTACGGCCGCTCCGCGGACCACCCGCCGCCGCCTCCCCCGCCGCCGGCCTACCAGCCGCAGCCGGCGCCCCAGCCGCCGTTCGGCCAGCGGCCTTCGTACGCCCAACAGCCGTACGACCAGCAGCCGTACGCCCAACAGTCCTACGCCCAGGAGCAGTTCGGCGGCGTCCAGGCCCCGCTGCCGACCGCCCACGGCGGCACCGGCCCGGTGGTGTACGACGCGCACACCCTGCCGGTCAACGACAACGTCAACCCGTACGCCTTCGCCGTCGAGCTGAACGGCTCCTACTTCCTGCAGAAGGGCAAGATGGTCGCCTACTACGGCGACATCACCTTCCGCGGCGTCGGCGCCGGAATGGTCGACCGGGTGCTCGGCCAGCACTTCAACTCGCCGCTGCACGCGGCGGACTGGGTGGTCGCCCAGGGCCGCGGCCGGCTGCTGCTGGCCGACCGCGCCTTCGACCTCAACTCCTACGACCTGGACGACGGCAACCTGACCGTCCGCTCCGGCAACCTGCTCGCCTTCGACCCGACGCTGCGGCTCAAGCAGTCGATCATCCCGGGCTTCCTGACCCTGATCGGCACCGGCCGCTTCGTGGCCGCCTCCAACGGCCCGGTGCACTTCGTGGAGCCGCCGGTCCGGGTGGACCCGCAGGCCCTGGTCGGCTGGGCGGACTGCCCGGCGCCGTGCCACCACTACGACCACGACTACCTGCACGGGGTGGTCGGCGGCCTGCGGCGGCTGACCGGCATCGGCGGCGCCTCCGGCGAGGAGCACCAGTTCGAGTTCATCGGCGCCGGGCAGGTGCTGGTGCAGTCCAGCGAGAAGCTGATGGCCGAGCGGTCGGTCGGCCGGGTGGACGCCGAGGCGGGCGTCCCGGGCGGCGGGGTGCCGCCCCAGCCGCACGGCGCCGGCCAGCCCCATGCGCCCGGCCTCGGTAACCTGGGCGAGATCGGACGGCGTTTCGGCCTGTAAACTCGTACAACATTGAACTAAATCGGCTATGCTGGTCCCCATGGATGCGCACACGATCGACACTGCGGACAACCCTCCGTCGCAGCCCGGGGAGGAGACTCCCTGGCTGACCGCCAGGGAGCAGCGGATGTGGCGCGCCCATCTGGAGGTCGCCAAGCTGCTGGAGTACCAGCTCAGCCGCGAACTCCAGCCCCACAACCTGGCGATCAACGACTACGAGATCCTGGTCGTGCTCTCCGAGGCGCCCGACCACCGGATGCGGATGACCGACCTCGCGACGGCCACCCTGCAGTCCAAGAGCCGGCTCTCCCACCAGATCACCCGGATGGAGAACGCCGGCCTGGTGCTGCGCCAGGAGTGCCCCGGCGACCGCCGCGGCCTCTACGCCCACCTCACCGAGCAGGGCTGGGAGACCATGCAGCGGGTCGCCCCCGACCACGTGCGCAGCGTCCGGGCCCACTTCATCGACCGCTTCACCCCGGAGCAGCTCGACGCCATCTACGAGGCTCTGGCCCCCGTCGCCGACCACCTGCGCGGCCTCCGCGGCCGCTCCTAGCCCGACCGGCGGCCCCTACGTCGCCACGACCAGCCCGTGTCCGCGCAAGGCCGCGCGGGCACGGGCAACGCCGCTGGGCGTGGCGACGGCCCCGGTGCCGACAGCAACGGTTCTCGCGCCCAAGCCCGCACACGCACGGCAGATCCCGGGCCGGGGCACCGGATCGTGGCACATGGCGCACTCTGCGGGTGCGACCTGACGTGCTCGGATGGGTGGCATCTTGCGTTGCAGGCGATCGCGGAGGATCGCCGCCGGAGAGTGCATCGGCTGCGGCAGCCCGGGGAGCAGTGCGACGGCCAGTTCGGCCTCACTGCTGCCCCGCTCCAGCCACCGGGCGACGAGGGGAGCCAGCGTCTGCGCCTCGGCCTCGCCGAGGCACAGACGCGGTTCGGGCCGGATCACCCGGAACAGTGTGGCCACGGCTGCGCACATCCGCTCATCCGGGAGGGTGGGTTCTTCCCCCGGGTTCTTTACGGGAGGGGCGACAGCGCCGCCGGCACCCCGCTCACCGGCGGCCGGACGCGGGACAACCGGTGCCGACTGAGGGGTGTCGAAGACATGGGCCTCGGAACGGACGGTCCCGTTGGACATCCGGACGGTGTCGACCCGGTAGTACCCGGCGTCCTTCAACTCCTTGAGCGCCCGCCGGACGGCGCCCCGCCCCTGCGGACTGCTGTCCGCCATCTGCCGACCGTCCTCGCGCCAGCCGTCCGGGCGGGAGAGCAGATCGGCGAGCAGGCCACGGGCGGTGAAACTCAACCGCCGGTCCTGCAACAAGCCGTTGGGAAGGACGGTGAACGAGCGCGAGTGCGCGCTACGATGAATCTGCATCTGGAGTTGTGTCTCCTGGTGCCAGACCCCGGGGTGTTCCACCACCGCCGGGGTCTCCTATGTTCTGTTGATGATGCGGAAAGTAGCACAGTAACTACGCTGGGTGTCAACCGCTTGCGCAGCTCTCACCACTGGTCAGCTCCGGCGACCGGTCGCCAAGGGACGGGCGCATTCCAGGAGTTCGCGCACCTGGGGGTGCGACGGTGCGGTGGGGGCCTTCGGTACCATGACCAAAAGGTAGCTAGCGCACCACGGGGATCGCCCCGGAGCGCCAGTCGGCCAGCCGCTTGCGGATGTTCGACACCATCGGTAGCCCGTCCGTCTCGGCCGGGGTGAACCACGCCACCTCGTGGGACTCGTCGGACACCCGCAACTCCCCACCCAGCGGGCGCCCGAGGAGGCAGATGGAGAACTCCTGGCGGACCTCGCCGTCGTCGTAGGCGAACACATGGCCCGGGTCGGTGTAGGTGCCGACGATCCCGGTGATCTCGATGTCGATCCCGGTCTCCTCACGGGTCTCGCGAATGCCACAACCGGCGAGCGACTCCCCGATGTCCATCTTGCCGCCCGGCAGCGCCCACATCCCGTTGTCGGTGCGCCGCTGGAGCAGAACGCGGCCCGCATCGTCGACCACGACCACGGACGCAGCCGGGACCAGCGAGTTCGCCTCGGGAGCATTGGGGTCATCCTCGTAGTCACGCCTGGGCACGACCCACCACCTCCGCCGCCGGGATCGTCCATACGTCCCGCCCCTTCGCCCACAAGTCCTCGACGTGGCCCACGAAGCGATCGAACACGCCGTCGTCCTGGGCCCGCCTGAGGTGCATCATTGGAGCGTCATGGCCGATCCTACCCGGCAGTAGCGGCGTGACGATCATGTCGTCGTCGAAGCGGAAGACGCTGAGTGAGACGTGTGCAGTCTCGTATCGCGCCCCGACCGGAGCGTCCCGCAGCTTGGCCAGCTCGGACAGGGTGACCTCGATCCGGGTCGAAAGGCTCAGCGGCACGTCCTCCTCCAGCTCCCGCTGACGAGTGACTGGATGTCCGGGCTCTCCCAGGATGAAGCGGACCTGGACGCCGGCCGCCGCTTTCTGCCGCAGCAGGCTGCCGAAGTTCGCGTGCTCCAGCCATAGGAAGTAGTTGGTATACCCGGCGAACGTCAACTCCCGGGTCGCCCCTCTTATCAACTGACGCCACAGCGAGGCTGGCGCCGCCGACCGATACGGGTACATCTGCACCAGCTCCCGATCCGGCCCCGACTTCACCAGTTGCCGCACGGATGGCCAGAGCACGCTTTCCTCCTCGCCGAGGGCCTGACTGGCCGCCGAGCGGTGTCTCGCATGGGGCTCGCGCGAGGGGTTCGCCAGCCATCGGTCGACGGTCTTGGGATCGACACCGCACGCCCGCGCGAGCTTGGACGAGGTCATGTTCGCACGGGCCATTGCGTCACGGAGTGGGCTGTTCACCGGCCGACCTTCCACGTGAGGGACGTTTCAAGGTCTACCAGCCAGACGTCCCAAATGTCCCGCAAACGCAGTATGACGTCCCGGCAGGTTGGCCGACGATTCGAGCGTGCCAGATGCGGCAGCCTTTCAGCTGCCTCCTCTCTCCTTCGAGGACCTCATGCCCATCTCCCGCCGCCCCCTCGCGTTCGCCGCTCGCCTCGACTCCTGCATCGAATCCACCCCCCTCGCCCGGCACTTGCTCCGCGCCTACCTCGCGGCCCTCCCCGCCGGCGACCGCTACCGCGACATCGCCGAACTCCTCCTCGGCGAACTCTTCGCCAACGCCGTCCAGCACACCGACGCCCCCGACGACCGCCTCATCGAAATCCGCTTCGCCCTCATCAACGACCGCCTCCGACTCGAAGTCCACGACGCCGGAACCGGACGCCCCTCCCTGCGTTCCCCCGCCCTCTCCGACGAGCACGGGCGCGGCCTCTTCCTCGTCAACGAGCTGTCTGAGCGCTGGGGTTGCTGCCCCCGGGCCGGTGGCATCGGCAAGTTCGTCTGGGCTCTGGTCGCCCCCGCCTTCACCCTCGCCTGAAAGCGCACCCCCGATGCAGCCTCCCCTCCCCACCCTCGCCCGCCACGCCCTCGACCGAGGCCACACCCCCGCCGAGGCCTACGCGATCCTCGCCCGCCGCACCGGCGAACCGCTCCCCGCCGCCCGCGCCGTCTGCCTCGCCCTCCACATCCCCCTCGCCGAAACCACCATCCGCCTCAACGACTGCTACGACGCCCTCCTCGCCAACCCCCGACCCGCCACCGAGAACGACACCGGCGAACTCCTCGAAGCCCTCGGGGTGTTCGACGTGCCCAAGACCCTCACCGCCACCGAACTCGCCATCGTCGACCACTTCCTCACCGCCATCGACGCCCTCGGCGGCATCCGCGCCGGCCACCAACACGGCCTCGCCCGCTGGTTCACCACCGGCAACCTCACCGCCGCCTACCTCTCCCTCACCGCCGCCCGCCCTCTTCCCGCCACCGGCGACCCCACCACCTACTGGACCACTCTCGTCATGGTCGGCGAACTCCTCGCCGCCGAACCGGGCCCCGACCCCCGCATCAAACCCGCCCTCACCCACTGCCGCACCCAAGCCACCCACCCGTAGCCATCAGAAGTCGACCCCGCCGACTTCCTGCACAGCAACACCCGCCCGGCGCCGCACACCATGGACCGAGAGGACGACCACCACCCGGCACACCGCCGCACACGCCACCACCACTGGCCGGCTCCACGGCCGCCCGGCCGTCCGCAGTTTCCTGGAGGGCCCCGAGCTCACCGCGTCCGACCTGAGCATGGTCCTGCTGGTTCGAGAGGACGGTGAGGAGGTCGACCGGCCGATGCCGACCGTCACCGTCGCCGAGATCCCGCAGGCCGTGCGGGACCTGGCCGCCGTCGGTATCCGCTCGATGAAGGTGTTCGCCAACAGCCTGGAGCGGAACCCGCAGGCCTCCGGCGCCGTCGCGTCGAACTCCCTGATGGTGCGGGCCATCCACGCCGTCAAGGACACCGAGCCCGGCATGGCGGTGATGACGGAGAACTGCCTGTGCGGCCACACCGACACCGGCGAATGCCACCTGACCGTCGGCGGCCGGATCGACTTGGACGCGACGGCCGCACTGACCGCCGCCCAGGCCGTCAATCAGGCCAGGGCCGGTGCCGACATCGTCGGCCCTGCCGCGATGACCAGGGGCACGACCTGGACCGTGCGCCAGGCCCTGGACGAGGCCGGCCACCGCGACGTGGCGACCATGCCGCACCTGATCTTCGACTCCGCCCTCTACGAGGGCTACCGCACCACCATGCGGACCACCCCTGCCTCCGGTGCCCGCCGCCCGTTCCAGATCAGCCCCCGCAGCCCCGAGAGCGCCGTGGACACCGGCCTCGCATTTCTCGGTGAGGGGGCGGACATGCTGCTGTTGGAGCCCGGGATGCTGTCGGTGGACATCCTCACGGCCCTCAAGCGCCGCACCCCGGCGCCGCTTATGCCGTTCTCCGTCTCCGGCGAGTACACGCGCCTCGCGCCGCTCGACCCGGTCACCGGGAAGCGGGATCTCCGCCCACTGGCGGAGGTGTTCACCATGCTCCAGCGGGCCGGGGCCGAGCGGATTGTCACCTACGCGGCCCTGGACCTGGCCCGCCTCCGCGCCTAAGCAGCGGGCCGGACCTCCGCCAGGATGCCCTCCGCACCCTGGTCCAGCAGGAGGCCGGCCACCTGCATGCCCAGCTTCTCCGGCTCGCACAGCGGGCCGGAGAGCCGGGCCTCCACCTGCCGCCTGCCGTCCACGGAGGTGACCTGCCCGTGCAGCGTCAGCACATCGCCGGAGGCCCTGCCGAAGGCACCGACCGGCACCGAGCACCCACCGTGCAGCTCGGCCAGCATCGCCCGCTCGGCCCGCACCTCGGCGTCCGTCACCGGGTCGCCGGACCCGGCCAGGATCCGGCGGGCCAGCTCGTTGTCCTCCCTGATCTGGATGCCCAGGGCGCCCTGGCCGGGCGACGGTGGGAACTGCTCGATCGGCAGGATCTCGCTGATCTCCTCGCCGCGGTCGAGTCGCTTGATCCCGGCAGCTGCCAGGACCACCGCGTCCAACCGCTGTGTCCTGAGCTTGCCGAGCCGGGTCGGGACGTTTCCCCGGATCTCCACCGGTACCAGGTCCGGGCGCAGGTGCAACAGCTGGGCGATCCGGCGCGACGCCGAGGTGCCGATCCTGCCGCCGAACGGGAGGTCGGCCAAGGTCGAGCCACACAACGCGTCGTGCACGTCGGCACGAGTAGGCGGGGGCAGCAGGACCAGGCCCGGCGGGTTCGCGGTCGGCAGATCCTTGAGCGAGTGCACGATCACATCGACCTCGCCCGACACCAGCGCGTCCACCTGGTTCACGGAGAACGCCGAGCCACCGCCGCGCTCCGACACGTCCCTGAGAGCCGACTTGCGGTCCTGATCACCGGCCTCCGTGATCACCCGCTGCCGGAAGACCACGTCGGGGAAGCGCTCCCGCAGCGGCGCCAGGAACTCCCTGACCTGGGCCCGCGCCAAGTGACTGGCCCGCGACCCCACCACCAGTGTGCTCATACGCCAACTCCCAGCATCTGACGAGATGTTGACCGCATGCTACCCACATCGAACACGCCCACTTTCCGACGTTATGTCGGAATCATGAAAGGAGCCCTTTGTGCTGGACACCACCCGGACCATCCGCATCGGCGCCCGCACCGACCACTGCACCGTCATGCGCCATAGCTTTCCGGGCCTGCTGGGTACTTGGAGCTCCTTGTCCGCTGCCCTGCCGGACATGTCCGGCAGGGCAGCGGAACGAAACTCGCCAGCCCCTGACAGAATCCATCATTTCTGCAGTCTTCCCTTGTTCTGCGTAGGAAGTCGGCAATGCCGACTTCCTACGCAGAACAAGATATGCACGACGAGGGGGCAGGGCTCGCTTCTGGTTTCGGCGGCCCCGGCCAATTTTTGGCCGGGGCCGCCGTCGCCTTTACGTGGACTGGAAGAGGGTGGGCGGGTGGGCGGGTGGGGAAATCAGCAATGCGGCGCCTGCACATAGAGGGCGAGAGATGCCGAATAGCCCCGTTGCCGCTCCAGCTTTGCCGGAGCGGCAACGGGGCTACGGAGTTCAGGCGGAGTTGTTGATTAGCACCCGTTTCGGCGACCCACCCAATAATCGAGCCCTGGGTGCGAGGCTCAGCTCTCGGTCAGCCCCGCCACCAGCTCGTCGGCCGCGCCGTACGGGTCCAGCTCGCCGCTGACCACCCGCTCGGCCAGGCCCGCCAGGTGGCGGTCCCCGGAGAGGTCGCCGATCCGGGCGCGCAGCTCGGCCAGCGCGATCGCCTCGATCTCCTGGGCGGCCCGGCGCCGGCGGCGCGCCGCCAGTTCGCCGTGCTCCTCCAGCCAGGCGCGGTGCTTCTCCAGCGCCTCGACCAGCTCGTCCACGCCCTCGCCGCGCGCCGCGACGGTCTTGACGATCGGCGGGCGCCAGTCCCCCGGATCGCGGGCCTCGCCGAGGCCCAGCATGTGGTTGAGCTCCCGGGCGGTGGCGTCGGCGCCGTCCCGGTCGGCCTTGTTGACCACGAAGACGTCGCCGATCTCCAGGATGCCCGCCTTGGCGGCCTGGATGCCGTCGCCCATCCCGGGGGCCAGCAGCACCACGGCGGTGTCCGCCTGGGCGGCGACCTCGACCTCGGACTGGCCCACGCCGACGGTCTCCACCAGGATCACCTCGCAGCCGGCCGCGTCCAGCACCCGCAGCGCCTGCGGCGCCGCCCAGGACAGCCCGCCCAGGTGCCCGCGGGTGGCCATCGAGCGGATGAACACCTCCGGGTCGGTCGCGTGGTCCTGCATCCGGACCCGGTCGCCCAGCAGCGCCCCGCCGGAGAACGGCGAGGACGGGTCGACGGCGAGCACCCCGACCCGCTTGCCGAGCCGCCGGTAGGCGGAGACCAGTGCCGAGGTGGAGGTCGACTTGCCGACCCCGGGCGAGCCGGTCAGGCCCACCGTGTACGCCTGCCCGGTGTACGGCGCGAGCGCGGCCATCGCCTCCCGCAGCTGCGGGGCCGCGTTCTCGACCAGCGTGATCAGCCGGGCGACCGCCCGCGGCCGGCCCTCCCGCGCCTGCTCGACCAGCGTGGCGACATCGATCATCGGGATCTCCTTGCACAGATGCCGGCGGTTGTCGGCAGCTGCCGTGGGGGCGGATGCCGAAGGGGCTGCGGACCACTCGTGGCGGTCCGCAGCCCCGGGGTCGGGACGGAGCAGATCAGGCCTTCGGCACGCGCACGATCAGCGCGTCGCCCTGGCCGCCGCCGCCGCACAGCGCGGCCGCGCCGACCCCGCCGCCGCGGCGCTGCAGCTCCAGCGCCAGGGTCAGCACCACGCGGGCGCCGGACATGCCGATCGGGTGGCCGAGCGCGATCGCGCCGCCGTTGACGTTGACGATGTCGGCGGAGACCCCGAGGTCCTTCATCGACTGGTGGGCGACGGCCGCGAAGGCCTCGTTGATCTCGATCAGGTCGAGGTCGGAGACCTCCAGGCCCTCCTTGCCCAGCGCGTGCTTGATCGCGTTGGACGGCTGCGACTGCAGCGAGTTGTCCGGGCCGGCCACGTTGCCGTGGGCGCCGATCTCGGCGATCCAGGTCAGGCCCAGCTCCTCGGCCTTGGCCTTGCTCATCACGACGACCGCGGCGGCACCGTCGGAGATCTGCGAGGAGGTGCCGGCGGTGATCGTGCCGTCCTTGGTGAAGGCCGGGCGCAGCTTGGCCAGGCCCTCGACGGTGGTGTCGGCGCGGATGCCCTCGTCCTGGCTGAACAGCACCGGCTCGCCCTTGCGCTGCGGGATGGCGACCGGGACGATCTCGGCCTCGAAGACGCCGTCGGCCTGCGCCTTGGCGGCCCGCTGGTGGGAGGCGGCGGCGATCTCGTCCTGCACCTCGCGCGGGATGCCGAGGCGGGTGTTGTGCTTCTCGGTGGACTCGCCCATCGGGATGTTCTCGTAGGCGTCGGTCAGGCCGTCGTGGGCCATCGCGTCGAGCACCTCGACCGCGCCGTACTTGTAGCCCTCGCGGGACTTCGGCAGCAGGTGCGGGGCGTTGGTCATGGACTCCTGGCCGCCGGCCACCACGATGTCGAACTCGCCGGCCCGGATCAGCTGGTCGGCCAGCGCGATGGCGTCCAGGCCGGAGAGGCAGACCTTGTTGATGGTCAGCGCCGGGACGTTCATCGGGATGCCGGCCTTGACGGCCGCCTGGCGGGCCGGGATCTGGCCGGCGCCGGCCTGCAGCACCTGGCCCATGATCACGTACTGGACCTGCTCACCCGTGATGCCGGCCCGCTCCAGCGCGCCCTTGATCGCGAAGCCGCCGAGGTCGGCACCGGAGAAGCCCTTGAGGGAGCCGAGCAGGCGACCCATCGGGGTCCGTGCACCGGCAACGATCACTGAGGTGGTGTTGGTCATGGGACGGGCCCCTTCGCACGTCGTGGCCAGGTGAGGATGCGCTCAGGGTACTGACCCGTTTTCCGCCCGTCACCGGAGCGACGGTGTGATCGAGCGCACTGGCACCTTCCAGTCAACACCGTGTCAACACGGTCCGGGTGAACGTCCGGGTGAAAGCCGGTGTGTGAGCAGGCTCGCACCTCCGGCACTGGCGCCGGCTCCGGACCGTACGCTGCACTGGGTGCCACTTTCCGTCCACCGCCCTGGAGGTCACCGTGCTGACCCGAATCGACCACATCGGCATCGCCTGCCGGGACCTCGACAAGACGGTCGAGTTCTACCGCACCACCTACGGCTTCGAGGTGTTCCACAGCGAGGTCAACGAGGAGCAGGGCGTCCGCGAGGCGATGCTCCGGATCAACGGGACGGACGACGGCGGCGCCTCGTACCTCCAGCTGCTGGAGCCCACCCGCCCGGACTCCACCGTCGCCAAGTGGCTGGAGAAGAACGGCGAGGGCGTGCACCACATCGCCTTCGGCACCGCCGACGTGGACGGTGACGCCGAGGCGATCCGCGGCAAGGGCGTGCGGGTCCTGTACGACGAGCCGCGGATCGGCTCGATGGGCTCCCGGATCACCTTCCTGCACCCGAAGGACTGCGGCGGCGTGCTGACCGAGCTGGTCACCTCGGCCCTGCCGGGCGAGCCCGAAGAGCACTGAAACCACCCCGGTGGGCCGCCCGCCCCGGGCGGCGCACCGGATTCGGCCCCTAGCGACCCGTCAGTAACGTGGTCCGAGGGCCGGAAAACCCCTACGTGGCCATTCCCCCGTGGTGCGCTCCCACTACAATGCCCAGGTGCGCGAAGACTCCGGGGGACGGAGCCGACGGGCACGGCCGATGACAGGCCCGTCCGCCCTCCGGTGGTCGGCCCGTCGCAGGGGAGTCCAGTACGCGGGCACGGCTGCACAGTCGCAAGACGGATCTGTCACCATTCTCCACAGGCAAGAGTTCGCCCAGGAGTCCACCCGGACGGGGGAACGCGGCACACCCGCGCTCCCGTGGCCAGGACTCCGACGACCGCGGCGGACGCCCCCGGCTTGGCACGGGGTCGTCCGGTGGCTGCGGATGCAAGGACCAGTCGGACCGGCTCCCGCTACACGGGAACCCCGGACCGGCCGGGTCGAGGACGCAACCAGGAGATGGATGGGACCGCGGAGTGCGGGGCAACGACCGCTACGAGGTTGACGATCACCTCTCCCAGTTCGAGGCCGAGATGGGTCGGACTCGGAAGGAGCGGGACAAGGCAGTCGAGCATGCCGAGGACCTCGCCTACCAGGTGGAGGTGCTCCGGGCCAAGCTGCACGAGTCCCGGCGCATGCTTGCCCAGCCGCGCGCCTTCGACGCCGTCTCCGGCCAGGCCGAGCAGATGCTCCGGACCGCCGAGATGCAGGCCCAGCAGCTGCGCGCCGACGCCGAGCGCCAGCTGCGCGACTCCCAGGCCGCCACCCAGCGGATCATGGCCGAGGCCGCCGAGCGCACCGCCCGGCTGGAGGCCGAGCTCACCGCCCGCCGCCGCCAGCTGGAGGACGAGCTCGCCGAGCTGCGCCGCTCCGCCGAGCAGCACGTCAACGGCTGGGCCGAGCAGACCCGGGCCGGCTCCGAGCAGGAGGCACAGCGCCTGCTGCAGGAGGCCCGCGCCGAGGCCGAGCGGATGGTCGCCGCAGCCCGCGCCGAGGCCGCCGCGCTCTCCGACCACGCCCGCGCCCAGACCGCCGCCGACGTGGACGCCGCCCGCGGCGAGGCCCAGGCCGCCGCCGAGGCCGCCCTGCAGAAGGCCCAGAACGACGCCGAGCGACTGCTGCGCGCCGCCTCCGAGCACGCCCAGCAGGCCGGCGCCCAGGCCGCCGCCGACGTGGACGCGGCCCGCGGCCAGGCCCAGCAGGAGCTGGCCGCCGCCCATGCCGCCGCCGAGCAGCAGCTGGCCGCCGCGCAGGCCGAGATCGGCCGGCTCAAGGAGCAGGCCGCCGCCGAGCAGGCCCGCGCCGAGCAGCAGCTCGGCGCCGCGAAGACCGAGATAGAGCGGCTGCGCGCCGAGGCGATCGCCGAGGCCGAGCGCACCCGCCGGGAGGCCACCGAGCTGCGTGCCCAGGCCGAGCAGGCCGCCGAGCAGCTCCAGGCCGACGCCGAGGCCGCCGCCGTGCGCAAGGTCGCCGACGGCGAGGCCGCCACCGAGCAGCGTTCGCAGACCGCCCGGGCCGAGATCGCCCGGCTGGTCGCCCAGGCCACCAAGGAGTCCGAGGCGATCCGCGCCGAGGCGGAGGCCGTCCGGGCCGAGGCGGCCACCAGGCAGGCCGAGGCGGACGCCGCCAAGGCCGCCGCCGCCGAGGAGAGCGAGCGGCTGCGGGCCACCGCCGAGTCGGTCGCCGCCCAGCTGAAGGCCGAGGCCGAGGCCGCGATCGCCGAGCTGCGCGCCCAGGCCGACCGGGACGTGGCGGAGCTGCGGGCCCAGGCCGACGCCGACGCCCAGCGGCTGCGCGGCGAGGCCGAGGAGCAGGGCCGGGCGGCCGGCGCCAAGGACGCCACCGTCCACCTCGCCAAGGCCGCCAAGACCGCCGAGGAGGTGCTCGGCCGGGCCAACCAGGACGCCGAGGCCGCCCGCGGCGAGGCCGCCGCCGAGGCCGAGCGGATCCGGGCCGAGGCGCACGCCGAGGCCCAGCGACTGCGCGAGCAGGCCCAGGCCGCCGTGGAGCAGGCCCAGAACGCCGCCCTGGACGACGCCGCCGCGATCCGCGAGCGGATCGAGCAGATGCAGGACGAGGCGGCCCGGCTGCGCGCCGAGGCCGAGGAGCTGCGCGCCCAGGCCGCCGCCGAGGCCGACCGGGTCCGGAGCGAGGCCCGCCGCCAGGCCGTCCTGCAGATCGAGGAGTCGGCGAAGAACGCCGAGGAGCTGCTCACCAGGGCCAAGGCCGACGCGGACGAGCTGCGCGCGGGTGCCGCCGGGGAGATCGAGCGGCTGCGCGAGCAGGCCCAGGAGCAGGCCGCCGAGACCCAGGGCCGGGCCGAGCAGACCCTGGCCCGGGCCCGCGCCGAGGCCGGGAAGATCACCTCCGCGGCCGAGCAGCAGGGCCAGGACGCCCTGTCCGCCGCCAAGGCCGCAGCCGCCGAGAACCGCACCGCCGCCGAGCGCGAGACCGCCGAACTCCGGCGCGAAGCCGCCGAGTTCGACCAGCGGGTGCGCTCCGAGGCGACCGCCGCCGCCGAGGCCCTGACGACCGAGGCGCAGGCCGAGGCGAACGCCGTCCGGGACGCCGCGGTCGCCGACGCCGAGCGGGTGCGCACCGAGGCCGACACCGAGGCCGCCCGGACCAGGGCCGAGGCCGAGGCCGCCGCCGACGCGCTGCGCGAGGAGAGCCGGCGCGAGCACGAGGAGGCCGCCGCCGGGCTGCAGCGCGAGCGCGAGGAGACCGCCGAGCAGCTGGCCGCCGCCCGGACCGCCCGCGAGCAGGCCGAGCAGGACGCCGCCGAGCTGACCGAGCGCACGGCACGGGAGACCGCCGAGGTCCGCGAGGCCGCCGAGGCGTACGCCGGTCGGGTCCGTACCGAGGCGGAGCAGGCCGCCGTCGAACTCACCGAGCGCACCGCCGCCGAGACGACCGCCCAGCGCACCGACGCCGAGGCCTACGCCGACCGCGTCCGCACCGAGGCGGAGCAGGCCGCCGTCGAACTCACCGAGCGCACCGCCGCCGAGACGACCGCCCAGCGCACCGACGCCGAGGCCTACGCCGACCGCGTCCGCAC